>CANFXW010000028.1 GCA_947451145.1 Sphingomonadaceae bacterium | reverse complement strand
CCATCGTCTGCCGTGTAGTTAAGGCGGACGGTCTGGGCCTTGATGGTGATCCCGCGCTCTTTCTCAATGTCCATGTTATCAAGGACTTGAGCCGACATCTCACGCTCGGTCAGGCCGCCGGTGTACTGGATCAGCCGGTCAGCCAGCGTCGACTTGCCGTGGTCAATATGCGCGATGATGCTGAAGTTACGGATCTTGGCGAGGTCAGTCATTCCGGCCCGTTAGCAGCGACGAGGCACTGTGTCACGCAGACGCGAACACAGTGCCTCGTGCAGGAATCAGAGCCGCCCTGCCTTCAGTTCCTTCACGGCAAAGTCAGCCGCTCTGGCAGACAGCGCCATATAGGTCAGCGAAGGATTCTGGCAGCCCGAAGATGCCATCGCCGCACCATCGGTGCAGAACAGGTTCGGCGCCTCGTGCGCCTGATTGTGGCCGTTGAACACCGAGGTCATCGGATCACGCCCCATGCGCGCGGTGCCCATTTCGTGGATGCCCAGCCCCGGAGGACCGGCATCGCTGGCCTGGCTGATGACGAAGCCACCTGCGGCCTCAACCATCGCCTTGCCATCGGCGAGGATCTGCTTGGCCATGGCGGCCTCGTTCGGCCCTTGCGCGCAATCGATGTGGAGGATGGGCAGGCCCCACTTGTCCTTCTTCGTCTCGCTCTGCGTAACGCGGTTGTTGGGGTTGGGCAGCATTTCGCCAAAGCCTGAGATGAAGGTGAGCCATGGACCAAACTTGCGGCCCTTGTCCTTGATGTCCTGACCGATGCCCGGGTCGTTGGCGCGCGGCTTTCCGCCCATGCGCATCACGCCGCCCTGAAAGCCATAGCCACGGACATAGCCCGAGGCCTCTTCGGTGACGTTGCGATAGCGCGGGATGTAGATCCCGGTCGGGCGGCGGCCATGATAATAGGAGTCGCTCGGGTAAGTCGGCATGGCCCCCGCCGTGGTCAGCGCATACATATGATCCATCAGGTTGCGGCCAACCTGATCCGACTTGTTGCACAGCCCGTTGGGGTTCGCCTCATTTCGCGAATTGAGCAGGATCTGCGCCGATGCGATGGCCGAGGCGTTTAGGAAGAAGATCTTCGCCTCATAGGTGCGGCCCTGCATGGTCTTGGCATCGATAACGCGGACGGATGTGATCTTTCCTGTCTTCGGATCCTGCACCAGGCTGTGGACGATAGCATCGGTCACGATGGTCAGGTTGCCGGTGCGCTCGGCTGCCGGAAGCGAGGATGACAGGCTGGTGTGGTTGGCACCAAAGCTGCACCCGCGCTCGCAGATCGAGCGGTTCTGGCAGGAGTTGCGGCCCAGTGCTTCGTGATGAGGCTGGGCAACCGAAAGGTTGGCATTGCGCCCGACGATGACCTTGCGGCCGGGGAACTTCGCCTCAACCGATGCCTTGAACAGCTTTTCGCCATCGTTCAGTTCCCACGCTGGCAGGAACTTGCCGTCGGGCAGCTGCGGCAGGCCTTCCATAGACCCGGCGACACCGATGAATTCCTCGATGTGATCGTACCACGGGGCGATGTCTTCATAGCGGATCGGCCAGTCGCAACCATGTCCGTCCTTGGCATTGGCGCCGAAATCGATGTCGGACAGGCGATAGGACTGGCGGCCCCACATGATCGAACGGCCACCAAGGTGATAGCCGCGAATCCAGCTGAACGGCTTGCCTTCGGGGGTGGTATAGGGATGCTCGCTATCCTTCACCCAGAACTGCTTGGTGGCAGCATTGACCGCATAGCACTGACTCTGGATCGGATAGTCGCGCTTCACCTCGTCTTCGGGAATGCGGTTGTTGTTCGGCAGCTCCCAGGGCATCTGGCGATCATTGTAATCGGTCACATGCTCGATCTTGCGGCCACGCTCGATAACCAGAACCTTGAGCCCGCGCTCGCACAGTTCCTTGGCGGAAATGCCGCCGCTCATGCCGGAGCCGATTACTATTGCATCAAACATATCGGTATCTCCGCTTAGAAAGGGCCAGTGCCAAGCTCGGGCCGCGATTGCGGCGTGAGCTTGATCGAGGGCTGGAATTTGCCGGGGACGTGAACGTATTGCAGCTCGTTGGCCGATCCGACCTCGCTGTAGTAATAGAGATCGATCACCAGCGACTTGAGCGTGAAATAGCCCTGATCGGCAACCGAGGTGGTCGGCGCGAACGGATTTCCTTTCGGGGCACCGGGCGGCGGCGGCACATTCTTGAGCGCGGCGGCGTCGTGGGGCTTAAGGAATGCGGCGCGTTCGGCGCTTGTCAGAGCGGTGAAGCCCTTGCCCGTTTGCGCCTTGGCTGCAGCATCAATGCGGGCCAACGCGCCGACAATATTGGTGCGGGTGCTGGCAGATGCCCAATGGGCGAGGAGGCCGTCCACGCGTGCCGGAACCTTGGCAGCCAATGCTCCCGGCGTGTCGGTTGCGGGCAGGATCGTATCAGCCACCGCACCGAGCAGGGCAATTTGCGGGGCCAGCAGGAAGTGCCTGGCCCCCTTGGCAGGCTTGGCAAGCGCGGTTGCGGGCAGCGCCGTGGCGCCAATCAGCAGGCCGATATCGGCCAGCAATGCGCGCCGGTCGAGGTTCAGAATATCATGCATGGGAAATTACCTCCCGGGCACCGGCCCGCGTTTGGTTCATGGTGAAAACAACAATCATGCCGCGTTCCAGCAATCGCGGATGTAGGCGTAACCTTCGGTGTAGACCTCTTCCGGACTGGCGAAGAAATCGCGCCAGACGCGGGTCGCCGCAGCGAGTTCGGGCAGAGCTTTACCAAAGGCTTCGATCGTCAGCCAGCCATCATAGCCCACGCCTTTCAGCGCAGCGATGGTCTCGCGGATTCTGGCATGGCCGCGCCCCGGCGTGCCGCGATCATTCTCGCTGATGTGGACGTGGCCCACGTGACCCTTGGCCCAGGCCGTGTGGAAAGCTGCCAGCGGGTCTTTCTCTTCGATATTCGCGTGGAAGGTATCGTAGAGGATGCCGAAGCCAGGTTCGTTCAAACGCTCGAGATAGGCGCTCGATTGCTCGCAGGTGTTGAGCAGATAGCATTCAAAGCGGTTGAGCGGTTCAAGCGCGCAGATCAGAGCCGCATCACGGGCCTTTTGTGCCACTTGGCGATGCACCCCGGCGCAGCGATCAAGCTCGGCATCGCTCGGCCCTTCGCCCGAAAACACACCGAGCGGCTGGAACCAAGGTCCGACCAGAGCCTGCGCGCCCAAGGCTTCGCAGCAATCGATGACCCGGTTCAGGTGATCGACCCCGGCAGCGCGCGCGGCGGCATCGGCCGAGATCGGGCTATGCGCCTCATCCGGGATCAGCGCCACTGCCGTGCGCTGCAGCCCCAGATCATCGAGCACGCCCGAGAGCCAGCGATAGTGCGCAACATCGGAGGGATCGAACACGGGCACTTCCACCCCGTCAAACCCGGTTTCCTTCAGCGCCTTGAGCACGGGTACGTGATCCTCGGTCACGTGTCCGGTCCACAGCAGCAGGTTCATGCCGATCCTCATGGGGCTTCAGCCTTTCTTGCCGCGTTCGAAGAACCAGACAACGCCGAAGATGAAAAACAGCGCCACCGGGATCACCGAGATCGTCTTGAAGGACACCTCGGCCGCATGGACCAGCGCTTCGTGCATGCCGGGGCTGCCAGGCTGCAGGGCTGCGAAGGCATCTGCGCCGCCGGCCTTTTCGAGCTTGGCAGTGTCATAGATCTTGCCGATCTTTGGCAGGACCAGATAGATCGCCAGCGCGCCCGAAAAATTGACGAGGCCAATTCCCCACGAGCCACTGCGCGGATAGCGCCGCGCGATAGCGGCGAGCATGGTCGGCCACATGAAGCAGACGCCGATCGCCCACAGCGTTGCAGCAAACAGCGCGGTAACGGGCGAGTTGGCGGTGCTCAACAAAAACAGGCCGATGGCTGCCGGAATGGTGCTGATGCACAGCAGGCCCATGTCGGAAAAGCGGTGCTCGAGCGGCCCGGCAAAGTGGCGCATGGCGAACATGATGCCCGAGACATAGACCATCAGCAGAATGCCCTGCATGCCCACAGTCTCGGTCAATGCGACCTGGACCCAGGCCCCCGGTGCAAGCTCAGCCGAGGCAGTTAGGAACATGATCGCCGGAAAGATCCAGAAGCCGGGATGTTTGAACGGCTCGGCCATCATTTCGCCGAAGGCAACCCCGGCAACGGTGCTTTCGGTCTTGGGGAATTCATGGCGCATGGCCCAGAGGCCCAGAACCAAGCCGGGGATCATCAGCAGCGCGATCAGACCGCGCCAGCCAAGAACCGGCCCCAGCAGAAGTGCGCTGAGCAGGCCGCCAACGATCATGCCTGCCGGCCACCACGCGTGCAGCGTGTTGAGCTTGCCGGTCTTGTCGTCAGGATAGATCGAGGTGGTCAGCGCGTTGATCGAACCTTCCGTGGCACCCCAGCCAAAGCCGGTGAAGATCATGCCCGCAGTGAGCACGCCATAGACCGCGTCAAAGCTGCCCGCGCTGGGGGCCATCAGGATCAGGACCGGCCCGACAATAAAGCTGGCGGCGGCAAACATCAGGATGCGCTTGGCCCCGATCCGGTCGAGCAGCGGGCTGATGATCAGCAGGCTGATGGCAAAGCCCAGAAAGGCATTGCCCAGCGCCGAACCGATCAGCTCGCCAGAACGCTCCGCAGCGGTCGGATCGAACAGCTCCTGCTTCATCGCTTCGGACGCGCCGCCGCGGATCGCATTGGCAAGCGCAGCCGTGAACAGCGCCAGCACGCTGATCCAGAAAATGGCCCGGTGGTTTGCCGGAGGACCCTTTGCTTCGGTCATTATCTTTATCCCCTCTCCAACTCGTAGTCTTGTTTTAGCTCAGCCCCAGAACCTGCCGAACAAAGCCGAGGTCGGCCCCCGTTCCTGCGAAATCGTCAAACGCCTTGTCCGCTTTGCGGATCATGTGCCTGGCGATGAACGGCGCGCCTTCTGCCGCGCCCTGTTCCGGATGCTTGTAGGCGCATTCCCATTCGAGCACCGCCCAGCCTTCATAGCCGTGATGGGTCAGGCGCGTGAAAATGCCGGTGAAATCGATCTGGCCATCGCCCAGCGAGCGGAAGCGGCCCGGACGCTCGGCCCAGCCGGAATAGGAGCCATAGACGCCTGCGCGGCCATTGGGGCGGAACTCGGCGTCCTTGACGTGGAAGGCCTTGATCCGCTCGTGATAGATGTCGATGAATTCGAGATAGTCGAGCTGCTGCAGCACGAAGTGGCTGGGATCATAGAGAATATTGGCGCGCGGGTGGTTGCCCACAGCTTCGAGGAAGCGCTCGAATGTCACGCCGTCGTGCAGGTCTTCGCCGGGGTGGATTTCATAGCAGGCATCAACGCCGTGCTCGTCGAACACATCAAGGATCGGCTTCCAGCGGCGGGCGAGTTCGGCAAAGCCTTCCTCGACAAGGCCCGCCGGGCGCTGCGGCCAAGGGTAGACCATGTGCCACATCAGCGCGCCCGAAAAGGTAGCGTGAGCCGTGCAGCCAAATCGCTGGCTGGCCTTGGCGGCGAGCCTCAGCTGGTTCACGGCCCATTCGGTGCGGGCCGGAATATTGCCGTGGAACTGGCTGGGAGCAAAGCCATCGAACAGTGTGTCATAGGCCGGATGCGTGGCAACCAGCTGGCCCTGAAGGTGGGTGGAAAGCTCGGTCACCTCAACGCCATTGGCGGCGCAGACACCCTTTACCTCATCGACATAGGTCTGGCTTTCCGCGGCCTTTTCAAGGTCAAACAGGCGACCATCCCAGGTCGGGATTTGCACGCCTTTGTAGCCAAGATCGCCCATATATTTGGTGATCGAATCGAGCGAATTGAACGGTGCTTCGTCGCTGGCGAACTGGGCAAGAAATACTGCTGGGCCTTTCATGGCGCGTCCTTTCAAAGATCAACCCAGACCGCACCACGGCGGCTGGATTCAAGGCTTGCGCGGAGGAACTTCATGCCTTTCAGGGCATCGTCCATCGTCGCGTAGCCGGGTTCGTCCTGCGGCGCGGGGGCACCACGCAATTGCTCGCCAAAGGCGCGGTAGATATTGGCGAAGGCTTCGAGGTAGCCCTCGGGATGGCCGCCGGGCGTGCGCTGGATAGCCAACACATCGTTGGCGAGATAGGCCCGGTTGGCTCCGGCGTGCCATATCTCGGTGGGCTTGTCGCGATAGCCGATGCGGAGCGTGTTTGGCTCTTCCTGCCGCCAGTGCAGCCCGGCTTCGTCGCAGTAGATATCGATGGCGAGGTCGTTGATGTCGCCGACCAGCACCTGGCTGGCGGTGAGCGTACCCTTGCCGCCGCCCGACAGGCGGAACAGCGCGGCGCCATCGTCGTCGATTGCACGGCCCGGCAGCATGGTCAGCTCGGCGCAGATCGCGGTGATGTCTTCGCCGGTAATGAATTCGGCGAGATTCGCGGCGTGGGTGCCGATATCGCCAAAGGCCCCGGCATCACCCGACTGCGCCGGATCGACGCGCCAGGCGGCCTGCTTGTTGCCTTCAAGATCAGCGGCGCGGCTCAGCCAGTCCTGCGTGTATTTCACCGCGACACGGCGGACCTTGCCGAACTGGCCCGAGCTGACCAGTCGGCGCGCCTGCTTGACCAGCGGATAGCCGGTGTAGGTATGCGTCACGGCAATCCGCCGCCCGGTGCGCGCGGCGGCATCGGCGATGGCCTGTGCATTGGCGAGGCTGTTGGCCAGCGGCTTGTCGACGATCACATCGAATCCGGCTTCCATCGCGGCGATGGCGGGCGGCGCGTGCATGTGGTTGGGCGTGACGATCGAAACGGCTTCGATCCGCTGGTCTGCCGGCAGCGCAGCTTCGCGCTCGAGCATTTCAGCCCACGAACCATAGGTCCGCGCCGGATCGAGACCGATTTCCGCACCGGACGCTTTCGCTTTCTCGGGCGTTGAGGACAGGGCACCGGCAACCAGCTGCCAGTTCCCGGCGATCGCCGCTGCCGTGCGGTGGACGCCGCCGATGAACGCACCCTGCCCGCCGCCGATCATGCCATAGCGAATGGGTTTCATTGCGCCTTGCTCCCTTCTGCGGCGGGTGCGCAATCCTTGGCGTTCTTGTCGAGCGACCAAGCCACGGCATTGGCGAGCAAGGTCTTGGTTTCTGGCTCGGCAAAGGCTTCGGCACGGTGACCGAAGGCGGTGTAGAACACACGGCCCTTACCCATGCAATGCGACCATGCCACCGGATGATCCGCGCCCATGCGCAGGTCTTTACCGAACATGCCTTCGGGGTTGTAGGTCTTCTCATCGACGGTCGCGAGAACGTGGATGCCCTTGGCGCGCGGCGATTTGTCGAAGGAATACCACTCCTCGGTGCGCTGCCACGAAGCGGGCAATCCCTGCGTGATGGCATGCGTCTTGTCGTCGACATTGACCGTCGCCTGCTGGAACTGCGGCTTCATCGTGTGCATGGTGAAATGCGTGCCGATCACCTCGTTCTGGTACCATGGCCAGCCTTCGTGACTGTTATCGCCCGCCGCATGCAGCCCGACATAGCCGCCGCCATTGGCGATGAAGGCCTTGAACGCTGCCTGTTGATCGGCCGAGAACACGTCGCCGCTAACATTGTTGAACACCACGACATCAAATTTCGCGAGGACAGCGGGCGTGAAAGCCGCGCCGTTTTCAGTCTCGAACACGCCCCAGCCCTTGTCTTTGGCCAGCTGGGCGAAGAACGCATTGCCAGCAGGGATCGACTCTTCGTGGCGGAAGGCGTTGGTCTTTGAAAAGACGAGGATTGCCGGATGCTTCAGATCGGCGGGCACTTGCGGGGCGACCGTTTCATGGTCATGCTTGCCGCCGAGCATCACCCGCTGGATCGTATCCCAATAGCGGAATGCCTGAATGGCGATGAAAGCCACAAAGGCCAGCACCAGCCACATCAGGACCTTCAAAATCTTGCGCAGCATCAAACTCTCTCCAACCCGGTCTGCCTAACTGGCCTGACCACTTTGTCAATTCAGGTTTTGAACTATCAAAAACGGTTCATCAGATTTTCGCACCATTCCTGCCTGCCCGACTTGGGCTCGGGCGCGGAATTGCTGCGGATGGCGTGATCGGCAACCGTGGCGAGGGTCGTCCCCTCCGCGTGAACGAGCTGGCCGAGATCGCCCTGCCACCCGGCATAACGCGTGGCGCGGAAGGCATCGAGCTGGCCGTCAGCGATGATCGCTTCGGCGCGCAGCAAGGCGCGGGCGATGGTATCCACTCCGCCGATATGGCCGTGGAGCAGGTCTTCCGCGTCGATCGACTGGCGGCGCACTTTGGCATCGAAGTTGAAACCGCCGGTGGTGAAGCCGCCCGCCCGCTCGATCTCGATCATCGCCAGAGTGAGCTCCTCGACAGAGTTGGGGAACTGGTCGGTATCCCAGCCGTTCTGCGGATCGCCACGATTGGCGTCGATCGAACCGAAGATCCCGAGCGAGCGCGCCATGGCGATTTCATGCTCGAAGGTGTGGCCGCCCAGCGTCGCGTGGTTGGCCTCGATATTGACCTTCACCTCGTTTTCAAGGCCGAAGCGCTTGAGGAAGGCATAGACCGTCTGGGTGTCGAAATCGTACTGGTGCTTGGTCGGCTCGTGCGGCTTAGGCTCGATCAGGATCGCGCCCTTGAAGCCGATGCGGTGCTTGTGATCGACCACGAGGCTGAGGAACCGCCCGAAGTTGTTCTGCTCGATGCCGATCTCGGTGTTGAGCAGGCTGTCATAGCCCTCACGCCCGCCCCACAGCACATAGTTCGCGCCGCCGAGCCGGTGCGTCGCCTCAAGGCAATCGCGCACCTGCATCGCGCCCCAGGCATAGACCTCAGGATCAGGATTGGTCGCGGCACCAGCCATATAGCGCGGGTGGCTGAACAGGTTGGCGGTGCCCCACAGCAGCTTGCGGCCATGCTGGGCCTGCAGCGCTTCAAGATGATCAACTGCCGCAGCAAAGTTCGAGCGGAACGAGGAAATGTCCTCGGCATCGGCCATCACGTCAACGTCGTGGAAGCAGTAGAACGGCAGGTCGAGCTTTTCGACAAAGGCCAGCGCTGCCTCGCGCTTGGCGGCGGCGTTCACCGCATCGTTTGGCCCGGCGTGCCAGGGGCGTTTGAAGGTGCCTGCGCCGAACACGTCGCTGCCCGGCCAGCAGAAGGTGTGCCACATGCAGACGGCAAAGCGGAGGTAATCCTCCATCCGCTTGCCCAGAACCACGCGGTCTTTGTCATACCAGCGATAGGCCAGCGCGTTGCTGCTTTCCGGCCCTTCGTAGCGGACGGTTTCGAACGGGGCGAAGTATTCAGCGGACATCGGTTTTCCTCTTACAGATCTTTGATCGCGGCATAGGCGCGGCGGAAACGTTCCAGTTTGGGGGCGAGGCGATCTGCCAACGCCGGATCAGGTTCGATCACATGGGTAACGGGCGGGCGGGTGCAGACCTCAGCAGCGCTTTTGCCGGTCACCGCCATCTGCGCGAGCTTGGCTGCGCCGAGCGCCGGACCGACGTCGCCGCCATCGAGATAGACCAGCCGGGCACCAAGCGATGCTGCCAGGATCGTCCCCCAATAGCGCGACCGCGCGCCGCCACCGATCACGGCGAGCTCATCCACCCGCGTCCCGGCTTCGCGCAGCGCAGCAAGGCCATCGGCATGGGCGAAGGCGACACCTTCGAGCACAGCTGCGGCAAGGCGGCCATTGTCGGTTTCATTGCCGAGGCCGAGAAAGGCACCGCGCACATGCGGATCGTTATGCGGCGTGCGCTCGCCTGAAAGGTAGGGCAGGAACAGCTCCGGCCCGGCTGCTGGTCCGGCAGCTTCGGCGGCCGCGAAGAAGCCCGAAACGTCCAGCCCGGTCACGCCCGCCGCCCAATCGACGCAGCTCGCGGCCGAGAGGTGGACGCTCATCTGGTGCCACATATCGGGCAGGCCGTGACAGAAGGCATGGACCGCACGGCCCGGGTTGGGGCGGAATTGCTTTGTCGCAACGAAGATCACGCCCGAGGTTCCGAGCGAGAGCAGCGCGTTGCCATCGGAGACAACGCCAACGCCCGCCGCGCCCCCCGCATTGTCGCCAGCCCCGGCGGCAACAGGAACCCTGCCCATGCCCCAGTTCGCAGCAACTTCGGCGCGGAGCAAACCGGTCGGTTCGCTGCCTTCATAAAGCTTCGGCATCTGTGCCCGGACCAAACCCGTCGCCGCCAGCATCGCGTCCGACCAATCGCGCAGCGCGACATCGAGCCACAGTGTGCCCGCGCTGTCAGACATGTCGGACACATGATCGCCGGTCATGCACAGCCGCACGTAGTCCTTGGGCAGCAGCACCTTGTGAACCTGCGCGAAGATCTCCGGCTCATGGTGCCTGATCCAGGCCAGTTTGGGCGCCGTGAAGCCGGGCATGGCGAGGTTGCCGGTGATTTCGCGCGACAGAGGCTCGGCAGCCTCGATTTCGGCACATTCGGCAAAGCTGCGACCATCGTTCCACAGGATCGCCGGGCGCAAGGGCCGGTCATCAGGCCCGAGCAAGGTGGCACCATGCATCTGGCCTGCCAGCCCGATGCCCTGAACGCCCGCCCTGAGATCCGCTGGCAGTGCCTGCACAGCAAAGTTTGCGGCAGACCACCAGTCGGCGGGCTCCTGCTCCGACCACAATTCATGCGGGCGCGAAACGCTGAGCGGCGCGCTGGCCTGCGCCAGCAGCACGCCATCTTCGGCGACGATTGCCGCCTTCACGCCCGACGTGCCGATGTCGATGCCCAGAAACATGCCTGACATATCCTCTTGCCCGACTCGCGAGGTCGCGCTTGCCTTTTTGTGTTAGCGCTATCATAGCTTGCTTGGCAAGCGGCTATGATCAAAAGGGAGATGATGGGGCAGGAAATAAAACCAGCAGTGCGAACAGCGCGTCGTTCGGCCAAGGGGCCGACGGTGGCCGATGTCGCCCGCCTTGCCGGTGTTTCCGCTATGACCGTCAGCCGGGTGATCAATAATGAGGGCAATGTCCTGCCCGAAACGCGCGAGCGGGTTGAGGCTGCGATTGCGGCCACCGGCTATGTCCCCAACCCGGCAGCGCGCAGTCTGGCCAGCGGGCGGCAACGACGGATCGCCCTGCTCCACGCCAACCCGAGCGCGGCCTACCTGTCCGAATTCCTCGTCGGCTCGTTGGCCGAAGCCAGTGCCTGTGATGCCCAGCTGCTGGTTGAACATTGCAGCGAGAGCGAGCCGACCGCAGCGCTGGTGGCGCGCCTGCGCAGCCACAACATCGACGCCGCTCTGCTCCCGCCACCGCTTGCCGATGACGGCGCACTGCTGGCAGCGCTGAAAGCCGAGGGAATTCTGATGGCCCAGGTGGCGACCGGCCTTCCCGCCAGCTTTGCCCATGCCGTCAGCATCGACGATGAGGGCGCCGCGATGGACATCACACGGCGGTTTATTGCTGCAGGCCATCGTCGCATCGGCTTCATCGCAGGCAACACCAACCAGACCGCCAGCGCGCTGCGCCGCGCAGGCTATGAGCGGGCATTGACCGAGGCCGGGATCGCCATCGACGGCGATCTCATCGCGCAGGGCGATTTCACCTACCGCTCCGGCCTTGATGCAGCGGCGAAACTCTTGGCCCTGCCACAGCGGCCGACCGCCGTCTTCGCCAGCAACGACGATATGGCCGCCGCCACCGTAACCGCCGCGCACCGCGCCGGGCTGGAGGTACCGCGCGAGCTTTCGATCTGCGGCTTTGACGATACCGCCATCGCCACCACCGTCTGGCCCGAGCTTACCACAGTCCGCCAGCCGATTGCCGACATGGCGCGGCGGGCGACACGATTGCTGGTTGAGGCCATCGACGCCGGGGCTGCTGCAACAGCTCCGCGCCACGAATTGCTGAAGTTCACATACATTGAACGCGGATCAACTGCGCCACCGGCTGGTGTTTGACGATTTTTGCATCGGCCCGGCCGACATCATGCCAAACCTGCAATGGGCTCAAAATCCTGCGGCAAAGTGCCAACGTCGCTGAAGCATTGATCCGCCCCTCGACAGGGAGCCCATGTCCGTCCTAACCTCTCGCGCATAAGAGAGAGGACAAAGGGCTATGAGCGCCAAATCGATTTTCATTACCGGCGGTGGATCAGGCATCGGGCAGGCGGTTGCCCAGTACTTCGCCGCGCGCGGCTGGTTCGTTGGCCTGGCTGACATCAGCCAGAGCGGCATGGGCGAAACCATGAAGCTGATGCCCGCAGGTTCGGCCACAACCCACAAGCTCGATGTCCGCGATCGCGATGCCTGGGATGATGCGCTGGCCGCCTTTTCGGTCGCAGCGGGCGGGCATATCGACGTGGTGTTCAACAATGCCGGGGTAGCCTTTGGCGGGCCGCTGACCGATCTGGGCAAAGACGAGATCGACTTGCTGACCGACATCAACTTCCGCGGCGTGATCTATGGCGCACAGGCGGCCTACCCCTATCTCAAGGCGACTGCGCCGGGATCGGTGCTGGTCAACACCGCCAGCGCCGCCGCGCTCTATGGCACGGCGGGCATGTCGGTCTATTCGGCAACCAAGTTCGGCGTGCGCGCGATGACCGAGGCGCTCGATGTCGAATGGCAGGATGACGGCATCCGCGTCTGCAGCCTGATGCCGAGCTTCATCGACACCCCCCTGCTCGCCGGCCCCGCCAGCGCCAAGACCAACATTTCCAAGCGCGAAAGCGTGGTCAAAGCCAAGCTGGAATTCACGCCGGTGGAGGTCGTTGCCGAAACGGTGTGGAACGCGGTTCACGGCAAGAAGCTCCACAACCTCGTTGGCAAGACCGCCAAGATTTTGGCCTTCGCCGCAAAGTGGAACCCTTCCAAGGTCCGCAAGCGGGGCAAGAACCTGATGCGGGTGCGGCAGGGACTGGAATAAGGGCTAACGCCGCGCCGCTGCGATCATTGGCGCGCAGGCATTTCCATTTGCGCTGCCAACGTATCATATCCTCTCAAGATCAAGACGAGAGGGAAATGCCATGAACAAGCGTCTGTGGGGCGGCGTTGCCGCGCTGGCAGCTGGGGCCGCTGCGATCCTGCCGGGCATTGCCCGCGCGCAAGGCGCACCCGCCGCAGCGCCAGTGCACAAGTCTGCGGTTGCCGGGTGGGATGACTTCGTCGGCAAGCTGGCAGACCTGCCCGACCGGATGCTCGCCCGCCTGCCCGAGGCGATGCGGAATGACCCGCAGGTACAGCAGGAGGTCGCGCGCATGGCGCTGGAGGCGCTGACCTCGCAAGGTCTCGATGCCATCGGCAGTGATGCGAATGCGCCCGAATTCCTGCCGACCATCAATTACATGTTCAACGTCGGCCAGCCCAATGCCGATACGATCTACCGCTCGGCGGCGATCGATCCCGCCGGAACCTACCGCCTGCGCGGCAAGCGGGGCAGCCTCAATCAGGCGATCATCAGCCAGGTCGTGCCGCGTAACGCCGAAACCGGCACGGGCCGCACGCACATCGATCTTTCCAAGGTGAAGGTGGACAGGCAGGGCCGCTTTGACGTGTTGCTCAGCCGGGTGAAGCCCGCCGGTTACAAGGGCGATTGGCAGGAACTGCGCCCGCAGGCCTATCGCCTGATGATCCGCATGGTCGGTGCCGACTGGGCGAAGGAAGCCAGCCCGACCCTGTCCATCGAGCGACTCGACAAGCCCGTCGCCCGCCCCCGCCGCTCTGCCGCCGATCTGCAGGCGCGGCTGAAAACGCTATCCAATATGGTCGACATGATGGCGCTGATGTTCGTCGATCACGTCGAAAAGCTGCGCGCCGAAGGCTATGTCAACAAGCTGAAGGTATTTGACATCACCAGCGCTGGCGGGCTTGTCGGCCAGTTCTATTACGAGGGTGCCTATGATCTTGGCCCCGACGAAGCGCTGATCGTCGAAAGCGACGTGCCCAAGGTCTGCCGGTACCGCTCGCTGATCCTGACCAATGAGATCTACGAGACCACCGATTGGTACAACAACCAATCCAGCCTCAACCAGACGCAGGCCGCACCCGATAGCGACGGGAAACTGCGCATCGTCGTCGCCAATCGCGATCCCGGCGTTGCCAACTGGCTAGACACGGCAGGCCATGCCAAGGGCCTGATTCAGGGCCGCTGGATGGAATGCGATAGCCACCCCGTTCCGGTAGTGACCAAGGTCAAGCTGGGCGAGCTCAAGGCGCATCTGCCTGCCGACACGAAAATGGTCACGCCCGAAGAGCGTCAGGCGATCATCCGCGAACGCCGCGCCGCCTATGTGCAGCGGCCGGTCTGGTAAGCCCTAAACCATCCCGTCAATCAGCTTCGCCATCGCCGCATCGCGCGCGCTCAGCCCGCCTGCGTCGTGCGTGGTCAGCGTGATCGCGACCCGGTTGTAGACATTGAACCATTCCGGGTGGTGATCGACCTTCTCGGCATGGATCGCCACGCGGGCCATGAAGCCGAAGGCTTCGGCGAAATCGCTGAAGGTGAAAGTGCGTTCGATGGCGAGGCCGTCTGCGCGCAAGTGCCATGCGGGGCAGGCGGCGAGCAGGGCAGCGCGTTCGGCATCGGTCAGGCGGGGGATCGTCATGGCGCGCTCCTTGGCAGGCCGGATTGTTTCCACTATCGCCCGTTGCCATGCAAGTGTGCCGCCTCGCTGCCAGCGATCTTTCCTGCCGACGGGGCGAGCGCGTGCTGTTTCGCGGGCTTAGTTTTGCGCTCGAGGCCGGACAGGCGCTGCAGGTCGCGGGCTCGAACGGCATTGGTAAATCGAGCCTGATCCGCATTCTCGCTGGCCTCTCGCGCCCCTATTCGGGATCGGTCGAGGCTGAAGGCACGGTCGGGCTGGTCGATGAACGCCCGGCGCTCGATCCGCACCTGCCGCTGGGCAAGGCGCTGGCCTTCTGGGCCGGGATCGATGGCGCTGCCGAACCAGACGCGCGGCTGGGGCTGGCCCCGCTGCTCGATGTGCCGGTGCGCTATCTTTCCACCGGGCAGAAGAAACGCGCGGCGCTGGCGCGGTTACTCGGCCAGCGGGCGAGCGTATGGCTGCTCGATGAGCCGCTCAACGGACTCGATACCGCGGCAGTGGCGCTGGTTGAAAAGCTGATCGCCGATCACTGCGCGGATGGCGGCGTTGCGCTGGTTGCCTCGCACCAGCCGATTGCGCTGCCGGGTGCTGCCCGCATCGAACTCGCGGACTTCGCGCTATGAGCGGCGCGCTGTTTCACATCCTCCGCCGCGACCTCGGCCTGCTGTTGCTTGGCGGGCGGCGCGGGGGATCGCTGCTTCCGCTACTGTTCTTCCTCTCGGTCGCCATGCTGTTTCCCTTTGCTGTCGGGCCGGACCCGGTGCTGCTGGCGCGGACCGGCGGCGGGGTGATCTGGGTGGCGGCACTGCTCGCGGCGATCCTGCCGATTGACCGGCTGATCGAGCCGGACCTTGAGCTAGGCATGTTCGATCAGTGGGCGCTGCGCGGGATCAGCGAAGAGTGGATCGCGCTGACCCGCATCGTGGCCCACTGGCTGAGCTTCGGCCCGCCGCTGATGCTCGCCGCGCTGCCCGCTGCGGGGCTGCTGGGGATCGAGGCGGACAAGCTGCGGATTGTCGAGATCGGACTGCTGGCCGGAACCCCGGGGCTCGCGGCACTCGGCGTAACCGTCGCCGCGCTCACCGCAGGCCTGCGCGGCGGCGCGGCGCTCGGCGGACTGCTGGTGATCCCGCTCGCCGTGCCGCTGCTGGTCTTCGGCGCGGGAAGCCTCGCGACGGGTGGCGAGAGCGGACTGGCGCTGACGGCGGCGGCGAGTCTGGTGCTGCTGGCGGTCGCGCCGTTTGCAGCGGGGGCGGCGATCAGGGCTGCGCGGGGGTAATTTGCTGTCGCGTCAGCGCTGCAGCGCAAGTTTCCGGAAAGACCTTCAGGGCGAGACTAATGCGCAAAACCTTGACCTCGCTCCCCACGGAACAGTTCTCAGCATTGGCAAATCGAACAACAGCCACGCCTGTGACCCCGTTCGAGTCCTGCGCCCAGACACTGACCCGTCCCGATCCCCATCTGGCCGGATTAAGTCCCAACCCGGATACCTTTGCTATCTCTGGCAACCCGTCACGCTCTAATTTTGTGCGCCTGCTGTTCGCAAGAAAGGCAATGATTCCGGCCAAAATCAGACACGCTGCTACAAATTTAGAACCATCCGACAGAATGAGCAGAAGTCGCAAATAAGCTTGTCTAAGCCATCGCACAGCGCGTCGCACCCTCAATAAGGCGGCCTATCCAGCCCCTTCGGGCTCAGCGTAAACACCTCGCAGCCCGTTTCGGTCACGCCGATCGAATGCTCGAACTGGGCTGACAGCGAGCGGTCGCGGGTTACGGCGGTCCAGCCGTCGTCGAGCATCTTTACCGGCGCCTTGCCGAGGTTGATCATCGGTTCGATGGTGAAGAACATGCCGGGGCGCAGTTCAGGCCCCGTCCCTGCCCGCGCGGCGTGAACGACTTCGGGCGCATCGTGGAACAGGCGGCCAAGGCCGTGGCCGCAGAATTCGCGCACCACGCCATAGCGCTGGCTTTCGGCATGGCGCTGGATCGCGGCGCCAATGTCTCCCAGACGCGCGCCGGGCTTCACCTGCTCGATGCCGAGCATCAGGCACTCATAGGTCACATCAACCAGCCGCCGCGCCTTCAGCGGCACATCGCCGACCAGATACATCCGGCTGGAATCGCCGTGCCAGCCATCGAGCAGCGGGGTGACATCAATGTTGACGATGTCCCCATCCTTCAGCTGCTTGTCGCCGGGAATACCGTGACAAACGACATGGTTGATCGAAACGCAGCACGAATGGGCATAGCCGCGATAGCCGAGCGTCGCCGGCACCGCGCCGCCGGCAATCGTCATCTCGCGCACCAGATCGTCGATCTCGCCAGTGGTCACGCCGACCTGCACGAAAGGCACCAGCGCATCGAGGATCTCTGCGGCGAGCCGCCCGGCCTTGCGCATGCCCTCAAAGGCCTCGGGCCCATGCAGCTTGATCGTGCCATCGCGGAGCGAGGTTTCGGTGGAGGTTACGGTCTGGTATTGAGTCATAGTGGGGCCAATATAATATCCGGCCCTAAAAATACACCGTCATCCTGAACTCGTTTCAGGACAGCGAATTCAGGGGGAGTGGGGGTGAATCGGTGAATGGATTCCCAATCCCGTTTCATTGTCCTAAGACTGTCAGACAATGACCGACAAAAACCAGCTGATCCAGCCCGATCGCGGCCAAAAGGCCACTGACATCCACCTCGTCAGCAAAGACACGCTGGCGGAGTGGACCAAGCGCCTTTCCGCCCAGCAGCGCGCTGCGTTGGCGGCGCAGAAGTTTGAAGGCGGGGGTTATGAATATGCCATTGTCCCCGATGGTGATCACTGGTTCGTGGTATCGGGCGTCGCCAATCCCGACAGCCTTTCATCATGGTGCATGGCCAAGTTGGCCGAAGTGCTTCCGGCAGGAACCTATCGCCGCGCTGGTGGCGATCCCGGGCCAGCGGCCTTTGGCTGGATTACCGGCCAATATCGCTTTGACCGTTACAAGTCCGATGCGCCCGAAGATGCCCCGCGCATTCTGCTGACCAAAGAGGTCAAGGCGATCGATGCCATCCTCGCCGAGGCTGCCGCTACCGAACTGGTGCGCGATCTGGTCAATACCCCTGCCGAGGACATGGGGCCTGCCGAACTGGAGGCCGTCGCCGCCCGCCTCGCCAAGGCGCATCACGCCCACCTGCACGTTACCAAGGGCGATGCGCTGGAGCGCGAATTCCCGATGGTCCACATGGTCGGCCGCGCCGCTGGCCGCGCCCATGCCCCCCGCATGATCGAGCTGGAATGGGGCGACGCCAAGCATCCGCGCATTGCCATTGTCGGCAAGGGCGTCTGTTTCGATTCGGGCGGTCTGGATATCAAGCCTTCGTCCGGCATGCTGCTGATGAAGAAAGACATGGGCGGCGCGGCGCATGCCTTGGCGCTGGCAGAGTTGATCATGAAGGCCAACCTGCCGGTGCGGCTGCACCTGCTGGTGCCGGCAGTGGAAAACGCCGTTTCAGGCAACGCCTTCCGCCCCGGCGACGTGTTGCGCAGCCGCGCGGGTATCAGCGTGGAGATCGGCAATACCGATGCCGAAGGGCGATTGGTGCTGGGCGATGCCTTGGCCAAGGCGGGCGAAGGCAAGGCTGACTTCATCCTCGACTTCGCCACCCTCACCGGCGCGGCGCGGGTTGCGCTGGGGCCAGACCTGCCCGCGCTGATGGCCCGAAACGATGCTACCGCCGATGCCCTGCTGCGCGCCGGTATCGCCCATGACGATGCGGTCTGGCGGCTGCCCTTGCCCGCCGCCTATCGCGAGTGGCTGAAGAGCGACATTGCCGACATCAACAATTCGCACAGCAACGGCTTTGCCGGGGCGAGCGTCGCGGGACTGTTCCTTGATCGCTTTGTTCCCGAGGGCACCGACTGGGCACACTTCGATACTTTCGCATGGCGGCCGCTAGCCAAACCCGGTCGCCCCAAGGGCGGCGATGCTTTAGGACTGCGCGCCGCGTGGCATATGTTGCAGGAACGCTACACCAGCTAACTTGCTTGAAAGGGCCGCATTGTATAAGCGCGCGCAACCCCAAGAAGGATATGGCCATAGAAGGGGCATGAGGGACATTGACTGAACAGGCGAGCCTAGACGGCCAGAGCTTTTCGCTCAGCGGGCCAATGAAGATCGACGATCCGGCGCACACCCCGGTTCGCGGCGATCTTGCGCATGTGCGGCTCGCGGGCCGTTATTTCGTGCCGCACTATGCCGTACCTTCGGTGCATTCGGTTGTTTCGGGCGGCGCGCAATTGTTCTCGTCCTCGCGCAGTGATGCCGAGGTTTTGGCTTCGCTGGCCGGTGGCTCGGTGTTCGAAGTGCTTGATGTCGCGGGCGGCACCGCTTGGGGCCAGTGCGATGGCGAGGGCGGGCTGGTCGGCTATGTGCCGATGGACAAGCTCGAACTGGCGGCGTGAGCATCAAGGTTTTCATCGACGGCGCAGCAGGAACGACCGGCCTCGAGATCGTCGAACGGCTGGCCCCGCGCAGCGAATTTGCACTGCTGGTTCTCGACGACGAGCAGCGCAAGTCTGCCGATGCCCGGCGCGATGCCTATCACGCCGCCGATTTTGCCATCCTCTGCCTGCCCGATGAGGCCGCCAAGGAAGCTGTCGCGCTGGCGGGCGATGCCAGGGTACGGATCATCGATGCCTCGTCGGCGCACCGCGTGGCTAAGGGCTGGACCTATGGCTTCCCCGAGATCGTCGGGCGCGAGGCGGTGGCCGCTGCCGCGAGGGTGACCAACCCGGGCTGCTATCCCTCGGGCTTTATCGCGCTGATCGCGCCGCTGGTTCGTGCCGGGCTGCTGCCTGCGGACTGGCCTTACACAGTCAACGCCGTCTCGGGCTATTCGGGCGGCGGCAAAGCGCTGATCGCGCGGTTTGATGATGACACCGACATCGCCTTCCGCGCCTATGGTCTGGCTATGAGCCACAAGCACGTGCCCGAGATGCAGAAGCTGGCGGGGCTTGCCTACGAACCGCTGTTCGCCCCGGCCGTGATCGCTGCCCATCGCGGGATGGTGGTGGAAGTGCCGCTGCCGCTCGCCGCCATGCCGGGCGCTGCCACTCCGCAGGCGCTGCGCGATTGCCTGAAGGCCTTCTATGCCGGCAGCCCGATTGTCGCTGTCCATGACGAAGTGCCGGACGAGATCCTGCTGCGCCGCTCGATGGCGCCTTCCGACCGGCTCGACCTGCATGTCTTTGGCGCGAAGGACGGTTCGCAAGCCCGCCTGATCGCCGTGCTCGACAACCTTGGCAAAGGCGCGAGCGGAGCGGCGGTGCAGAACCTGAACCTGATGGCCGGCTTGCCCGAAACCGCAGGCCTCAATCTCGGCTGATTAGAATTTAGGCAGCACTTGCCCGCATTTTGGGCATGCCCGCGAGCCCATTCCGGTAAATTTGTGTCCCGGAATGCGATTTTGCGCTCACTTTGTTGCGATTCTCCCCTTTTCGCAAGGCACAGCTTGTCCTAGTGGCGTTCAGGAGCCTCTGGCACGATTCTTGATACGTCATATCGTGAAGCGTTTAGCCAAGGGCGTTCAATGGTCCGGTCCCGCACCTGCGGTGCCGGCTTGGTGCGCAGGGATGGAAACCACGTGAAAAAGATCGAAGCCATCATCAAGCCGTTCAAACTGGACGAAGTTAAAGAGGCGCTGCACGAAGTTGGCGTTTCGGGCATCACGGTTACCGAGGCGAAGGGCTTTGGCCGCCAGAAGGGTCACACCGAACTCTATCGCGGCGCTGAATATGTCGTCGATTTCCTGCCGAAGGTGAAGCTTGAGGTTGTCGTGCCAGACGCCCTCGCCGAGCGTACGGTTGAAGCCATTGCCAATGCCGCACAGACCGGCCGGATCGGCGACGGCAAGATTTTCGTCATCCCGGTTGAAAGCGCCGTTCGCATCCGCACCGGTGAGCGCGACAACGACGCGATCTGACACATCACTAATTTCCGAATTTCCACCCCATCCCCAGCCGCGTGAGCGAGGGGAAGTATGAAGGACTGAAAATGGGCAAGGCAAACGACATCATCAAGCGGATCAAGGAAGAAGAGATCGAATGGGTCGATCTGCGTTTCACCGATCCCAAGGGCAAGTGGCAGCACCTCACCATGGTCGCCGACCGCCTGACTGCCGATGAACTCGACGATGGTCTGATGTTCGACGGTTCGTCGATCGAAGGCTGGAAGGCAATCAACGAATCGGACATGATCCTCAAGCCCGATCTTGATGCCGTTTACATCGACCCGTTCAGCGCCACGCCGATGATGATCCTGTGCTGCGACATCGTCGAGCCTTCGACCGGTGAGCTCTATGCCCGCGATCCGCGCTCGACCGCCAAGCGCGCCGAAGCTTTCGTCAAGTCGAGCGGCGTGGGTGACACCGTCTACGTTGGCCCGGAAGCCGAATTCTTCATCTTCGACGACGTCCGTTTCTATGACGGTTATGACGGCAACGGCTTCAAGATCGACGACATCGAGCTGCCGACCAATTCGGACACCAAGTACGAAGGTGGCAACCTTGCCCACCGTCCACGCGCCAAGGGCGGCTACTTCCCCGTCGCGCCGATCGATTCGTGCGTAGACATCCGCGGCGAGATGGTTTCGACCATGATCGAAATGGGTCTGCCTTGCGACAAGCACCACCACGAAGTGGCCTCGGCCCAGCACGAACTCGGCCTGACCTTTGGTACGCTGGTGGAAACCGCTGACCGCATGCAGGTTTACAAGTACGTCGTGCAGCAGGTCGCCCAGGCCTATGGCAAGACGGCAACCTTCATGCCCAAGCCGATCAAGACCGACAACGGCTCTGGCATGCACACCCACATCTCGATCTGGGATGGCAAGAAGCCGCTGTTCGCCGGTAACGGCTATGCCGGTCTTTCCGACATGTGCCTGTACTTCATCGGCGGCGTTATCAAGCACGCCAAGGCACTCAACGCTTTCACCAACCCGACCACCAACAGCTACAAGCGTCTGGTGCCGGGCTATGAAGCCCCCGTGCTGCTCGCCTATTCGGCGCGCAACCGTTCGGCTTCGTGCCGTATTCCTTACGGCGCTGGCGAAAAGGCAAAGCGCGTTGAATTCCGCTTCCCCGATGCGATGGCCAACCCTTACCTCTGCTACTCGGCTCTGCTGATGGCTGGTCTCGACGGCATCCGTAACAAGATCCACCCGGGCGAAGCCATGGACAAGAACCTCTACGATCTGCCCGAGCGCGAGCTCAAGAAGGTGCCGACCGTCTGCGGTTCGCTGCGCGAAGCTCTGGAAGCCCTCAAGAAGGATCACGCCTTCCTGCTCGAAGGCGGCGTGTTCACCAAGGACCAGATCGAAGCCTACCTCGAGCTCAAGTGGCCCGAAGTGATGCGTTGGGAAACCACGCCTTCGGCTGTTGAATTCGACATGTACTACAGCTGGTAAGCTGCGGTCATCCGATCACAAAAGGGGCGTCCGGGAAACCGGGCGCCTCTTTTTTGCGCTCAACCCGCCTGACGTAGTTCAACGGAAGGTTGGTCGTCACCCAGCAGTTCGCTCACCTGATCCGAGGCCATGGCCTGCCAGAACAGGTGGCCCTGCATGAGCTGACAACCCGCGGCCTGAACCAGCTGCCGCTGCAGCATTGTCTCAACTCCTTCGGCGACAACCTTCATGTTGAGCGACAGGCCCAGGCTGACAATAGCCCGCAGGATCGCCAGGGCATCGACATCATTCTCGATGTTCTGGACGAAAGACTTGTCGACCTTGATATAGTCGAACGGAAAGCTGCGGAGGTAGCTGAGGCTGGAAAAGCCGGTGCCGAAGTCATCAAGCGCAATACGGAAGCCCATCGCCTTGATCTCGCGCAGAACCGCCAGCACATGGTTGCTGCGCTCCATCAGCACACCTTCGGTCACCTCAAAAATGACCTGCGACGGGTCGACACCATAGTGCTCTACCTGCGCCTGCAGATTCTCAATGAAGCCGCGCGCCATGATCTGCACCGGCGAGAGGTTGATCGAGAAGAATTTACCATGCCACTGCGCTATGTCGGCAAAGGTCCAGCGCAACACGCAATCGCCCAGTATCGTCATCAGCCCGCTCTGCTCGGCGATCTGGACAAAAACATCGGGGCTTACATTGCCGCGCGCGGGATCGTTCCAGCGAACCAGAGCTTCGAAGCCGACGATCGTACCTTTCGCCGCCTCGACGAGCGGCTGGTAGACCATCTGCAGCCGGTCTTCGGCCAGAGCCACCCGAAGGTCGATCTCCAGCTCACGCCGGGCGTGAAGTTGGGACAGCATGTCAGGTGTAAACGCTCGCCAGCGCGCGCGGCCGCGCTGCTTGGCACGATAGAGCGCCACGTCGGCGCTGCGCAGCAGATCGCCCGCATCAGTGCCGTGGTCGGGCGCCCAGCTGACGCCGCAAGAGGCGCTGACGTCGATAACATGGCCGCCAATCTCGAAGGGCCGAGTGAACAGGTGAAGCACATCTTCACCGATCAAGCTGTCGATATTGTCCACATCCTGAATACACCGGGTAATGACAAATTCATCGCCGCCAATACGGGCAATGAAATCGTTCTTGGGTAATTCCGCGCGGGCACGGCGGGCAACTTCGCAGACCAATTCATCCCCGATATGGTGGCCTAGCGTATCATTGATGGTCTTGAAATTGTCGAGATCGAAATAGGCGACTGCGATCAAAAGCCCGCTTTGGCTTCGCTCAGCGTCTTCAAGCGCTCGCTGTAATTGTGTCAGAAAGCACGGGCGATTGGGCAGCCCGGTCATCGCATCGTGCATTGCGCTGTGCTGCGCTTGCCGCTCGCTGCGAGTCAACCGCTTCATCGTGCGCAGCAGGTCCGCTACAATCGCCCATCCGCCCCCGATCACGGCCAACAGAAAGGCCAGATAGACCATGAAGAGCGGCCTGACTTTGTCCGTCAAGATTGCACTGGCGGGCGGCGACTTCCATGAAAGCCATCCCAGCTGCTTGCCATGCGCATCATTGAGCTGAAGCGCATTGCCCCCGGGACTGGTCGGAGTGGTAACGGAAAATGCCACATCCTTGAGCAAAAGCGCCTCACCCATGGTGCGCAGGAATTCCCTGTCGAGCTTGCGGACTGCAACGATGTGGTTCGGCGTCCGGGTCAGCAGGTCATAATTGGTATCCGGCACGATCGATGCCATGGTCAGCAAAGCCGGTTGCCCCTGATAATCGATCAGCGAGTAGGACCACCGGGTTAGCGGTCGCCCTTTCGCATCGAGTGGCCAGCTCGTGTCGGCGAGCTGGCGGAACCTGGCGGGCTGACCATAGACTGATCCATTGCCAGCCATTTTCTGCAGGCCGGAAGCGACATCGCCGGCAATCGATTCAAAGCCCGCCGAATCAGCCGGCTGCCCTGCGTTCCAGCTCCTGAGCAGCCCGCCTTTCGGCGTGACCAGAAACAGGCGGTCAGTGTGGAAGTTGGTCCACAAGAAGTCACCTAGATAGGTATCGGCCCATTTGAAGTCGCGGGCATAGCCCACGGCCTTGAAGCCATCGTCCCAGGTGAGCTGAGTTTTTTGTTGAGCAGACAGAGTGTTACCACTGCGGTCAAGATAATTGGCGGCCAGCTGTCGTTCGGCAGCCTGATCCATCTGGTCGGAATTGGAAACCCAGCGGTTGAATCCCAGAATCAACGCCAGCGTCAGGGCCAGCAGGGCCACGGCCGTTGTCGCAATGACAATGCCGATGCCGACTTCTGTCTTTCCGGCCCGTATTAGCCGTTGGAAAAATGCTGAAAACTTACCCATCTTCGGGAATGATTGCCCGGATTCGGTTAAATTCCTGTTTGCAATTGTAACACGCGGCTACGTAGATCGCTGCGAACCGGCCCCGCTTTGAACTAGACGGCAAGCTGCCGTTTGTCAGAACCAAGTGTCACGCCGTCTTTCGAGCCCAAGCCAGAGGCATCACGTTTGGTCTGAACAGTAGCGGCGATCAGTTCGTCCTGTTCCTCGTCGCTCATCCGGTGCCAGCCATCGCGGCTGAGCCGTTCCATCGGGCGGTAGCGCACCTTGTATTGCATCCGCGCCGAACCTTGGACCCAGTACCCCAGATAGACATAGTCCAGCCCCGCCTCTGCCGTGCGGCGGATGTGATCGAGGATAATGAAGTTGCCAAGCCCGGCGCGGCTCTCATGATCGGGATCGTAGAACGAATAGATCATCGACAGGCCATCACCCTGCCGGTCAGTCAGGCAGGCGCCGACCAGCCGCCCGAGCCCATAGCCATCGGGCGAAGGTTCGCGATATTCGACCACGCTGGTTGTGACGGGGGTGTGTTCCACCATGTCCGCGAAATCGACCTCGTCCATCTTGACCATGCCGCCACCGGGATGGCGGCCGTTCAGATAGCGACGCAGCAGATCGTACTGTTCGCTGGTCGACCAGGGGCGGCATTCGGTGACTTCAAGATCGGCGTTGGCCTTGAACGTGCGTTTCTGCGTGCCCGAAGGCCGGAACTCCTTGGCCGCAACCCGCACCGAAACACAGGCCGAGCAATCGAGGCACGAAGGGCGATAGGCGACGTTCTGGCTCCGGCGAAAACCGATCCGGCCCAGCGCATCGTTCAGGGTGTCCGCATGCGGCCCGCGCAGTTCGGTGAACACCTTGCGCTCGCTCTTGCCCGGCAAATAGGGGCAAGGGCTCAAGGCGGTTACGAAAAAGCGGGGAAATCGAACCGGCGCGTTCACTTGGGTAAAAGTCCTCTGTTCATTTCCCGCCGCACCGCGCTTGGGTCTTCGGCACTGTTATGCATGGTCCGCGCTCTTGTTAAAAGTCCCTTAACCACGAATCTGGGTTAATCATCTCGGCGCTTCCGGTTTGGCCCTTGTCCTGCTAGGCGCGCGGCCATGATCAACCTTACCGACATCACGGTTCGCCTTGGCGGGCGCACGATCATTGACGCTGCCTCCGCCAGCCTGCCGCCGCGTGGCCGCATCGGCCTGATCGGCCGCAATGGCGCAGGCAAATCGACTCTGGTGCGGGTGATCGCCGGGATGCTCGATCCCGATGGCGGCACCGCCTCGATGCCGCGCGGCAGCCGCATCGGCTATATCGCGCAGGAAGCCCCTGGCGGCACCGCGACCCCGTTCGAAACCGTACTGGCCGGCGATACCGAGCGCGCCGCGCTGATGGCCGAGAGCGAAACCAGCCACGATCCGCACCGGCTGGGGGAAATCCACGAGCGCCTGATCGCCATCGATGCCCACTCCGCCCCCAGCCGCGCCGCGCGCATCCTTGATGGTCTGGGCTTTGACGAAGCCGCACAGCACCGCGAGCTGGAAAGCTTCTCTGGCGGCTGGCGGATGCGCGTCGCGCTGGCCTCGCTGCTGTTCTCGCAGCCCGATCTGCTGCTGCTCGACGAGCCTTCGAACCACCTCGACCTTGAAGCCGTGCTGTGGCTGGAGGACTTCCTCAAGAGCTATCCGGCAACCATCCTGCTGGTCAGCCACGAGCGTGACTTCCTCAACAATGTCGTCGATCACATCCTGCACCTCTCGGGCGGCAAGCTGACGCTGTACCCCGGCGGCTATGACGCTTTCGAGCGCCAGCGTGCTGAACGACAAGCGCAGATCGCCTCGGCCAAGGCCAAGCAGCAGGCCCAGCGCGAACACCTGCAGGAATATATCGCCAAGAACTCGGCCCGCGCTTCTACCGCCAAGCAGGCGCAATCGCGGCAAAAGGCGCTGGCCAAGCTCCAGCCGATCGCCGAGCTGATCGACGATCCCTCGCTCAGCTTTGATTTCCCCAATCCCGATGAACTGCGCCCGCCGCTGATCACGCTCGATCTGGCATCGGTGGGCTATAGCGAGGTGCCGATCCTTTCCCGCCTCAACCTGCGGCTTGATCCCGATGACCGGATCGCACTGCTCGGGCGCAACGGTAACGGCAAGACTACGCTGGCGCGGCTGCTGGCGGCGCAGCTCAAGCCGATGGACGGCGCGATGAACGCCTCGGCCAAGATGCGTGTCGGCTATTTCACCCAGTATCAGGTGGAAGAGCTGGATCGCAGCGAGACCCCGCTTGAGCACATGAGCCATCTGATGAAAGGCGCGACGCCCTCTGCCGTGCGCGCGCAGTTAGGGCGCTTCGGCTTTTCCGGCAACAAGGCGACGACCGAAGTCGGAAAGCTGTCAGGCGGCGAACGCGCGCGACTGGCGCTGGCGCTGATCACCCGCGATGCCCCGCACATGCTGATCCTTGACGAGCCGACCAACCACCTCGACGTCGATGCCCGCGAGGCGCTGATTCAGGCGCTGAATGACTATTCCGGCGCCGTGGTCATCGTCAGCCACGATCGCCACATGCTGGAAATGACAGCCGACCGGCTGGTGCTGGTCGATGGCGGCACGGCGAAGGATTTCGACGGCTCGATCGAAGACTACATCGCCTTCGTCCTCGCCAAGGCTCCCGCTGGAGAGCGCGCCAGTTCCGAGCCCAGGCTCAGCAAGAAAGACCAGCGCAAGGCCGCCGCCGAAGCGCGCGAAAAAGGTCAGGCGCTGCGCAATCAGGCCAAGCAGGCCGAGGCCGAGCTCGCCAAACTTACCGACCAGCGCAGCGCAATTGATCAGGCGATGTTCGATCCGGGGAGCGCTACAGCAGCCCTCGCCAAGCTGACGATGACCGAGCTGATGAAGCACCGCGCCGAAGTGGAAGCTAAGATCGAAGCGGCAGAAGCCGTGTGGCTCGAGGCCTGCGAGGCGCTCGAAAGCGTCGGGGCCTAGTTCACCTCAATCTGGCTAACCTCATACCCTGCGGTTCGCAGGCTCACCACCAATGCATCCAGCTGTTCCTTGTCACGCGCTTCGCATTCGATGTCGGTTATCAGTCCCTTGGCAGGCAAGTGAGTGAAGATGCGCTGATGCCAGATCTCGATGATGTTGATATTGTGCTTGTTGAATTCCTGCATGACCTTGAACAGCGCGCCCGGACGGTCCTGAAGCGTCAGACGCAACCGCGCGAGGCGGCCAGAGCGGGCAAGATCGCGCAGCAGCACATTGGCGAGCAGGCGGGTATCGATATTGCCGCCCGAAAGCACAATGCCGACCTTGCGGCCCGCGAACATCTCGCGGTTGGCCATCACGGCGGCAAGGCCGGCCGCGCCTGCGCCCTCGACCACGGTCTTTTCGATCTGCACCAGCAAAGCCAGCGCGCTTTCCATCTCGCTCTCGGTAACCAGCACGAAATCATCGAGCAGGCCTTCGAGGACCTGCCGGGTGAATTTTCCCGGTTCGAACACGGCAATGCCCTCGGCCAGCGTATCGCCGCCGCAGGGGTACTGGGTGCCCTTGAGCAGGTTGTACATCGAAGGGAAAAGTTCGGCCTCTACGCCAACCAGCCCGATCTCCGGCTTGATTGCCCGCGCCGCGGTGCCCATGCCCGAAGCAAGACCACCTCCACCGACCGGGATCGCCAGCATATCGAGCTCGGGCACGTCCTCGAGCATTTCGAGCGCCACTGTGCCCTGCCCTGCCGCAACGGCCGGATCATCGAAGGGATGGACGAATGCGAGGCTCAGCTCCTCTGACATGCGCAGAGCATGGGCGAAGGCTTCGTCAAAAGTTTCGCCTTCAAGCACCACCTTGCCGCCCACCGCCTCGGTCTGCATCACCTTCACCGTCGGTGTGGTGCGCGGCATGACGATGGTGGTCGGGATGCCGAGCCGGGTGCCGTGATAGGAAAGCCCCTGCGCATGGTTGCCGGCCGAAGCCGCGATCACGCCGCGCGATTTCTGCTCGTCGGTCAGCTGCAGCAGCGCATTGAGTGCACCGCGCTCCTTATAGGCAGCGGTGAACTGCAGGTTTTCGAACTTCAGCCAAATATCGCAACCGGCGATCATGCTGAGCGTCTTGGAATGCATCGTCGGCGTGCGCACGACATGGCCGCTAATCCGCTCTGCCGCCGCACGAACATCGGCGAGGGTGAGCAGTTCGGATGCCTTGGCGGCTTTGACAGCGGTGTTTTCCATGATGAGCGCGCCCTAACGGAAAGCGCCGGAATTGAAAACCGCTATTGGCAGCAGTTACTGGCGGGCGCGTTTCCGCTCGATCAGCCAGAAGATTGACGCCACAACCAGAATGGAAAGCGTGTCCGCCAGCCAATCGCGAATGTCGCAGTCGCGTTGCAGAACGGGGATCGCCTGCGCCACTTCGATCAGCGCGCCCAGGAACGAGAGCCGTTCGATGATCCGCAGCCGCTCGGCCTGCGGCCAGGCCAGCATGGCAAGTCCGGTCATCACGGCAAAGGCCAGCATGTGGTGGAACTTGTCGCCCATCTTGTCGGCGGCGAGTTCGGGCGGGTGCGGCAACAGCGCCATGACCACCGAGAACACCAAAGCGCACCAGAACAGCACGATAGCCAAGCGGCGGACACGACCAGAAAAGAGAAATTCCATGTCCCTTGTATAAGCGGGGGCTGGCACGGCGCGCAATTGGCGCTAACACGCAAACCATGAGCGAACCCCGCAATGTTTCGATGATCGGCCTCGGCGTGATGGGCGGGCCTATTGCACGCCACCTTGGCAAGGCCGGCCACCGGCTGACCATCTATAACCGCTCGCCAGAGCGGCGTGAAAAGTGGCTGGCAGATAACCCCGGCCTTGCCGCGCGCGTTGCCGACACCCCTACCGATGCCGCGACCGGGGCAGACGTGGTGATCACCTGCGTCGGCAATGACGATGACCTGTCGGACGTCGTGCTCGGACCCAACGGTGCGTTCAAGGCGATGCGCAAGGGCAGCCTGCTGATCGACCACACCACCGCCTCGGCGCGAATCGCGCGGCAGATCGCGGTGGAAGCGCGTGACTTGCAGATCCACTGCGTCGATGCACCGATGACCGGCAGCCAGATCGGCGCGGAAAAGGGCACGCTCACCCTGATGTGCGGCGGGCGCGGCGATGCCATCGCGGCGGCCATGCCGATCTTCGAGGCCTATACCAGCCGCGTTGTCCACATCGGCAAGGCGGGCGCGGGGCAGACCGCCAAGATGGCCAACCAGATCTGCATTGCCGGGATCGTATCGGGCCTTGCCGAGGCGATGCGCTTTGCCCAGGCCAGCCATCTCGATACCGACAAGGTCTATGAGGCAATCTCCGGCGGCGCGGCGCAAAGCTGGCAGATGGACAACCGCTGGAAGACCATGGCCGAAGACAGCTTTGACTTCGGCTTTGCCGTCGACTGGATGCGCAAGGATCTGGGCCTCGCAATGGACGAAGGGCGCGGCCTTGGCGTCTCGCTGCCGATCACCGCGCTGGTCAACCAGTTCTATGCCGAAGTTCAGGCAATTGGCGGCGGCAGGCAGGACACCAGCGCACTGGTGCGCCGCCTGCCCAATCCGGCCAAGCGCAAGTGAGGCGCATTGCCGTTGCCGCCACGCTTGTATTGGCGACAGCAACACCTGCCCTCGCCGATACCCTGATCGACAATGTCGACGGCCTGACCATCGACGCCAAGGGCGGCATCGAGCGGCTGACCGGCATCGTCATCGACAACGACGGCAAGATCACCCAGGTGCTCCACCGCGGTGACAAGCGCCCGGCACGGACCGACTATCTGGTCGATGGCAAGGGCCGGGTGCTGATGCCCGGGCTTATCGATGCCCATGCCCATGTGATGGATCTGGGCCTGTCCTCGCTGGTGCTCGACCTTTCTGCCACGACCTCGCTCGCCGAAGCGCAGGCGCGGATTGCTGCCTTTGCCGCCGCCCATCCTGAACGGCCGTGGATCATCGGGCGCGGCTGGAATCAGGAGAAGTGGAAGCTTGGGCGCTTCCCGACTGCGGCTGAACTGGATGTAGTGGTAAAAGACAAGCCGGTCTGGCTTGAGCGGGTGGACGGCCACGCCGGTTGGGCCAATTCGGCCGCGCTGGCTGCCGCAAAGGTTACCGCTCTGACCAAAGACCCGGCCGGCGGGCGGATCGAGCGCATAGGGCCAAAGCTCGCTCCGGCGGGCGTGCTGGTAGATGGCGCGCAGGCGCTGGTCGAAAAGATCGTCCCCCAGCCGCTCCCCGCCGAGCGCGACATGGCCTTTGCCGCCGCGCAGGACATGCTGCTGTCACGCGGGGTGACTGCCGCTGCCGATATGGGCACCTCAATCGAGAACTGGCAGGCCTATCGCCGCGCCGGGGATCGCGGGGCGCTGCGCATCCGGATCATGGCCTATGCTGGCGGGACCGAGGCGATGACGCTGATCGGCGGATCGGGACCGGGGCCGTGGCTCTATGATGACAAGCTGCATCTCAACGGCCTGAAGCTCTATATGGACGGCGCGCTGGGATCGCGCGGGGCCTGGCTGAAAGCGCCTTATGCCGACGCACCCGCCAACACCGGCCTGCCGCGCCTCACCCCTGCCCAGCTGCGCAACTTGATGAGCCGCGCGGCGATGGACAACTTTCAGGTTGCCGTCCACGCCATAGGCGATGCTGCCAACGGCGCTGTGCTCGATGCCGTGGGCGAGCTTTCCGAAACCTACAAAGGTGACCGGCGCTGGCGGATCGAACATGCGCAGATCGTCGATCCGGCGGACATTGCCCGCTTCGGCAAGCTGGGCGTGATCGCCTCGATGCAGCCAGTGCACCAGACATCAGACCGCACGATGGCCGAAGCGCGGCTCGGGCCGAACCGGCTGGCCGGAGCCTATGCATGGAAGAGCATTGCGGCGGGCGGCGCGACGCTGGCATTCGGCAGCGATGCCCCGGTGGAAGCGCCTGATCCCTTTGCCGGAATTGCCGCTGCGATCAGCCGTCAGGGGCCGGACAGCGAACCCTTCGGGGGGTGGCAGCCGCAAGAGCGCGTGTCACTCGATGCCGCACTCGCCGCCTATACCACCGGCGCGGCCTATGCCGGCCTCGCCGAGAGCCGCTTTGGCCGAATCGCACCGGGCCTGCGCGCCGATTTCCTGTTCGTTGATCGGGACCCCACGCTCTCCAGCCCGGGCGAGATCAGGCAGACCCGCGTGCTTGAGGCCTGGGTGGGCGGACGCAAGGCATGGTCCGCACCGCAGGCCATGGACCGGCAATAGAACCGGCGGCTCCGAAAAGAATCATGGTTACCCGCGACTTGTCGTAGAACAGCAACCTGTTCTTAACCCTCAACGCCTAGTCCTCAAAAGCGAACGGTTCGCCGGTTATTTCGCTTAGGTTTACATCTTGGCCCTTGCGCGAATCGCGGCCACGGTTAAACATAAGAAGGTCAACGGCTTGCTATATGATCGTTCGGCGCTCCTTCGGGGGCATCAGTGGCGGGTGTTGAGTGTAATTTAAGCTTGTCTGGCAAGCGCTTTACGGTTAAGCGCCTGTCGAAAGAGCTCAAAAGGAGAGACTCGATGAAGTTTCGTGAATTGGCTGCTTCGGCTGCAGCTGTGATCTTTTCGACCGCGCCGGCCTTTGCTGCCAATGAGGTAGTCAGCCGTGCACCGACTGCACTGGACGATGCCAACCAGATGGGCGGTTCGTCGCTTCTTCTGATCCTCGCCGTTCTGCTGATCGGCCTCGGCGTCGCTCTGGCCGCCGGCAACAAGAGCGACAAGCCTTCGAGCCCCTAAGCTCTAACGCTTGATCAATCTGATACAGGGAAGCGGGGTTTTGCCCCGCTTTTTTGTTGTCTGCGGCGGGGGTGGGTTTGGTTTGGACTGCGCACGGTAGAGGCCAGAGTTTATGATCTTGATTTGGCTGGAGCTGCAAACTAGCAACACGTTGTAGTGGCTGGTCAAAAGTCGGAGGTCGACATTCCGAGCCACCGGTCTGGGGGAATAAAAAATGAAGCATATCGCCTTGTTCGCAATGCTCTTGAGCGCGCCCGCAGCTATGGCGCAAACCTCTGCTCCGCAAACGCCTGCTAGTGCTTCATCGGCCCCGACGGCCATCGTCTTCTCGGAAAAGGGCGCGAGCGGGATGAGCGATCTTCCCATGGGTGTCCACCGGATCCCCGACAGCGATGTCGTTGTCTCGGGCTATCAGGGCGGCGGCGGGATCGGGATGCTGTTCGGCGTGGTCGGCACGCTGGTCCAGAGCTCGATCAACACCGAAAACGGCACTAAAAAGGTCAGTAATATCGAGGATGACCTGCGCTTTGACGTACGGGCAAAGTCGATCGAGATGGTGAACACCATGATCGCGGGCGACAAGTTTCGGTCAGCATACACGCTCACGCCCCAACCGGGTGGCAGCACGATGACGGTAACGCCCTATGTCGTGCTCACCTTCGTCAAGAAGACCGATGATCTCCGCCCCTATGTCGTCCTGAAAACGAAAGTCGCGACCGGAAGCGATTCGGGCAAGACGATCAAATATTTCTGCTGCGAAGGCAAAGCGCTGCCGCTTGCAAGCCTGACCGAAAATAACGGTGCCCGGCTGAAGGAGCTTCTTGCATCCGAGCTCGACACCGCCGTCAACGTGATGCTGCTTGACCGCTCGCAGCCTTTTACCCGCAACGATGAAGCCAAAGTCGCCACCAACGGCCTGCTCCCGTTCATCGGCAAGCCTTTGAAGTGGGGGGGATTCGATCTGGGTAGCTACCAAGACAAAAGGCTGCTCGAATTCCGCGGCGGTATCTTCGTTTTCTCGGGCGTGAATATCGTCGAGCCGGACGGGCTGGAAATCACGCCTATAGTCAAGAAGAAGTGAGGGCCGGTGCTTCGTTGGCCTGAGGCCTGATCGACAGCGCGATCACATCAGGCAGCAGCCACCTCGGCCCCATCCTCTTCCGGATGCTTCGAGCCCAGGAATGGCCAGAGCACAACTTCGGTGATGCTCTGCGGCGCGGTGGCCTGGCCCGAGGGCGGCCAGCCGTCGGGGCGGCGATAGGTGCCGCACAGCACATCCCAGATCGGGAACAGCGCGGCAAAGTTCGAATCATAGTGCTCGCGCAGCTTCGAATGATGGCGACGGTGATAGGCCGGCGAATTGAGCACCCATGACCAGCGCCCGAAATCGACCTTCAGGTTGGCGTGGATGAAATAGTTGTAGAGCGAGAGGCCGGCATAGGCGATCACCATCGCGTGCGTCGGCGCGCAGATCAGGGTGGAGAACGGCCAGATGGTCAGGTTCTTGACGATCTGGTCACCCCAGAAGTGACGGTTCGTGGTTAGCGCCGACATCTCCGGATCGGAATGGTGCAGCGAATGCAGCCGCCACAGCACCGGGATCTTGTGCTGGCAGACGTGATAGAAAAACTCTGTGCCATCGCGCGCCAGCAGCATGATCGGGAAGGCGATCAGGAATGGCAGCTCGTTACCATCGAGGATTGATGTACCGCGCCATTGGCCGAGAAACGGCAGCAACAGGAAGCTCGCGCCCAGATCACAGGCCCAGGCCTGGACGTTATGCAACCAGTCCTGCGGAACCGGATTGCGCCAGCGTTCGATCAGATACAGCGCCCCCACAAGGAGCAACTGACAGGCGATGAAGATCAGTACAGTCATGAGTCCTTGTTAAATTCATAGGGTTAATTCCGGGTTTCCAAGATTGTTCATGTTAATGGCCATATTTCTGAACAAATCCTGTCAGGCAGGTTCAGGCTGATCTCAGATGCGATTCGCTAGCCAGTGTCTGTGCCGGGATTGGTGTCCCGGAGAACGCAAAGGAACGAGCCATGAAGACCATGTCCAAAGCCATCGTCGGAACCATCGCCGCATGCGCGATGGCACTTCCGGCAGTTACCCCCGCCCTTGCCCATGATGGATTTGACTATGCCCGCGCCGGATACGGTGACCGTGGCTACGATCAGGACCGCGAAGGCGGCTACGGCTTCCGCATCGACCGGACCAACCCGCGCGAAGCCATCGAGCGCTGCGCCCGCGCCGCGCAGTTCACCGCCAGCCGCAGTGGCTACGGCGTGGCCCGCGTGACAGACATTCGCAGCGTAGACCGCAATGATCGCGGCTATACGATCAAGGCAAGCTTGTCGGTTAACCCCTATGGCCGCGACTGGCACCGCGATGGCGGCGACTATGGTCGCGGCTGGGGCAACAACTATCGTGATCAGAACAACGGCTGGGTCCGCTGCAAGGTAGCCTATGGCCGGGTGGTCGATCTCGACTTCGGCGGCATCCGCGGGCTTTAAGCTCCGGAACAAGCAGGGCCCCGCTCGCGCAAGCAGCGGGGCCCATTTTGCTTTCCTGAATCCTATTTGCTCGCCGCCACCGCAGCGTCACTCGCGAGCTTGTCGGCGCGTTCGTTCTCCGGGTGGCCATCGTGGCCTTTTACCCAGACCCAGTGCACCTTGTGCGGCCGCATCACGGTAACCAGATCCTGCCACAGATCGGCATTGGCGACCGGCTTCTTCGCCGCATTGCGCCAGCCGTTCTTCTGCCAGCCGAAGATCCACTTGGTGATGCCGTCGATAACATAGCGGCTGTCGGTATGGAGCGAGACCTCGCAGGGTTCCTTGAGCGCCTTCAGCGCTTCGATCGCGCCCGAGAGCTCCATGCGGTTGTTGGTCGTCTGCTTGTCACCGCCCGACAGTTCCTTTTCGTGATGGCCCAGCCGCAGGATCGCGCCCCAGCCACCGGGGCCGGGGTTGCCCTTGCAGGCCCCGTCGGTGAACGCCTCAACGTGCTTCATAGAAACAGCGCGGCATTGGCGGGGTCGGCATAGAATTCGAGACGGCGGGCAAAGGCCAGCGGGTCCTTGCGGGTTACCAGCGCATCGGCTGGCGTGTTGAGCCAGTCCCAGGCGCGGGTCATCAGGAACCGCAGCGCAGCGCCGCGCGCCAGCAGGGGCATGGCAGCACGCTCTTGCGCCAGCAGCGGCCGCACCGATTCGTATCCTTCAAGCAGCGCGCCGGACACGTCCGCATCAAAATTCCGGCCGCTCGCATCAAAGCACCAGGCGGCATGGGTAACCGCAACATCATAGGCGAGCATATCGGTGCAGGCGAAATAGAAGTCGATCAGGCCGGTGACAGAGGTGCCCAGCATCAGCACATTGTCCGGGAACAGATCGGCGTGGATTGTGCCGCGCGGCAGATCACCAGGCCAACTGGCATTTAGCGCGGCCAGTTCACGCGTCACCAGCGGTGCGAGCCCAGCATCGATCGCAGCAAGGCCATCGTGCCCGCATTCGTCCAGCAGCCGCTGCCATTCCTCTGGCCCCATGCCGTTGGCGCGCGTGCCGGCAAAATCGGCGGCGGCGAGGTGCATCTGGGCCAGCGCCGCGCCGACCGCCCGCGCCTGATCGGCAGTCGGCGCGCTCACCGAAACGCCGGGCAGGAACTCTATAAGCGCGAGCGCCTTGTCACCCATCATGCGCCAGGATTGGCCTGCGCGATCGTGGATCGTTGCGGGGACCGGGCAGCCCTTGGCAGCGAGATGATCGAGCAGACCCAGAAAGAACGGCAGCTCGGTAATATCGATGCGGAATTCGTACATCGTCAGGATGAAGCGCGCACCCGAACCATCTTTGCCCGTCGTTTCGATCAGCCAGTTCGAATTGGAAACGCCCTCGGCAATGCCCTTGGCAGAGGTCAGCGTGCCGACATCGAACTGCTCGATCAGCCGCGCCAGATCTTCCGCACCAAGATTGGTATAGACGGCCATTATCAATCAGCCTCAAGCAACTGACGTGGCAGCTTGAAGATCATCTTCTCTTCCGCCGTGACAACTGTCTGCTCTTCGAGCGGGCGAATTGCGGCGATGCAATCGACCACTTCGCGCACCAGCTCTTCAGGCGCAGAGGCGCCAGCGGTGAGGCCGACAGTATTCACGCCCTCCAGCCAGGCCGGATCGATATCGCTCCCTCGCTGCACCAGCCGGGAGGCTGTGCCGCAGCGCTCGGCCACTTCGACCAGCCGCACCGAGTTGGAGCTGTTCGGCGCACCGATCACCAGTACCAGATCGCACAGCGGGGCAATCTCCTTCACCGCCGCCTGCCGGTTTGACGTGGCATAGCAGATGTCTTCCGCCTTGGGTCCGGCGATCTGCGGATAGCGGGCGCGCAGCGCGGCCACGACAGCGGCAGTATCATCGACCGAAAGCGTCGTCTGGGTGAGGAAGGCGAGCGGCGCATCGGCAGGAAAGGTCAGGGCTTCGACATCGGCAACGGTTTCGACCAGAGTGATCTCGCCCTCGGGCACCTGCCCCAGCGTGCCGATCACCTCGGGGTGGCCGCGATGGCCGATGAAGACGATGTGGCGGCCTGCCTCGATCTGGCGCTCGGCCTGCCGGTGGACCTTGCTGACCAGCGGGCAGGTGGCATCGAGCCATTGCAGCGAGCGCGCCGTGGCCGCAGCAGGCACCGATTTGGGTACACCGTGCGCGCTGAAAATCACCGGCACGCCATCGGGAACCTCGTCCAGTTCCTCGACGAAAACCGCGCCCTTGGCCTTCAGCGAATCGACGACGTAGCGGTTGTGGACGATTTCGTGCCGGACATAGACGGGCGCGCCATAGCGTTCGATCGCCAGCTCGACGATCTCGATCGCCCGGTCGACACCGGCGCAGAAGCCGCGCGGCGCGGCAATCAGCAGCCGCAGGGGAGATAAGGAATTTTCGACTGGCAATCCGGCGTTCATGCACTCGCCACTAGCGCTTCGTGGCGCGCGCCGCTAGGGCAGCAAATCGAAATCTACGAAACTGGACCAGAGCTGATGCCCAAGCTGAACACTGCCCGCCACCGCCTGATTGGCGCTGCATTGCTCGTCGTCGCCCTCGCCGGGTGCCGCTCGAAGGGCGATATCGTGCTCGACGAAGGCGTTGGCATCACCGCCGTGCGCACCGCCTGCCCGGCCGTGGGCGTTCCGGACAACACCGGCGACGTAACCCTGTTCCGCACCCCAGGCGCGACTGACGCCGCCTCGATCGACGTCACCGCGTCGCTCACCAACCTGCGCACCCAGTGCTCTAACGGCGACATGAAGAGCGTGGGCGACAAGGTCTATTCGGTTTCGGAATTCGACATCCTCGGACGCCGCACTGATGTGCGCGGTGCCCGCTCTGTGCAGGTTCCCTATTTCGTTACCGTTCTGCGCGGCCGCTCGGCGGTTATTTCCAAGCGAATCGGCACGGTTACCCTGAACTTCGCCGATGGCCAGGAACGCGCCCAGGCCCACGCCCATGGCGCAGCCTATATCGACAAGGCCGAGGCAACCCTGCCGGCTGACGTTCGCGATGCCATCACCCGCAAGCGCCGCGCCGGCGATTCGGATGCGGCAGTCGATCCGCTCGCCCGCCCGGAAGTCCGCACCGCAGTCAACCGCGCCACCTTCGAAGTGCTGATCGGTTTCCAACTGACGCAGGACCAGCTGAAGTACAACGCAACGCGGTAATTCCCTTCCGGCTTGCCGGGAGGATTTCAATTCTCCCGCAAACCGGCTAACCGCGCGACAATGTTACAGACCCAGACCCTTTATTCCGAATTTTCCGGCTATCTTGCCGCTGCTCTCGATGCGCTTGAAGCGGCGGGGACGCTGCCGGGCGGTCTCAATCGCGGCGCGATCACCGTCGAGCCGCCGCGCGATGCGAGCCACGGCGATCTTTCCACCAATGCCGCGATGGTGCTCGCCAAGCCCGCAGGCACCAATCCGCGCGTGCTGGCCGAGGCGCTGGTGGCCGAACTGGCGAAGCTTCCGGCCGTCACCGAGGCGAGCATTGCCGGGCCGGGCTTCATCAACCTGCGCCTGTCAGACGCCACCTGGATCGCCGAGCTGCGCGCTATTGCCGCACTGGCAGATGCCTATGGCCGCTCAAACATGGGCGGCGGATCAACCGTCAACGTAGAATATGTCTCGGCCAACCCCACCGGCCCGATGCACATGGGCCATTGCCGCGGCGCGGTGGTTGGCGATGCGCTGGCGACACTGCTCGAATGGTCCGGGCACAAGGTCATCCGCGAATACTATGTCAACGATGCCGGCGGACAGGTCGATGTCCTCGCCCGCTCGGTGCACATGCGGTACCGCGAAGCGCTCGGCGAAGATGTTGGCGAAGTGCCCGAGGGCCTCTATCCCGGCGACTATCTCGTCCCGGTGGCACAGGAACTCGCCGCCGAATTTGGCGACAAATATGTTGCCGCGCCGGAAGGCGACTGGCTGATCCTGTTCCGCACCCGCGCGGTCGCGGCGATGCTGGTGATGATCAAGGAAGATCTCGCCCTGCTCGGCATCAGCCATGACCTGTTTTCCTCCGAAGCCGAATTGCAGGCCGCCGGAAAGCCCGAGCAGGCCGAAGCATGGCTGCGCGCCCACGATCTGGTTTATGACGGCATCCTCGAAGCCCCCAAGGGCAAGACGATCGAGGATTGGGAACCGGTCGCCCTGCCGCTGTTCCGCTCGACCAAGTTCGGCGACGATCAGGATCGCCCGATCAAGAAGAGCGACGGCAAGTGGACCTATTTTGGCGCCGATCTCGCCTATCACTTCCAGAAGGCCGAAAGCGCCGATGCGCTGGTCGACATCTGGGGCGCGGATCATGCGGGCACTGTAAAGCGGATCAGGGCCGCCGTTGCTGCGCTCACCGAAGGCGCAGGCAAGCAAATACCATTTGAAGTCAAGCTGGTGCAAATGGTCCAGCTACTGCGCAATGGCGAGCCGGTGAAGATGTCCAAGCGTTCGGGCAACTTCGTAACGCTCGCCGATGTGGTGCGCGAAGTGGGCAAGGACGTGGTGCGCTTCACCATGCTGACCCGCAAGCCCGAGGCCCAGATGGACTTCGACTTCGCCAAGGTGGTCGAGGCATCGAAGGACAATCCGGTGTTCTATGTGCAATATGCCCATGCCCGGATCCGCTCGACCCTGCGCAAGGGCGAGGGCGAAGGGATCGTTCCTGCCGATGCCGCGCTTGACCGGCTGGGCGAGGAAGAGCTGGCCTTGGTCAAGCTTGCCGCGCAGTTCCCCCGACTGGTTGAGGCTGCGGCTGCGGCGCGCGAACCGCATCGGGTGGCCTTTTTCCTCTACGATCTGGCCGCCGCGCTGCATTCCTACTGGAATCTCGGTAATGACAAGCCGGAAAAGCGGTTCATAGTGGCACAGGATCAAGCACTTAGCGGAGCAAGGCTTTATCTTGCCGCGCAAATCGGGCAGTTGATACGAAACGGCCTCGCCATTCTTGGCGTGGAGGCTGTCGAGGAAATGTAAGGGGCGCGGTTTATGCAGGGCATTG
>CANFXW010000027.1 GCA_947451145.1 Sphingomonadaceae bacterium | reverse complement strand
TAGGTTTGGCCGTCTTCGGCCTTGATGATCAGGGTGCCCGATGCCGGGGCCTCGATCTCGCGGGCGGCCTTGTTGGTTTCGAGCAGGTAGATCACGTCACCGGCGTTCACCTGGGTGCCGCTTTCCACCATCCATTCGGCCAGCGTGCCCTCGCTCATCGACATTTCGAGCTTGGGGATGGTCAGGACTGTTGCCATGGTTGTTTCTCGCTTTCTCGATCAGGATTTCACGGCGGCGCGGGCGCGCGCGACGATCGCCGGGTTCATCGGAACCTGGCTGAACTCGATCGCGCTCGAATAGGCGATCGGGGCATAGGCGGCACCCAGACGGTCGGCAGGCGCCTTCAGCTGGCCCCACAGTTCGCTGTTGATCGTGCTGCAGATTTCCGCGCCATAGCCGCAGAACTCGACTGCGGCATGAACCACCAGCGCCCGCCCGGTCTTCTTCACCGAAGCCAGAATGCGGTGATAGTCGATCGGCATCAGGCTGCGCAGGTCGATCACCTCGGCGCTGATCCCTTCCTTGGCCAGCTCGTCAGCCGCGGCGAGCGCCTGGTGCAGCATCCAGCCATAGGAGATCAGCGTAATGTCAGTGCCTTCGCGCACCACCTTGGCAACCCCCAGCGGCACCCGGTAATCGCCCACCGGCACTTCACCCTTGTTGGTGAACAGCAGCATCATCGATTCGATCATCACGCAAGGATCGGGATCGGCGATGCACGAGGCCAGCAGGCCCTTGGCGTCTGCCGGGTTCGACGGATAGACCACCTTGATCCCCGGCGAGTGCAGCAGCCAGGCCTCAAGGCTCTGCGAATGCTGCGCCCCGAACCCGCCCATGCCGCCACCGGCCTGGACGCGGATCGTCATCGGCGCATGGGTCGTCGCCCCCGACATATAGCGCTGCTTGGCCGCGTGGTTGAAGATCTGGTCCATGCAGACGCCGAAGAAGTCGGTGAACATGATCTCGGCGATCGGGTTCATGCCCGCAATCGACGAACCTAGCGCCGCGCCGATGATCGCCTGTTCGGCAATCGGCGTGCCGCGTACGCGGGTCTTGCCGAACTCGGTCTGCAGCCCCTTGTTGGTGCCGAACACCCCGCCCTGCGGATCACCCACGTCCTCGCCCAGCAGGAACACTTCCTTGTTGGCCGTCATCGCGACGCGCTGGGCATCGCAGATCGCCTCAACCATCGACATGGTTTTGGTCTCACCGGTTGCGGCAGCTTCGGCCTCGCGCACCGGATAGTGGCCGCGCTGCGGCACGCAGTCGACATCGGCGAAGACATCGGTAACGGTCTCGCTCGGCGGGGTTACCGGGCTTTGCAGCGCGCGTTCAATGGCAGCCTCGACCTCGGTCCGTGCGGCCTCTTCGAGCGCAGCCAGCTCGTCCTCGGAGCAGATACCGGCATCGAGGAGCAGCGCGCGGGTCTTCTCCACCGGCGCGCGCTCTTTCGCGGCAGCGAGCACGTCCTTGGCGGCATTGTAGTTTTCACCGACGCCCGCGTGCGGCCCCATGCGATAGGTCAGCGCCTCGACAAAGACCGGGCCCTTGCCGGCGCGGACATGGTCGATCACGTCCTTCATGCCATTGTAGAAGGCCGCCGGATCGTTGCCGTCAAGCTGCACACCGCGGAAGCCCAGAGCTTCGGCGCGGCCATAGAAGTTGGGGCTGGCGGTATAGTCCGGGATCGGGGTGTACTCGCCCCACTGGTTATTCTGGCACATGAAGATCACCGGCAGCTTCCACGCACCGGCCAGGTTCATCGCTTCGTGCACCGCGCCGATCGAGGTCGCGCCGTCGCCGAAGTTGACGATGGTCACCCGGTCCTCGCCGCGCTCCTTGGCCGAGATCGCAAGGCCGTTGGCAATCGGTGCGCCCGCGCCGACGATGGCGGTGGTGACCATCGAGCCCGACGAAGGATCGGAAATGTGCGGGGATCCGCCCTTGCCCTTGTTCAACCCGCCTTCACGGCCCAGCGCCTCGGCGAACATGCCGTACAGATCAACGCCCTTGGCCACCTGATCGTGAATGCCGCGATAGGTCGTCACCATGTAATCGCGCGAAGTGATCAACTGCGAAATCGTCGCCGGAATGCACTCCTGACCCGTCATCGGCCAATAGGTGAACATGAACTTGCCGGCCGACAAACCAGCCTGAATCGCCTTGTCCACCGCACGAATACGAGCCATCTGACCGTAAATCGCCTTCAAGACTTCAGGCTCGATACCAAGGTTGCCGCTTACCATCTTCAAGCTCTCCTAATGCGTCGGTCCGATCCTGCCATGCAAACGACCGGCTATGAACCGCAAGCCTATTGCACATAGTTTCGCATGTGTCCTGCTGCCAGATTTGCCCAGAACGACCGGAATGGAAATACCGCAGCGGCGTAAATCGCCAATCTGATGCGCTAAAGATCGATACCCAAAGCGACAAAGAAGTGAAACCCTGCCGGACCGCCGCCATCCTCAAAGCTGGGTCCGCCTGATGCGAGCAAGCGGAAAGGCGCTTTCAACCGATAGATGGCGCCGACGCCAAGGCTCGTTGTGCCATTGCCGCCAACCGCATCCGCGCCCGAACGATCCGCCTCTATGCCGACCAGCAGCTTGTCGGAAAACTGGCGCGAAAGCGCGATACCGCCGGTCCAGTAATCGCGGTTTCCCGGACCCGGATTAATTGCATAGCCGCCCCCACCGAACACCGACCACTTGCCCGAATCCTTCTGGAACCAGATCGGTAGCAGGCCGGTCACCCGCCCTGCCCCCATACCGCCGGATGCGGTTGGAATGGTCATGTCAGGGAATGCAGCGATCTGCAGCCCGGCCGCTTCGTCATGATAGAACCGGTACTTGGCCGAAACTGCGACATCGCCTGCGCCCCAGTTCATGCCAGCGCTGTCGTGGGAAAATGCCACTGGCAAACCTACGCTGATCTGAAGATCGGGCGCTGCGCCATAGTTGATCTCAACTCCTGCGGAGCCTCCATAGTCCGGCCCCCGCCCCTCGCCTTCCAGCAGAGGGCCGTAGATTTCCCAGTGGCCTGTCTCGGTCGGTTCGGGATCATCGGTCAGGAATGGTGGCCCGGCAAAAGTAGCAGACGGAGCAACCATCAGGGCGATGCCAAACAGCAGGCGCAGGAGGGCAATACGCATGCCGATGCGTTGTGAGCTGCAGTTCTCAAGCATGATCGGCAGGGGCCGCCCGCTGTTTCACCAGCTGGATCAGGGCAGCAATAGCAACGAGCAATACCGCAGAAGCGCCGACCCGGCTGAGGTCCAGTCCGCCCTTTTCGATCGGCTTGTCGAGGAAATCGCCCACCACCGCTCCCAACGGGCGGGTCAGGATGAAGGCTGCCCAGAACAGGGCGACAGGGTTGATCCTGGTGCGATAATGGGCAAGAACGATCACCGCCAGCAGCGAACCGAATATCACCGCCGACCCCAGATAGCCCAGCGGGCCATCGGCAATCCAGTCGCCAAGCGCAGTCCCCAGCGTCTGGGAAAAGGTGATCGTCAGCCAATAGTACAGCTCGGCCCGCGGCTCGTGCAGCGAGTTGATCGAAACCGTCCCCAACTTGCGGTGCCAGATGAACAGCGAGAGCAGTACCAGCGCCAGCAGAACAATCGAACCGCCCGGATAACCAATGCCCAGCGAGCGTGTGGCAAAGTCTGCCAAGGTCGTGCCAGCATTGGTCGATGCGATGATCGTCGCCCAGTAAAGCCACGGATTGAACCGGCGCGCGCGGATCTGGAGGAAGATCATGATGACCAGCACGGCGCCAAAAATGCCCGTGCCGATCAGATAGCCGCCCTCCCAGAATGAAGTCGGCGCGTCGTCCGTGGTCTCGCCCAGCCAGGACATGGATACGGCATCCCCCGCCGTTTCCCCCAGTGTGGTGGCAAGTATCTTGATGATCCAGAACACCAGCGTCACCGCGGGAACCTTGGTCAGCGCTGACTTCATCGTATCATTCATGCGGGTTTCCCGATTGCACTGCGACAAGAAGGATTCAAGTGTGCACCTTGCTGTGAAACCTTGAAAGCGATGCCAGCCGGATTTGCTATCCATTAGTGGCAACTACGTTTCACTTTCTTGACAGAAATCCCTGATGGCTACCCGCCAATGTCATCCCCACGGCGGTATTGGCGCGGCCGGGATCACTCGGTTTGGCAATTGAGCGAAGTCAATGAACGCCACCTTCACGAAACCCAGACCCCGTCGAACCGCAAATATGCTGGTTTGGACTGTGGCGCACCCGCTGCGTCCCTATTCCGACAGCAAGTCAGGAGAGTTCACGTGGGCGAGATAAGCAGATTTGCAGACCTTTCGGAAGTGATAGTGCCGGCCGAAAAGCACGGCGTCGAAGCCTACATTTCCGCCGACTATGCCCGCGCCGAACGCGACAAACTGTGGCGCAAATGCTGGTTGCAGGCCGGGCGGCTGGAAGACATTCCCGAGGTCGGAAACTACATTACCTATGACATACTCGACGATTCCGTCCTGATCGTCCGCACCGCCCCCGACAAGATCAAGGCTTTCGCCAACGTTTGCACCCATCGCGGACGGCGGCTGGTCGATACGCCGGTGGGCAAGCGCAATGCATGGGGCAAGACCGCCAATTTCGTGTGCGGCTTTCACGCCTGGACCTTTGACGTCACCGGCGATGATGCGGGCGTATGCTCCTACATCCAGCAGAAAATGGAATGGAACGGCGCACTGACCGACGAGAATACGCGTCTTGGCGAGTTCAAGGTCGATACCTGGGGTGGCTTCATCTGGATCAACCTTGATCCCGATGCCGAGCCGCTGCGCGACTATCTGGAACCCGCGGCGACCATGCTCGATCCGTTCGAGCTGCAGAACATGCGCCCGCGCTGGCGCTTCTGGACGGTGTTTGACTGCAACTGGAAGGTTGCGCTGGAAGCCTTCGACGAGACCTATCACGTCGCCGGTACGCACCCTGAATTCATGCAGTTTGGCCAATATGTCGGCTGGGGCCGCCAACAGGGCAAGCACAGCCACATCGGCTATGACGCACCCAAGGGCGGGCCCAAGGAAATCGGCGAAACCAAAGGCAAGCTGCGGCTGGGTGATGGTGATCCGCGCATCTCTACCGCCGCAATGCAGAAGTTTACCTGGGAGGGTGTGAACACCAACACCACCAAGACGCTATACGAGGTGGCCCAGACACTCCCCGAAGTTCTGCCCGAAAGCGCAACACCGGCCGAGGTCATCAAATACTGGCTGGAAACATCGCGCAAGATCGATGCGGATCGCGGTGTTCACTGGCCTGTGGTTGACAGTGAACATACCGGCAAGAGTGGCACCTCTTGGCAGATCTTCCCCAACCAGCAGATCGGCCACGCAGTAAACAACATGCTTTGCTACCACGCGCGGCCCTATGGCTATAACCCCGACAAGTGCTATTTCGAGGTGGCCGTCTATGAGCTTTACCCCGAAGGCGAAGCGCCGCAGACCGAATGGACCTATGCCGAGCCAGATGCCTTCCCGCACGTGCTGCGGCAGGACTTTTCCAACATGGCCGCAGTCCAGCAGGGCATGAAGAACATCGGCTTCCGGGGCAACATTCCCAACCCGAAGAATGAAGGCGCGGTCACCTCACTGCACCGCAATCTCGCGAAATATATGGGAACGGGTGCGCCCGTGCCACTGAAGCCGGAGAGCTGAACCGGGCGGCGAACTTAATCGATCCGCCGCTCGGAAACTATCGACAGGCCATAGCCGTCCAGCGCCACCAGCGAATGGTGCGTGTTGGTAAGCAGGACCATGTCGTGCACGCCCAGTTCGGCCAGCACCTGAGCGCCGACACCATAATCGCGCAGTTCTTCGATCGGGGCTTCCTGCCCTGAGCGGATCTGTTCCTTGATTTCGATTGTGCGTGACATCAAGCGCTGCATCGGGCGGTTGATGAGCACGATGACCCCGGTGCCTTCCTCGGCGATGATTTTCATCGAACGCTCAAGCAACCCGGAGCGGTCGCTCGCCTCGTTGAAGATGTCGGCAAACATCGACATCGTGTGCATTCGGACCAGTGTCGGTTTGCCGGGATCGATCCGGCCCTTGACGATCGCCATGGTCTCGTCGCCAGTCGCCTTGTTATAGAACGTGCATGCCTTCCAGGCGCCGCCCCAGTTGCTCTGGAAATCGAACTCGGCCTTCTTCACGACGAGATGATCGTGACGGCGGCGATAGGTGATCAGGTCGCGGATCGTGCCGATCTTCAGATCGTGCATCCGGGCAAAAGCAATCAGGTTATCGAGCCGGGCCATCTCGCCATCGTCGCGCATGACTTCACAGATCACGCCCGAAGGATTGAGCCCCGCAAGCCGGGAGATATCGACGGCCGCCTCGGTATGGCCGGTCCGCACCAGAACTCCGCCATCACGCGCCTGAAGCGGAAAAACGTGGCCGGGCGAGACGATGTCCGCCTTGGTCTTGCTGCCATCAATGGCAACCGACACGGTGCGGGCACGATCTGCGGCGGAAATGCCGGTTGTGATACCTTCGCGAGCCTCGATCGAAACGGTGAAGGCCGTGCCCAGCGGCGTGCCATTCTCGCGCACCATCGGCTGGAGGTCCAGCTGCTTGCAACGCTCTGACGTGAGCGCGAGACAGACGAGGCCGCGCCCGTGCGTCGCCATGAAGTTGATCGAATCCGGCGTCGCCATCTGCGCCGGGATGATCAGATCGCCTTCGTTTTCGCGATCTTCGTCATCAACGAGAATGAACATCCGCCCGTTGCGGGCCTCGTCGATGATTTCCTCAATAGGCACGAGCACCGGCCGGTCATCATTCGACAGCAGAAACCGCTCGAGTTTGCCGAGTGTCTCGGCCGTGGGGTTCCAGTTGGCCTCTCCACAATCGCGCAGAGTGTTGGCGTGAAGGCCTGCCGCCCGGGCGAGCCCGGCTCGCGACATTTGACCACTGGTCACAATCGATGTGACGCGCTCGATAAGATCTTTTGACATTCGCGCTTCGTATCACAGCGCAATGTGTTTCTCAAGCGATTCATGCCAAAATAGTCGCCGGATTAGCATGCGTTTTGCAATTCAATCACATACTGATGGCTGCGGCCCGCCAGCGACCTTCAGTACCACGGTCATTTTGTCCGGATCATCAACACGAAAACATTGTCTATCTGGCAGGCATTGGAACCGGCATCGTCAGTCCGATCGCGTTTCGCCGATCACTTGGCCCCCAGCGAGGCATCGCCGCCCAGAGAGCGATAGAGGGCTACCAGATTTGTTGATCGCAGCAACTGGGTCGTAACCAGCGTCCGCTCGGCTGTGTATAGCGCCTGCCGCGCGGTCAGTTCCTGCAGGTAGCTGTCCCTGCCGCCCTTGTAGCGCAGATCCGCGAGATGCAGGTTGTCTGCCGCAGCATCGCGGCCCTGGGACACCGCCTTGACCTGCGCCTCGATCGTCCCGCGCCGGGCCAGAGCATTGGCAACATCGGCAAAGGCGGATTGAATCGACTTGCGGTAACTTGCCAATGCCGCATCGCGCTGGGCCTGGCTCAGCGCCACACCCGCCTTGCTGCCGCCGCCATTGAAGATCGGATAGCTTGCCGTTCCGCCAGCCGACCACGCGAAGTTGCCCGAATTGAACAAGCCGCCCAGCGAAGTCGAGGCAAAGCCGAACAATCCGGTAAGGCTGATCTTCGGAAACAGCGCCGCGCGCGCTGCGCCGATCTGGGCATTGGCGGCCCGCAATTGCCACTCGGCTTCCAGCACATCGGGTCGGCGAAGCAGGATCGACGAATCCAGCCCTGCCGGAACCTCCCGCAGTTGAGCCGCGGCATCGCCGATGGTGCCCGAGAGGTTTTCCGGCGCGATCTCGCTGCCCGCCAGCAAGCGGAGTGCATTGGCATCCTGCGCCACGGCAGTTGTCTGTGCAGCAATATCTGATTCAGCGGCCCGCAAGACGATTTCCGCCTGTCGCATGTCTGACCGGGGCGCAATGCCGCCATCAAGCCGCAGCTTGGTCAGCCGCATGCTTTCGCGCGCGTCCGCCGCCGTTTTTGTGGCGATAGCAAGCAGGCTGGAATCAGCGGCATATTTTATCCAGGCGGTTGCGACGTCAGCGACGAGGGTCAGCCGGGTTGCACGCGATGCCGCCTCGCTGGCGAAGTACTTGTCCTGCGCCGCACCCGAAAGCGAACGCAGGCGGCCAAACAAATCGAGTTCATAGCCCGAAATGCTGCCCTGAGTGGCGAACGAATCCTGCGCCGGACCCGAGCTGTCTGAGCGCCGGTAGCTGCTCGACACATCAAGCTGCGGCAACAGTTCCGACCGCTGGATTTGATACTGCGCGCGGGCCGCCTCGATATTGGCAGCAGCGCGTTTGACATCCTGGCTGTTGGCAAGCGCCTGCGTGATCAGCGCCTGCAAACGTGGATCGGCAAAAACATCATGCCAATCATAGCTCGGCAATGCAGCCTCGCTTGAGCGCAGATAGGCGTCGCCGGTCGGCCAGTTGCCCGGCACCGGCAATTCGGTCCGGGCATATTTGGGCTCCATCGAGCAGCCGCCAAGCGACAGCACCGCAATGGCTATCGCGGTCAGTGGACGCACCGAGGTCATTCGCCCGCCTCCCCTGCAGCTTGCGTTTCGTGGCGGTGGTGCAATTTCGCCAGCGCATCGCGCGTTGTCCGCCGCACGATCACGAAGAACATCGGGATGTAGAACACGGCGAGCAGCGTTGCCGTCAGCATGCCGCCAATCACGGAAGTGCCGATCGCTATCCGGCTGTTCGCGCCTGCACCGGTCGCCAGAGCCAGCGGCAGCACGCCGAAGATGAACGAGCAGCTGGTCATCAGGATAGGACGGAGCCGGATCCGGGCCGCCATCAGCGCGGCTTCAATAATGCGCTTGCCTTTCTTTTCTTCCTGCTCGGCGAATTCGATCATCAGAATGGCGTTCTTGGCCGCGAGCCCCATGGTCGTCAGCAAGCCGATCTGCAGGTAAACGTCGTTTTGCAACCCCCGCAGCGTGACAGCAAAAACCGCCCCGACAAGACCAAGCGGGATCACCAGCAAAACCGCAACCGGGATCGACCAGCTCTCATAAAGCGCGGCAAGGCACAAGAATACGACCAGCAGCGAGACGGCATAAAGCAGCGGCGCCTGCCCCGAAGAGAGGCGCTCCTGATAGGAAGCGCCTGCCCAAGCCAGGCTAACGCCGGGATACTTGTCGACGATCTTGCTGAACGTATCCATCGCGTCGCCCGAACTGGCTCCGGGAGCCGCTTGACCATTGAATTCGAAATTCGGAATGCCGTTGAAGCGGCTCAGCGATGTCGGCGCGATGCTCCAGGAAATGTTGGAAAAGGCCGAAAATGGAACCATCTGGCCGGTGTTCCCTCGCACCTGCCAGCTGGCAAGATCTTCGGGCGCGGCGCGATAGGGCGCATCGCCCTGCACATAGACGCGCTTTACCCGGCCCTTATCGTTGAAATCGTTGACATAGCGTCCGCCCCAGGCAGCAGAAAGCGTGGCATTCACATCGCTTTGGCTAAGTCCGAGCGCCGCCAGCTTTTGCGTATCTACATCTACCTTCAAGGTTGGTTGATCGGGTAGCGAGGACAGGCGGACATTGGCGAGTCCGCTTTCAGCGCGGGCGTCGGCTATGATATCGCTCTGGACCTTGTTGAATTGCTCGCGGCTCAGCCCACCAGAATTCAGAAGTTCGGCGGTAAATCCGGTCGACTGGCCAAGCCCGCGCACGGCACCGGGAACGATGATATAGGCTTCAACATCGCGAAGGCCGGTAAGGGCTTTCGTCACCCGGCGCGAAATGGCGTCTGCCGTATTATCAGCACCGGGGCGCTGGTCCCAATCCTTCAAGGCGATGAATCCCCGCCCCGCATTCTGGCCGCTGGGACCGCCAGCGCCTCCGCCACCGCCACCTGCAACCACCATCAGAGTCTCGATGTTGGCCTTTTCGTGCTCAAGCAGATGCTTTTCGATGGCAAGCTGCGCGCCGCGGGTGCGCTCGAGCGTGGCCCCCGGTGGCAGATTGTAGGATATCTGGGCAATGCCCTGATCTTCCGTTGGCAGAAAGCCTGTCGGCAGGCGAACGAAGAGGATCACGAGCAAGACCAGTATGGCCGCATAGATTCCGATGAACCGGCGCTTGCGGTCTACCACGCGGGTCACCCGTTCCTGATGCCAGGCAACGAGGCTGGCAAAATTCCGGTCAAACCATTCGCGCATGCGCAAGCTGTTGCGACCGACGAAACCGGTATGATCCTCATCCTCATGCCGTTTGAGCAGTGTGGTGGTGAGCGCCGGGCTGAGCACCAGCGCGACAATCACCGAGAGCACCATCGCCGAAACAATCGTCAGCGAAAACTGCCGGTAAATAACGCCAGTCGATCCGCCAAAGAAGGCCATCGGCAGAAACACGGCCGAGAGCACCATGGCGATAGCTATCAGGGCGACCTGAATTTCGCCCATTGACTGGATCGTCGCCTCACGCGGCGTCATCTGCGGGTTTTCGCGCATCAGGCGCTCGACATTTTCGACCACAACAATTGCATCGTCGACCAAAAGGCCAATCGCGAGCACCAGCCCGAACATGGTCAGCGAATTGATGCTGAAGCCTGCTGCCGAAAACACCGCAAAGGTCCCCAGCAGGACGACCGGCACAGCAATCGCGGGGATCAGGGTTGCACGCCAGCTTTGCAGAAACACGAAGATGACAACAATTACCAGAATTGAAGCCTCGAGCAGGGTAATGGCGACATCGTTGATCGACTTCTTGATGAAAATCGTGGAGTCCTGCGGGAAGGCGTAAATAACCCCCGCAGGAAAATCGGCCGATTTGCGGGCGACTTCCTGTTTGACCAGTTCGGCCGTTTTCAGAGCATCAGCTCCCGGAGCCAGATTGACGGCAAGGCCAGCGCCGGGATGGCCATTGATCCGGCTGTTGATCCCATAGTTCTCGGCCCCAAGTTCGATGCGGGCGACGTCTTTCAATTGCACGGTTCCGCCATCGGGCAGTGTCTTGACGACAATCCGGGCAAATTGGTCAGGCGTGGAAAGGCGTGATTGTGCGGTGACAGTCGCATTCAGCATCTGGCCGGGCGAGGAAGGCGTGGCACCGATCTCACCAGCCGAAACTTCCGTGTTCTGCGCGGTGATTGCGTTGACCACATCCGAAGGCATCAGCGAATAGCCAGAGAGCCTGATCGGATCGAGCCATATCCGCATCGCATATTGCGAGCCGAAAACATTGGTATCACCCACGCCATCGATGCGGCCGATAGAATCCTGGAGGTTGCTGACCATGTAGTCGGCAATGTCGATATTGGTCAGCCGGTCTGTGCTGTCGGCAAGGCCGATCACCATCAGAAAATCCGGATTGGTCTTGGTGACATTCACCCCTTGTTGCTGCACCTGCTGTGGCAGGCGCGGCAGGGCCTGCTGGACCTTGTTCTGCACCTGCACCTGAGCGATGTCGGGGTTGATCCCCTTCTCGAAAGTGGCAGTGATGTTGACGTTGCCCCGCGAGCTTGAGCCCGAACTGAAATAGAGCAGCCCGTCAATCCCGGTCAGTTGCTGTTCGATGACCTGGGTCACGCTCGTTTCCAGCGTTGCCGCCGAAGCGCCCGGATAGGTGGCGCGAATGTTGACCTGCGGCGGGGCAATGTCCGGAAATTGTTCGACCGGCAGCGAAAAGATCCCGCCAAGCCCCAGCAGCATGATGATGATCGCGATCACCCAGGCAAAGATGGGGCGATCAATGAAGATGCGTGACATGCCGCAATCAGCCCGGTTTGCCTGGGCCATTGCCCTTTGGTTTGTTGTGGCCCTCCGGCGCGCTTTCCGGCACCGGCTTGACCGGCTGGCCAGGCTTCACCTTGCCTACCCCTTGCGTGATGATCCTGTCGCCATCTTTCAGGCCGCCGGTTACCACCCAGGCATCGCCCTGCGCGCGTTCGGTCATGACCGGACGGCGAACAGCCTTGTTATCCGGGCCGACGACAAAGACCTGGGCGACGCCCTTGGCATCGCGTGTCAGTGCCACTTGCGGAACGAGGAATGCACCCGCTTGGCTCGCCTGGGCGAAGGTCGCGCGGACAAACATGCCGGGAAGCAACAAGCCCTGCGGATTGGCAAAGCGTGCGCGCAACGTGACTGTACCGGTCGCAAGATCAGAGGTGACTTCCGAAAACTCGACGCGTCCGGCCATGCCATAGTCGCTGCCGTCATCCAGCTTCAGCCGCACTTCGGCCGACAGTGGAGCCGCACCATTCCCGGCCGCCAGAAGTTTGCGCAGGCGAAGCAGGTCACCCGCACTCTGCTGCAGGTCAACATAGACCGGATCGAGCACCGAAATGACTGCAAGCGGCCCCGCCTGATTTGCCGTCGCCAAAGCGCCTTCGGTTAACAGCGACCGTCCGATCCGCCCCGAAATCGGGGCCGGAACAGTCGTAAAACGCAAGTTCGTTCTTGCTGCACTGAGCGCGGCAGAAGTCTGATTGATCGCAGCACGCGCCGCTCTGGCCGCTGCCAGTGCATCGGAATAATCCTGTTGCGAGATGGCCTGCTCGGCGGCCAGCGGCCGATAGCGCTCAGCCCGCGCCGCCGCCGCCGCCTCATTCGCGCGGGCGCTCGCCACATTGGCCTCAGCCTGAGATGCGGCTGCCCGGTAGATGCTCGAATCGATCTGGTAGAGTGGCTGCCCCGCCCGGACGTAAGAGCCTTCGGCAAACAACCGGCGCTGGATCAGGCCGGTAATCTGCGGGCGGACTTCGGCAGTCTGAAAGGCGCTGATGCGGCCAGGCAGTTCGGTCGTCAGTTCGACCGTAGTGGGATGCATAACCCGAAAGCCCACTTCCGGTGGACCGCGATCCTTGCCCGCCTTGTCGCCGCCTGCATTGTGACAAGCGCAAACGAACAGGCAAAGTGCAACCGCCGCAATTCTAAGACTGGACCGCTTCATTTACCAAAATTCACCTTCAGCTAGCATTTACACCCATCCCGTTTGCTACCCCGCAGTGTCAAGCGGCAGGTTGTCGCAGATCGGTAACAGGTGGATTGGATTTCGAGTTCAGCCTCTGCTGATGAAGCATTGGCCGCGGACAATCCATGCCCCCCTAGCCTAGGTGGTTTCAATACGCCAAATGTGCACCATAAGATTCACTGCAAAGCCATTACATGTGAAGCAATGCGGCAAATACTGCCGCCCGCATTTCAAAAACCGGTGCTGAAACCAGCGCTCCGCAATATGCAAAATGGCAATTTCATATCCCTGTGATATGGCTCTGGGGAAATGGACGGAGGCCTGAAAAGTGGATCTGAGACAGATGCGGCAGTTTGTCGCCGTGGCCGAGGAATTGCACTTCGGCCGCGCGGCGATGCGCCTCAACATGGCCCAACCGCCATTGAGCCAGGCGATCAGGCGGCTAGAGCTCAGCCTCGGCGTGGATCTGTTCAATCGCTCCAAACGCAATGTAGAACTTAGTGAGGCCGGCAAGATCTTTCTGATCGAGGCGAAACGCACGCTCATGCAAGCTGACGTAGCCCGCAAGATGGCGCAAAGCGCCGGGGCGGAAACGCCAGAGGTGCGCATAAGCTTCATCGGCCCCGCACTCTATCAGGTATTGCCGGGCATGCTGGTCCGGTTCCGTGCAGAGGTGCCCAACGTGCATGCCCGCCTCTATGAAATTCCTACTCCGAGACAGATCGAAGGCATTTTATCCGGCGATTTTCACATCGGCTTCATCACCCATGGAATCAGCCATAGCGGATGTGAAAGCCGGATGGTCGAGCGATCAAGCTTTGTCGCTGCTGTACCGGGGAATTCCCCCTTGGCTGGCCGTAGGTCAATCAGCCTTGCCGAACTGGCTGAGCAACCCTTCATCCTGCCGCCGCGAAAGTATACCGAGCAATCCGAGACGCTAAACCTGTTCAAGAACATTGGTGTGGTTCCTCGAGTTGAGCAGGAAGCCAGCCAGACCAACACTACACTTAGTCTGGTCAGTGCCGGGATCGGCTGCAGTCTCGTGATGGCCACAGCTGCACTGCAGGCAATACGCAACGTCAAATTCCTGAGGGTCGAAGACGACCTGTCGCACTCAACATGGGAAATGGCGATGGCGTGGCATCCGGACCACCTGAGCCCGGAGACGCGCCAATTCCTCGATATCGCCAATCTTTATCTTAAAGAAGCACCCGGGCTTCTCGAGCCCGAGGCATACCTCAGCTGGCTCTAAAGGCAGTCCAGCAACTTCGCCGTTTTCTGACCCGGCTCGGAGTTCATCACACTCGCCGGCATTTCGCGCAGCGCCATCATCCGGACAGCGAGACATTCCATCTTGAGGCAGGCAAAGGCTTCGTACCATTCGATATCGGCTGCCGACTTGCCACAGACTTCGGACCATAGCTGGATGGTTTCCTCACGCGTGCCCATGCCCTCCAGCGGGGTGATCCCCTGCCCTGCGGTCTGGTTGTGATCGGACTGGAGCCACCAACCCAGATCATGCAATGCGCCGCCGAGTGATGGCTGCTCCCAGTCCATCACTGCCGCAACCCTGAAATCATCGCCGATCATCATGTTGCCGATGCGTGAATCGCCCCAGACGATCCCTTCCGGCTTGTTTGGCGGGCCGAGAGCCAACAGGCGATCAAAGGTATCGCGCAGCAGCTTGCGTTCGCCCTTGGGATCAACCCAGGCAATGAAACGCCGCCAGCGATCGGCTTCCTGGTCGAAACCGTCTGGTCCGCCGGGAAGTTCAAGGAAGCCAGCGTCGGACAACGGAACCAGCTGGATGGCCGCGAGTTGCTGCACCGCGCTCTCCCAAATCCGCCGCCGATCTTGCGGCGCGGTCTCAACCAGCCAGCCTTCGCGGGAATAAGGCGGATAGCTGACTGTAACCCGGCCAGGCACCTTCTCCATGACAAAGAACGGTGCCCCCAGCAGTGATGCATCGGCTTCAAACCACAGCGGCTTCGCAACACGTACCGCCCCATGGGCATGCATCAGCTGGATCAGCCGGTATTGCTGGTCAAACAGGTCATCGGCGTAGACTGTGTTGCTGGTCGGCTTGATGCGTACCACCAAGCCCTGCGCCTTTTCAGCCGACCCTTCGCGCCAGCTGGCATCGAACAGGATCGTTTCGTGCGACATGCCCGCGCCGAGCGGATAGCTCAGATTGGTTACGCGGATGTCCAGGGCCTGAGGCATCTGTGAACCAAGCCATTGCACGAGGGTTGCCGCGAGTTCAGTCAATTCCCTGACGTTCGGCGCAACGATATTGCCTGTTTGACTCGCGGCCATTCTTTCCAAATCCCCGTTCAGACTCATTTTGCGGTGCACTGGGTGCGTTCTCACGTCTTGCATTAACCGCCCTGACCGATATCGATCCAATATTATTTGGCCCCGCTTTGATATTTGACATGAGTGGATGCCTTGCCCCACCTGATCGGTATTGCCGCACATGCAAGCGCGTCTCAAAATCATGCGAGCAGATATCGACCTCAGGGTGGCGACCAGGTTGCCGCAACTGAACTGCATTGGAAATCAAAAGGGTGACCGGGAACAATGACTTTCCTCAAGAATGTTTGGTATGTCGCAGCCAATGCCTACGAACTGGATGCCGGTCAGCCGAATGACGGCGTAGTCAGCCGCAAGATCTGCAACGAACAGATCGCGATGTTCCGCAATTCCGACGGCTCCATAGCCGCTATCCATGATCGCTGCCCGCATCGCTTTGTGCCTTTGTCGATGGGCAAGCGCGAGGGCGACAGTCTGCGCTGCGGCTATCACGGACTGCGCTTTGACGGCACCGGAGCCTGTGTCGAAGCTCCGCACGATGACGACAGCCAAAAGGCCCGCGCCTGCATCAAGGGTTATTCCGCTGTAGAGCGCGACAAGCTGATCTGGATCTGGATGGGCGAAGCATCGGAGGCCAACCCCGATCTGATCCCTTCGTTCAGCTTTTTCAGCGACACGGATACGTACACCAGCTGTCAGGGCTATTCGCACATCAAGGGCAACTATCAGCTCATTTCTGACAACCTGCTGGACCTCAGCCACATCCATTATCTGCATCCCGGCATCCACGAAGGCTCAAACTTCGAGGACTTCACCAACAAGGTGCAGCGCGATGGCGATACGGTCTGGTCAATGCTGTGGCGCCATCACTATCACATCGATGCGGCCAAGCGGCCGATGTTCGGTTTGGACGGTGATGCGGAAGACGTCGAAGGCCAGGGCCATGCCCGCTGGGATGCCCCGGGCGTACTGTTCGTCGACACCGCATTCTGGGATCACGGCAAGAGCTATGGCGAGGGCTGGAACACCCCCAATGCGCATCTGATCACTCCGGAAACCGAAACCACCAGCCACTATTTCTGGGGTTCTGGCCGCAATTTTGCGCGCGATAACGAGCAGTTCACGCTCGGCACGGCTGCTACCATGAAGAACGTCTTTGAAACTCAGGACGGCCCGATGGTCGAGGCGCAGCAGCGCGATATGGGTGAATCAACCGATTTCCTCGACCATAAGCCAATCATCTTGAAGGCAGACGCCGCAGGCGTTCTGGCGCGGAGGATCATGCAGCAGAAGATCCGGGCCGAGCAAACTGGCCTTCAGGAAGCCGCAGAATAGCTACCGGAGAGAGCAGGATGACCAAGTCACTGGAAGGAAAGGTCGCCATCGTTACCGGCGGCGCGCGCGGAATTGGCCGGGCCTATGCCGAAGCGCTGGTCGGCGAAGACGCGGCGGTGCTGATCGCCGATATGCTGGAGGCCGAAGGCGAAGCAACTGCGGCCGAGATCCGCGCCAAGGGCGGGCGGGCCGTTTTCCAGAAGGTTGACGTTTCCGATCCGGATTCAACCGAAGCCATGGCTGCCCGCGCCATGGCGGAATTCGGCGGCATCGATATTCTGGTCAACAATGCCGCGATGTTTGCCAGCCTGATCGGCGGGCCGATGGATTCGATCTCGATCGAACGCTGGGACCGCACCATGGCAGTCAACGTAAAGGGGCCCTGGCTCTGCAGCAAGGCTGTGGTCCCGCACATGCGGGCGCGCGGCGGCGGTGCCATCGTCAACCAGTCATCGATTTCGGCTTACGGCATGGCCTATATGCTCGATTACACGTCCTCGAAGGCAGCGGTGATCGGCATGACCAAGAGCCTCGCAAGCGAACTCGGCAAGGACAACATCCGGGTCAACTGCATCGCCCCGGGCGGCACGGCCACCGAAGGCTATTCGCAGATCATGGGCGGCAACATGGCAATCGCCGAAGAGCGCGCCAAGGCAACCCAGCTGATCGCCGAGCAGATGATGCCGGATGCCATGGTTGGCACCCTGCTCCATCTGGTGAGCGATGGTGCGCGTTTTGTTACCGGTCAGACGCTTGTTGTCGATGGCGGTCGCTACTTCCTCGGTTAAGCTCCGCTGAAAAGGCGAGTCGAAGTAGCTCGGAATTTTGGGGGAGATTGATCATGATGCTCGGGAAACAGACGCTGCGCCAGCTGGTTGCAATGATCGTGCTGGCCTTGTTCGTCACACAAGCCCGGGCGACAGATGAGCCTGCCGGTATCGGCGTTCGACACATTACCCTGACAGATGAATCGCGCGCCATTAAGGCCTCGATGGGATTTGCCGGATCAACTGTCCGGCGGATTGATGTAACCCTGTGGTATCCGGCCGAAACCAGGCCGGGTGACAGCGCCGAGAATGCTGCCCCTGCCAAAGGGCCACCGGCGCCGCTGATCATCTACAGCCATGGCACCTATGGCCGGGCGGACAATGCAATGCATCTGGTCAATCACCTCGTCCGCGCGGGCTATATTGTCGCCGCGCCGGACTATCCGCTGTCATCCCGTGCCGCCTATACCAAGATTTCCGGAGCAGACCCCACAGACGTGGTCAACCAGGTGAAGGATCTGCATTTCATTATCGACAAGCTGCTGGCTGACGGCACGGTGTCTCCGCTGTTTGACCACGATCGCATCGCCACGATGGGCCACTCGCTGGGCGCGGTGACGAGCTATTTCGCCAGCTTTGCCGGTGGCGTTCGCGATCCGCGGATCAAGGCGACCGTATTGCTCGGCGCGGGTGACCCGGTGCAGGCGGCGCTTTCCGCCAACATGGGGCTTACCTACACCTGGAACGCTGCCGCTTCGGTGCCCGTATTGTTCATGTCGGCCGAGCATGATGTCTTCGCACGCATCACCGGGCGGCCCTATGCTGCCTATATGCGGCTGGAAAAGCCCAAGTATGAGGTGATGGTCGCAGGCGGCGTCCACGGATGGTTCCGCGAAGGCACTCCCCTGCCCGCCGACGGAAGCAATCCCGATTGCCTGTTTTTCAAGACGGGCGCGGCCAGTGCATTCAAGCCTGCCGGTTGCGACAAGCGTGGGGGTTTCATAGCGCAGGCCCGCCAGATGGAGATTACCCGCATTGCTGTCCGCGAATTTCTCGATGGCTACCTCAAAGGTGATGCAGCGCAACTGAAGCGCCTCAGGAAGCTGCATTCGGCCTTGCCGGAAACCGAAATTCGCTTCGAGGAATAAGCGGGCAAAAGGCCAACCTTACCGGCTCGCGATCCGCACCTACGGATCACGGCTTTGCCTTACGAATTTGCGGCCGATAGCTCCGAATTCGTTCAGAAATACATGCTGTTAGGCGTATTCCGCCAGCAACAAATGCAAGTGGGAGATGAACAATGGACCTTGGACTGCTATACGAATTCGATGTTCCCCAGCCCTGGCAGGGTGAGCACCCCTGGGGCCAGCGCATGGAAGAGCGGCGGGTCTATCAGGAAAACCTCGAGCAGATCGCGTTTGCGGACAAAATGGGCTTCGACACCGTGTGGTGCGTCGAGCATCACTTCCGCGAGAACCGGTCGCACATGCCGTCAAACGAAGTTGTGCTGGGTGCGCTTTCGCAGATCACCAAGAACATCAAACTGGGCTTTGGCGTATCGCTGATGCCGCATGAATTCATCCACCCGGCGCGCGTCGCGGAAAAGGTGGCGACGGTTGACCTGATCTCCGGCGGCCGCGTTCAGTGGGGCCTAGGCCGCTCGACGCCAATGGAACAACTGGCCTTTGGCGTCGACATTCCGCGCAGCAAGGAAAAGATGTGCGCCGCTGCGCGCTCGGTCGTCGGCATGTGGGCTGAGCAATATTATGAGGAACACTCCGAATTCCTCGACTTCCCGAGCCGCATGGTCACGCCCAAGCCCTGGCAGGATCCGCACCCGCCAGCATGGATGGCCGCCTCGACCGAAGGCAGCGCCATCATGGCGGGCGAAAATGCCTGCGGCCTGCTCTGCTTCAGCATCATGCAGCCGCTCAGCAAGCTCAAGCCGCTGATCGACGCCTATCGCGCCGCTCAGCAACGCGCCAAGCCGCTGACCAGCGTCGTGACCAACAAGGTTGGTATCTACACGCTGGTCCACTGTGCTGAATCGCGCGACGATTTCGAGAAGAACAAACTCTGGGAATCGATGTGGTGGTGGTACAAGGGGCTCGCCGAATTCCACCTGAAGTGGGAATTCGCCCATCTGACCGAAGAGCAGCAGAAGGCCGCCTTCCCCCTGCTCGACAAGCAGGCGCGCGGCGAGTTCGATATCACCTCGTTCGACAAGGAAGATATGGTCATCATCGGCACGCCCGATGAATGCCTCGAAAAGTTCCTGAAGTACGAGGAAGTCGGCGTGGACCAACTGCTGTGCTACATTAACTTCGGTTACCTGCCGCACGAAGCCGTGATGAAATCGATCGAACTGCTTGGCACCCATGTTATCCCGGAACTCGTCAAGCGGGGGGCCAGCAATACGGCAAATGCCCTTTCCGGCGCAATCAAGCAGGCAGAAGCATCTGCCTGCCAGGATCGCAATTAGCGGCATGTGCCATCGGGCGGGGAGGATTGAAAATGCAGGCATTGTTCGGGCTTGAAGGAAAGCGCATTCTCGTACTTGGCGGCGGCCAGGGCATGGGCGAGGCTACGGTGCGACAGATCGCCGCGCTTGGTGCCCATGTCGCCGTGGTCGACCGGGAGATCGAGCGCGCAGAGAGTGTGACGGCGTCTGTGCTGGCGAGCGGCGGAAAGGCTGCGGCGTTCTCGTTCGACGTGCTTGATGACGATGCGCTGGTGGCGGGAATAGCAGAGGTTGAGCGGGATTTCGGTCCGCTCGACGGCATGGCAACGGTGATCGGCATGGCGGCATGGGGCAGCTTGCTTGAAATCGACATGGCCACCTGGGACCTCGATCAGTCGCGCAACCTGCGCTATTTTTTCCTTGCCGCCCGCGAGGTGGCACGCAGCATGATGGCGCGCAAGGCACCCGGCTCTATCGTCTGCGTCAGTTCGGTCGACGGCATGCGCTCGGCGCCAAATCATGGATCCTATGGCGCAGCCAAGGCTGGTCTCGTCAATCTCGTGAGGACGATGGCTGCCGAATGGTCGCCCTATGGCATCCGGGCCAATGTTGTTGCGCCCGGCCCGATCATCACACCGCGCATTCCCCACCGCGGCGATACGGAAGAGCGGGCGATGATGGTCAACGTACCGATGCATCGACGCGGTACGGTGCAGGACATTGCCAATGCCATCACATTCTTCCTGTCCGACCTTTCGGGCTATGTCACCGGGCAGACGCTTGCAGTCGACGGCGGATCGCTGGCGACCAGCCCGTTCTTCCATCTGGCCGATGGACACGCGCCAACCTGAAAGCCCAAAGCCCTCCAGTCCGGTGTCGCGCGACTTTCATTGGAAATCGGCAGCAGCTAGCTGAGCCGCTTTGCAAATGGCCAGATTCAACCAATTGCCCGTTTGCAATGCAACCCTGCTAGTGCAATGTCGTCCTTGCTGTTGCGATAGCCAGTGCAAGATCGCGTCACAGGTTAAAGCTGGCAAGAGTTGGTCAAAGCCTCCGGCGCGTTAGTTTCAGCCATATTTGGCTGTTCGGCCTGTCAGAAGCCGGCATGACCTGCTCAGGGGAGAGGAAGATCATAAATGCATGAAGCCGCAAGCGGAACCGTATCCTTGGGCGGCAAGCCCGGACGGATTTCTGCCTCAGCCTATTTCGCGCTGTTCGTCCTCGTCCTCGCCAACATGTTCAACATGCTGGACCGTTCGATCGTCTCGATCCTCGCGCAGTCGATCAAGGCTGATCTCAAGCTGGATGACGCCGATCTCGGCTTCCTGCTCGGCACCGCATTCGCTGTGTTCTATTCGATTGTCGGCATTGCCATGGGCCGGATTTCCGACGTTGTTTCGCGCAAGAAGATGCTGGCGATTGGTCTGGCACTGTGGTCAGTGATGACCGCGCTTGGCGGAGCGGCTGTCGGTTTCGTATCGCTGAGCGCGGCCCGCATCGGCGTGGGCGTAGGTGAAGCCGTGGCCAACCCCTGCTCGCACTCGCTGCTGGCTGATGTCTTCCCGCCGCGCAATCGCGCGCTGGCGCTGGGAACTTACTTGACAGGCACATTCCTCGGCACCGCCACCGCCATGATCGTTGGCGGCCTGTTCGTGCAGAAATGGCCGAGCTTCTGCGGTGCCATTCCAATCGCAACGGCATGTCACTTGGCCGGCTGGCAGGCAGCCATGGTAGCCGTTGGCCTGCCCGGATTGCTGCTCGCCCTGCTGGTGCTGACCCTTCATGAGCCAGAGCGCCCGCGCCGCCCCCTCAAGCACAGCCTTTTCATGGTCATCTTGCGCGAGATCGGCTCGGCCTTGCCTCCCTTCACCCTGTTTTCCATCTTTGGTCTGGCTGGTCGCGATGGGCTGCTGCGCAACCTGCGCCTGATCGCGATCATTGCTGTTATCGCCACAACCCTGATCTATGTGACCGGCGACATCGCGCAATGGATCGCCTGCAGCCTTGGCGCCTATTCAATCGCAACCTGGGGGCAGGTCCAGAGCCACAGCGACAAGCCGCTGTTCCGGCTGACCTATGGCGACAAGACCTTTTCTCTGGGTGTCATCTCCACTGCACTTGTGGCCTGCGTGATCGCCGGGATCAGCGTCTGGGCCGCACCGCTTGCCATGCGCACATTCCCGCAGGTCCCCGCAAGCAAGATTGGTCTGGGGCTGGGCATGATCTACGTCGCGGGCGCCATGCTGGGCGTCGTGATCGGTGGCTGGCTGACCGACCGCTGGAAGCGCAGTGACCTTGCCGCGCCGCTCAACATGACGGCAATCACCCAGATCGCCATGATCCCCTGCATTCTGACCATCGTTTCGGCCAAGAGCATCGAAGTTTTCTTCATGGCCTATTTTGTCCAGAGCATTGTCACCGCGATTTGGAGCGGCGGCATTGCGGCGATGATCCAGGATCTCGTCCTGCCCCGCATGCGCGGCGCAGCGGCGGCCTGTCATTCGCTGGTCGCCATCGTCGTTGCATCGGGCATCGGTCCCTACTGGACCGGCAAGGTCAGCAAGATGACCGGATCGCTGGGCACGGGCATCGCCAGCATCCTGATCCTCGCGCCGCTCGCCCTCTATCTTCTCTGGATTGCAGCCAAGCGCCTGCGGTTTGAAACGCCCGAACGTCGTCTGGCGCTGGCGATCGAAGCTGGTGAACCTGCGAACTGAGCTCAGTGACTATGATCATCATCGTCATCTTCGGGCGGCATGCAGAGGATCGTCCATGCCTCGAACATCGCTGAACGCGCGCGAGTGACGGCGGCGGCAGCATCTTTGTTGGCGGGCATTAGGCGAACCAACAGGCCGACCAATTGTTCGTTCAGGTCATGGGCTTCCCGGCGAAGTTCAACGCGCTCGCTGTCAGTCATGGGTATGGTTGGCCATCCCTATCTTGCAGCATCCTCGCGGATCATATCTGCGGCCTTTTCACCCACCATAATGGCCGGGGCATTGGTGTTGGCAGAAGGCATGATCGGCATGACCGAGCCATCAGCAACCCGCAGACCCGATACTCCGCGCACCCGCAGTCGCGGATCGACGACCGATCCCGCGTCCCCGCCCATCCGGCAGGTGCCGACCGGGTGGTAGCCGATACCGGCCGTGTTGCGGATGCGGTCTTCCCAGGCAGCATCGTCCTTGGGCAGTTCGGGCGGCGCAATGCGGCCCTTGAGATGCTTGGCAAAACTGGGCGAGTGCAGGATACCGTCGACGATTTTCAGGCCCCGGATCAGAGCGGAGACATCCCCCGGATCACCCAGCAGGCGGTGATCGATTACCGGCGTATCCAGAGGATTTGTGCTGCGCAGGCGGATTTCGCCGCGGCTCCTGGGCTTGGCGACATTGGCATAGACCACCACACCCGGCTTCGCATGCGGCTTGCGGGTGGCAGGGTCCATTGCCATTGGCCCGAACTGCAGCTTGATATCCGGCAGCTCCAGATCAGGGCTGGAACGCAGGAAAGCCATCGATTCCACCGGAGTCACGGTCATGATCCCGCGCTTTAGCAGGAAGTACTGCAACACGCCTTTGAATACACCCAGCGTCCCCATGCGGGTGTTGATCGTTGGCAGGTCGACGATAACGGAGGTCTGGACAGAGGCGTGTTCCTGCAGGTTCTTGCCCACGTCCGGGGCATCGACCTTCACCTCGATACCCATCGCCTGCAGCTCGGCTGCCGGGCCGATACCGGACCGCAGCAGGATTGCCGGGGACTGCATCGAGCTGGCGCTGACCACGACTTCGCGCCGCGCTTCAACCACCTGAGTCTGGCCGTCCTTGACGAACTGCACGCCGGTGGCCCGGCCATTCTCGATCAGCACCTTGTCGACCATCGCGCCGGTAATGACGGTCAGGTTCGGGCGTTTCATCGCATCTTCCAGAAAGGCGCGCGCTGTGCTGGACCGCTGTCCATTACGCTGGGTCACAAAGGCAAGGAACGCACCGTCGATGTCGCCTGCGCAGTAATCTTCAACCTTGCGCAATCCGGCTTCGCCGCAGGCTTCGACAAAGGCGCGCGAAAGGGGGTGGATCTCGCGCGGCAGAGCGACACCAAGCGGCCCCTCGGTTGAATGCGATTGGCTTGGTGCGCCATCAAAGCCTTCGGACTTCTTGAAATAGGTCTGCACGGCATTCCAGCCCCAGCCTTCGCACCCAAGGTCCTTTTCCCAGCTGTCATAGTCTGCGCGCGAGCCGCGGATATACATCATGCCGTTGATCGCCGAGCCACCGCCCAGCATCCGCCCGGCGTTCCACATCGCCCTGCGGCCATTGAGCGAAGGATCAGGCTCGGTCATGTACATCCAGTCGGCATGCGGCTTGCCGAGCAATTTGTAAGACCCCGAGGGCATCGTCGCAAACAGACCGTTACCCGGCCCGCCCGCTTCCAGCAGGACAACGCGAATGTTCGGATCTTCCGAAAGTCGGCTCGCGATCACGCATCCGGCGCTGCCGCCCCCGGCGATTACATAGTCGGCTGCTTCCATAACCATATTTCTGATTTCCTTCAGCTCGCAGTTCCGAGGTTCATCACCTGCACATCCTGAAACGCGCGAATGCCTTCTACGCCGCGCTCGCGGCCTATGCCGCTCATCTTGACGCCGCCTGACGAAGAGTTGGCGCTGGCGAAGAAAGCGTTGACATTGATCGTGCCGGTGCGGATGCGTTTGGCAACATCAAGCGCGGCCCGGGCGTCTTTGCCAAAGACGTATCCGGAGAGGCCAAGCGAGGAATCATTCGCCATTTCGATGGCATGCTCGACATCCCTGTAGCCAATAACCGAAACCACCGGGCCAAAGATCTCGTCCTGCGCCGAGGGGTTCTTGTTATCAGGCACATCAAGCACGGTGGGCTCGAAGAAATAACCGGGGCGATCAGCCCGCTTGCCGCCGCTGACCACAGTCGCACCGGCTTCAACGGCCAGTTTCACATAGCGCTCGCAGCGCTGGACCTGGGCTTCGCTGATCACCGGGCCCATCGTGGTTTCAGGATCGGTGGAATCGCCGATCCTAGCATAGGCCAGGCTGGCCTTCATCGCCTCGAGCACTTTGGCTTTTTCGTCCTGCGGCACAAACACGCGGGTACCCAAGACGCAGCCTTGCCCCGCATGGGCCATGCACACGCTGATCGCGGCGCTATAGGCTGCCTCGACACGGTCCGGCAGGAAGATCTGTGCCGACTTACCGCCAAGCTCGAGCTGCAAGCGCTTCATCGAAGGCGCGGCTTGCCCGGCAACGATGCTGCCGACTTCGGTTGAGCCGGTAAAGCTGACCATGTTGACCGCAGGATCTGTGGTCAGCAGTTGTGCACCTTCAGCGCCGGATTCAGCAATCACGCTGAGCACGCCCTCGGGCAGGCCGGCCTCTGCCGCGATCTCGGCAAGCGCCAGGGCGCTCAGCGGTGTCAGCGGGCTCGGGCGAAGGATAACGGCATTGCCAGTCGCGAGAGCTGGCAGGATCTTCCAAAGGTTGATGTGCAGCGGGAAGTTATAGGCGGAAATCGCGGCCACGACGCCAACCGGAACATAGCGGCGGATCGACTGGACGAAGCCGCCAAGCGAATTCAGCCGCTCGTCCAGCGAGATCGGGTTTTCATCGATCTCGGGAAGCTTAAGGCACAGATCGAGCATCGCATCCATCTGGGCCAGTGGTGCGCCGACCTGGGCATGGAGAGCGAAAGACTTCACCGGCATACCGGTTTCAGTAACAATCAATGCGCGCAAATCATCGGCCCGCGCGGTAAATCGCTCGAGAAGATTGCGGACAATGGCAACGCGCTGTTTTTGCGGGGTGGCGGCCCATTCACCCTTGTCCGCCACGGCGCGTGCCGCCTTTATCGCCGCCTTGACCTGATCAAGCGAAGCGCCGACGAATTCGGTCGTCACCTCACCCGAGGACGGATTGCGGACGATAACCGGCTGCCCCTCGCCAGCGACAAGCTTGCCGCCGATCATCATGCGGGTGGGCAGCCATGCAGCCTGCGCCGGATTTGCGGTTGTCGCCACTTGAATAACTCCTTGAATGCCTTTGACCGTCGGGGAAGATGTCAGGCCGATTGACCCGGAAGGGGGACCACGCGCACGACAACCTTGCCGGTCGTGCTGTTCTCGAACAGATCCACTTGCGCCTGGGGCAGCGCCTCCAGCCCCTCGACCACATGCACTTCAGGCTTCAATGCGCCGCTGGAAATGAGGCTGCAAATCTCTTCCTCAAACCCCGGGCGCAATGCGTCTTGCCCATACTGGCTGAAGCCCTGAATGCGGACGCCCTTGCCCATAACGGCGTGGAGCACGGCAGGCAGATTGTCCGTCGCCCCTGCGCCCTTGTTGCCCTGATACTGGGCCATAAGGCCTGAGATCAACACCAGTCCGCCGAAGGCCATATAGGGCATAATTTCGGCCAGCATCGGGCCACCGACGTTGTCGAAATAAACATGCACGCCATCGGGCAAAGCCTCGGCAAGCTGGGCATGGAAATCGGGTGAAAGACGATCGGCAACTGCATCATAACCGACCTTGTCGATCAGGTAGCGGCGCTTGTCCTCACCGCCTGCGATGCCAACCACGCGCCCGCCGCGCGCCTTGACCAGCGCACCGACAGCCGAACCCACAGCCCCGGCCGCGCCGCTCACCAAGACGGTCTGTCCGGGCTTAACGCCGCCTGCTGTATTCAGGCCGATGTAGGCCGTGAAGCCCGGCAGGCCGCCGATGCCGAGCGCGTTCTCGATACCGCCATAACCGGCAGGCACGCGATTGACGCCCTGTCCGTTGGAAAGAGCAATGTGCTGCCAACCGAAGCGGCCTTCAACAATGTCACCAGCTTTGAAATCAGGGTGGCGCGATTCAATCACCTCACCCACTGCAGCGCCGGGAATGGTCGTGCCGATGGGGAGCGATGGCATCGACTTGCTACCCAGAGGCATCTTGTCGATGAAAATTCGCAGCATGGGGTCGACCGAAACGAAGATGTTACGCACCAGAAAAGTGCCATCGGTCAGTTCTGGAACGGGGCAATCCTCTACCGCAAAGTCGCTCGCCTTGAGATTGCCTTCGGGATAGCTGTGCAAGACGACCTTTTTTGCCGTCGTGTTTACTAGAGACATCCGTTCCACTCGTTTTTGCTTGGTTTCAGTTAGTTAACGGCCCGGCCACATCAGCGGCCGGGCCAGTCAACTGGTTAGAGATTGAAGAGCGCCTTGGCCCTCCCGCCGATGATCATGTTCTTGTCAGCCTCGGGCACACCTTCAAACAGTTCTTCAATCTTTTGCAACGAATGCGGGAAGGTCGTTTCCGAATGTGGATAGTCCGAAGACCACATGATGTTGCCCGCGCCCGGCATGTTGCGCGTCAGAATGCCAACCCGGTCATGGATGAACGAGGCGTAGATGTTGCGGTCCATGAAGTAGCTGGGTTCATGTTCAAGGCAGCTGTTCACCCAGTGACGCTGCTTGTGCCAGGTTTCGTCCATGTAGTTGGCTGCGAATGCCAGCCAGCCGGTTCCGCTTTCGATCGAAGCGAGCTTCAGATCGGGAAAGCGCTGGAACACGCCGCCATAGATCATGATCGCAATCGGCTCTCCCATGCCGAACTTCGACATCAGCAGATCCGACAGGAAGAACTTGGGCTCGGTAAAGCGCACGGCGCGGCCGCCGAGGTGGATCGTCACCGGCATGCCGAGATCGCAGCAGGCCTTCCAGAACGGATCGAATTCGGGATCTGCATATGACCGGTCACCGTTAACGTCACCGGTCAGCGCGCGGGTCTGGGCTGCGAAGCCGGAGGCCCCTGCCTTGTCAACTTTCGCCATCGGGAAGGCCGGGATGTTGACCGCCTTGAGCCCCCGCGCAGCAAGGTCACGCAACATCTTGATCGCAAGTTCGACGTCCTGCATCGGGATATAACCGACACCCGCAAAGCGCTGGGGATCGTAGGCGCAGAAATCAGCCAGCCAGCGATTGTATGCCGCAAAGCTGGCAATGAACAGATCGTTGTTGGTTGTGCCGAGCGGGCCGCCACCAAACAGGATTGCGGTATCGATGCCGTCCTGATCCATGTCATCCAACCGGGCTTTCGGCATCCAGCCGCCAGCCCGCGCATCGGCGGCACGGCCGTGCATCTTGAAGTCTTTGCCTTCGCGGCCAGCCTGCGCGCTGATCAGGTTCAGCTTGCGGCGTGTTCCTTCGAAAACAATGTAGTCGCAATCCTCGCCATGCTCGATCTGCGGCGCGAGGCTGCGAAATTCGGCGGGCAAATAGTCCGCCCACATGTCATGCGAAGGATTCACATGCGCGTCGGCATCAACAATCGGGTTCAGCTTGGTCACTGCGTTCATGGCATCGGCTCCTTGATTTGACCTAAATCAAATTTGCGCGCCGAAAGGCGTAAGTGCAAATATTAATAGGTACGATTTCGAGACCTTCATGATATCAATCGTCCCGCCGACATGTCGTTCAATTATCCTGCCGATACCTCGAAAGGCCAACCACCGAAAGCGTGTGGACGCTTTCCAGGGCATCGCTGACCGGCATCTTCTCGGTCCCCATTAGGCCGCCCATCGTCGCAAGAACCGTCATCGGATTATCGCCGGCAATCTCGTAGATCAGCATGAAATCCCACTGCGTTGTGCCTTCCGGTGCCTTGACCGGGAACACCGCGTGACGCTCGCCACTGACAAATCCAGGAACGGCTAAAAGATCGGGAATGTGTTGCTCATCATACCAGCGCGCCAACTCCTCGGCCCTGCCTGCAGCAGCTTTTGCCAAAACAACCATCTTATGCATCGCGACTATCCTCCGAAGTGTACACCTTATTGCGCCAAGCGGCAGGCTAAACCGGCCCGAACGGCGGAGCCTCAAAAACCGCCATTCCAAGCGAATCACAGTGAATGATTTGGCATTCCCGATATTGATAGGAAGCCTTTCGTGGCAAGTTTAATACTATCATGATATTATTTGGACGCTCAAATATGTTGGACTTGCGCCTTTGGGTGGTGAAAAATCGCCCAAACAAGCACGATCAGACAGCGTGGCGCCCACCCGGTCATCTGCCTGGCCATTGCCAAGAAATCGGACTTCAACTGAATCACGCAATTGAACCGGAGATGGACATGACTGATCAAATTCTCTCGAAGCCCCTGCCCGCCCCCATTCCCCGGGGCAAGTTCCGCATCGTTGATGCTGATGCCCATATCGATCCACCGCACACATTCTGGGCTGACTATCTCCCCGAAAAGTTCAAGCATATGGCGCCGACAATCGAAGAGGGTGATGAATGCGATTTTGTCGTGTTCGAAGGCCGCAAGCGCCCGCTGATCATGCTCGCCAACCAGGCCGGCCGCGCCGGGCAGGATTTCAAGATCATGGGCAAGCTTGCCGATTTGCATGACAGCGTCACGCCTTCACGCCGCCTTGAAGTGATGGACGAAGACGGGGTCGACGTCGAAGTGCTGTATGGCGGCGGTCCGCTGGGCAGCAATGATAGCGAACTCTATATCGAGAGCTATCGTTCCTATAATCGCTGGCTGGCGGACTTCTGCAACTATGATCGCAATCGCCTGTCTGGCGTCGCCTATCTGCCGATGCGCGACATTGATGAATCGCTGGGCATGGTCCGTGAAGCTGTGAAGCTGGGACTGACCACGATCAACATCCCTGCCTTCCCGCAGAACGCAAGCGGCCTCAGCAGCGCCGGTGTGGTCGGCACACCATCAGTTCAGGGCGCAGCCCTGACCGGTGATCCGGGCAGCGAACGGGCATACTGGCACCCTGAATATGATCGCTTCTGGGCTGAAATCCAGGATCTGAACGTCACCGTCACCTTCCACCTTGGCGGCCGCGTCGCCCGTTTTGGCCAGAAGGAACACTTCCTTTCCGATCTGGTGATGACCAAGGTCGCAATGGCAGAGCCGGTGGCCATGGCCATCTTCGGCGGCATCTTTGATCGCTTCCCCAAGCTGCGCTGGGGCATCATCGAAAGCGGTGTGGGCTGGATGCCCTGGATGGCCGAATATATGGACCGCACCTGGGAAAAGCAGCGCTTCTGGATCGAGAGCAAGCTCAAGAACCTGCCGAGCTTTTACATGGACCAGAACATCTATGGCTCGTTCATCAATGATCGTCTGGGCTTCAACCTGACCAATGAACCCGGCGGCAAGAACGTGATGTGGTCGTCCGATTTCCCTCACTCGGAAACCACCTATCCCAACTCGCTGTCCACCATCGCGCGCGACAGTGTCGGGCTTCCCGATGAAACGATCGCCTGGGTGCTTGGCGGCTGCGCAGACAAGTTCTTCAACCTGAAGTAGCGGCAAGAATGGCCTGAGCTTTTTACAGGCTCAGCGAAAAGGCGAGTGCCGCAGTAATGCGCACTCGCTTTTTCTGCGGTCCAAGTTCGTCGTCAGTTGCGGCACCGACAAGGGCGCTTGGGCTCTTACCTTATCGCCATCGCACTCATGAACCCGCCATCAACCGGCAGAGCCGCGCCGTTGATATAGCTGGCTTGGGGACTGTTGAGGAACAGCAGGGCGGTTGCCTGCTCGTCGGCGCTAGACCGGCGGCCGAACGGCTGGGCGACCACATCGATCGCCGCGCTGGGCGTGACCTTTTCGATCTCGACCAGCATCGGGGTCTGAACCGCACCGGGCATGGTGCAATTGGTCCGGATGCCGGTCTTGATGTTCCGCGAGGCGCTGGCCATGGTCCAGACGATAATCGCCTCTTTAGAGCACCGGTAGCCTTCTCCGACCAGATCCGGATGCGCCTCACACCAGCGCACGCCATCAGCAAAACCGGCTGCCTGATCCAACTCGAGCAGGTCTGCCAAATGCCCCGGCCAGCCCATGCCACCGTTGGATGAAATGCTCACGATGCCACTGCCCTGCGCCATTTGCGGCAACAGAAGCTCCGTCAGGTGCCTTGGGCCGAGGTAGTTGGCTTTCATGATGTCGATAGGCGGCGGCCCCGGCGGCATTCCGGCGCAGTTGAACAGACCATCGAAGCTGCCGGTGAGCCCTGCCGCAGCAGCATCAATGCTGGCAGTATCGCGCAGATCCAGCCGGGCGAAGGAATGAAGGTCAAGGTTGCAAGGCTTCCAATCCAGCCCATGCACTTCCGCGCCGAGCTCCAGCAATTGGCGCGCCGTGGCGTGGCCGATGCCGGAATGGCAACCGCTAACGATCACGCGTTTGCCGGAATATTGCAGCCAGTTGCTCATTTCTTCTGTCCTACTCCCAAAGGGTGAAACCGCCCTCACAATCTATTTTGCTACCCTGATCAGGAACACGGCTGGAATCATCAGCATGGCAATCGCAGCACCGGCATAGAACGTATTGATGTAGCCGATCATCATGGCCTGCCGGCTGATCTCTCCGCCCAGGCGCATCACAGCCTCGGTCGCATCAAAATCAAAGCCCGGCATGGCAAATTGGACAACGGGATTGTCCGGTCGCGCGCCTTCGACCAGCCGGGCACGTGTTCCGGCTGACTGGTGGATAGCTACGATTTGCATAAGCGATATTCCGCTCGACATGCCGATGTTCCGGATCAGGGCATTGATGGCCGCTCCCTCGTTGCGCAGTTCGGGCTTAAGGGTGGCAAAAGTAATGCCCGGCAGAATTGTAAACGCGAGCCCAACACCTGCACCTTTTACCAAACCCGCAACGATCACCGGCCATTGATCAACATAAAGGTTGAGCTCTGCGTACAGGACCTGGCTTAGCGCCGTCAGGATCATGCCGATTACCAGCAGAAAACGAAGACCAATTCTCCGCAATGGGCCGCTCAAAAAGAAAACCGTCAGAAAGCTGCTCAGTGAGGAGATGGCCGTGAGCGTGCCCGCATGCAGAGCGCTGTATCCCATCAGGCGCTGCAGCATGAAAACCGTCTGCGGCTGGGTGCCGAATGACGCCATGCTAAGGAACGCGCTGAAAAGGCACGTTACGGTAAAATTCCAATCCTTGAAGAGACTACCCCGCACAAAGCTGTTCCGCGAGGTCATTGTGTGAACCACGGTCAGGTAGCCGCCAAGGATGATGACCATGAGATAGGCCTGAATCTCGACTGAATTCAGCCAATCCTTCTGCTCTCCTCGGTCGAGAAAAAGCTGCAGTGCGGCCACTGCAAAAGAGAGCGCAGCAAAGCCAAAGAAATCAAACCGATCGCCAACGCGCTTCACATCTGCCGGCAGGAAACCGGCCAGACCAACGAAGGCAATTACCCCTACCGGCAGATTGACAAAAAACACCCAGCGCCAAGACATGCTATCGGTCAACCAACCGCCCAAAGTCGGTCCAAACATGGGGCCAAGCATTGTCGCCAGACCAAGCATGGCCAATACCTTGGCATGGCGTTCACGGGGATTGATATCGAGCAGTACGGCTTGGCTGAGCGGTTGTAACCCCGCACCGAATGCGCCTTGCATCACACGGGCGAACATCAGTGTCGTCAGATCATTGGCGCTGCCGCATAGCATCGATGCAAGCGTGAAACCGGCGAGCGAGATCAGCATCACCAGCTTGCGCCCGAACCGGGTGGCCAACCAGCCCGAGAGCGGCATGGCTATGGCCGTGGCGACCATGTAGGAGGTAAGCACCCACATGATCTGCTCGGGTGAGGCACTTGTCGCCGATTGCATGAAAGGCAAAGCGACGCTGGCGATGGTTGAATCAATCACTGCCATCATCGAGGCCAGCATGATGGCAACGGTTATGATCGTCCGGCGCGCCGGGTCAGGGAATGCAGTCGCGCCAGTCATTCAATGCACATAGCAGCAAGCAATAACCGAAAGCCAGCCGTTGCATTGAACGATGCGCAAACCTTGCGGGCTATTTCTGGCGAAGTGCCGCACCTATGCCTTGGCGATGACTTTTTGCAGTTCTTCAAGGATAAATTTGGGCGTACTTGGCCTTGCTTTTGGATCCGGGCAAACGGCATGAATCGCCGCCAGCATCATGGTCTTCAGGACCTCCCTGGCATCGCCCCTCTCATCATGGCCGCCATATTCCGGAACCGTGGTATTGAGCATTTCCGCGAGCACATAGCCTGAAACTGCGGCGATTTCCCCAGATACGCCCTGTTGCAGCAGCAGCTCCCGGAAGGTCCCGGTGGCCTGTTCGCGGATCTTCAAATAGGCGGCGTTCAACCGGTCTCCGGTTGCATGGCTGCTGGTGTGACCATTGGTTATGGACCGGATGCTCAAGGCACCATCAGCGTGAAAATCAAACTCCGCATCTATCGCCTGGACTATGTATTCTTCAAGAGTTTCTGCAGCTTGCGTACTCTCACCAACAACTTTGACGATGTTGATGAAATACTCATCCAGCAACGCGAGAGAAACCTCCTCACTGTTGGCAAAGTGCTCATATACCACGGGCTTTGAAACCCCGGCCTGCTCTGCCAGCGCCGCCATGGTCAAAGCCTCGATACCGTTATTCCGGACGAGGTCAGTTGCTGCACGAATCAGGTGTTCACGACGCTGCTCGCGCGGCATCCGACCGGCGCGCTTTGCCGGAGACCTTCCGACCAGACCGCCCCGCGATTGATTTGGCCTTGCGCTGCCCATCGAAACTATCCCGAAAATCCTGTTCACAAATCGCTATGCGATGCCGCGCAGCAACACAAGGTCGAAGGAACGGACATCTGACCGCCCCAAAATCGGCTCCAATGCCGTTGTCACCTCATGCAATTCAACAGCGGACATGCATTTATTGACGAGCTATCTACCCTAGCGTAGCTTCAAAGCCAAGAACAGCGAATCACCCTTGCTGCACGGGCATTTCACCCTTGCTGAAAAGGGAAGCGTTAGGAGAGGTGCGTATGAACGCTCAAAACCCGCGTCTGGCCGGGGTCAAGGAAGCTGCGGCAAGCCTTTCGGTCGAGCCGTACATTTCGGAATCCTACGCCCGAGAGGAAAAGGACAAGCTCTGGCTGAAAGTCTGGCAAATCGCCTGCCGCGAGGAAGAGATTCCCAATGTCGGGGACTATTACACATACGACATCCTCGATCAGTCAATTATCGTCGCGCGCTCTGGCCCGGAAGAGATCGTTGCCTATCACAATGCCTGCAGACATCGCGGCAAACGGCTGACCGCAGGCTGCGGACGTGCCCAGCACCTTCATTGCAGCTATCACGGCTGGCAGTGGAACCTGAAAGGCGAATCAACGCTCGTAACCAATCGCGAGCACTGGGATGGCGCACTTGACGGCCTTGATCTGAGCCTGCGCGGCGTGAAGGTCGGTCGTTGGGCCGGCTTTGTGTTCATCAATCCAGATCCGGAATGCGAACCACTGGAAGCCTTTCTGCAGACGGTGCCAGAGTGGCTCGATCCATTCGAAATGCAGAAGATGCGCTACAAGTGGCGTCAGTGGCTTACCTATCCGGCCAATTGGAAAGTCGTGCTGGAAGCCTTCATCGAAGGCTATCACGCACCTGCCACGCATCCGCAGACCCAACGATACGGAACAGGGGTTACCTCCAGCACGTCTGAAGGGCTTCATGGCCGGATGGTCACGGTCGGCACAGAAGGTGGCGGCATGGGCACTGCGGTCGGTGTTGTCGATTCACTTGCCCCTCGGGACGTGCCGCTTGGCGCCCTCCGGATGGCCGAGAAGACGGTCTGGGCAAATTATACCGATACCCTGATCGCCGCAGCCGAGCGGATTTCCAGGGAAATGCCGGAGGATGCCGGTAGCGCCGAAGTCGGTGCCAGACTGATGGAAGTCGCCTGCCAGATCGATGCCGATCGCGGCGTTGTCTGGCCAAACATCGATCCGATGCATTTGGCGCAGGTCGGGATCAACTGGCACGTATTCCCGAACATCGTTCTGCTGCCAGGCATCACCTTTGCCCTGTGTTTCCGCATCCGCCCCGACGGTTTCAATCCCGACAGCTGCATCACTGAAATCTTCACTCTGGAACGCTACCCCGAAGGTGGGGAACCCCAGACGGAGTGGGTGCACGCACAGGAAATCAATGAAGAAAACTGGCCACTGCTGCTCAGGCAGGATTTCCGCATGCTCGCGGGTGTTCAGGCCGGCATGAAATCGGTCGCGCTAGAGGGCTTGCTGCCGAACCCGGACCAGGAAGCCAATGTTATCAACTTCCAGCGCAATCTGGCTGACTACATGGGCCGCTGCGTGCCCGAATTGCTCGACTAGTTTCATCGAATAAGCACTTCACCGCGAGTGTGGAGGCAACAGGAATGAGGGGGATGTGCGCATGACCCAAACTACAGCGAGCCTTGAATCGCTGTTCCGTCTTGATGGCGAAGTAGCGCTGGTAACCGGCGCTGGTGCCGGTATTGGCAGGGCCATTGCGCTTATGCTTGCGCAAGCGGGGGCATCAATTGTCGCCGCTGATCGCGATGCCGAAACGGCGGCCCAGACAGTCTCGCTGATCGAAGCTGCTGGCGGCCAAGGCTTGGCAGTTGTTGCCGATGTGAGCCTTGCTGCCGATTGCAACAAGATGATCGATGAGACAATTGCCCGGTTCGGCCGGCTCGACGTGCTCGTCAACAATGCCGGGATTTACCCCCCCTTCCCCCGCTTGCCAGAGGTGGACTGGGACCTTTTCGACCGCACTCTGGATATCAACGTCAAAGCGGTATTGCGATGCACGATCGAAGCTGCCCGCCGGATGAGCTCGGGCGGACGCATCGTCAACATGTCTTCGATGGAATCGATCCGCCCCAGCGGGCCTTCAGCCAGCCATTACAACATCACCAAAGGCGCCGTTAATGCGATGACGCGTGCAGCAGCCGTTGACCTCGCCTCACTCGGCATCCGGGTCAACGCGGTACTGCCCGGCTTCATCATGACCGAAGGGACCAGCGCCATACCTGAAGCGGCATTGGAGCAGTTCGCCAATCGCGCGCCAAGCAACCGGGTCGGCAAACCGGAAGACATCGCCGCAGCCACGCTGTTTCTGGCGAGCAAGGCATCCGACTACGTCAACGGCCACTGCCTGCTTGTCGACGGCGGGACGACAATTGTTGGAGGTTGATCAAAGACAATGAAACAACAGCCTTAGAAAATGCAGATTCATATAACTTAAAGGGAAGAGGACAGAGTTATGAAAATCAATAAGAAACTCGCATTCGTTCAGGCAATCCTGCTTTCTGGAACAGCCTTGGCAGCTCCAGCCTATGCCGCAAACACGGCTGATGCAGGCAAAGAAGAAGCATCAACCGACGGCGAAATCCTGGTGACCGCCCAGCGCCGTACGGAAAATCTCAGGGACGTGCCGATGGCAATCGCGGCGCTGTCCTCCGACGAACTTGCACAGGCGGGCATCGCTTCTACCGGTGATTTGGCCAAGGCCACTCCGGCTGTCGTCATCGCATCCTACGGTGCCTTCATGCAGCCGTCGATCCGCGGCATTTCCTCGGCCGGTGCCAATATCGGCGACAATTCCAACGTCGCCCTTTACATTGATGGCATCTATCAACCGCAGCAGATCGCCACGCTCATCGCCCTGCCGGATGTGCAGCAGGTGGAAATTCTCAAGGGCCCGCAAGGTGCGCTCTATGGTCAGAATGCCACAGGCGGCGCGATTCTGGTAACCTCGCTTGCACCGTCCTCAACGCTGACTGGCAAGTTTTCCGCCAGCTATGGTAATTTCAATGACATCGACTTCAAGGGCTACGTTTCCAGCCCGCTGAGCGATACGCTTTCAGTGAGTGTTTCCGGTGGCTATCAGAAGCGTGACGGTTTCCGCAAACATGTGATCACCGGCCAGCGCGACCTGGGTCTGGATTCAAAGGTGATCCGCGCAAAGCTGCGCTATCAGCCGTCAGCGGGTTCTTCACTTACCCTGACCGGATTCATTTCCGACCACAATGACTCAGCTGCTTATTCAGGTTTTGCCTTCAATAACAACACTGCCGGCAAAGCCATCCTCGTCACTCTGGCTACGGCCCAGAATCCCCGCGGCCTGACAACTTTGCCCGTCGCGACCAACGGGACCGAGTTTTCGACTGATCCGGGCGTCTACTCCCGCACGAAGTCAAAGGGTGCCAGTCTGTCGGGCGAATTTGATGTGGGCGCCGGGAAGATCAACACGTTGACCTCCTACAGCAAGAACGAAACGTTCTATGTGGCTGACGTTGACTGGAGTCCGGTAAGTTACGCGCAGGCCAGCCTCGTTCCCGGCAAACCTCTATTCGGCAGCTTCTTTACGCAGGAAGCCAACTTCGCGTCCGACAAGATCGGCCCGCTCAGCTTCATTGTTGGCGGGTTCTTCATGACCGGAAATGAAGAGTTCCAATCCAACACCTTCCAGTTTGCCAATGTCCCCAGCATCGCTCCGGCAACGCAAAGCGCCTTCACACCGGCGATTAATAATTATGGTCGGGTCGATAAGCAGATTTTCGCTCTTTACACCGATTTTACACTGGCTGCGACAGAACAGCTGACTTTCACAGCTGGCGGGCGCTACACCACCGAACGACAGCGCGCGTTCTCGGGTCCGACTGGTGGCACGATCGCTGAATACCCCGGCGGTGCCGTCACTTTCAACAAGTTCACCCCGCGGATCACGGCCCGCTATGCCATCACCCCTGACGCCAATTTCTATGCCAGCTGGGGCAAGGGCTTCAAGAGCGGCGTCATCAACACGAGCAACTTCGCGCAGAAGCCTGTGAACCCGGAAAACATCACTTCTTATGAAGTCGGTTTCAAGGGGCGTTTCGCCGGCGCTCTCTCGTTTGATTTGTCAGCGTTCCACTATGACTACGCAGACCTGCAGATCGTCGCCTACGCACCGCCCGTCTATATCAACCAGAACGCGGCGTCCGCCCGGATCAACGGCGTTGAAGCCAACGCCAAATTTGACGTAACTCCAAACTTCAGCCTCAGCGCCAACATGTCCTACGTTGATGCCAAGTTCACCAGCTTCCCTGCGGCCGCGGTGTTTGTCGCCAATGGCTTTGGCAACACTCAAACCACGAAAAATCTTGGTGGAACGAGAATGCCCCGTGCGCCAGAGTTCACTGGAAGCATTGCCATGGACTACAAAGCAGACACGTCCATCGGTGGCGTCGGTGCCCACGCTGGCCTGTACCACAATTCGGGATCGAAGTTCGACGTCACCGGCCTGCTGGGCCAGGACGCCTACACCACGATCGATGCCGAATTGTCGTTGGCGCCCAAAGGCATCGACGGTCTCCGCTTTGTCGTCTGGGGCAAGAATATCGGGAATGCGACCTATCTGGCCAGCTTCCTCGATTCCCAGCTCGCCGATGGTGTGACCTTTGCCGCACCGCGTACATTCGGCTTCCGTGCAGAATACAAGTTCTGATCGGAACAAACGGACCGGAACGCCACGTTCCGGTCCGCAACTGCCAAATTCAGGACGGGCTCCGATTCATTTTGGATCGGGGCCCGCTTCGCTTCATGCGGCATGCCAACGGACACGTGGGGAAAACCAATCATACGCAAACTCGTCAACCGGATCGATCACGTTGCGTGGATCTGCGAGCTAGCCAATATCGAGGCGCATGTCGCCGAAATGGAAGCTATTTTCGACATCAAGCTGGAGCACTTTTGCCGCTCCGACATGGGCATTGTTGTCTATTACAACATGGCCGCCGGCATCGAAGTAGTCGCCCCGCTGGATGAGCGCAGCGATGCCAACCGCACTTTTCACGAGCGTCTTGAAACGTCCGGCGAAGGGCTGATGGGCGTGGTCTTCGGCGTGAATGACATCGACAAACACAAGGCGCGGATCGAAGGCATAGGCCAGACGCTCGGTCCGATTATCGACCAATCGCATTCACCCTGGCGCGACAAGGTTGTGCTCCGCCAGCGCATGGCGCCATCACTGATCAATACGATGATCGTGCTGGGTCAGAATGACTATGACGAAGACATGCTTCACGTCGAAGAAGTTTGATCCCGAGCGTTAGGCTTCCAGCGCCGCCAGGGCCTCAAGCTGCTCGACAAAGTGCGCGCTTGAGCTGCTTTGGATGTACAGATCAGCCTTGGTGCCGCCAACGGCATAGACCTGCCGCAGATGTTCCACGCAAGCATCGGGCGCACCCAGCGGATCGAGCAGGCCTGGCGGGCGCAGGACAATTTCAAGCGGTTTGCTGCGGGCATGCCAGCTTGGCAATTCGCGTGCTTTGGCAAGGAAAGAAGTCATATCGTCGTAGTTCAGGCCAAAGGGCATCCAGCCGTCACCGAGTTCCACCGCGCGCCGGAGCGAACGGGCGCTGCGACCGCCGATCCATAGCGGCACCTGGTTCTGGACCGCGCAAGGATCAATGATCAGCCCGCCAAAATCGTAATAGGAACCGTGATATTCCGGCTCACGCTGACCAAGCGAAGCGCGCAGGGCCCGAAGGGCATCATCACCGCGCGCACCGCGTTCGGTAAATTCCGCCCCGCCCAGCCCGAGCAGATCAAACTCTTCCTTCAGTGATCCGACACCAAGGCCCAGTGTCAAGCGACCACCGCTCACCACATCAAGCGTGCCATAGCGCTTCGCGATCTCGAGTGGATGGTGATAGCCAAGCACCAGCACGGCAGTCAGAAACCGGATATTGCCGGTGATCGCCGAAAAATAGCCAAAAGTCGCGAGCGGGTCATAATAGCGCGCGCCCCTGCGCGGTGCTTCGGATGCCGGAACCCCGATATGTTCGGCGCATTGTATATGGCTGTAGCCCAGACGATCCGCCGCGCGAACAATCGCGGCTAGTTCATCCATCGTCACTCCGGCTTCCCAAGGGCTGTGCGTCCCGTGAGACAAAGTAAGGCCCGGAATGGCGAGGCCAATCTTGCTCGTATCAACCGACATCGCAGACTTTTCCTATGCTCAAAAGGTGCCAGACAACACACGGCCCGACTTGGCTTCGGACCGACAATCGCATGCTCAAACCATAGTCAATTGCCGACGGAGAAATGTCGGCAATTCCAGATCTCAGACGATTTCGCCGATTTCAGTACCGCAGGCATAGGTTTGGCCGTCTTCGGCCTTGATGATCAGGGTGCCCGATGCCGGGGCCTCGATCTCGCGGGCGGCCTTGTTGGTTTCGAGCAGGTAGATCACGTCACCGGCGTTCACCTGGG
>CANFXW010000026.1 GCA_947451145.1 Sphingomonadaceae bacterium | reverse complement strand
GTTGCTGCCGTCGGCGGGCACGCGGAACACGGCCTTGCCGCCGTTGCCGTGCAGCGGCTTGATCACCAGATCGCCGCCATGGCGGAGGTGAAACTCGCGCACGTCCTCGATCCGGCGGGCGACCATGGTAGGCGGCATGAAGCGGGCATAATCCAGCACCATCACCTTTTCAGGCGCATTGCGCACGCTTTCCGGATCGTTGACCACCAGAGTGGTGCCCTTCAGCCGCTCGAGAATGTGGGTGGCGGTGATGTAGCCAAGGTCAAACGGCGGGTCCTGCCGCATCAGCACCACGTCGACATCGGTGGCGAGATCGATCTTGCGGTATTCGCCCTTGGTATAGTGATTGCCGACAACCCGCTGGACAGTGATCGGGCAGGCCCAAGCGGTGATCCGGCCCTCGTCATAGGCCAGCGTGCTCACATCATAATGGAACAGGGTGGCCCCGCGCGCCTGCGCCGAGAGCATCAGCGCGAAGGAGCTGTCGCCAGCAATGTTGATCGTCTCGATGGGGTCCATCTGGACGGCGACGCGTAAGCTCATGGGGTAATCCTGTCAGACTGAAGCATTGATGATGTGGCGCGGCCAGCGGCCCGGCGCAAGCAGGAGAACGTCGATCCGCACGTCATCGCCCGGTTTCTGCCAGCGATGGGCCACCGCCTCGGCAGCGGAAACCACGCGGCGGAGGCGATAGGGGTCGATAGCGAGCGCGAGTTCGGCCTCGCTCTTGCGCCATTTGACCTCGACAAAAGCCACGATCCGCCCGCGCCGTGCGACCAGATCGATTTCACCGCGCGGCGTCTTTACGCGTTGTGCGAGAACCCGCCAGCCCTTGAGGCGCAGATACCAGGCGGCGAGCCACTCCCCGCGCCGCCCCTGTGCTTCGCGTTCAGCCCGTGTGCTCATTTCAGCTCAAGCGCCCGGGCGTAGAGTACCTTGCGATCCATCCCGGTAATCCGCGCCACTTGGCTCGCCGCTTGGCTGGGCTTGTCATGCTCCATTGCGGCCACCAGCAACGCATCGACATCCACCGCGCTGCCATCACCCGCCGCCGGCGGAGCGACCATGATGACGATCTCGCCCTTCGGCGGATGCGCGGCATAGTGGGCGATCAGCTCTTCGGCGCTGCCGGAGCGGCACTCCTCGAACCGCTTGGTCAGCTCCCGCGCCACAGCCACCTCGCGGCCCGGCAGCACCGCGCCGATGGCGCTCAGGCAATCGCCCAGCCTTGGTGCGGTTTCATAGAACACCAGCGTAGCCGGAATTCCCGCCAGCTCCTCCAGCGCATCATGCCGCGCCTTGTCCTTCGATGGCAGGAACCCGGCGAACAGAAAGCGGTCGCTCGGCAGGCCGGAGAGCGTCAGCCCGACAATCGCCGCGCTGGGCCCCGGCAGGCTGGTTACGGCAATGCCGCGCTCCCGCGCTTCACGCACCAGCTTGTAGCCGGGATCGGAAATCAGCGGCGTTCCGGCATCGCTGGTCAGCGCCACCGGGCCTTGGGCAGCGAGATCGAGCACATGGTCACGCGTCGCATCGCTGGCGTGATCGTCATAGCGGATCATCTTCACCTTGATCCCCAAGTGATTCAACAGCTTGCCCGTTACACGTGTATCCTCACAGGCCACCGCTGATACGCCACGGAGTGTCTCTATGGCGCGCAGCGTAATATCACCGAGATTGCCAATCGGTGTCGCGACAATGTAAAGGCCGGGGGCTAGCTGAGCGTCCATCGATTGCTCAATGAACGCATCAAAGGGGAGCGGCAAGCCATGTTCGATTTCGCAACTAATCGCCGCAAGTTTCTGGCCATGGGAGCGGTCGTCATGCTCGCGGGCTGTCAGGTCGTCCCCAAGGCACCCACCGCTGCACCGCCACCGCCTCCTCCGCCGCCAACTGCGACTACTTTGCCCGCCGACCAGATGCGCCACCGCGTCGCGCTGCTGGTGCCGACCAGCGGGCCGAACGCTGCCGTGGGTCAGGCGCTCGCCAATGCCGCGACCATGGCGGTGCTCGATACCAATGCCGAAAACCTGCGGATCACCACCTATGATACCGCCTCCGGCCCCGCTGCTGCTGCCACTCGCGCGATTGCCGATGGCAACAAGCTGATCCTCGGACCCTTGCTGGGTGACGAAGTCGCCGCCGTATCGCGCATAGCCCGCCCGGCGCACGTACCGATCATCTCGTTCTCGAATGACGGATCGGTCGCCGGGCATGACGTGTTCATCATGGGCACGCTGCCCAGCCAGTCGATCACCCGCACGGTGAACTGGGCGCAGGCCCACGGCGTGAAGCGTTATGCCGCGCTGATCCCCGAAGGCGAATACGGCATGCGCGCCAATGCCGCCTTCATGTCCGCCGTGGCCGAGGCTGGCGGCACGGTTGTGACCACGCTCACCTATTCGCGCAGCAACACCTCGATCATCAGCGCAGCCCAGCGGCTGAAGGCCAAGGGCGGGTTTGACGCAGTGATGATCGCCGATTCCGGCCGCTTCGCCGTGATGGCCGCACCGCAGTTCCGCTCTGCCAAGGTACCCGGCCCGCGCCTGCTCGGGACCGAGTTGTGGAGCGGCGACAATGCCACGCTGACGAGCCCGCTGCTGCGCGGGGCTTGGTATTCGGCGCTCTCCGATGCGCGCTTTGGCCGCTTTGCCGAAAGCTATAAGGCGCGCTTTGGCGAGGCTCCGCACCGGATCTCGACCCTGGGCTATGACTCCGTGTTGCTGACCCTGCGCGTTGCGCGCGACTGGAAACCCGGCAGCCTGTTCCCCACCGCAAAGCTCTATGATCCGCAAGGGTTCGTTGGAGTTGACGGCGCGCTGCGCTTTGGCGCGAATGGGATGGTGCAGCGGGTGTTCGAAGTGGTCGAACTGCGCGCCGGTGGCGCTGCGGTGCTGAGCCCTGCACCTGCGGGGTTTGGGGAGTGATTTAGTTCACGCAGAGGCGCAGAGAAGAAAATAGAGGCGCAGAGAGCATGTTTTGAGCCGAAGGCTCAATCCTCATTCAGACGGTGCGTTTGACGGGACGATTGAAATCAAAAGCGGCTTCGCCGCAAAGACCAACCCCTCTGCGTCTCCCTTTCTTCTCTGCGCCTCTGCGTGAACCCCTTTCCCCACCCTCACCCGTAGATAACTCGCCCGCCCCCATTGCGCGCGGAATCCTGCCTGCCCTAAGCCTGACCGCCTATGTCCGATAACCTTTTTGACGCCCTGCCCCAGTCCACCGGTGAAGCCTATGACGGCAGCGCCATCGAAGTGCTGGAAGGGCTTGAGCCCGTCCGCCGCCGCCCCGGCATGTACATCGGCGGCACTGACGAACGCGCGCTGCACCACCTCGCCGCCGAAGTGCTCGACAACGCGATGGACGAGGCTGTCGCCGGCCACGCCAACCGCATCGAAGTTACGCTGGAGGAAGGCAACCGCCTGACCATCACCGATAACGGCCGCGGCATTCCGGTGGACGAGCACCCCAAGTACCCCGGCAAGTCGGCGCTCGAGGTGATCCTCACCACGCTGCACTCGGGCGGCAAGTTCTCGGGCAAGGCCTATGCCACCAGCGGCGGTCTGCACGGCGTGGGCGTCTCGGTGGTCAACGCGCTATCGGTGCTCACCCGCATCGAAGTGGCGCGGAACAAGGAGCTTTACGCGCAGGAATTCTCGCGCGGACTGGCGACTGGTCCGCTGCAAAGGCTTGGCGGCACGCCCAACCGGCGCGGTACATCGGTCACCTTTGTGCCCGACCTTGAAATCTTCGGTGAGGACGCGAAGTTCAAGCCCGCGCGGCTGTTCAAGCTGGTGCGATCAAAGGCATACCTGTTCGCCGGTGTTGAGATCCGCTGGAAATGCGCGGCTTCACTGGCCAGCGAAGATGTGCCGGCAGAGGCCGTGTTCCAGTTCCCCGGCGGGCTTGCCGATCACCTGAAGGAACAACTGGGCGTGCGCGAATGCGTGACCACCCAGTTCTTTTCCGGATCGCAGGACTTCCCTGGCGAGGAACAGGGCCGCGTCGAATGGGCGATTGCCTGGCCGCTGTGGTCGGACGGGTCATACTCCTATTACTGCAATACCATCCCCACCCCCGACGGCGGCACGCATGAGGCAGGCCTGCGCACCGCGCTGACCAAGGGCATCCGCGCCTTCGCCGATCTGATCGGGCAGAAGAAGGCCAAGGACATCGCGGCGGAAGACGTGTTCACCGGATGCGAGGCGATGCTTTCGGTCTTCATTCGTGACCCTCAGTTCCAGAGCCAAACCAAGGACCGCCTGACCAGTCCCGAAGCTGCCCGCATGGTCGAAGCTGCGGTGCGCGATCACTTCGATCATTTCCTCACCGACAACATGGAGCGCGGCAAGGCGCTGCTCGGCCATGTGCTTGAGCGTATGGACGAGCGCCTTCGCAGGAAAGCGGAGCGTGAGGTAAAGCGCAAGACCGCCACCAATTCGCGCAAGCTGCGCCTGCCCGGCAAGCTCACCGATTGCACCGGCGAAGGCGGCGGCGAGACCGAGCTGTTCATCGTCGAAGGTGACAGCGCCGGTGGCTCGGCCAAGCAGGCGCGCGACCGCAAGACGCAGGCGATCCTGCCAATCCGCGGCAAGATCCTCAACGTCGCCAGCGCCACCGCAGACAAGATCCGCGCCAACAGCGAAATCGCCGATCTCGGCCTCGCCATGGGCTGCGGCTTCCGCAAGGACTGCAACCCCGACAATCTGCGCTATGACCGCATCATCATCATGACCGACGCCGACGTCGACGGCGCGCACATTGCCACCCTGCTGATGACCTTCTTCTTTCAGGAAATGCCCGAAGTCGTCCGGCGCGGGCACCTCTACCTCGCCCAGCCGCCGCTTTACCGCCTGACCTGCGGCAAAGAGAGCGCCTATGCCCGTGACGACGCCCACCGGGCGGAGCTGGAAGAAACAAAGTTCAAGGGCAAAAAGGTCGAAGTCGGCCGATTCAAAGGCCTCGGCGAGATGAACCCGGGTCAGCTGCGTGAAACGACGATGGACCCGAAAACGCGCGGCCTCCTGCGGATCACCCTGCCGCCGGAATATGAAGGCCGGGCGGCAGTGAAGGATCTGGTCGACCGCCTGATGGGCCGAGATCCGGCCCAGCGCTTCATGTTCATCCAGAACCGCGCGGGGGAATTGGATCCGGGGATGATCGATGCGTGATGAGGTGGGGTGCTGAACGCTCAGCTACCCCGCCTCATTCGATTAGTCGCGAAACCAGCTAGCCCTAGAACGCGAACCAGGTGAACACTCGCAGCGCATTGTTGTCGGCTGCATTCGCGCCGCCGCCGTCGTAGTTGTGACGAGCGCCATCGAACTTGCCGTAAGCAGTGTATTGCACGCCCATCCGCATGTTGAAGCGCGGACCCAGTGGTGAATTGCCCGCGCTCCACGGCGTATAATCCACCTGCGCCATAGCCCCGGAACTGTTCGGGCTGGCATTCGGTCCGCCATAAACATCGGCGTTGTTGTCGCCGGTGATCGAGAAGGCAGCGAGTGTCGCTCCGATCTTGTTGCGCCAGCTGTAGCTGACATCACCGCGCACTTCATTGAGGTGTATCCTGGCGCAGTTGGGGCTGCCGGTGTCCAGCTCGCAAGTCGCCTCAAGGTTGCTCGCCTCATGTACATAGCGCATCTGGACCGAGATCGTATCACCCGATGCCGTCGGCTTCTGCCACGAGGCATCCAGCCCAACATCGCTATAATGGTCAGTATAGCCGGTGGACCGGTCGCGACCGGGATTGATCGCCGCCTTCATCGCGAAAGCCCCTAGTTCCATTGTTCCTCCGCCCAACTGGCTTTGCCAAGCAAGGCGGCCGTAAGGGGCAAGGCCCTTAATATCGCCGGGGCTCATAGGATCGGCACCGAGCCAGTTCAGCGTGCCAGCCTTGGGTGAGGTATAGGCGCCGCCCTCAATGTAATACTTCTGGCCGACCCAGACATAGGCGCTCATCCCCATGGTATTCTGCGCCAAGCCGCCATCGATCAGCGGAGAAGCTCCCGGCGTGCCGGAAACGTTGGTGTCCGTATAGGGAAAGCCCCAGGCCGGCGTCGTATTCCATACATCTTGCACCGTGGGCGAATTGTTGATTGTCAGGCCGTAGACCGCATCCTCGCCCAGCAGCTTGCCTTGCGTGACGGCCCGCAGATCAAGATTATCCCAGGCCCAGGCCTTGCCGACACCGTCATAGGTGATCTGCGCAAAGCCGCCAAAGTGCGTGCCTATTCCGCCCGCGATGAACACGCTGCCCTGATCGAATGCCAGATTGTCATTCTGGCTCAGTCCGCTCGGCGCGGGCACCTGATCCTTTCGGGTATGGGTGAGCGAAGCGATAGCCATCGCCGAGATGGGCGCGTTGAACGACTTTGACCGCATGGTGTAGCCGTTCAACTTGAATTCGCGGCCCAACGGCGTGAGCTGCGGACCAAATCCGCCAACATGGCACGACTGGCATTGCAAGCCAGTCTGCTCGGCAAATGCTGGAACTGCCTGCACTGGCGGCGGCACAGCCGTCATCAGAACAAGCGCAAACCCCACAGGGAGCGCAAATGGCAATGTCCGGGCAATCGGTCGGGTAGCTGAAGTACCCCGCAGGGCTGCCCCCATGCGAGTGGATAGCTTTGTTTTCATGGCAAACTTCCTTCCAAGCGCCGCGAAAAGTTCAAACCAAATATTTGGTTTTCTTCGCTATTTCACAATGCACAAAAAGGATGGAGGTTCCTTGACCACCATCAACGATAGGCTGAAAAATTGCGCTTTGTGGTAACTTCGTTTTGCCAATCGCCCCCTCACCCCGGCGCATGCACATCGAAGTGCAGATAGCTGAGCTGAGTCGACTTGATCCGCCACTTGCCGTCATCACACCGCACGTATTTCTCACGGTAGTGGCCATAGCCGGTGTGGCCGCCATAGACCTCTGATTGCTTATCTGGCGCCATTTGCACCCGGTCATTCATCGCCCAGATGACATCCGCCACATCCGGGCCGACAAAGGCAACCTCGGGGTTATGCACCTGATGCGCGGTTTTGGCCTGGTCGATGGACTCCCGCACTTTGGCAATCGCCGCCTCGCGCCCTTCGACGCGGTAGCCGCCGGCTGGTGTGGTATCGAGCAGCAGATCCTCGGTGAAACAGTCCGCCCAGCCAGCCCAGTCCTTGGTGTCCATCAACCGGCAATAGCGCGCCTTGGTTTCGCAGATTGCCCGCCAGTCTTCGAATGTGCCTGCCATCGCCGCTCTCCTGTTTATGCTTGCTCCGCATAAAGGCACAACCTAACGCCGGGTGAAATAGCAACATCAGGAATGATCGCAGATGCGCTTTGAAGGCACCAAGAACTACGTCGCCACCGATGACTTGAAGGTAGCGGTCAACGCCGCCGTGCTGCTGCGCCGTCCGCTGCTGATCAAAGGTGAGCCGGGCACTGGCAAGACCGTGCTGGCGCATGAAATCTCAAAAGCGCTGAATGCCCCGCTGATCGAATGGCACATCAAAAGCACCACCAAGGCGCATCAGGGGCTCTATGAATACGATGCGGTGGCCCGTCTGCGCGATGGCCAGCTGGGTGACGAGCGGGTTCATGACATCAACAACTACATCCGCAAGGGCAAGCTGTGGGAAGCCTTCACCGCGCCGCAACTGCCCGTGCTGCTGATCGACGAGATCGACAAGGCCGACATCGAGTTCCCCAACGATCTGCTGCAAGAACTCGACCGGATGAGCTTCGACGTTTACGAAACCGGCGAGCGGATCGAGGCCAAGGAACGCCCGATCGTCGTCATCACCTCGAACAACGAAAAGGAACTGCCCGACGCCTTCCTGCGCCGCTGCTTCTTCCACTACATCAAGTTCCCCGACCGCGACACGATGCAGGAGATTATCGACGTCCACTTCCCCGGTATCCAGAAGGTGCTGGTCAGCAAGGCGATGGAGATCTTCTACGAAGTGCGCGAAGTGCCGGGGCTGAAGAAAAAGCCTTCAACGAGCGAACTGCTCGACTGGCTGAAGCTGCTGCTCAACGAAGACATGCCGCTCGACGTCCTGCAAAACCGCGATCCCACCAAGGCAATCCCCCCGCTCCACGGCGCGCTGCTGAAGAACGAGCAGGATGTGATGCTGTTTGAACGGCTGGCATTCATGGCGCGGCGGAACGGTTAACCTTGTTCCCTCTCCCCGCCGGGGAGAGGGTTAGGGAGAGGGGAAAATGCGCCAACAACGGGATCAAGTTACGGCACAGCGAGCAAAGCAGCTCCGCCGCGACATGACCCCGCCCGAACGCGCCCTTTGGACTATCCTGCGCGGTCATCGGCTCGAAGGCTGGAAGTTCACAAGGCAGGTTCCTGTTGGCCCGTTCGTCCTCAATTTTGCGGCGCGCAGGGAACGGCTTGCCATCGAACTGGACGGAGATAGCCATGCGTTTCAGGAAGATCATGATCGGCGCAGGACAGTGATTCTGGAAGAATTGGGGTGGACTGTGATACGATTCAGCAACAGCGATGCCGTTTCGAACCCAGATGGAGTTGCAAGGATGATACTTGAGGCGCTTTCCGCCAACAGCCCCTCTCCCCAGCCCTCTCCCCGACGGGGAGAGGGAGACTAACCATGCTCCTCAACTTCCTCGACGAACTGCGCGCTGCGGGCATTCCTGCCTCGATCAAGGAGCACTTGCTGCTGCTTGAAGCGCTCGACAAGCAGGTGATCGAGCAGACGCCCGAGGCATTTTATTACCTCAGCCGCGCCACCTATGTGAAGGATGAGGGCCTGCTCGATCGCTTTGATCAGGTGTTCTCAAAGGTCTTCAAGGGCGTGCTCACCGACTATGGCCAGAACCCGGTCGACATCCCCGAAGACTGGCTGAAGGCGGTCGCCGAGCGCTATTTCTCCGAAGAGGAAATGGAGAAGATCAAGGCGCTGGGATCGTGGGACGAGATCATGGAGACGCTGAAAAAGCGGATCGAGGAGCAGGAAAAGCGCCATCAGGGCGGCAACAAGTGGATCGGCACCAACGGCACCTCGCCGTTCGGCCATTCAGGCTATAACCCCGAAGGTGTGCGGATCGGCGGCGAGGGAAAGCATGGCCGCGCGCTCAAGGTCTGGGAACAGCGCGACTTCAAGAACCTCGACAACACCAAGGAGCTTGGCACCCGCAACATCAAGGTCGCGCTTCGTCGCCTGCGCCGCTTCGCGCGTGAAGGTGCGGCGGAGGAGCTTGATCTCGACGCGACGATCAGCGGCACCGCGCGGCAGGGCTTCCTCGATATCCAGATGCGCGCCGAGCGCCGCAATGCAGTGAAGGTGCTACTGTTCCTCGATGTCGGCGGATCGATGGACCCGTTCATCAAGCTGGTGGAAGAGCTGTTCAGCGCCGCCACGGCCGAGTTCAAGAACCTCGAGTTCTTCTACTTCCACAACTGCCTTTACGAAGGCGTGTGGAAGAACAACGCCCGCCGCCGCACAGAGCGCACCGACACTTGGGATATCCTCCACAAGTACGGGCATGACTACAAGGTGATCTTCGTCGGCGATGCGGCGATGAGCCCCTATGAAATCTCGCATCCCGGCGGCTCGGTGGAGCACTTCAATCCCGAGGCCGGGGCGACGTGGATGCAGCGCGTCTGCAACACCTACCCCGCCACAGTCTGGCTCAATCCCACGCCCGAGCGGCAGTGGGACTATTCGCAATCGAACAAGTTGATGCGCGAACTGGTGGGCGGCAACATGTTCCCGCTGACGCTCGAAGGGCTGGACGGGGCGATGCGCGAACTGACGCGAAAGAAACACTGAAGGCTCGCAAAGAAGCGCTTGCTTGAAGCAGGCGCGCGGCGCACCAAGTTGAGGGCATGACCCAGCGCCTCCCCGCCCTCTTCCTTGGTCACGGCTCACCGATGACCGTGATCACCGACAACCCCTCTCGCACCTCGTTCGTTGAACTGGGCAAGCGCCTGCCCCGCCCGAGCGCCGTGCTCTGCATCAGCGCCCATTGGGAGACGCAGGGGCGCAGCCATCTGACCACCGGCGATCACCCGCGCACGATCCACGATTTCCGCGGCTTCCCGCAGGCACTGTTCGATATGCAATACCCCGCGCCGGGATCGGACGGACTGGTCGAGCGCGTTGCGGCGCTGCTCGGCGAAGAGCGGATCCGCCGCGATGCGACATGGGGTTTCGATCATGGCTCATGGGGTGTGCTCCAGCCGATGTTCCCCGAATGCGATGTGCCGACAGTCCAGCTCAGCCTTGATCGCTCTCTGGGTGCAGATGCGTATATAGCGCTTGGCCGCCAGCTCGCGCCGCTGCGCGATGAGGGCGTGCTAATCGTCAGCAGCGGCAATGTCGTCCACAACCTCGCGCTGTGGCGCCAGAGCGCAGGCACAGTGCCGGAATGGGCGGCAGAGTTCCAGGCCCGGATCAACGCGGCCGTACTGGCTGGCGACGACAATGCCCTCACCCGCTTCGCAGCAGACGATGATGCCGCGGCCAAGGCAATCAACAGCGCCGAGCATTACCTGCCGCTGCTCTATACCGTTGGCGCGCGGCTGCCGGGCGATGACGTGGCCCTCTTCAACGACTCCATCGACGGCGCACTATCGATGACTTCGGTGCTGATTGGCGATGCCGCGCTGGTGAACGGCATCGCCTGAGCCCCAGCTTACTTGGGCGCAGCGGCCACAAATGATGCGTGTTCGCTGACCACCAGGAGCTTGCCGTCGGCCTGCTTGCGGAACACGTCAGTCACGCGGAAATCGGTGCTCTTTACCGAGCCGGTGCTGCTTTCGGCGTGGATCTTGGCGGTGACGACAAAGTCTTCGCCATCGAGCGCCTGAAACTTGCGGTCGGTGTAGGCCAGCTTGTCGAACTTCATCGAGAGGAAGCCCTCGTTCGATTTGTGCATCGAATCGCTGCCGGTGATCAGTTCGGCGGACATCGGATCAACCGCAACAACGTCCTTCGCATAGAGTGCATCGTCGCGCACGATATCGCCCGATAGTGCGGCGGCGAGGAAATCGTCGGAAACCTTGGTCATCGTCGCTTGGTCAACAGCGATAGTGTCCACCCGTTTGCAGGCAGAGGTTGCGCCTAGTGCGGCGATCATCGCGATGCAGGCAATCTTGTTCATGAACATTCTCCCCTTCGCGCGGCCATTCAGGACTCGCGCAGAATGGCCGAAGAATAGGCCGGATTGCGCCAGCCGCAATCGCTCAATCGTAGAGCAGGAACGGCCGGATAGTCTCGCGCCAGGCCGCCTCATCTCGCGCCGCGAGCGCATCAAGATCGCCGGGGAGCGCGCCAGCATCATCCACCCATTCGCGCAAGGCCGGGCCGCCGTTGATTACATCGATGGCCAGCCGTGTGAACTCGTATTCATAGGGAAAATCGCGCCAGATCTCATAGTCCGGGTAGAGATTGCGGATCGCCTTGAAGGCCAGCGCCTGCATCCGCCAGGGGCGGAACTTGTGGTGATCGTAAAACGGCCCCTCGGCGTGGATCATGAGCCCGTTGCACAGGGCACCTGCGTGCTTGTGGAAGGTCGGCGTAAACCACAGCTCGCGCAGCGCGGCGCCTTCCAGCCATTCGGGTGCCAGCCGCTGCATCTCGGCATGGACCGCCTTGGCATCGACATCGGGCGCGCCGAACAGCACTTCGAGCGGGCGGGTTGTGCCCCTGCCCTCGCTCAGCATGGCCCCTTCGAGCATCACCGTCCCGGCATAGGCGCGAGCCATATTTACATTAGCGGCGTTCGGGCTGGGATTGATCCAGATCCGGTCCTCCGGCCAACCGCAGCCCGGCCCGGCATTCGGCAACCAATAATGCATGTCGATAACGCGATATTCGACATCGAGCTTGAAGTGATCGATGAACCAGCGGCCCATCTCGCCCATCGTCAAGCCATGGCGCATCGGCATCGGCGCGGCACCAACGAAGCTCTCCTGCCCCGGCACCAGCAGGGTGCCTTCTACCGGACGGCCAGCGGGGTTGGGCCGATCAAGCACCCACACTTCCTTGCCATGCTCGGCCGCAGCCTCAAGCAGATAGAGCAGCGTGGTGACGAAGGTATAGATGCGGCAGCCCAGATCCTGCAGATCGAACAGGAAGACGTCGGCGGTGGACATCATTTGCCCGCTGGGGCGGCGCACCTCGCCATAGAGGCTGAACACCGGGATGCCGTAATGCGGATCAATCTCGTCCGCGGTCTCGACCATGTTGTCCTGCTTGTCGCCCTTCAGCCCGTGCTGCGGACCGAAAGCGGAAGTGACATTCAGGCCAGCCGCGATCAGCGCGTCGAGCGAATGGGTAAGGTCTTGGGTGACGCTGGCCGGATGGGCAACCAGCGCGACGCGCTTGCCTTCGAGCGGTTGGCGGAGAGCGGGGTCTGCCAGCAGGCGATCAATACCAAACTTCATGTGGCCTCAGGTGGCGGAAGTGTCGCGGCGAAGCAAGTGGGCGAGTGGAAATCGGGCGCGCCGGGCTGGTGGGCGATGGCCCAATATGATTTGGTACCGTCGGTTTCCTCGATCACGGCGGAGAGGCCGAACTTCTCACTGCCACAAATCACCATTCCGAACTGACCAGTTACCCGAATGCCGTTTTCAATGGGCTCAATCACTGGTGCCTCGGCTTCCCAATCGACTTGACCTTCTCGATATTGATCAAACCGGTATGCAGCCCACTTGCCCCCCGGTGCGAAATTGAATTCGAGGTAAGGTCCATCCCGATTCAATGAGACAAACAGTTCAAAGCAGGTCGTGCGCCACAACTCGTCCGTTCGAACTGCTGGGCCAGCGGCTGGCATTTTCGGGATTGCGCCAAAGACCTCGAAACGAATTTCGAACTCCGTTGCGCTGATATTCAGGTGGGCAGTCAGCTGCTCAATTTCCGAGCCTGGAGTGTCGGGGTGGGGCACCAAAGAAAAAGACAGCCCTTCGACAAGCTCAGGGTGGGCGGATTGGGAAACAAAGTCCTGCCCCTCAACCGTCCATGCTGAGCTTGTCGAAGCACTGTCTTTCTTTTTCGCCAACGCCGAAATCCTCTCCCAATCCCCCCGGATAAGCGCCAGCTTCTTTGCGCGTGACCAGCCTTTTAGCTTTCGTTCTGCGGCCTTGGCATCATCGCGATTTTCGAACTGATCGGACCAGACCAGCTCAACTGGCTGATGATCAGCAGTGAAGCCGGGAATCAAACCCGATTTGTGCTCCCCGATCCGCCTGTCGATATCATCGGTGTGACCAACGTAGAAATAGCCACCATTGCAATGCAGCATGTATGTCCAGAAGCTCATTGTGTGACGCTAAGAGAAGGACAGTGCTTCGACAAGCTCAGCATGGACGGGATTTAGGAATTGGTTTCCCCCTTCCCCGCCCACCCTGAGCTTGTCGAAGGGCTGTCTTTTTCTTCTTCGCGTGCTAACCGCGCGCGCACCATGACAAATTATACATCCACCTTACTCCGCACTCTGTCCGAACGCGGCTATATCCATCAGCTTACCGATGCCGAAGGGCTCGACAAGCTGGCGAACAGCTCTGTGATCCCGGGCTATATCGGCTTCGACGCCACGGCGCCATCGCTGCATGTCGGCAGCCTTGTGCAGATCATGATGCTGCGCCGCCTGCAGCAGGCTGGGCATAAACCGATTGTCGTGATGGGCGGCGGCACGACCAAGGTGGGCGATCCTTCGGGCAAGGACGAGAGCCGCAAGATGCTCACGCCAGAGGGCATTCAGGCCAACATCGCCTCGATCCGCACCGTGTTCGAGCGCCTGCTGACTTTCGGTGACGGCCCAACCGACGCGATCATGGTTGATAATGACGAGTGGCTCTCCGCGCTCGGCTATGTCGATCTGCTGCGCACCGTTGGCCCGCACTTCACGATCAACCGCATGCTCACCTTTGATTCGGTGAAGCTGCGGCTCGATCGCGAACAGCCGCTGACTTTCCTCGAATTCAACTACATGATCCTGCAGGCCTACGATTTCCGCGAGCTGGCGCTGCGCCATGGCTGCCGCCTGCAGATGGGCGGATCGGACCAGTGGGGCAATATCATCAACGGCATCGAACTGACCCGCCGGATGGAAGGCAAGGAGCTGTTCGGCCTCACCACCCCGCTGCTGACCACCGCCGACGGGGCCAAGATGGGCAAGACGGCGGCCGGCGCGGTCTGGCTCAACGAAGAGCAGCTGCCCGCCTATGACTTCTGGCAATACTGGCGCAACACCGATGACCGCGATGTCGGCAAGTTCCTGCGCCTGTTTACCGACCTGCCGCTGGATGAGATCGCCCGGTTGGAGGGCCTGCAGGGCAGCGAGATCAATGCCGCCAAGGTCGTGCTCGCCAACGAAGTAACCAAGCTTTGCCGCGGTGAGGAAGCCGCGCGTGCCGCCGAATCAACTGCCTCGGCAACTTTCGGCGCAGGCGGAGTCGGCGAGGATTTGCCGGTCCTGATTCTCCCCGCAGAGGGAATCGGCATCATCGATGCCCTCGTCGGCATCGGATTCGCCGCCAGTCGTGGTGAAGCAAAGCGATTAATTGCTGGCGGCGGTGCGAAGCTCGACGGCGTCGGCGTTACAAGTGAAAACCACCATATTATCGGTGGTTGCGAGGTCCGCATCTCGTCCGGAAAGAAGAAGCACGGGGTCCTGCGCCCCGTCTGACACGAACCTGACCCGGCAAAATTTCGACAGACTTTACTCTTTTTTCGCCATTTTGCGGCAAATCTCTGCCGGTAAGAGATTAGCCAAGGAGCCGATGGCGGAATATGTCAGTTGGAGCACAACTCTCCGTCACCGATATGCGGCGCGCTGCGCGGCATCCGGTCGATTGCCCGGTCATCGGTGAACATCGCCGCTTGGGCGACTTGCACCTGCACATCGTCAACATTTCGGCCCAGGGCTTCATGGTTGATGGGACTGTGCCGCTTGGCCGTGGTGAACGCGTAACGATTCGCCTGCCCAAGGTTGGCCGGATCGAGGCGCACCTGATCTGGGTTGCCGAAGACCGCGCCGGTTTCCAGTTTGAACGCATCATCAGGCCTGAAGATTTCTTCGCCCTGATCGATCTGCTCCAGCCCAACCCGCGTCTGCGGAAATCGCGCTGACCTTTACTGAATAGGTTTCGTTTACAGGCATCAACCAAGCCTCGGCTTGGCAAGGCTGGCGCGCGCTGCCATCACATGTGCGTGAGCGAACCAACCTCCCCAATCCAGATTCGCGATTTCCGCCTCCTATGGCTCGGACGCTTCTGCTCAACCTTGGCGACGACCGGCATGGTCGTGATCATCGGCTATCAGCTTTATGACGTCGCGCGCGGTGTTTACGGCATGTCGATCCCGCAGGCCTCGCTGCAGCTGGGCATCCTCGGGCTGGTTCAGTTCATTCCGCTGTTCTTCCTGACCCCGCTGGCCGGGTTAGTGGCAGACCGGTTTGACCGGGCCAGGGTGGCGACGCTTTCCATTGGGATTGACGTGGCCATGGCGCTGTTGCTGGCGCTGGTGACCCGCAGCGGCCAGGTTACGCTTTTGGCGCTCTACGTACTGGCGGCCATGCACGGCACGGCCAGGGTGTTTGTTGGCCCCTCGCTCGGAGCGATCCTCCCCAACGTTGTGCCAGCGAACCTGATGCCGCGCGCCATCGCCATGAGCTCGATGTCCTGGCAAATCGGTGCCGTCGCAGGGCCAGCCGCCGCCGGACTGTTGTTCGCCGCGCAAGCTGACTTGCCTTACTGGACTGCCGCAGCACTTCTGCTGATTTCATGTGTTTCGGTGGCTTCCGTGCGCAAGCTGCCGCCCATCGCCGGGAATCGCGATCTGCACCCGCTGCTGCAAATCAGGGACGGCTTTGCTTTCGTCTGGCGCGAACGCTTTCTGCTGGGTTGCATCACGCTCGATCTGTTCGCTGTGCTGCTGGGCGGAGCGACGGCGCTGCTGCCGGTCTATGCGCGCGACATCCTGCATGTCGGCTCGCAAGGCCTTGGCATCATGCGCGCCGCACCATCAGTGGGAGCCGCGCTGATCGGGCTGGTGCTGTCGTGGCGGCCGATCGAGCGCAACGTGGGCGACAAGATGCTATGGTCGGTCGCGGCCTTTGGCGCAGCGACGATCGGCTTTGGCTTGTCGACCAGTTTTGCCCTGTCGCTGTTCATGCTGGTTCTGCTGGGCGCGGCGGACATGGTTTCGGTCTTCATTCGCAGCACGCTGACCCAGCTCCACACCCCCAATGCCATGCGCGGGCGAGTAAGCTCGATTTCCGGCCTTGCCATCTCCGCCTCGAACGAGCTGGGCGAAATGCAGTCGGGCCTGTTTGCCTCACTGATGGGCGCGCTCGGTGCCGTTGTTTTCGGCGGGGTCGCTGCCATATTGATCACCGCCACTTGGGCCGTCATATTCCCCGAATTGCGCAACGCGCGAACCTTCGCGCGCGACTATCGTCAAAAGGAGCCTCAGGCATGAAAGCCGAATCAATCCTCGCAACCATCGGCGGCACCCCGCACATCCGCCTCTCGCGGCTGTTCCCCGACCATGAGGTCTGGGTAAAGTGCGAGCGCGCCAACCCCGGCGGTTCGATCAAGGACCGGATCGGCCTCGCCATGATCGAGGCTGCAGAGAAAGACGGCAGCCTGAAGCCCGGCGGCACGATTGTGGAGCCGACCAGCGGCAACACAGGCATCGGCCTCGCCATGGTGGCGGCAGTCAAGGGCTACAAGCTGATCCTCGTCATGCCCGATTCGATGTCGATCGAGCGCCGCCGCCTGATGCTCGCCTATGGCGCGACCTTTGATCTTACCCCGCGTGAAAAGGGCATGAAGGGCGCGATTGCCCGCGCCGTTGAACTGCTTGACGAACTCCCCGGATCGTGGATGCCGCAGCAGTTCGAAAACCCGGCCAACATCGAAGTCCACGTCCGCACTACCGCGCAGGAAATCCTCGCCGACTTCGCGGATACGCCTATCGACGCGCTGATCACCGGCGTCGGCACCGGCGGCCACCTCACCGGCTGCGCGGAAACGCTCAAGAAGGCATGGCCCGGCATGAAGGCCTATGCGGTCGAGCCGACGCTATCGCCGGTCATCTCGGGCGGCCAGCCCGCCCCGCACCCGATCCAGGGCATCGGCGCGGGCTTCATCCCTGGCAACCTGCACACGCAGTCGATTGACGGCGCGATCCAGGTCGATCCCGCAGACGCCAAGGAATGGGCCCGCCGCAGCGCCACCGTAGAGGGCATGCTGGTCGGCATCAGCTCGGGCGCAACGCTGGCGGCGATTGCCCAGAAGCTGCCGAGCCTGCCCGCAGGCAGCCGGGTGCTCGGGTTCAACTATGATACCGGCGAGCGTTATCTATCGGTGGCCGATTTCCTGCCCGAATGATGCTTGAGCAGATCGACTATGCGGACCGCGGCACGGCCCTGACCGGCTGGCTGGCGCGGCCCGAAGGCGCGGCGCGCGGTGCTGTGGTGGTCTTCCCGACCATCGCCAATGTCACCCCCGCCATCGAACGGCGCGCGACGATGCTGGCGGCAGCGGGTTTCGTCGCCCTGATTGCCGATTTCTATGGCGAGCCGGTCGAAAGTTTTGAGGCATCACGCCCCTTGGCCGAAAAGTTGCGCGGCGATGTCGATCACTACCGCGCGCGTCTCTCGGCAGGCATTGCTGCGCTGAGAAACCACGAAGCCGCCAAAGGCCTAAAACTCGCGGCAATCGGTTACTGCATGGGCGGACATGCCGTGCTGGAGGCAGCGCGCGCGGGCGAAGAACTCGCCCTCGTCGCCAGCTTCCACGGCATCCTGAGCACGGATCGCAAGGCCGAAGCCCCCACCAAGCCCCGCATCCTCGTCTGCCACGGCGACAGCGACCCCCTGGCCCCGCGCGAGCAAGTCCTCGCCTTCTGGGAGGAAATGGACGCGGTTCAGGCCAACTGGCACTTCCACGCCTATTCAGGCGTCAAACACGGCTTCACCGACCCAGCCAGCGACACCCGCGGCATGGCGGCGATTGCCTATGACGCGAGTGCTGACCGGCAAAGCTGGGCAGCGCTGATGGGGCTTTGCGATGAGGTGTTTGGGTAGGGGTGTGGTTGAATTTGGGCGGGTGGAATGGCAGCTTCTGGCACCAAATGAAGATGCGGAAGGGCAGCTTTGTTGTGGTTAGCTGCCGTTAATTGAAACGCGTTTCTCGCTCCATTCTTTGCAGATACGTTCGTGTGCCGCTTCGAGTTCAGCATCACCTTCAACGCTGTCACGGTCGCCAGCAAAGCAAGCTATGTTGAGCGCCGAATACTCGCCTTCGAACTGCTGGATTTGCTCCATCACGCTAACAGCTTCTTGCCAGGGCAAATATTGCTTCTCGGCCAGCACACGAGCGCAGCGAAGCATTGACTCTTTCAGTGGGTGATCAAAGTCCACCGCCCACTCGTCGATCAGCTCATGCTGCCTTTTACGAGAAACCCGCTCAGATTTGGGTTTCAAACAAATTTCGTAAAGCACACCAAACGCCGCGTCCATGGATATGGACCAGCCTTCCTTTATAATGGCTGATGCCATGACACGGTCACGATAAGGAAATCGACAGTCGATCTTCGCCGCAAAGCGAATTTCTGCTTCGTTGTCGGTGCGCTTCATCCATCCCTTATTCCAACGGGGGCGAAAGTTCGCAATGGCCATCACGTTCGCTGTCGCGAAACGTCCGCAATGTTGTCGTGTCCTGACAGGCACCTATTTGGCGGAACGCGCCATTAGCGGACACAATTCCGCACTTTCGAATGTTTCGATGCAACCATTTCACCTGAACCCTAACCTCGTCACCCCGGGCTTGACCCGGGGTCCCGATTTTCTTCCCCAACGTCGCCTAAGGCTGCGGGACCCCGGGTCAAGCCCGGGGTGACGAGATGAATAGAAGTGCATTTTCCTACACCGCCCAAATTTGTCATACTCGCGGCATGACCCAATGCCAGCCCACTCCGCCAAGCACACCCGCAATGGCAATTCCCGCCCGATCAGAACGTTTTTCTCCGAATTCCCGTTGCGTAAATCTCGCCCCCAAAATGCCCTGTAGCCCTCAGAAATGTGCGAGTTTCGGCGCGTGACGCGAGGTTTACACAGTGTCAACTGTGTCAACCTCAACTCCCAATAACGCCGGGGCGAACGATTTGGGCAGCTTCGGCGAATTGCGTTGAATCAAGTTTTGATGGCGCGGATTCTGCTTTGGGATGGGCAACACAGTTGCCGAAAGGATGCCTTATGAAAATGGAAGACATGGTGATCATTTCTGTCGATGATCACATCAGCGAACCTGCAGACCTGTTCACCCACCATCTCTCGGGCGCGGCGCTCGCCTCTGCGCCGCAGTTCAAGCAGAAGTCGAACGGTTCAAATTATTGGGACTATCAGGGGCTGAAGATGGCCTCGGTGGCGCTGAACGGCGTCGTGGGCCGTCCCAAGGAAGAATACGGCATGGAGCCGACTGCTCTCGAGCAGCTGCGCAAGGGTTGCTGGGATCCGGCAGCGCGCGTTGACGATATGGACGTGAACGGCATTGCCGCCAGCCTCAACTTCGGCACGCTGATCGGTCTGGACGGCCTGATGTTCTGCACAGCGCCGGACAAGACATATGCGGTCAATCACGTGCAGGCCTATAACGACTATCACTGGCACCAGTGGTGTGAGGCTCATCCCGGGCGCTTCATCATGAACGGCATTCTGCCTGCCTGGGATATCGACGCCACGGTGGCTGAAATCCACCGCCTGGCAAAGCTGGGCTGCACCTCGGTTTCGTTCAACGAAAACCCGACAAAGCGCGGCCTGCCAAGCATCCACAATGCCCATTGGGAGCCGATGTGGAAGGCCTGCGCCGATACCGACATGACGATCAACCTGCATATCGGTGCCGGTAACCCCTCGCCACATGCCAGCGACGAATCGCCGATCGAAGCCTGGATCACCACCATGCCGATGTCGGTTTCGATCGGACTGGCAGACTGGCTGCATCTGGGTGCTCTGCAGCGCTATCCGCTCAAGATCGCGATGTCGGAAAGCGGCATCGGCTGGATTCCGTACCTGCTGGAACGGGCAGACTATGCCAACGAACAGCACAGCGCATGGACCCATTCGAATGCTTATCTGAAGGGCAAGAAGCCGTCTGACGTCTACCGCGAACACTTCTATTCGTGCTTCATTGATGACGCCTATGGCTGCCGCAACCTCGATCTGCTGGGCGAGGACAAGGTCTGCTACGAGGTTGACTATCCGCACTCGGATGCGCCGTGGCCCAATGCTCCGGAAGTGCTTTGGCGCTCGGTCAGCCAGCTTTCGGATGCACTGATCAACAAGGTGACGCACGAAAACGCGATGAAGCTCTATCGCTTCGACATGTTCGGCAAGATCCCCAAGGAAAAGCTGACCGTGAAGGCGCTGCGCGCGCAGGCCGAAGCCAAGGGCGTCGACGCTTCGATCAAGTCAGCCAGTGGCGCTGCGCCGGAAAATCAGGCCGACAAGACCCGCGCCATCACCTCTGGTGATGTCAACGCGATGTTCAAGAAGCACGCGGAAGCGGTGTAATTTGAAAAGATTAGGGGCCGGACTTCACGTCCGGCCCCAACTCTGGTCAGGCCGTAGCAAAAGCCTCGATCGGCATCGCCATCAGCACCTCGCTGCCAGCCTCCAGCTTGCGCCGCAGGGCACCGGCATCGGGGGTGTAACGCTCGCCAAAGTAGCGGGCGGTCATCAGCTTGCTTTCATAGAATGCCTTGTCAGCAGCACCTGAGGCCAGCGCCGCAGCGGCAGCCTGCCCCATCTTCAGCCACATCAGGCCAAGGCTGACGATGCCCATGATGTGCATGTAGTGGTGCGCCCCGGCTCCGGCATTGTTGGGGTTGGTCATACCGTTCTGCACCAGCCACATCGTCGCTGCCTTCAGCTCGCCATTCGCCTTTTCGACCCGCCCGGCCATATCGGCAAGTTGCGGCTCGACCTTCGCCTTGGCGCATTCGGCATCGACCATGGCGAAGAACGCCTGGATCGCCTTGCCGCCATTGAGGCCCAGCTTGCGCCCGACAAGGTCCATCGCCTGAACACCATTGGCACCTTCGTAGATCTGGGTAATCCGGGCATCGCGGACGAACTGGCTCATGCCGTTCTCCTCGATATAGCCATGCCCGCCCCAGACCTGCTGCATGTTGACCGCTGTCTCAAAACCCTTGTCGGTGCCATAGCCCTTGATCACCGGGGTTAGCAGACTGATCATCTCGTCAGCTTCGGCGCGCTCCGCCTCGCTCTCCGCCTTGTGCGACAGATCAACGAGCAGCCCGCCCCACATGGTGAGCGCACGCATACCTTCGGTGAAAGCCTTGGCGTCCATAAGCATGCGGCGGACATCGGGATGGACGAAGAGTTGGTCAGCCTTCTCCTGCGGATCGGCCGCACCGGTGAGCGCACGGCCCTGCCGGCGGTCCTGCGCATAGAGCACCGCATTCTGGTATGCGGCCTCGGCCTGCGAAAGCCCCTGGATGCCCACGCCAATGCGCGCGGCATTCATCATGATAAACATGGCGGCGAGCCCCTTGTTCTCCTCGCCAACCAGCCAGCCTTTCGCCCCGTCATAGTTCATCACGCAGGTTGCGCTGCCACGAATTCCCATCTTGTGCTCGATCGCACCGCAGCTGACTGCATTGCGTTCGCCGGGATTGCCCTCGGCATCGAGCAGGAACTTGGGCACGATGAACAGCGAGATGCCCTTGGTTGAATCCGGAGCATCGGGCGTCTTTGCCAGCACCAGATGGATGATGTTGCTGGTCAGATCCTGCTCACCAGCCGAGATGAAGATCTTGGTGCCAGTGATAGCATAGGCCCCGTCAGCTTGCGGCACAGCGCGGGTGCGGATCATGCCCAGATCGGTGCCGCAGTGCGGCTCGGTCAGGTTCATCGTCCCGCTCCACTCGCCCGAGATCATCTTAGGCAGATAGGTAGCCTGTTGTTCAGGCGATCCTTTGACGCGAATTGAAGCAACCGCACCGTTGGTCAGGCCCGAATACATGGCAAATGACTGGTTCGCCGAGCACAGGTATTCCTCTACAACCAGCGCCAGCAAATGCGGCAAGCCCTGTCCGCCCAGTTCCTGTGGCTGCGACAACGTGCCCCAACCGCTCTCGCAGAAGGCATCATAGGCGTCCTTAAAGCCCTTCGGCGTTGTCACCGAGCCATCCGCATTCCGCGTGCAACCCTCCTGATCACCAGAGAGGTTCAGCGGCGCGACAACCTCGGCAATGAACTTTCCGGCTTCCTCGACAATGGTGTCGATCATGTCGGGCGTGGCATCGGCATAGCCCGGCAGGTTGCCGTACTTCTCAAGCCCAAGCACTTCATTGATGACAAAGCGCGTGTCGCGCGCAGGAGCCTTGTAAACGGGCATGGCAAATCCTCTTTCGCTCAGTTGCCCTTCTTGGGCAGTTCAAGGGCTTCGATATTGGCGACAAAGCTGGAAAGTTCGGCAATGGCAGCATCGATGTCGCAGCGCTGTTGCTCAAGCATGTGAATACGCGACCGGCACTTTTCGACCGTGATGCGGCGCTGTTCGACCCGGCCATCACCGAGATCATAAAGGTCGATCATCTCGCGCACATCAGACAGGCTGAACCCGACATTCTTGGCACGCAGGATCCAGGCGAGTCTGGCACGGTCGCGCTTCGAATATATCCGCGTCAGGCCCTGCCGGCTCGGCGATATCAGCCCTTCGTCCTCATAAAAGCGCAGCGCGCGCGCGGTCACGCTGAACTCTGCGCAGAGATCCGAGATCGAGAAATGATCGCGCTGAAGAGCATCAGGACGATCAAGGTGCGCACCATCGTGCGGCATGGCTGTCGGACTATCCATGCCGCTGATAAATATCTTCCCTTTACGTAAACGTCAATCATCTATTCGCGTGAGCGTTTCGCCAGTCAATTCGCGGTAAAAACAGCGCGTGGCGCCGGTATGGCAGGTCGGCCCTTCGGGAACCGCGCGAATCACCAGTGCGTCCTGGTCGCAGTCGACAAAGATCGACTGGACGCGCAGCACGTGCCCCGATGTCTCACCCTTCATCCAGAGCCTGCCGCGTGATCGTGAATGAAAATGCGCCAGACCAGTCTCGCGGGTCTTCGCCAGAGCCTCGGCGTCCATAAAGGCTACCATCAGCACATCTGACGACTGAGCATCGACAATCACAGCCGTCAAAAGCCCGTTTGCATCGAACTTTGGCAGAAATTCACTGCCCTGCTCGCGCAAAGTTGAATTATCGCTCATTTGGTATTTTCCCGGAAAGGGCCACCTTGGCCTGTCGCTTTGTTGCACGATAACCACATATGGGAATCAAAATCCATCGCACTGCGGCATGGCACTTTTCTTTCCGACAGTTTCGAGAGAAACAGCCTGCGCAGCAAGGGAGCTGCACGCCGAACTGGCGGCGCAAACAGCGCCATGGTTCAGGGAATAGGCATCAGCCCGCCAGAAATGAGCAGGGCGAGCCAAGAGTGAGGGTTAAGGGTGAGATAGACGTGGGGGCGTCTATCGTAACCTCTGAGTTTCGTCACGAGGGCGCCCGGAGCTTCGGTTCCGGGCGTTTTCGTTTGTGGCGCTCAGGTGTGAGGCAGGGCTTCGTCAAGCACGCGAGCGAAACAGGCGATCACAACCTTTTCCGCCCCCGCCCTTTTGAGCGCAGAAACGCAGGCATGGCTGGTCGCGCCGCTGGTCAGCACGTCATCCACCAGAACGATCTTCCGCCCGCACAGTGCATTAGCCCTCTTGGGATTGATCCCGATCGCGCCTGACAGCGCCCTCGCCCGCGCCTTCCGCCCCAATCCGCCGAGCATTGGTGTCGGCTTGCGCCGCACCAGTCCATCAACCAACAGATGCGCACCCTTGGCCCGGGCAATCTCTCCGGCCAGTAAAGCCGCCTGATTGAACCCGCGACGCCACAGCCGCCATCGGTGCAGGGGGACTGGCAATATCAGCCAGTTGCTATCCACGTCAGCAAGCTTGGGCACCATCAGCCGCGCCAGCATCGGTGCCAGCGCGATCCGGTGGCCATGCTTGTAGGCCAGCACCAGCCGCCGCGAGGCATCGTTATAGAGCGTTCCTGCCGCAATCCCGTCGTGCGCCGGAGCCTCGGCCAGACAGGGCGCACAAATCGCGCCGTCAGTCACCGAATCGGAGAAAGGGCGCTGGCAGAGTGCGCAGGCAGGCTCCCCGGGGATCGCCAGTTCGTTCCAGCAGGAACTGCACAACCCCACCTGACTCGACAGCCCCTCGCCGCACAGCGGGCAGCGGGGCGGGAAGACCAGATCGACCAGCGGGACGAGTGAGGCGGGAATGGCCATAGGCAGACCATAGCCGCCCCCCTTGCCTTCGCAAGCCCGGCACGGCAGGGCGAAGCAATGTCTCTCGCCAAGCCCCCTGTTATCTTCAGCCCGCAGCGCCGAGGGCTGGCGGCGGCTCGTGCGGCCAAACTGCAGCAGGCCCCCAACGCCGCCCGCTATCTCAGCGAGGATGCAGGCGATGACCTGCTCGAGCGGCTGGCCTTCCTGCGCCATGAGCCAAAGCAGGCCATGGTTCTGGGCGACCTTGCCGGTCTTCTGACTGAAGGGCTGGAACGTCAGGGTGCCGTGGTGACCAGCGCCCCCCAACCCACCTTTGCTCTCGAACTGCCTTGGCCCATCGGCCAGTTTGACTTCATCGCCGCACTCTTCGTGCTCGATACGGCCAACGACTTGCCGGGCGCGTTGGTCCATATGCGGGCGGCGCTGGCTCCGGGCGGGCTCGCCATTGCCGCGCTGGCCGGAGCGGGCAGCCTGCCTGTCCTGCGCCAAGCCATGCTTGCCGCCGATGGCGACCGCCCTGCCCCGCGTCTCCACCCGCAAGTCGATGTCCGCGCCGGGGGCCAGCTTCTCCAGCGCGCGGGCTTTGCCAAGCCGGTGGTCGACAGCCACACGCTGACCGTGCGCTACAGCCAGCTGGATGCGCTGGTCACAGACCTGCGGGCACAGGGCCTTGCCAACCAACTTGCCGACCCGGGACCGCCACTCTCCCGCGCCGGGCTAGCCCGCGCGCGACAGGCCTTTGCCGAACAGGCGGACAGCGCCGGCCGCGTTACCGAGACCTTCGAATTGCTCACCCTCTCGGGCTGGCGTCTTTAACCCAGCGCTGCCTGCGCCGCTGCCAGCCGCGCGATCGGCACGCGGTAGGGCGAGGCGCTGACGTAATCGAGGCCCACCTTCTCGCAGAACGCGATGGAGGCCGGATCGCCGCCGTGCTCGCCGCAAATGCCCAGCTTGATGTCGCCCCGCGTTGCCCTGCCGCGTTCAGCCGCCAGTTCGACCAGCTGCCCCACGCCCTCGATATCGAGGCTGACGAAGGGATCGCGCGGAAACACGCCTTGTTCGACATAGGCAGGCAGGAACTTGCCAGCATCGTCGCGGCTCAGGCCCAGCGTTGTCTGCGTCAGGTCATTGGTGCCGAACGAGAAGAACTCGCCAACTTCGGCGATCTCGCCCGCCATCAGCGCCGCGCGCGGCAGCTCGATCATCGTGCCGACATGATAGAACAGCGTGCGGCCCTTCTCGGCAAAGACCTGCGTGGCAGCGCGGTCGATCACGCCCTTCAGGATCTCCAGCTCGCGCCGCGTGGCGACCAGCGGAACCATGACCTCGGGAACCGGAGCCTCACCACCCTGCGCCGCGACATCACAGGCCGCCTCGAAGATTGCGCGGGCCTGCATCTCGTAGATCTCTGGGAAAGTGATGCCCAGACGGCAGCCGCGGTGGCCGAGCATCGGGTTGAACTCATAGAGCTCGCCCGCGCGGCGGCGCAGGGTTGGCACGCCGATGCCGATGGCTTCGGACAGCTCCTCGAACTCGGCGTCGGAGTGCGGCAGGAACTCGTGCAGCGGCGGATCGAGCAGGCGGATGGTCACCGGCAGGCCCGCCATCACTTCAAAGATCGCGTGAAAATCGGCGCGCTGTTCGGGCAGCAGTTTGGCCAGAGCGGCGCGGCGTCCGGCCTCGTCTTCGGCAAGGATCATCTGGCGCACGGCCGAGATGCGCTTGTCGTCAAAGAACATGTGCTCGGTGCGGCACAGGCCAACGCCTTCGGCGCCGAACTGGCGGGCGACCTTGCAGTCCTCCGGCGTTTCGGCGTTGGTGCGCACTTTCATGCGGCGGTGCTGGTCGGCCCAGACCATCAGTGTGCCGAAATCGCCAACGAGTTCGGGCTCGATGGTCTTGACCTCGCCTGCCATGATCTCGCCGGTCGAGCCGTCGAGGGTGATGACATCGCCTTCCTTCAACTCCCGTTTGCCGATCTTCAGCGTGCGCGAAGGCAGGTCGATCGACAGCACCGATGCGCCCGAGACGCAAGGGCGGCCCATACCGCGCGCCACCACTGCAGCGTGGCTGGTCATGCCGCCACGCGCGGTGAGCACGCCCTTGGCGGCGTGCATGCCGTGGATGTCTTCAGGGCTGGTCTCGACGCGGACGAGGATTACGGACTCGCCCTTTTCGGCGCGGGCCTGCGCGGTATCGGCATCGAGCACAATCGCACCGGAAGCCGCACCGGGGCTGGCTGGCAGGCCCGAGCCCAGCACATCGCGCGGGGCATCGGGATCGAGCGTCGGGTGGAGCAACTGGTCAAGCGCCATCGGATCGATCCGGCGCACGGCGGTGGCTTCATCGATCAGGCCTTCGCCGACCATCTCGACCGCCATCTTCAGCGCGGCCTTTGCGGTGCGCTTGCCCGAGCGGGTCTGGAGCATCCATAGCTTGCCGCGTTCCACGGTAAACTCGATGTCCTGCATGTCGCGGTAGTGCTTTTCCAGCAGATCGAACACCGCAGCGAGCTCGGCGTAAGCTTCAGGCATCGCCTCTTCCATCGAAAGCGGTTTGGCCCCGGCGCGTTCGCGTGACTGCCTGGTCAGATATTGCGGCGTGCGGATGCCGGCGACGACGTCCTCGCCCTGGGCATTGACCAGCCACTCGCCGTAATAGGCGCGCTCGCCGGTCGCCGGATCGCGGGTGAAGGCGACGCCGGTGGCCGATGTATCCCCCATGTTGCCGAAGACCATGGCCTGCACGTTGACCGCCGTGCCCCAGTCACCGGGAATGTCATTGAGGCGGCGATAGACCTTGGCTCGGTCGGAATCCCACGAATCGAATACCGCGCGGATCGCGCCCCACAGCTGTTCCGCCACATCCTGCGGGAACGGGCGGCCGAGTTCATTCGCCACGATGGTCTTGTATTCGGAGACGATCTCCTGCCAGTGTTCAGCTTCCAGTTCAGTATCGCTGAAGAAGCCGTTGTCTTCCTTGACGATTTCAAGAGCATCTTCGAACAGGTGGTGGTCCAGCCCCAGCACCACATCCGAATACATCTGGATGAAGCGGCGGTAAGAATCCCAGGCAAAACGCTCGTCGCCCGAGGTGGCGGCCAGCCCCTGCACGGTGGCATCGTTGAGCCCGAGGTTGAGCACGGTGTCCATCATCCCCGGCATCGAAACCCGCGCGCCCGAGCGGACCGAGACGAGAAGCGGATCGGCGGCATCGCCGAATGTCTTGCCGACCGACTGCTCGATGTGGCTGAGCGCCTTGGCGACTTCGGCCTTCACGCTGTCCGAGAAATCCCCGCCGGTGGCGAGGTAGCGGACGCATTCTTCGGTGGTGATCGTAAAGCCTGGCGGCACCGGCAAACCAATCCCCGCCATCTCCGCAAGGTTCGCACCCTTGCCGCCGACAATCGTCTTGTCGCGGCTGCGGGGATCGTCGTTCGAAGCATTACCACCAAATGTGAATACGTATGCAGTCATGGATTTCCGCCATTCTCTGTCGAATCGGTTGGGCCACAATGTCCGGGGACGGTGGCGGCTTTAGCCTTCGGAAGGTTTGAAGTCAGCAGATTTGTGCAGCGCAGCAAAAAATGGTCGGGGATCGCGCAAATGTCTTTGCCGGTTTCGCATTGCCGGGCCAGCCCATTCATCCTGCATGGCGTTTTTCTGAACGGTGAGGTTGACATAGTTGACACTCTGTCAACCTCGAGTCCACCTCGCCAATGCCGCAGAAATCTGACGTTTTCGGCCCGTTTTGGCGCCAGATTTACACTTGAGGAAAAAGCGGAAAACTCTCCGCCCGCGTGCTGCCTAGCCTTCGATTTTCGAAAAATCGGCGACGCCGTGCACGGCATCGCGGAACTGCGCGAGCAGTGCGAGGCGGGCAGAGCGTTTGGCCGGATCGGCATCGTTGACGGTGACCTCATCGAAAAAGGCATCGATCGGCGCGCGCAGACTGGCGAGTGCCGCCATGGCCGAGGCGAAGTCCTCGCCAGCCACCGCCAGTTCGGCCCGCGGCCCGGCCAGCGCCAGAGCATCGATCAGCGCCTTTTCGGCATTTTCCGGCGTGTAGGAAAGCGAAACCTGCCCTTCGCTCGCGGTGAAATCCTCCTTCTTGAGGATATTCGCGGCGCGCTTGTACCCGGCGAGCAGGTTGGTGCCGTCCGGCGTCGCGACAAAGGCCTGCAGCGCATGAACGCGGGCGAGCAGGCGGACGAGATCGTCCTCCCCGCCGAGCGCAAACACTGCGTCGATCAGGTCGTGACGGACGCCAGCTTCGCGTTGCTGGACTTTGAGGCGGTCGGCCAGAAAATTCATTGCATTAACTGATGCAGTAATCTGCTTTCCCAAGTTTTCTAATTTCTTGGGAAGCTCAGATACTGAGGCAACTGCACGCTCTACGACTTTGGTCATTTGCCTTTGATATGCTTCCATTATCCTTGGAAGAGACTCTGCAAACTCCAAGAACTGCGGCGCGATTGCTTCTTTCCAGCCGTCCTCCAAAAGTGTGCCTTCCACACCTTCAGGAATGCCAGCGTGAACAGCCATCGCATCAAAAAGTTCAAGTCGGATTTTGTTATCAACGATAATTCGCCCGATCCCGATTGCGGCCCTTCGTAGAGCATAAGGATCTTTTGAACCTGTGGGTGTTTCACCAATCGAATAAAAACTAGCCACATTATCCAGCTTATCCGCCAAACTCACCGCCACCGTCACCGGCGCGGTTGGCACATCATCGCCCTGCCCTACCGGCTTGTAGTGATCGGCGATGGCATCGGCCACGGCATCGGGTAGCCCCTCGGCGCGAGCGTAGTAGCCGCCCATCAGGCCTTGGAGTTCGGGGAATTCGCCGACCATTTCGGTGACGAGATCGGCCTTGCACAGCTCCGCCGCCTGCCGCGCCAGCTTGGGGTCGCAGTTGGGGACGATACCTTCGCTGGCAAGCCATTCGGCCAGCTTGGCCACACGCTCGACCTTGTCTGCGACGGTGCCCAGCTTTTCGTGGAAGGTGATCCGCTTGAGGCCCTCGGAATGAACCGCGAGGCTCTTCTTCAGGTCCTGCTGCCAGAAGAACCGCGCATCGCTGAGCCGGGCGGCGAGCACCTTGCGGTTGCCGGCAACAATCGCCTCACCGTCATCGCTGGCGACGATGTTGGCGGTGCAGACGAAAGCATTCGCAAGCTTGCCAGCGGCATCGCGGCAGATGAAATATTTCTGGTTTGTCCGTGCAGTTAGCTGGATAACTTCAGGTGGAACCTCAAGATAATCCTCGTCAAACCGCCCGAGCAAAGGCACCGGCCATTCGGTTAGCCCGGCGTTCTCGATCACCAGACCTTCGTCCTCGACGAGCACCAGTCCGGCAGCTTCGGCCGCGGCCGCGGCCTTGGCACGGACAATGTCCTGCCGCTCGACATGATCGACGATAACGTGGGCCAGCCGCAGCTTTTCGGCATAGTCATGCGCGCCGCCAATGGTGATTTCACCGGGCGCGTGGAAGCGGTGGCCCTTGGTGGCGTAACCGGCGGCGACATCGCCGACCTCGCAGGCGACCAGATCCTCGCCGAAGATCGCGACGATGCCCGAAAGCGGGCGCACCCAGCGCAGGCTCTCGGTGGAGATCGAGGCCGCGCCCCAGCGCTGGCTCTTGGGCCAAGGGAATGCGCGGATGATCGCCGGAATCGCCTCGGCCAGCACATCCTTGGTCGCGCGGCCGGGCTTTTCGCTGATGGCGAAGAACACGCCGTCGCGCTCGGTCAGCTGGTCCTGCGTCAGACCGGTCTTGCGCAGGAAACCCTCGAGCGCCTGCGGCGGCGCGCCGACTTTCGGGCCTTTGACCTCTTCGCTGACGGCAGCAGTGGCATCGGGCAGAGCGCGCGCGATCAGCGCAAGGCGGCGCGGGGTGGACCACACGGTGATCTCGCCCAGCGAAACGCCAGCAGCGTCCATTTCCTTGCGGAACAACTTTTCCAGATCAGCGCGCGCGCCGGCCTGCATGCGGGCGGGAATTTCTTCCGAGCGCAGTTCGAGGAGGAAATCGGTCATACTGTCCACCCCGGGAACTTCTCGCCCCACTGCGCTTCGTTCTTCCTGATCCATGCCTCGCAGGATCCCTTGGCGAGGTCCCTCACCCGGCCGATGTAGCTCGCGCGTTCCTGCACCGAGATCACACCGCGCGCCTGCAGCAGGTTGAACAGGTGGCTGGCCTCGATCGCCTGATCATAGGCGGCGAGCGGAATTTCCGCCGCGATGCACCGCTGGCACTCGGCCTCGGCCTTGGCGAAGCCGTCGAACAGGCTGGCGGTGTCGGCGATCTCGAAGTTGTATTTCGAAAGCTGGCGCTCGTTCTCAAGGAACACGTCGCCGTAGCTGACGCCTTCGTTGTTGAAGCGCAGGTCATACACGTTGTCGACGCCCTGAATGTACATCGCGAGCCGTTCCAGACCATAGGTCAGCTCGCCCGCCACCGGCTTGCAGTCAAAGCCGCCGATCTGCTGGAAATAGGTGAATTGGGTCACTTCCATGCCATCGCACCAGACTTCCCAGCCCAGCCCCCAGGCGCCGAGCGTCGGGCTTTCCCAGTCATCCTCGACAAAGCGGATGTCGTGCGCCAGCGGATCGACGCCGATCGCGGCGAGGCTTTCGAGGTAAAGCTCCTGCAGGTTGGCCGGGTTCGGCTTCAGGATCACCTGATACTGGTAATAGTGCTGCAGCCGGTTGGGGTTCTCGCCATAGCGGCCATCGGTCGGGCGGCGGCTCGGCTGGACATAGGCGGCCTTCCACGGCTCAGGCCCCAGCGCGCGCAGCGTGGTCGCGGGGTGGAACGTGCCCGCGCCCATGCGCATGTCATAGGGTTGCAGGATCAGGCAGCCCTGCGCGCTCCAGAACGAGTGGAGGCGCAGGATCATGTCCTGAAAGCTCAAGGGTGTGGCAGCGGCGGCCCCAAAGTCAGTCATAACCCGCGCCTTTGGCCGATGGTGGGCAGAGAATCAACGGGGGATGGCAGTCCGGTCGTTCATGGACGCTTAGGAATATGGCGATTAGGCATGTCATCTATGAAGAAACTAGCACTTGCGATCACCCTTTCGCTTTCCGCTTTGTCACTGTCCGCCCCGCAAGTTGCGCTGGCCAAGTCGGTCCATAAGCCCGCCGCCGCGCGTTCGGCACCAGCTACGCCAGCCGTCCGCCCAGCTCTGTGGAAGCTGGCAGACAAGGACACGACGATCTGGTTGTTCGGCACGATCCATGCGCTGCCCAAGGGCATCAAGTGGCTCGATGGCCCGATTGCCAAGGCGTTTGACAGCTCTGATGTGCTGGTCACCGAAATCCCCGAGAGCCCGCCGGAATTGCTTCAGGGCGCAGTGATGAAATTGGCTCTGCTGCCCAAGGACCAGACACTGCATGGCCTGATGCCAAAGGCTGATGCCGCGCTGATGGACAAGACGCTGGGCGAATACGGCGTGCCGCCCGCCGCGCTCGACAAGTATGAGCCGTGGTTCGCCGCGCTCAACATGGTGCAGTTCCCGCTGATGAAGGGCGGCTATTCCGCCGCCGACGGGGTAGAGGCGCAGCTGACAGCGCGGGCCAAGGCCAAGGGGCATCCGCAGGAAGGGCTGGAAACGGTCGAATACCAGCTCGGCCTGTTTGATAGTCTGCCGCAGAAGACCCAGCTGACCTATCTGCACGGCGTGCTGATCAATCTGCCCAAGATGAGCTCTGAACTCGACAATCTGGTCAAGTACTGGAGCGCCGGGAACCCCGCCAAGCTCGCCGCGCTGATGAATGCGGATGAAGACGATCCAAAGCTGATGGAAGTGCTGCTGACCAACCGCAACCGCAATTGGGCCAAGTGGATCAAGGCGCGGATGGCGAAGCCCGGATCGGTGTTCATCGCGGTTGGCGCAGGCCATCTGGCGGGTGCGCAATCGGTGCAGGCCCAGCTTGCCAAGTCTGGTTTCCGCGTCACCCGGGTGCAATAGTTGCGGCGCAGCCTCGCCCTTGCCCTGCTGACGCTGCTGGCTGCTTGCTCGCAGCCGCAAGCGGCCAATCCGGCCCTGTGGGAAGTAACGGGCGCGCACGGCGAGCATGGCTGGCTGTTCGGCACGATCCACACCCTGCCCAAGGAAGCGGACTGGCGATCAGCCACGGTCAGCCGCGCGCTCGATCAGGCGGACATGCTGGTGCTGGAAATCGCGGCGATTGATGATCAGGCGGCGATGCAGTCTGTATTTCAGAGCCTTGCCCATACGCCAAACATGCCGCCGCTGGCCGAGCGGGTCGATCCGGCGCTGCGTCCGGCGCTGGAAAAGCTGCTGAAAGACAATCACGTCGATCCCGCGCAGTTCGCCGATGTCGAAACATGGGCGGCGGCATTGATGCTGGCCGGGTTGGACAACAAGGAATCCGATCCCGGCAACGGCATCGACCGCGCGCTGGTTCAGGCCATGCCCGGCCTGCCCCGTGCCGAGCTGGAGGGTACGCAAAACCAGCTGTCGATCTTTGATCGTCTGGCAGAGGCAGATCAGCGCGTGATGCTGAACGCCACGCTGCGCGACGACAAGGGCGAGGCAACGCTCGATCAACTCGCCGCAGCCTGGCGCAAGGGTGATCTGGACACCATCGCCCGCGAAACACGTACGGGCATGATGGCCGACCCCGAGATCCGCAAGGCGCTCTATTCAGACCGCAATGCCGCGTGGGATAGCCAGATCGAAACCATGCTGCGCGCCGGCAAACGCCCCTTCATCGCCGTGGGCACCGCGCACCTCGCCGGGCCGGACGGGCTTCCCGCGATACTGGCAGCCCACGGGTGGAAGGTCACGCGGCTGCAATAGCCATGCAATAACCTTGCTTTTCCCTGCATTCCCGCTAAAGGCCCGCCCTTCCCTGTCATCGGTCATCCCTGGAGGCGTGGCGGGAGAAATGGTTTTAACTTGTATTTTGGAAGGTAGTTCAGATGAGCGACACGCTTACCCTGCCGGCTGAGACGCGCGATCGGGCAGGCAAGGGAGCCTCCCGTGCACTGCGTCGCGAAGGCCGCGTCCCCGCCGTTGTTTACGGCAATAACGAAGCCCCCGAAGCGATCCACGTCGAGGAAAAGGAACTGCGCCGCCAGCTTGGCACCGGCCACTTCTTCAACTCGATCGTCGAGATCGAACTGGGCGGCAAGAAAGTGCGGACGCTGCCGAAGGACGTCGCCTTCCATCCCGTGAGCGAACGCCCGCTCCACGCCGATTTCCTGCGCATTTCCAAGGACCACAAGGTTCATGTGAACGTGCCGGTGCACTTCGCCAATGAAGCCGCATCGCCGGGTCTGAAGCGCGGCGGCGTGCTCAACATCGTGCTGCACGATCTTGACGTGATCTGCGATCCGGAATCGATTCCGGACGAAGTGACCATCGACGTTACCGGCCTTGAAATCGGTGCCTCGATCCACCTTCACGACGTGAAGCTGCCCGCTGGCGTAAGCGCTGCCCACGCCGATCGTGACGACACCATCGCCACGATCATCGCGCCTTCAGGCCTGAAGAGCGACGAGGGTGACACCACCAAGACCGAAGGCTAATCGCCTCTCGATTGACCGGGGCAACCAGATTGCCCCATGAGAAGCCGGGCCGCAGCGATGCGGTCCGGTTTTCCTTTGGCTGGCTTACTATTGGAGATTAGCGTGCAACTTTGGGTTGGCCTTGGAAATCCCGGACCGCAATATGCCATGAACCGCCACAATGTCGGTTTCATGGTGGTGGATACCTTGGCCGATTTCCATAACTTCGGCCCGGTTCAGAAAAAGTTTCAGGGCTGGCTGCAGGAAGGCCGGATCGGCAATCAGAAGATCCTGCTGCTCAAGCCTGCAACCTTCATGAACGAAAGCGGCCGCGCGGTCGGCGAAGCGCTGCGCTTTTACAAGCTCGGCGCCGATGCCCTCACCGTCTTCCACGACGAACTCGATCTCGCCCCCTTCAAGGTCAAGGTAAAGCAGGGCGGCGGCACTGCCGGGCACAACGGCCTGCGCTCGATCGATCAGCACATGGGACCAGACTTCCGCCGCGTCCGGCTCGGCATCGGCCATCCGGGGCACAAGGAAAAGGTAACCGGCTATGTGCTGGGCAACTATGCCAAGAGCGAGCTGGACGATCTGGCAGGCCTGCTCGGCGCAGTCTCAGCCGAGGCCGAGTGGCTCGCCAAGGGCGATGACGCGCGGTTCATGAATGAGGTAGCACTGCGTCAGCAGGATTGAACCACCCACTAAAAAAGCCCCCACCTTGCGGCAGGGGCCCTTTTCAAACTGACCGCAAATGCAATCAGCCCATCAAGCTCACTTGCACTTGATGAACTTGCCCTTGGCATCCTTGCAGGGGCCCTTCTTGACCGGAGCCTTGGGCGGGCACTTGATGAACTTGCCCTTGGCGTCCTTGCATGGCGATGCCTGAAGCGAAACCGGGGCGGCAGCCAGCGAGGCTACGGCGAACATTGCGATGACCATCTTGCGCATTTTTAAGACCCTTTCTGATAGAATTCAGACCCGTACAGGTTTGCATGCGGCCGCGCCGCGATCAAGGGGATAAAGATGACAAAGCAGGCAGGGATTATAAACGCAAAGGCCGTCTCTCAACGCCAGGCATCTCCAGAACCGTCATAATCAAGGCGAAACGGATATGAGCCATTGCATTTCATACCTCTCCTGATAACGGGCGGCCGACCATTTTGCCTCAGATAAGAGCATTCATGCCCGTGACCGATATTATTGCTACACTTTCGAGCCACTATGAGTGGAAGCTGACGATCATCGTCGGGCTGGGCCTGATTGCCTTGACGGTGAGCACTGCGCTGCTCGCCCGGCTGGTGCCGTCGATCAAGGCGGCGAGCAAGCTCAATGCCGAAACCTACAAGGCCAAGATGCAGAAGCCTGCCTACGCCGCCAATCAGGCATGGAACCGCAAATGGAGCACGATTTTCACAACGCTGGCTTTTGTGGCGATCCTGCCCTTCTGCCTCAGCCCGGAACCGCAGCCGTGGACCCGCATCGTTCGTGACGTGGTCATCATCCTGATGTTCTACGATTTCTTCTACTACTTCACGCACCGCTATCTGTTCCACGATAACGGCGTGCTTGGCGGCCCGCTGAAGTGGATGCACGCGGTACATCACCGCCAGCACAACCCCTGCCGCAACGATTCGAGCTATATCCACCCGCTCGAAATCGCCGTCGGGCTCGGGCTCTATGTGGCAAGCATTGCAGTGCTTTCGTGGCTGCTGGGCGGATTTCATGTCGTGACCATCATCGTCACTTTCTTCGCCTTCACCACGATCAACCTGCACAACCACAACCTGTGGGTGGAAGACAGCTTGCTGGGCGGCTACCTCGGCTATGTTTCGAAGATGCACCACAATCACCACGCCCGCTTTACCGGTGGGAACTATGCGACGATCACCCTGCTCTATGACTGGATGTTCGGCACGCTCGATAATGGCGAAGGCTGGCAAAAGAAGAAGAGCAAGGCCTGATCGCTCTAGCTTTCCTGCCCCCTAGCCCCTATGCGCGCCGCAACAATTCGCGGAGCGTAAGATGGGTTTCAAATGCGGTATCGTCGGCCTGCCCAATGTCGGCAAGTCGACTCTGTTCAACGCACTGACCGAGACGCAGGCGGCGCAGGCGGCGAACTATCCGTTTTGCACGATCGAGCCGAACGTCGGCAACGTTGGCGTGCCCGACCCGCGGCTTGACCAGCTGGCGAATATCGCTGGCAGCCAGAAGATCATCCCGACCCAGCTGGGCTTTGTCGACATCGCCGGCCTCGTCCGCGGGGCGAGCAAGGGCGAAGGCCTTGGCAACCAGTTCCTCGGCAACATCCGCGAGGTGGACGCAATCGTCCACGTGCTGCGCTGTTTCGAGAACGATGACATCCAGCATGTCGACAACAAGGTTGATCCGGTCAGCGATGCCGAGACGGTCGAAACCGAGCTGATGCTCTCGGACCTTGAAAGCCTCGAAAAGCGCGTGCCTGCCGCCCAGAAAAAGGCCGCGCAGGGCGACAAGGAAAACAAGCTGATCGCCTCGGTGCTCGGGCAAGCGCTCGACCTGCTGCGCGAAGGCAAGCCCGCCCGCCTGACTGTCCCCAAGGACGAGGAAGAGGCCCGCGTTTTCGCTCAGGCCCAGCTGCTCACCGCCAAGCCGGTGCTCTATGTCTGCAACGTCGATGAAGAAAGCGCGGCGGGCGGCAATGCCTTCTCTGAAAAGGTCTTCGCCAAGGCCAAGTCCGAAGGCGCCAACGCGGTGATCGTTTCAGCCGCCATCGAGAGCGAGCTGGTGGGCATGGAGCCCGAGGAGCGGATGGTCTTCCTTGAGGAAATGGGCCTCCACGAAACCGGCCTCGCCCGCGTGATCCGCTCGGGCTATGACCTGCTGCACCTGATCACCTTCTTCACCGTCGGCCCCAAGGAAGCGCGGGCATGGACCGTGCATCAGGGCGCGAAGGCCCCCGACGCCGCCGGAGAAATCCACTCCGACATGCAGCGCGGCTTCATCCGGGCCGAGACAATCGGCTTTGATGACTACATCACGCTCGGCGGCGAAAGCGGTGCCAAGGAAGCTGGCAAGCTGCGGCAGGAAGGCAAAGAATATGTCGTGCAGGATGGCGATGTGCTGCACTTCAAGTTCAATGTTTGATTTGGACTTCGTCCTGCCTGTGCTACCATAACGGCATGTTACGGCGACTGCTGATGCTGGTTCTTGTGATGTGCCTGAGCGCACCGGCGGTTGCTGTGCCAGTTCATTGCGCGACCGCCGCATCGCCAATGGTCAGCGAGATGCACGCTCACCATCAGCAACCGGTGAAAAAGCAGGCTGATGCAAGCCCGGCACATGACTGCATCGGCTGTATAGCCCCTTATTCCGGCGTGGTGGCGCTATTGCCCGCACCTTTGCTTGCAGGAATGGCAACGCATTCGGGCGGACAGGCCCAGATGACAGGCATTGCCAGCAGCCCGGTCCTCCCCCCTCCCCGATCCTGACCCAACTAACGGCTCCGCAATGCAGAGCCATAGTTACACTCCGATCAGGACCATCGAAATGAAAATGACCAAACTGGCGGCGCTTGTCAGCGCTGCACTGATGACGACTCCCGCGCTGGCGCAGGAGCAAGACCATTCGAAAATGGACATGCCGGGTATGGATATGCCGGGGATTGACCCCAGCCAGCATCAGTCTGGGGCGGAGGCTATCCAGGGCATTTTGAACGAACCATCGGAAATTCGAAAACCGGTCCCAGTCGAAGGCTCCGGCACAGCCCGCCTCCCCGCCAAGGACCGCGCAATGCCCGGCCAGCACATCATGTCCGGCGACTGGATGTTCATGCTCCACGGCGCAGTCTCAGCCCTATACACCAAGGCCACCGGCCCGCGCGGTGATGACAAGGTCTATGCCACCTCGATGGCGATGCTGATGGCCGAACGGGAAACCGGCTGGGGGCGTGCCCAGTTCAAATCGATGTTCAGCCTTGAACCGGCAATGGATGCTGCTGGCTATCCCAACCTGTTCGCCACCGGCGAAGAGGCGCACGGCCTGCCCATCGTCGATCGCCAGCATCCGCATGACCTGTTCATGGAACTGGCCGCGCGGGTGGACATCAACGCCGGAGACGGCAGTCTGTTCCTTTATGGCGGCCCGGTGGGCGAGCCAGCGCTCGGCCCCAGCGCCTTCATGCATCGCGGCTCGGCCACGTATAACCCTGAACCGCCGATCACCCACCACTGGTTCGATTCCACCCACATCACCTATGGCGTAGTGACCGCCGGTTACGCGGCCAGAACATGGCAGATCGAGGCCAGCGCCTTTCGCGGGCAGGAGCCGGACGAGCACCGCTGGAATATCGAAACGCCGCGGCTCGACAGCTGGTCGGTGCGGGCAACATTCAACCCTTCGCCCAAGTGGGCGCTACAGGCCTCTTACGGGCACCTTAAGCAGCCTGAATCGGGCCATCCGGGCGAAGATGAGAACCGCTTCACCACCTCGGCGCACTTCGCCGATGGCAAAGGCCTCTCCGCCGTGCTGGCTTTCAGCGCCAAGGCCCGCGTGCCGGGCGACACCCTCACCGCCTTCCTGGGCGAGGTGAACTGGGACATCGACCAGCACGACACGCTGTTCGGCCGGGTAGAAAACGTCAGCAATGACGAACTGTTCCCGGCGGCCACCAACCCCCTGCATGATACGGCTTTCAGGGTGAGCAAGTTCCAGCTCGGCTATGCCCGCCGGATTGCCATGGGGCCGTTTGAACTGGCGCTCGGCGGATCAGTCGCCGCCTATGCCAAGCCAGCGGCGCTGACGCCTTATTATGGCACCAACCCGATGCAATACACGCTCTTCGCCAAGCTGATCCTGGGGAGTTGAGTCCACATCATGCGCTATTTCGAAGACATCGAACCCGGCACGATTGACCGCTTTGGCCGGTACGAAGTCACCCGCGAAGAGGTGCTCGATTTCGCCCGCAAGTACGATCCGCAGCCATTCCACCTCAGCGACGAGGCCGCAGCGCAGACCCATTTCGGCAGGCTTGCCGCCAGCGGTTGGCACACCTGCGCGATGGCCATGGCGATGGTGGTAGAGAACTTCACCGGCAAGGCCCACGCCGGGCTTGGCTCCCCCGGGATCGACGAACTGCGCTTCGTCCGTCCCGTCTATCCCGGCGACACGCTGCGCTGCGAAAGCGAGATTCTGGACAAGCGGCAGAGCCGGTCAAAGCCGCTGATGGGCTCCTATCGCTCAAAGCTGTCGGTGTTCAACCAGGACGATGTGCTGGTGCTCAGCTTCATCGCGACTGATCTTATCCGCGTGCGGGATGCAGGTACTCATCCTCAGAGCTAGACTGCAACCGGGAAGCTATCACCGAGCAGACGATGAGCTGCAGCTGGTGGAAGATCATCAGCGGCAACACGATCATGCCAACCTGCGCAGGAGCAAACAAGGCTCCGGCCATGGGCACGCCGGAGACCAGACTCTTCTTTGATCCGCAGAACAGCAGGACGATCCCGTCTTCGCGCGGCAACTTGGAAAGCCGCGCGGCCAGCACGGTCACAACCATCACCAGCGCCAGTAGCACGCCGCTCAGCACCAGCAGGATCAACAGATCGGCCAGATCAACCTGTTGCCAGATCCCCTTGATCACCGCCGCGCTGAAGGCCGAATAGACGACGATCAGGATCGAGCCGCGATCAATCGGCTGAACCAGTGCTTTGTTACGCGCCAGCCAATCGCCAATCCACGGACGGAGCAGGTGCCCGGCGAGGAACGGGGCGAGCAATTGCAATGCGATCGAACTGAGTGAATCCCACGTCAGCCCGGCACCGCCCTTCCCGCTCGTCGTCATCAGCAGGGCAACGAGCAAGGGCGTGAGGACTATGCCGAGCAGGTTGGAAAGCGAGGCGCTGCACACTGCCGCCGCGACATTGCCGCGCGCTATCGCAGTGAAGGCGATCGACGATTGCACCGTCGAAGGGAGCAAGGCGAGGAAGAGGAAGCCCGCAAGCAGAACCGGGCTCAGCCAACCGCCCAACGCAGCGACCATCAAAAGCGCCAGACCTGGGAACAGCACATAGGTTGATCCCAGCACCAGCAGGTGCAGCCGCCAGTTGCCAATCCCGCCAAGGATCGCCTCACGCGAAAGCTTCGCCCCGTGAACGAAGAACAACAGCACGATGGCAAGCGTCGCAAGGCCAGATGTCCAGTCCGCCGCCCTGCCCTGCGCCGGAAACAGCGAGGCAAGGCCGACGACGGCCATCAGGGCGAGCAGGAACGGGTCCCACTTCAGCAAGGAAATAACGCGCTGCACCATAACCGGCCTATGCCCGCCATGGTGCAGCGAAGTCAAAGGTCAGACGATTTCGCCGATTTCAGTACCGCAGGCATAGGTTTGGCCGTCTTCGGCCTTGATGATCAGGGTGCCCGATGCCGGGGCCTCGATCTCGCGGGCGGCCTTGTTGGTTTCGAGCAGGTAGATCACGTCACCGGCGTTCACCTGGG
>CANFXW010000025.1 GCA_947451145.1 Sphingomonadaceae bacterium | reverse complement strand
GGATCGCCGCGGCATCCAGACCGACCTCACCTACGTCGGCGGCCGCGCCCAGGTGAGCTACGAGCTGCCGCTCAACGAAGTCGTCTTCGATTTCTACGATCGCCTGAAAAGCATCAGCCGCGGCTATGCCAGCTTCGATTACGAACAGATCGGCCTGCGCGAGGGCGACCTGGTGAAGATGAGCATCATGGTCAACGGCGATCCGGTCGATGCCCTGTCGATGATCGTCCACCGCGGCGTGGCCGAGGAACGCGGCCGCCACATGTGCGAACGCCTGAAAGACCTGATCCCCCGCCACCTGTTCAAGATCCCGGTGCAGGCCGCCATCGGCGGCAAAGTCATCGCCCGCGAGACGATCGCGGCGATGCGCAAGGACGTGACCGCGAAATGCTACGGCGGCGACATCTCCCGCAAGAAGAAGCTGCTGGACAAGCAGAAGAAGGGCAAGGCCCGGATGCGGGAATACGGGAATGTGAGCATTCCGCAGGAGGCGTTTATTGCTGCGCTGCGGATGGGCGAGGAATAAGGATGGCCTGCCTCCCGTAGCCTTGGCGTAGGGAGGGAATGTGTCGATCCCGCAAGAGGCGTTTATTGCTGCCTTGCGAATGGGCGAGGAGTAGGCTTTAGTCTCGGAATGTCGAGAGTTGACCTACTAAACGAGATTTGCCGATTATCTGGGGCGATGGAAGTAATCGATCCCCAAGTTGGTTGGCCCGGACTAGTCCGAGTTAACCTAGGCGGGCGGGCGCAACGGGTCGCGTTGCATGTTTCAAATGTTAGTACGCATGCGCGAGCACCTCATGAGCGCCGATTTCAAAACCCCGGCAATCGGACGCCTGTCTCAGCCCCAAGAGGTTATCTGCCGGTCCTTTGTGGTTTGGCGCAAGTAGGTCAGCTGCCGATTGTTGTGGCAATTAATGGTCGTTCAAGGGTTGGCCGCGAGGCTCGTTTCTCCATTCTCTTTAATGTTTCGATTTTGCAAACCGCTGCGCACTCTGGATGGGCTGAATACACCTCGAATGCGGGCGAGGTGATTACCGCGATGGATCCAAGATTGCTGCCAGCGTTTGTTGATGCTGTTCAGCATGGTGTCTCGTTGGATCCGATGGCGGTGCAGGATGCGGCAGATGCATTTGATCTGGTCGATGATCGAGATAACGAGGCGGGTGAGCGCGCAAGGGTAGTCGTTTCACGATTGGTTCGGAAAGCCACATTTGGACGAGATGTATGCGATGCTTATTCGCGACAGTGTGCCATGTGCGGTCTCGGTTTGAACGTACTTGAAGGGGCACATATTTTCCCCGCTGGAATCCCGGGGTCGTCCGATGAAATTTGGAACGGCTTGGCCCTATGCCGCAATCATCACAGGCTTTTTGATCGCCACGAGATATGGATTGATCCGCATAGTCGCGACTTGAGGTTGCATCCTCGCCTTTATCAGGCCCAGCGGAACGAAGCGGATACGAATTTCGTGGAAAACACTCTCCCAAACATTTCGTTGCCTGGTCAAGTTCGCCATCATCCGCGTCCTGAAATGTTTGTGAGCAGATATGCAAATGCCGCAGGCGAATATGAGTGGGTTGTTTGATTGAATAATTTTATGAAAGAGCTGAGACCGATCCCGACTCTCTCGCTTTTTTCCGGGGCGGGCGGCCTTGATTTGGGCTTTGCCCAAGCAGGTTTTGATATTCGCGCATGTGTCGAAATCGAGCCGGCCTATGCAAAAACTCTAAAGAAAAATGCTGACGGCGGGCATGGCTTTAAAAGCGACACACAGATTTTCTGTCAGGATATTCGAGAGTTTGACGTTGAGCCGTTTGTAGACGTTGGCATCGAGTGTGTGATTGGTGGACCACCTTGCCAGACTTTTTCGGCGGCTGGTAGGCGTTCGGGCGGCGTTATCGGGGTCGATGACGCTCGGGGGCAGTTATTTCGTTCGTATTGTCGCATCTTGGAGCGGGTTCAGCCCAAGGTGTTCGTTTTTGAAAATGTCTATGGATTGCCCGGTGCGAATGGGGGCGGTCCATGGAAGGAAATTGTGACTGCATTTGCCGATCTTGGCTACGAATTGAGGGCCGAAGTTGTCGATACAGCGGACTACGGAGTACCCCAACATCGCGAACGACTTATCATGGTGGGGTCAAAGGTAGGTAATTTTGTCTTTCCGACCCCTACGCATGGGCCTGACTCAAATGAGAAGTCGCCGCTTGTCTCAGTCGAGCAGGCAATTGCGGATTTGCAGGATATCGAAGAGCCCTATCACAATGGACTTGGTGGAATGTATGGTCACCTTCTCCCAGAGGTGCCTGAAGGCCTGAATTACGCATATTTCACAGCGGAGATGGGGCATCCAGAGCCAGTTTTCGCGTGGAGATCAAAATTTCACGATCTCCTATACAAAGTTAAACGGGATGAGCCATGTCGAACGATAAAGGCACAGCCGGGTAAATTCACAGGACCGTTTCATTGGAAAAACAGGCATTTTAGCGTAGCTGAGTTGAAGAGGCTTCAGACTTTTCCGGACAACTACGAAATTGTAGGCGGCTACGGCAAAGTGGTTGAGCAAATTGGCAATTCCGTCCCCCCCCGTGTGGCGAACGTGATCGCGACTTCAGTGCGGGAGCAGTTGCTCGAGAATTTGAAACGACTTACTTACTCATGCCGGCCGTTAGAATTCCAGTCGACATTCCGGCAAAGACAGCGCGAACGCTCTGCAAAATTTAAGACCATTGCAAAATTGGCAAATGCTGGCCGAGCAGTTAGGCCGCTGGCGGCGCGTTCTGGCAAGCGATCGATTGAGAAATTCTCTTATAACCCTGCCAATTTATTTGATCGGACTCGTTTGGCTCGAGGTGCGAAGGTCAAATTTGACCAGCCAATTTATGACGTAGTCTCAATTGAAGACGGTTCACATATCGAGCTACAGGTTACAAAGCAGAATGCGGTTTCAGGCAAGACATCGAGCGTTAGTATAACAGGTTTAGCAAAATATCTTCCTGGTTGGGACACTTGCACAGTACTCGCGGAAGTTGACGATTTGCGTGACGTTTTCGCAGTTTGGAATGTTGTAGAGGACGCACTAATAGTCCGTTCTCGCTTTTTCACCCTAATCGATATCTACGGACATTACGCAAATAAGGGCGACGCAGTCGATATCACAGGAGAGTGGAGGCTGATTGAAACCTCTGCTGTCAACGCGTTACTCAACAAGTTCGCTAGTACAAGTGCTTGCGGAGAGTTTGTGGATTGTGAGCAGCTGTCTTCAGAGATTGGTGTTGATACAATTCACCTTCACAATGCGATATCTGAACTTCGCGCGTTTCGATTTGACGTCAGAACGTCGCTGACTCATCCGATTATCGGCGAAGGCAGGATGCTATGTACATATCCATTCCCACTTCTGTCGCCACGTGCTCTGGTTGAGAGCAGGGTGAAGTTCGTTCGTGAAGTCGAGCAAACCTCAGAGGGGCCTGTTTTTGCAATAGGCTAGAGTTTAGGATTCCGCCGACACTTAACTTGACTCCCCGAACTCATTCCAACGGTACCGTCGGACGGGCACATGCAATAGCACGTCCCTAGCAGTGGCTACCCAATCCTCCCCCCATCCACATGCCGCATCCAGTCGCGCCAGGCGTAGGTCAGCCCCGGGTCGCCGTTGCCGCCGATGGGGGCGGGGGCGCGGGCTGGGGCCTTGGCTCTGCGGCCGAGGCCGAGCTCTCTGTCTCCGTGCTTGAGGAAGTCGGGCAGGTGGCGGATGCCATCGCCCTCTGACCCTTCGACAGGCTCAGGGTGAGCGGGTGTGGGGGGTGTCTGCGGGTTCATGGGAATTCCTCCTCATCCTCATCCGGCTCGGGCAGGGGGTGGCGATAGCCGGTGGCGCGGTCTTGTTCTTCGAGTTCCTTGTAGCGGTCATAGGCGGCGCGGGTGTGGGGGCTCATGGCGTTCAGCCAATTGTTGCGCATGCTTTCCAGCTTGGCGTTGATCCCGAGGACGACCTCCTCGCTGCTCTGGCGCGAGGCGGCGGCCTGCTCGGCCTCCCACTCCTTGCGCCACTGCTTTTTCAGCTTTGAGATATGCGCGGCATAGTGCGGATCGCCGATGGTGTTCTGGCGTGAGCTCTGGCTGCGGCCATCGGCGGTAAAGCGGCTGGCGGCGCGGTTGCGCAGGTAGAACATCAGCAGCCGGTCATTATAGACCGTGCGGGTGCCGATGATCTTGCCGTAGGAATAGACCGGCACCTGCTGGCCGTGGAGCGCGCGCTCCAGCCCGGCGTCCTCCAACTGCTGCACGCCAAGGCTGAGCGCGTGCTCCCACGCCTTGCGGAAGGAGGCGGCCTCTGGGTGGCGGCGCAGGAGGTAGGCGCCTTCGGGCGTCATGTTCACCGCGTGGGCGGCGGCCTTGACGCTGCCTTTGTCGGCCAGCGCCTCGATAAAGCGCTGCTGGCGCTCGGGCGTCCAGCCATCGTGGCGTTGTCGCGTCCGGGGGACGGGGGTGAATTGGGGGAGGGTGCCTTTGCGGGCGGGGAGGCGGCTTTTGTCGATCATGGCGGTGCGGCTCTGGTCTTTCGGCTTTGGGCTGTGAAAGAAGCGCGCGGTCATGCCTGAAGGCGGGGGATGTAGGACAGCGGTTTCTTGGCGGCGGCGCAATAGTCTGGCCTTCCGGCGCGAATTGGCCTACCGGCGCGGCAGGCGGCGCTGTGCTGCCGCTTTACCCCAAGCGAAAGAGTTACCCAGACCACCATGGCTTCCTACAAAGACCCCAGTTTTCAGGAGCGCACTGCTCTCGCCCGTCAGGCTCGTGAAAAGGCGCTCGCCCTGCTGGCCGCCAAGCCCAAGCCGACGGCTGAGGAACTGGCCGAGCGCGCCGCCGCCCGCGCCGCCAAGGAAGCTGCCGAGGAAGAACGCCGCGCCGCCCGCCGTGCCGAGATGGCTCAGGCCAAGGCTGACAAGGCTGCCGCCAAGGCCGCTGCCGCCGCCGCTCTCGCCGCTGCCAATGCGCCCAAGCCCGGTCTGACCGAGGCAGAGAAAAAGGCCGCCCGCGATGCCCGCTATGCGGCGCGGAAAGCCAAGCGCTGAGCACGGTTGGTCTTGCCTTTGCAGGACCCGCAAACTAACCCTCAGGCAACAGGCAGGGCGGATTGGCAATAATGGCGACTGTGCAGCGCAGGATCGGGGCGGAGAATTCCGCAACACGGCTGGCGATCCTTGATGCCTGCGAGGCGGTGATGATCGAGGAGGGCTATGCCAATGCCTCGACCCGCCGTGTCGCGGCGCGCGCCGGCCTCAAGCCCAGTCTGGTGCACTACTACTTCCCCACCACCGACGACATGCACATCGCCGTCTATCGCCGCGCGGCTGACTGGGCGAGCGAGGAGCTGGCCAAGGCGCTGGCTGACCCAGAGCCGCTGATGGCGCTGTGGCGCTATACGCTCGACACCACCCGCACGGCGCTGACACTGGAATTCATGGCCATGGCCGTGCACCGCGATGCGCTGAAGGCCGCGATCAGCGAGCATGCGGGCGAGAGCCAGCGCCTGATCATCGCAGCGATCGAGCGGGAGCTGGGCGACAAGGCGAGGGATTACAGCCCGACCGTGCTGGCAACGATCATCTCGGCGCTCGGCCGCAGCCTTGTGATGGAAGCCGGGATTGGCGCCGGCCACGGCCACGAAGAGACGCGGGTGTGGTTCGAAGGCTGGCTCAGGGATGTGAGCAAACCCGTCTGACTGTCCGGGCCGGTTCTAAACCCGCGCGAACCAGATCACATGCTTCGCGCCCTTGCCATTGGCCCGGGCGGCGACGCGCACTTCCTCAACCGTGAACCCGGCTTTGCCCAGCCGCGCGGCAAAGCTCTTGTCGGGCGCGGCTGACCAGATGGCGAGCACCCCGCCCGCTTTCAGTGCATGCTTGGCCTTTTTGAGGCCCCCCAGCGAATAGATCCGGTTGTTCTCTGCCCGCACCAGTCCGTCCGGCCCGTTATCGACATCGAGCAGGATCGCGTCAAAGCTGTGCGGGCTGGCGAAGATGACATCGGCCACATCATCCATGTCGAGCGTGACGCGCGGATCGTCGAGGCACCCGGCGGCGAGTTCCTTCATCGGCCCGCGCGCCCAGTCGATCACTTCGGGGACCAGCTCGGCCAGCGTGATCCTCGCATCCTTGCCCAGTTTCGCCAGCGCCGCGCGCAGGGTGAAGCCCATGCCATAGCCGCCGATCAGCAGGTGCGGCGCAGGCCGTCCGGCCAGCCGGTCAGCAGTCATGGTGGCAAGCGCCACTTCCGATCCGCTTTGCCGGCTGGACATCAGCTCGTTATGCCCCAGCACGATCATGAAATCGCGGTCATGGCTATAGAGCTTGAGCTCCTCGCCGCCGGGCACTTGGGCAATGCCCAGCAGTTCGCGTTTGATCATGCTGGGGGCTGTATTACGAACCCTTGGCTTTTGCCAGCACGGTTACCGGAACCTTTGCCGCCAGCCGCTTTTTGGCGAGCGCCTGAATGTCCGCAGCCGTCACCGCTTCGGTCATCGGGATGGCATCAAGGATCGCGGTGCGCATCGCCGGTACGCGGTGGCTGAGCGCGAGGCTGGAAAGCCAGAACTCGTTGCGTTCGCGCTCCTGCTTGCGCATGGCGAGAACCTGCTTGCGGGCGCGGAGCAGCTCGTCATCGCTGACCGGCTTGGCGGCGAGATCGGCCATCTGGTCGAGCACGATCTTGCGGAAGGTGGCAAAATTGGCCTCGGGCGTTTCGATCAGCGCACCCAGATAGCCGTAGCCGCTGATCTGGCGCGAGGCGATGGCTTCGGAGGTTGGCGAATAGGTGATGCCGAGCTTTTCACGCACCGAATCCACCAGCCGCTGCCCCAGAACCTTGGACAGCAGGTCTGCCGCGACGGCTTCCTTCGGGCTCGCGAAGTAATCGGGCATTTGCCAGTACAGGCCATAGAACGCCTGATCCTTGCGCCCGCCATGCTCGAACACATAGGGTGCCTCGCGGCCCTTTGGCATGGTGATCGCGGCGCGGACGCGGACGGCAGGTTTTACAGCCGGACCAGCGCCAAAGCTGGCGGCGACAGCGGCAATCGCCTTGTCGGGCGTGACATCGCCAACGATGGTGATGTCAGCCTTGGCAGCGAGCTGGCTTGACCACAGCGCTTTCAGATCGCCGGGCCTGGTGGCGGAAAGCTCTGCCTCGCTCGGCAGGTCGGTATAGCGGGCATCGCCGCCGGTCAGCACCTGGCTGCGCCCGCGCACGAAGCTGCCCTGCGCGTTGCCGCTCAGCTGGTTGGCAAACATCGGTGCGGTGGCCTTTACCTTGTCCTCCTCCTCGGCGCGGAAGCCGGGATCGCGGGCATAGGCGGTGAGCAACTGCATCTGGGCATCGAGATCGGCGGGCCGGGTCACGCCCATCAGCGAAGCGGCCACGCTGGAAAGCTGCGGTGCGACGGTGATCACCTTGCCGCTGGTTTCTGCCCATTGCTGGATCTGGACCAGCGAGGCCTTGCCGGTGCCGCCATAGACCATCTGGTCCCCGGCCCACAGCGTGTGCGCCAGCGCAGGCGGCACGGCTGCGCGCCCGCCACCAAGGCTGACCGAAACCCGCACCGAATCCTTGGCAAAGGCAGTCGGCTTGACGATCAGCGAGGTGCCGTTGGCAAAGCGGACGGTTGTGGTGCCCAGCGCCTTGTCCTCTGCGCGCGAAACGACGCTGCCGGGCTTGCCCCAATCGCCATAGGGCCAGGTGAACGCGGCTTCGGCAACGCGCTTTTCCAGCGGCTTGGTCAGCGTGGTGTTCAGCGCTTCGGCGAGCGCCGCCTCACCCACCGGGCCAGCCTTGGCCGAGCGGAACAGCACCGGCTTGCGGCCATCGAACGCGGTCTGCAAGGCGGCCATGACCTGCGCCGGGGTGGCGCTATCAAGCACGGCATTGGCCAGCGGCAGGATTGCCACCGGGCTGGTGAACACTTCGCCGCGCTGGGTAACGCCGGTGATCTCGTCGGCGACCTGTGCGCTGGTGCGGGTGCTCGCGCCATCGGCTTCGGCCTTCAGCTGGGTCTTGAGGATGGAAACGGCGCGGGCCAGCTCGGCCGGGGTCATGCCATCCTGCATCAGCTGGCGCTGTTCGGTAAGCGCCGCATCGAGCGCGGCGCGCCAGTTTTCCGGCGCGGAGATAATCTGCAGGCTGGTCAGCGAAGCGACACTGGCAAACTTGTCATCGGCATTGAGCCCGGCCGTGACATAGGGCGATCCCGGCTTGGCCGCGCGATCACCCAGCCGGTTGTTGAGCACGGTGATGCCCACCTGCCGCAGCAGCTTTTCCTTTTCCAGCGCCATCGTGTCAGGGCGCAGATCGGCCTGTGCGGGCCAGTTCACCACCAGATAGTCAGGCGCGCCTTCGCCTGTGAATTCGGCAGCGGTGCGGCTGGGTGAAGGCTTGCCAAGGTCAATCTTGTCCGGCGTTCCGGCCGGTTTCCAATCGGCAAAGCGCGCCCGGATATCCTTTTCGATGGCTGCGACATCGACATTGCCGACGACGAATAACACCGCGTTTTCAGGCCGGAAATTGGCCTCGTAAAGCCGGCGCAGGCGGGCAGAGGTTGCTGCCTTCAGGGTTTCAACCTTGCCGATCGGATAGCGCTCGATGGCGCGCGTTCCCTCACCGGCAAGGGCATATTGCACCTTCAGTCCGCGAAAGCCGGCAGTATCGCGCGCGCGCTCTTCGGACAGGACCACGCCCTTTTCCGCCTCGACCAGCGCCGGATCAAGCTTCAGCTTGCTCGCCACTTCACGGAAGATCAGCATGCCGTCGGCGATCGATTCCGCATCGTTGTTCGGAAAATCGTATTTGTAGACGATCTGGTCAAAGAAGGTGAAGGCGTTGGTATCGGCGCCAAAGCGCAGGCCGTGCCGCTGCAGCATCCGCACCACGTCGCCGTCAGCAATCTTGTCGCTCGAGCGGAACGACATGTGTTCCAGGAAATGCATCAGCCCTTGTTCGTCATCGCGCTCGGTCATTGACCCGGCATTGATGAGCATCCGCAGCGATACGCCGGTGCTCGGCGTTTCGTTGTGCAGGATGGCATAGCGCAGGCCATTGGGCAGCACGCCGAACTTCACCGCCGAATCGGCGGGCATGTCGCTGGATGCCTGCGGCCAGTTAACACTTACATCGGCGCGCAGCGGCGCGGCGAAGACCAGAACGACGGGGGCAATGGCGAGATGCAAGTGGTGAAGCTTCATGGAACGGGTTCTCCGAATGGGGAAATTCCGGGCTAAGTTATTGGATTGTGCGGGCAAGTAAACATCGACGAACGACTTTGCTGGTCGGCGCAGGGCGAAGCTTACGCGGACCTTGCGTGGTTTTCAGGCGTGGTTAACGGGCCGGCAAGGTTTGAAATTAGCACTAAATTCATCAGGTCTCGAAGCGCTTTGGCGGCAGGTCGGAGTGTAACAAGCGTTAAGTTGCAGGACCTGAATCGAACGAAAAGCCGTGATCCATAATCGTCTATCCTTGGTGGAGAGCCACACAGGCGCGGGTGCGCATCGCGAGCCAGTGTTCGCAACGGGCGCAGCCGGTTCGGGTGGTATCTGGCAGGGCCGGAACCTGATCGAGGCCTGGCATTGGCTTGAAGGCGGGGCCAGCCTGCCGACCCAGACCATGGCGTTCTATACCGCGCTTTCCGCAACGCTGCTGGCGGGCAGCGAGATCGAACTGGTCAAGGCCTCGGACGATCTCGGCATTCGCGGGATTCTGCCGCTGTGCCGGGATCGCAAGCCTTTCGCCCGCTGGCGGATGGTCGGCGCGCGCGAGGTGTTCGAGCCGATTGACGCGCTGTGTCTCGACGATCGCGGCAGGGAGGCGATAGCCCGCCAGATTGCCGATCAGGCAAGGCCGGTAACCTTTGACCGGGTGCCGCAGGATTCGGCCTTCATCCCCAGGATGCAGGCAGCGATGCAGGGCCGGGGGCTAGTGCGGCTGCGCGCGGCGCAAGGCTGCCCGTTCATCGCGCTCGACGAGCGCTGGCAGGAACCCGAAGCGCAGTACAACGCCGGTCGCAGATCGGATTTCCGCCGCGCGATGCGCCGGGCAAGCGATCTGGGCGAGGTTACCTTTACCGTGCTCTCCCCCCGCCGCGACCAGTTCGACGCCCTGTTCGACGAGGCTATCGCGGTCGAGCTGCGCAGCTGGAAGAAGGAAGCCGGAACGGCAATCGCCGCCGACCGCGCCAAGGAAATGTTCTTCCGCGATTTCCTGCGCAGCGCCGCCTGCGATGGCATTTTGCGGCTGGCATTCATGCGGATCGACGGGCGGGCTGTCGCGATGCAGATCGCGCTCGAGTGGCACGGGCGCTTCTGGCTGTTCAAGATCGGCTTTGACGAAGACTATGCCCGCTGCTCGCCCGGCACGCTGCTGATGCTGCACACCATCGGCTGGGCGGCGAGCGAGGGGCTGACCTCGTACGAGATGCTCGGCAATGTCGAGCCGTGGATCGCCGAATTCTGGACCACCGAATGTCACCCCTGCGTCTGCCTGCGGACCTATCCTGCCAACCTTGCCGGGCTGGTGGCGCTGGCGGTTGATGGTGTTGGCGGCGTGGCGGGCAAGCTGCGCCATCTCGCGCGCCGGATCATCAACGCATGAGCTGGCGTTGGCGGTTCAAGCAAATGCTGGTGCGCAATGCGCCAAAGCTCCTGCCCAGGGCAGACGCGGCCTATGCGGTGGAGGTGGCCGAGCAATTGCGGGTGCAGGGCTATGCCGTCACCCTTGGCCACTTCCCGGCTGACAAGGGCTCGCCCGATGCCATCGTCGCGGCCAACTGCGCGGTCGCCGAGGCTATGGCGAGCAGCGAGTGCGATGCTTTCCTCGCCATCAAGGCGCCGCCGCTGGGTTTTGATCCCGCAAGGCTCGATGCGATCCGCAAGGCCGCTGATCGCGCGGCTTTGCCGATGGTGTTCGATGCCCACCAGTTCGAAGCCGCCGACCAGACGCTGGCCTGTGTTAGGCACCTGCTCGACGATCATCCCGGCACCGGGGTCGCCCTGCCGGCGCGGTGGTGGCGCAGTCTGGACGATGCCATGGCGCTGCGCGACACAGCTGCGCGGTTGCGGCTGGTCAAGGGCGAATGGGCCGAGCCGGGCGTGCCGGAGGGCGATGCCGGGGAACGCTTTCTCGCCATAGCGCGCAAGCTCGCCGGGCGTGCGGCTCCGGTTGGCGTGGCGACCCATGATCCGGCACTGGCTGATGCGGCGCTGAAGATACTCCTCGCCGCGGGCACCCCTTGCGAGCTTGAGCAGATCCGCGGGCTCCCCCGCCGCCGCACCGTGGCCGTGGCGCGGCAGCTGAAGGTGCGGGTGCGGGTCTATGTGCCGTTCGGCGAGGGCTGGTGGCCCTACGCCGTGGGCAAGGCGCTCGATCGCCCCTATCTGCCGATGTGGTGGCTGAAAGACCTGATCGCCTGATCATCGACGCTTGCTCTGGCGCGGGCTGTTCTGTACAGGTGTTCAGCAAATAGAACACTGCCTCGGGAGATTATAGATGGCCACTGCCGCCACCACCACGCGCCTGCGCTATGAAGCGATCAAGCCGAAGATCGGCGCGCGCGTGCTCAATACCAAGGAAGAGTTGCTTTCGGGCGAGCTTTCCGAAGACATTCTCGCGCTCATGGAAGAGCGCGGCGTGCTGGTTTTTCCGGAAATCGACTTTGCCGATCATGAGCAGGTCAAATTCTCGAACTCGCTGGGCGGTAATGCCGACGAGCTGGCCGGGCAGAACCAGGATTCGGTATTCAAGGTGACGCTCGACGAAAAGGCGCAGCACGCCAATGTCGTTGAGTACCTGAAGGGTTCGCTGTTCTGGCATATCGACGGGACGATGAACCCGATCCCGATCCGCGCCTCGATGCTGACCGCAAAGGTGCTCGCCCCCGAGGGCGGCGATACCGAATTCGCCAATACCGCCACATCCTACGCCGATCTTTCGGACGAGCAGAAGGCCGAAATCGAGGGGCTGCGCGTGGTTCACTCGCTGTGGTGCTCTGCCTTCTATCACACGCCCGAACCCAGCGCCGAGCAACTGGCAGACTGGCAGTCAAAGGGTGAGGCGGAAATCCCGCTCGTCGTGACCAACAGCACCGGCAAGAAGAGCCTCGTGCTGGGCAATACCGCCCACTACATCCGCGGGCTCGACATGAAGGACAGCCAGCGGCTGCTCCACGGCCTGCGCGCCTTCGCCACCAGCGAACCCTATGTCTACAAGCACGTGTGGAAGCTCGGCGACACGGTGATGTGGGACAACCGCACCTCGCTGCACCGCGCGACGCCCTATGATCCCTATTGCGGCCGCATGATGCACCGCACGATCATCAAGGGCGGCGAAGCCTGGGACCAGTAGGCTCGCCTTTCAGCTCTCTGCCTCGGCAGAGGCCCTGAGAGTGCTGATCCGCGCGCCGAGCTGGATTGGTGACAGCGCGTCATCGATCCACATTGGTCTTTTCCCGGGCAGGCCATAGCGTGCCGGCCGGCCTGAGGGGATGAGCAGCGTGCCAAAGGCCCAGTCATAGATTGACAGGAAAATCCCGTAGTTTCGGTAGCTCGCCCCGTCCTTGCCAAAGCCATGGTGGGTGTGGTGCAGGCCGGGGGTGACGATCACGTGCTCGATCGCGCGCAGCACCGGCGCGAATGCGGGACGATTTCGCAGCCAGTCATCCCAGCGGAAATCGCTGTGGGTCACGATCCCCCAGATCATGAAAACGCCCAGCATCGCACCCGTTGCGTCGGTCAGGCCGAGATAGAAACCCAGCGTCGCCACCCATGGCAAGCCGCCAACCAGTCCCCAGAACGGACTGACGCGATAGGTGAGCAGCACGTTGACGTATTCTGCGGTGTGATGCGTGCGGTGCATCCGCCACAGCCAGTCAAACCGGTTTGAGCCTTTCAACTCGTGGCAGCCCCGGTGGACGGCGTAATTCGCCAGTTCAGCCAGCAGCACAAGGCCGACGAATGACGGCCAGAAGGGCAGCCCGCCGAGCGCGCCCTTGCCCATCGGCAAGACAAAGCTGACTATCCAGGCAAGAATAACCGAGCCGAAGGGGCGCAGCAGCAAGCCGATGCTGATGCACGAGACATTGATGCAGATCTCGTCACGCGAATAGATCCCGCGATGCCTTCCGGCGATGATCTCGGCGATCAGCGTCGCCAGGGTCAGGGCAAAGGCCTAGGCTACGGCTGACATCCTGCATTTCTCCCAGCTTTGCTATTTTGCGAAGTTAGGGACGATTTCCAAACCAGATGCAAGCTGTAGCACCCTAATGCCCGGTATCGACAGGCGGTGCAGCCGCCGCCTGCCCCAGCCGTGTGCGCTTCATCAGCAGGATGACAGGCAGCGTGGCGAGGCCGACGATGCAGCCGAGCCAGAACGTGTCGATGGTCGATACCATCATCGCCTGTCGCCATATCTCACCGCTGGTGCGGGCTAGGGTGTTCTGGCTGGTGAAATCGAAATCGGGTCTGACAAGCTGCAGCATCGGATTATCGGGCCGGATTCCCTCGGCAAGCCGCGAGGCGACCTGCGCCGATGCCTGGATCGACATGACCTGAATTGCCGAGATGCCCAGCGAGTTGCCGATATTGCGCGACAGGGCAAAGATCGCCGCGCCTTCATTGCGGAATTTCGGCGATAGCGTCGAAAAGGCCAGCGCCGATAGCGGCGAGATCAGCATGCCACCGGAAAAACCCTGAAACAGCCCGGCGAACAGGATCGGCCCTTCATCAGTTTCCAGACTGAGCTGCGAATAGAGGTAAAGGCTGAAGACCGACAGGCTGAGCCCGATCGACAAGAGTATGCGCGGATCGATCCTGTTGATGGTGCGTGTGACGACGAGCAGGCTGATGATCGTGCCGATCCCGCGCGGCAGGCTGACCAGTCCGTTCTTGAGCGGGCTGTAGCCCAGCAGGTTCTGGGTCATCAGCGTCAGGATCGGACTGGAAGCGAAGATCAGGATGCCGATCACCGTGCTGATTATGGTGCCAAGGGCAAAGTTGCGATCGGCAAACAGCGCGGCCCGGACAAAGGTATCCTTGCGGGTCAGCATGTGGACCAGCAGCAAATAGAACGAGAAGGCGAGCAATCCGGCTTCGACATAGGTTTCCGGGGAATCAAACCAGTCATTTTGCTGGCCGCGGTCCATCAGCAGCTGGAAGGCCCCGATGAAGCCGGTGAGCGCCAGAAATCCGAACATGTCGAACTTGGGCAAATCCTTGTCCTTGACCTCGATATGGCTGAAAATTGCACCGGCTATCGCGGCCAGACCGATCGGCAGGTTGATCAGGAACACCCAGCGCCAGGTATAGTTGTCGGTCAGCCAACCGCCGATTGTTGGCCCCAGCAGCGGCCCCAGCATCGCGCCAAGCCCGACAATCGCCATGGCGCTCGGCTGCTTTTCGGGCGGGTTGATATCGAGCAGCGTCGCCTGTCCCAGCGGGATCAGCCCGGCCCCCGCCGCGCCTTGCAGCAACCGGGCGAAGACCATGAACTCCAGACTGCGCGCAAGGCCGCAGGCCATTGAAGCTATGGTGAATGTCGTGATCGAGATCACGATCAGCCGCTTGCGGCCGAACTTGCTCGCCAGCCACGATGCCAGCGGCATCATGATGGCCGAAGCGATCAGATAGGAGGTCAGGACCCATGTCACCTGCTCGGGCGAGGCATTGAGACTGGCCTGCATGTGCGGAATCGCCACCACGGCAATCGTCGCATCGAGCGCGACGACCAGTGTGGTGCCCATCACCGATACCGTGATCAGTGTCTTGCGCAGTGGCGAGGGGAACAGGCGTTGGGTGCTCATCGAAGCCGCGCTGATAGTAAGCTATGCTAGTAATGGCAACGCGCAATCCGCCTGTCGTATTCCGCCAATACATGGCATGTTCCGCGTTCCATGCTGATGGACCGGTTTTTGGGGGGTGGTTATGGGGGCAGGGATCAAGGCTGCACTGGCTTCGGGCGCAATGGTTTGCGCCGCGCTGGCATCACTGGCGCAGGCGCAGGAATCGGGGACCCGGCCACTCAAGATCCGGGCCATTCCTGCTGTCACGCCCAGCCCTGCCCCAACCGCCACTCCAACCCCGGCGCCCTCGGCAACGCCAGCGCCAGCACCCACCGTGCGGATTTACCGCGCGCCCGCGCCGGCTGCTGCGGCAAGACCTGCCGATACCCCGCCGCCGGTAATCCGCACGACGCCGGCGATCCAGATGACCCGCCCGGCGATCACCTCCGTCGCCGGATTGGGCCGCACCGAGATCACCCCGCCCACCACGATCAAGTCCGCCCCCCGGGCTGGCGCGGTGATCTTGCGCGGGGGCAGCAATTCCACTGCGATCAAGGCGCTGAACGTGCGCCGTCAGGTAAACCTGCGGCAGATGCGCGCCTCTCCGCGCTTCAAGATCGGCCGCGCCATGGCAGATCTTTCGCCGGTTCTCGCCAATCCGCGCGCCCTGTTCAATGTCGCGCAGTCGCTTCGCCGGCAAAGCAATCTGGCCGAGGTGATCTCTGAGGATACACAGGCCTATGAGGTTGATCAGGGCCTCATCGTCCATTCGTTCCTGTCATACCGGATCAAGCCCGGCGCCTGCGCGGACAATGCCCGCCGCGCCATGCTGGCCCGCACCGGTACGCCCTGCGTAAAGCGGATTGGCGAGGGTGATCGCGCCGCAGCCTTCGCCAACCCTGCCGACCCGCGCTTTGTTGCCGATCCGCAAAAGCGCGCCGCGCTGCTCGCCAAGGCCAAGGTCGATACCCAGAATGCCAAGGCGGAAATGGCGGCAGATCTGGCCCAGCTTCGCGCCATGCTCAACAATCCGGCGCAGCATGCGGCAATCGATGCCGAGCGCGGCCCCGGCGAGGCGGCGCGGCTGGCCTTGCTGAACGACGATGATCTGGAAGCCGAAGTGATCAACGCCGGCGAAGTGGCGATCGAACAGAACGCCTTTGTGCCGGTGATGGACCCGGCCCCGGTGCAGACCAAGAGCGAACCCGCGCCGCCGCCGTCGGTGATCGATGTCGAAACGCCGCTCGAGCCGCGAATCTATGTGACCGGCTTCACTCTGGCAGGCAATTATGAATGGCACCAGCGGATCGAAAAGACGATCAAGCGGTGCCTCGTCGGTTGCAAGAAGACCTACTACGCCGAAGCCTCGGCGGGCTTTGGCTATGGCTTTGGCATGCGGTTCCCGATCCAGCTGAACGGGCTCTATTCCTATCACGAGGAAAACGGCGCCAAGGCCGCCAAGGTTCGCGTCAATTTCCAGCCGTTCAACGGCAGCGACCAGAGCTACCGCGAAGCCGGGATGCCAGAGGCCAAGGTGTTCAAGGGCAAGGAACTGGTTGCCCAGGTCGATGCTTTCGCCCGTTTCAGCGCCGACCTGCCGACGATCCCCGATATCGATGTTGGCGCCCATCCCTTTGTCGATTTCACCGACTTCCTTCCCGGTGATTTCAAGGGCGGCAACTTCACCCCGCCGGCACCCGGCACGGCCAATCCGCCGGAATTTGTCAAATTCTTCGAGGATATCGATCTGCTCGGCAACAATGCCAACCTCGGGATCGTCGGGGCCAAGGTGTTCCCCGGCATCAAGATCCAGCTGGTTTCGGGCGGGTTGACCTTTGCCGTGAAGGACATCGATGCCGGAACGCCGCCAGTGGCGGTGAGCGACAACCAGTCAGTCGATCTGACCATCGGCAAGGACAAGGCCAGTCACTTCACGATCGGTGATCCGGTCTATAATCTGGGGATCAACATCACCCCGGGGGTTGAGGCGCGGTTGTGGATCGATCTGGTGCTGTGGTCGCACGATTGGGATTTCCCGATCTGGCTGCCGCAGCTTTCGATCCAGGTTCCCTCGGGCGGGGTCAACTTCAGCTGCCATGCTGAAACGGTGTGCTCGCGCTTCTATGCCTATTCGCCCACATCGCACAGTGAGGACGATGCCGACGTCGGCCTGTTCAAGCTCGCCGCCGCCCAGTGGCGCGATGCCTTTGTTGCCGACAAATCGCCCGAATGCGCCGACGAGACCTGCCGGATCGGCATCCGCTTTGTCGGGCAGGGCTATTTCTATGGCGTGTTCAAGCGGTGGGATAGCAATCACAGCCTGACCATCGAGAGCCCGGAAATTGTGAAATACCTCGCCGGTGCCAATGCCGAGGCCAAGACGCTGGTCAACGAATCGCAGGCACGGCAAACGGTGAATGCGGCCAACAGTTTCGGTACGTTCTGGACGGCGTGGTGGTCAAAACAGTGCGCTGACAAGATCTGCCTCGACAAGATCAAGCCGATTGTCTTCCTCGAAAAGCTGGAAGTTAACGCCTACCAGAACCAGCATCCGGACGCCTCGACCAATGAGGCCATCGGCACCGTCGGCAAGAAGTTCGCGCCGGTGTTCGAGGCAGAGGTCAAGGCATCGAAGGAACGCGTGGCGGCGGAAGAGGCAGCCCAGGCGGCGCGGGAGGCGGCCGGGAAGACAAAGCCGGGCAAGCCCTTCACCCCGATCCGCATCGGCACGCCGCAAAGGACGAATTAATGAGGTGTAGCTGGTCCAATTAAAACCCACTCGTCATCCTGAACTCGTTTCAGGATCCATCGTGCCGCAAGCCCGGAGCCTGCCGGTGAGAAGCAAACCGCGAGGCGTTGCTGCAAAACAAAGCTTCGGCCTGAGCGGAGAAATGGATCCTGAAACGAGTTCAGGATGACGAAAAGGGGGCAAGCAGAAGCTCAATCCTCCAGCTGCGGCCCCAGCTCCGGATCAAGGTCGCGCGGGCGCACCAGATGGACCAGCCGGGCGCAGCCATCGTGCAGATCGGCCCAGTGGTCGATATCGCATTCGAGCACGGCGAAGGCAGCCGTAGGGAACTTTTCTTCGACCATGGCGCGAAGCGGGCACATGCCATCGTCAGGCACCAGATCGAAGATCAGGTCTTCCAGCCCCGGATTGTGGCCGACCATCAGCACCGCGTCGATATCGTCCGAAGTTTCGTGCAGAACGTCGGCGAGATTGACGGAACTCGCGAGATAGATGCGCCGGTCCCACTGCACCGGAATGGTCAGGCCCACCGCCTGTTCGGCCAGCTCGATCGTCTCGGCCACGCGCACGGCGGGAGAGGCGAGAATGCGTTTCCAGTGCACGCCGTGCTCGACGATATGTTTGCCCATCAGCGCCGCGCCCTTGCGCCCGCGCTTGTTCAAGCCGCGATCGAAATCGCGCGCCTTGGCATCGTGCCAATCAGACTTGGCGTGGCGGAACAGGCCCAAAAGTTTCATTCGCGCAGTTTCATTCGCTGGTGGACTCGACTTGATGAGCGACGGCTGAAGCACGGCTGCTGACCCGCTGTAAAGCCTCCTCTAGCGTCAGCCGGGTTACCGGCGTGCCCGGCGGAAAGGCCGAGAGCAACCGGCTGGGGAAAGCGGAGGAGAGTACAACGAAGGCCCCGTGATCCTCGCGGCTACGGATCAGGCGGCCGAAAGCCTGTGCCAGCCGCGCGCGGATGATGCGGTCATCGTGCGCCGAACCGCCATTTGCCAAGCGGCGCGCGCGGTGGAGGATCGATGGCTTGGGCCATGGCACCTGCTCCATCACCACCAGCCGCAGCGAATGGCCGGGCACGTCCACCCCGTCGCGCAGGGCATCGGTTCCGAGCAGCGAAGCCTTGGGATCATCACGGAAGATATCGACCAGCGTGCCCGTGTCGATCGGATCGACGTGCTGGGCGTAAAGCGGCAAGCCCCCCCGCGCCAGCCGGTCGGCAATCCGGCCATGCACCGCGCGCAGGCGGCGGATCGCGGTGAACAGCCCGAGCGCGCCGCCCTGCGAAGCCTCGATCAGCCGCGAAAAGGCAGCAGCCAGCGCCGAGATATCGCCCTTGGGCACGTCGGTGACGATCAGGACTTCGGCCTGTTCGGCATATTCAAACGGGCTTTCAAACGCGCCCAGCCGCACCGGCGCGCCAATGTGCGGCGCGCCCGAGCGGGTAATCGCCGCCTCCCAGTCATCCCCGTCGCGCAGCGTGGCCGAGGTCAGCATCACCCCGTGCGAGGGTTCGAGCACGACCTGGGCAAAGGGCTTCATCGGATCGAGATAGTGCCGGTGCAGCCCGACATCGAATTCGCGCGCATCGCCGCGATCTACCGCCAGCCAGTCGACGAAATCGGGGTCAGCCGGCCCGCCCAGCCGCGCCAGCAGGCTCTCCCACGCAGCGAGCATATCGATCCGCCAATTGAGCGAATGGCGCGCGCCCTCGATCCGTGCGCGGCCGGGGCCATCGAGCCAGTCTGGCGGTTCGGCCATGATCGCCTCAAGCCGCTGGCCCAGCCGCATCAGCGGGGAGCGCAGTTCCGCCAGCGCCGCCTGCGCCGATCCGGCGATCTCGATGAACGGCCCTTCCAACTGCGCGGCCTCGGTCTCCAAGCCATAGCCCATTTCCTGCCCGCCGCTCTCGTCGCGGGCATAGGTGAGGGTGCGGACGGCGGCGAGCAGGTCTTCGAGCGGCCCGCTTGGCATGTTCTCGCCCAGCCGCCCAAGCCAGCCGTCACCCGGCAGGGCTTCCGCAGCATAGCGCGCGGCGGCAATCGCCTTGGCCCCGGCCTCGTCATAGCTGGCAACATCGGCGAGCCGCGCCGAAAGCCCGCGGCGGCGGCCCTTTGATCCCTTCTCCGGTCCGATTACCCAGCGGCGCAGTTCGATCAGCTCGGCCCCGGTCAGCGCGGCGGCGAAGGTTGAATCGGCGGCCTCGAACACGTGGTGGCCTTCGTCGAACACCAGCCGGGTCGGGCGCTGGGCCGGGTCACGGCTGCGCGCGGCGTTGACCATCACCAGCGCGTGGTTGGCGATCACCAGATCGGCCTGAGCCGAGGCGCGTGACGAGCGTTCGATGAAACATTTGCGATAGTGCGGGCACCCGGCATAGACGCATTCGCCGCGCCGGTCGGTCAGCGCCGCCACCCCGCGCTGGCGGAACAGGGTGCCGAGCCAGCCGGGCAGATCGCCGCCGATCATGTCACCATCCGCCGAATAGCTCGCCCAGCGCGCCACCAGCTGCGCCATGATCGCCGCCCGCCCGGTGAAGCCGCCCTGAATGGCGTCCTCCAGATTGAGCAGGCACAGATAGTTCTCGCGCCCCTTGCGCACCACCACCGGCTGCGAGCCATCGGCGCGGGTCGCAGGCCAGGCCCGCTTGCTCTCGCGTCGCAGCTGGCGTTGCAGCGCCTTGGTATAGGTCGAAACCCAGACCGTGCCGCCCGAACTTTGCGCCCACAGCGAGGCCGGGGCGAGGTAACCCAGCGTCTTGCCCACGCCGGTTCCCGCCTGCGCCAGCAGCACGTGCGGCTGCTTGTCGGCAAGGCGGGGGGCGAAAACGTGCGCGGCTTCGGCGGCATAGGCGCGCTGGCCGGGGCGCATTTCGGCGCCTGTGCCGGTCAACTGCGCGAGCCGTTCGGCCACCTGTTCGTCGCTCAGCGTCACCTGCATCGGCTGCGGCCGCTCGGGCGCTTCCTCCCATTCGGGCAGGCGGGCGAACAGCCAACGCTCGGCCTTTTCGGGCTTTTTCAGGCGCGCCGCGAGCAGCGGTGCCCATGGCCAGCGCAGGCGGATCAGCGATTGCAGCGCCGTCCACGCGCCCTCACGCTCGGGCCAGTCGGTGCCTTCGCAAACCTCAAGCAAGGCCCCCGCCGCCGCCTGCAGCAGGCCGGGCACCCCGGCATCGTCCTTGGGCTCATCCAGCCCCAGCGCATGGGCCAGCCCCTTGGGCGTCGGCACGACAAACCGCGCGGGGAAGATGAAGGCGTAGAGCTCCAGAATGTCGAGCCCGGAAAGATCGGGATAGCCCAGCCTGCTCGCCACCAGCGGGGCATTGAGCAGCAGCAGCGGCGTTTCCGAAGCCGCCATCACCGCCTCCCCCTTGGGGCAAGCCCGCGTAGTCCCCGCCCCATCGCGCAGCCAGCAGCCCGAATGGCTGGCATGGAGTGCAGGGAGCGGAAGCGAAGCCATCACCAGCCCATAGCGCGGCGGGAACGAAAGCGAAACGGGGGGAGGGGGATGTTGTGGGGATTATGTGGGGGGTGGGGGGCAGATTGCGCCGGGGCATCCTGAACAGCATTCATGCTTGCTTGCGGGATTCTATTGAAATGCACCTAGTAAATAGCTGGAATTGTCGATTTACATTGCAGACAACAAGAAAACGTCTGATTACACTGGCTTGTGATTGATCCAGGGGGTGGGGAAATGGCAATCAATTTTAGACCGAACCAAATCGAAAAATGGTACCGTAAGAAACTCCTTCCCCGTCTAGAGGTTGTCGAAAATCTCTTCGAATTTGCGTTGTTCATGTGGCGATGGGTGCTTGCCGCGCCCTATGCCGGTCTCGCATTCTGCCTTGCTTTACTGGCGATCAAGGCCACAGCCAGCGCTTGGGCGCTGCATGAAGAGTTCTTCCGTCTCGAAGAATCGATGGCGATCGTTAAGATCCTTGGCATCGTCGACATGGTTCTGGTCCTGAACCTGATCCTTATGGTTCTGTTTGTTGGCTATGTGAACTTCGTTTCCAAGATCAAGTTGGACAACGAAGACGACCGGCCCAGCTGGATGGACAGTTTGGATTACAGCGGGCTAAAAATTCAGCTTCTCGGCTCGATTGTCGCAATTTCATCAGTGCAAATGCTTCGGCAATATATGGATCTTGAGCAGTCAGTTCACCCTGACTACGAGAAGCTCAGGTGGATGATCGTATTCCACGCAACGTTCGTGTTGTCGATTTTGATTTTTTCGGCGGTTAACTATCTCCATCAAAAACCAGCTCGCGATGAAAGCGAAGACGAAGAAGCTGGCGAAAGCGGCGAAGAGTCCGATGATGAGGATTCTGAAGACATGCTGCCGATCCTAGTTGCTGCGGTCTATCCCGGCAAGAAGCATCAGATAGTTCTCAATCGCGGACGGCTTAACGCGGTGCGGCCCGAAGAATTGCGGATTGGCCGGCGAATGGTTGTCAGCAGCACCGGTGAGAGTATTACCGATCCCACCACAGGCGACATGATCGGATGGCAGGAAGACATAATCGGCGAGGTTGAGATTATTCGGGTGCTGGAAAAGACTTCCATTGCCGAACCGGTCCGCAAGCTTACGGCCAAGATAACCGTTGGCGATGCAGTCCGGCCCATGTCCGAATAAGCTGCTGGCAAGGCTCTGAAATTCCGCTCAAGTGGCTGCTCTTATTTGCATAAGCGCGGCAGACGAAGCGGTGTGCCTGCGCATCGCAATCCTCCCCCGTCACCCTGAGTTCACCCAAACCCGTTCAGGATGACGGGGCACAAAGACCCGGAACAGCACCGCCAAATTTATTTTGAAATTAACCATTAGGCCCCTAGGTTTAGCGCGTAATTGGGGCGCGTATGCTGCGGGTTGGGGGAGCGGTATGGGGCAGGTTGGCAAGAGTGAGCCGGGTTTGGCGATGAACAGCGCCAACTGGGACAGGGCCCGGCTTTGCCGGCTGGCGTTCAATCTGGTTGCTGCCGGGCTGATTGCCCAGCTGATGTTCAACCTGATCATGGAGCGGCTGGGGTATAACTATCCCTACACCATCTTCACCTTCCGTCCCTATGATCGCTGGGCGGACTTTTTCAAGCTGGTGTTCGCCTATCCGGGGGACCCGATTCACCAGCCGGTCCGGCCTTGGGGCGTGCAGGCGCTGGTCGATTTCATGCGCGCGCGTGCCGATGAAATGCGCGGGACCAAGATCAATCCCGATCACATGCCGCCGCTGCCCACTCTGCTGGCGCTGCTGGTGCGGCGCGCGTTCAGCCTGTTTGATCCGGTGCTGGTGTTCATCGTAGCCAGCATGGCGGGCCTCTATTCACTGGCCAAGGTGATGAGCGGCTTTGCCCGTCAGCAGGCCGAGCAACTGCGCTGGGCAGGCGTGGCGCTGATGAGCTATCCGTTGTGGTTCGCAGCGGATCGCGGCCACTTCTTCTCGCTGATCTGCGCAATCACGCTGATCGCCGGAAGCCGCCGCGTGGTGGAAACCCGGCAGTTTGACTGGCAGGCGCTGCTGCTGCTGGCGCTATCGTGCAACCTGCGCCCCAATGTCGTGATCGTTCCGGTCATGCTGGTGCTGTGCGGTCAGGCGGGGAGCTTCCGCGATCTGGTCCGGCTGGGCTTTTACGGCGCGGCCGTGCTGGTGCTGACCATGATTGCCTCGCACCTGCTCTATCCGCACTATGGCCCGGCGGCGTGGCTGGCCGGACTGAAGGATTACAACGAAGCCTATATCAAGCAGCCGCTGGCGCTGGGTTTCATGACCTCGCTGCCATCGCTGCTCAACATGTGTCTCGGGTTCAGCAAGGTCTGGACGCTGCTGTGCATCGCTCTCGCCGCGATCATGGGCGGGCTGACGGTTCTGGCGGCGCGGGCCGGACGGATGACCATGGGGCAGGTGCTGTTCATCGCGCTGGGGCTGATGATCATCGCGATTCCCGCATTCGTCGATTACCATCTGCTGCCTCTGGTCCTGCCCGTGGCGGTGATTGCCACCAGCGCCACCTCTCCGGTCCGGGGCGACTGGCTGGCCTTTGCGGGGTGCATCATCCTGCTGATCCCCAAGAACTATCTGTTCGGCAACGATCACTATTTCCTCGCCTGGTCCTATCAGGTCATGGCCAACCCGATGATCACGCTGGCCGCGATGATCGCGGTTCTGGCGGCTGCGGTGCAGGGGCACTGGGGCGAAGTGATGGGCGAGGTGCGGCGCTTGAAACTGATCTTCGTGCCCTAAGCCAAGGGCCGGATTGCGCGCGGCATTTGCGCTTCGCACTTGCGGAAAAGGGCCAAGTCCGCAAAAGGCGCTGCTATGACTGAAGATGCCCTTATCGCTGCCGCACAGGTTTCCAAGGCTTGGCCTTTTGAAGAGGCGCGCAAGCTGGTGAAGCGCTTTCCGCAAGGCAAGCCCGATGGCAGCCCCGTGCTGTTCGAAACCGGCTATGGCCCATCGGGCCTGCCGCATATCGGCACCTTTCAGGAAGTGCTGCGCACCACGCTGGTCCGCCGCGCCTATGAGACCTTGACCGGCGGTGCGCCAACGCGGCTGGTGGCCTTCAGCGATGACATGGACGGATTGCGCAAGGTTCCCGACAACGTGCCCAACCAAGGGCTGTTGACTGCCTATCTCGGCCACCCGCTCAGCCGCATTCCCGATCCGTTCAACACTTACGAAAGCTTCGCGCACCACAACAACGCCAAGCTGCGCGAGTTCCTTGACCGGTTTGCCTTTGACTATGAATTCGTCTCGGCGAGTGACCGCTACAATTCGGGCGGCTTTGACGATGCCCTGCGCGGGGTGCTGCGCAATTATCAGGCGATCATGGACATCATGCTGCCGACGCTGCGCGAGGAACGCCGCAAGACCTATTCGCCGGTGCTCCCCGTCAGCCCCAAGACGCATCAGGTGCTGCAGGTGCCGATCGAGGTGGTCGATGCCGAAGCGGGCCTCATCGCATTCGAAGACCACGGCGAAATGGTCGAGCATTGCATCTTTGGTGGGCAGGCCAAGCTGCAGTGGAAGGTCGATTGGGCGATGCGCTGGGTCGCGCTCGGCGTCGATTACGAGATGTGCGGCAAGGATCTGACCGACTCGGTGCGCGAAAGCGGCAAGATCGCCCGCGCACTCGGCGGCCGCCCACCCGAAGGACTGATCTACGAGCTGTTCCTCGACGAGAACGGCGAGAAGATTTCCAAGTCCAAGGGCAACGGCCTGACCATTGACCAGTGGCTGACCTATGGCAGCGAGGAAAGCCTCGGCTTCTACCTGTTCCGCGATCCCAAGAGCGCCAAGAGCCTGCATGTCGGCGTCGTGCCGCGCGCGGTGGACGAATACTGGCAGTTCCGTGAGAAGCTTGCCAGCCAGCCGATCGAGCAACAGCTCGGCAACCCGGTGTGGCACCTGCTGCGAGCCAATGGTGATACGCATGGTGCGGGTGATACCCTGCCGGTAACCTATGGCCTGCTGCTCAATCTGGTTGGCGTGCTCGGTGCCAGCGCGACGCGTGAGCAGGTGTGGTCATACCTCGCCAACTATGTCTCCGATGCCCGGCCCGAGGCGCACCCCGAGCTTGACGTGCTGGTCACTTCGGCGCTCGCCTATAACCGCGATTTCGTCGCGCCGACGCTGCAGCGGCGCAAGCCGGTGGGTACGGAAGGTGCCGCTCTCGCCGCGCTCGATGCCGAGCTGGCCAAGGCCGCTGCCGATGCGCCTGCCGATGTGCTGCAGAACATGGTCTACGAGATCGGCAAGAACCCCGACTTCGGCTTCGAGAACCTGCGCGACTGGTTCAAGGCGCTGTATGAATGCCTGCTGGGTTCCGCCCAAGGCCCCCGAATGGGCAGCTTCATCGCGCTCTATGGGGTGGCCAATACGCGGGCGCTGATTGCTGAGGCGCTGGCGGAGTAGGGGCTTAGTTCCCAACCCCATTTTTTCGTCATCCCCGCGAAGGCGGGGACCCATCTCCGGTGCTTGGTAATAGGCCAAGTCACGAGATGGGTTCCCGCTTTCGCGGGAATGACGGGTCTTTTTATATGATCACAATCGTTGACCCCGAAGATCAGCGCACAGTTACAGCTTGCCCATCCCGAACCAGCCCTTCACGCGCTGCACCAGCTTGCTGAGCGCCGATTCCGGCACCACTTCCTCAACCACATCAAAGGTGATCACTGCCTTGCGCAGGGCATGGCCGCGGGTGGTGGGGATCTGGCCGGGGGTTTGCGGAGCCTCGGTCTCTTCGATCTTGTTGCCAAAGGCGCCCGGAGCGGTAACCGGCATGCGCGAGGTCAGCGCGCCCCAGACGTCGTGGTCGCTGGTGTCGACATGTTCCGGCTCGCGGTTCGGCTCATAGGCCTGCGGCACACGGCCGGTGGGGACGAAGATTTCCGCCTCGCCGGGTTGCGGTCTCTGCGCAGGCTGCTCGGGAGCGGCCGGCTCCTGATAGGCGGGCGGGGTGCAGTGCTCTTCCGGTTCATCGGGTGGTTCAGAGCGGTTGTAATCGACCGGCGGCGCTTCGCGGGCCAGCTCCTGAAAGCTGTCGGCATCCTCGAAAATGTCTTCGGGTGCCTGCTCCCACGTCTGCGGCGGGTTGAAATCGAAGGCAACCCGCGCGGCGGGCGGCTGGGCAAGGCCCGATGCGGCGCCGCCCATCGACATGAACTCGGCCTCGGCCATCAGATCGTGGTTGTCATTCAGATCATCGTCGGCGAGCACCAGCGCCATCTTCTTCTTGGGCTTCGCTTGGCTCATCGACATGCCGAGCAGGCTGCCCGCCTCATAGGCATCCTCGTCGCTGGCCCTGGCGACAACGTGATCGGGCTCGACTGGAGCGGGGGCCGAAACGTGCTTCAGCACCGCGATCTTGCCCTTGGCGATATATTCGTCGGCGCTCATCACCGGCGCATCGAAGAACGGATAGGTGCCGTTGTTGCCCGCCATCACGCACAAGGGGCGCGGCAGCTGCGAGCGGCGGATCGTTTCGCGCACGGCCTGATGGATCAGCACGGCAAGATAGCATGAAGCGATAGTGCCTGCGGCTATGTCGTTTTCGGGCGGCACGTCCATGGCGAACAGCCGGGCCTCAAGCGCGGCGAGGTTGCCGTAAAGATCGTCGATCCCGTCGATGGCGATCGAATGGTCGATGCCTTCAACGTCGCCCGCCCACTCGCAGCCGAACGAGGAATAGCCATCCATCAGATCGGCGCGGTCCGCCTCGGTGAAGGGATAGGCCTCGTCGGAAAAGAAGCTGACCTCGACAAAAGGCGAAAGCAGCCCGGCCTCATCGGGGCGCTGGGGGCGGCTTTCGGGTTCGCTGACCATGATGCTGATCGCCGAAACCGGGTGTTCGGGCCGGTCATAGCGGGTCAGGCTCTCTTCCAGATCGCCCCAACCGGTCAGGCTAATGTCGGAAGAGTCAATTTGCAGAAATCGGCCGCTAAGGGGTTTTCCGGAGCCGCAATAGGGCTCAACCAGCATGCGCAGATGGCGCGCAGCCTCATCCGCCTCACCGTGGCGCAGCATCGCTTCAATGATTCGGCGGAATTCCTGTTCGGGAACTCCGTCGATGGTGATTTCTTCCACCAACAACACTCCGGATCGGCCCCAAATCCCGGACCTGTGGCAATTTCTAGACCTGAAATGGTTGACCGCAGGTTAGCGAGCCTGCGTTTGTGTGATCCAGCGGTCGATTTTTGCCTCCAGCACCGGCAGCGGCAAGGCCCCGCTGCCCAGCACCTGGCTGTGGAATTGGCGCAGATCGAACTTCGGCCCCAGCGCCGTTTCCGCCTTCTTGCGCAGCCGCTGGATGGTCAGCGCGCCGAGCTTGTATGACAGCGCCTGACCCGGCCAGGCGATGTAGCGTTCCACCTCAGCCGTGGCGTCGCTTTTGCCCATGCCTGAATTGCCCAGCATGTAATCGATAGCCTTTTCGCGGCTCCAGCCCTTGGTGTGCAGCCCGGTATCGACCACCAGCCGCATGGCGCGCAGCATCTCGTCATCGAGCGTGCCCCAGTGTTGCAGCGGGTCCTTGTACAGGCCCATCGAATAGCCCAGCGTCTCCGAATAGAGCGCCCAGCCTTCGACATAGGCGGTGTTGCCGCCAAAGCGCTGGAAATCGGGCAGGGTGGTATCTTCCTGCGCAAGGCTGATCTGGAAGTGATGCCCCGGAATGCCTTCGTGCAGGTAAAGCGTGGTCATGCCGGTGAGGAAGCGGCTGGGCAGATCATAGGTGTTGTAAAAGAACACCCCCGCCCGCTTGCCGTCTGCCGAGCCCTGGTTGTACGATCCGCCGGCCTCGTATTTCGCGCGGTATTCGGGATAGGGCTGGATCTCCAGCTTGGTCTTGGGCACCCGGGCAAAGTATTCCGGGATCTTCGCGTCTACAGCCTTCGCGATATTGGCAAAGCCGGTGGAAAGCTCGTCCGCCGTTTTGGGGTGAAAGCGCGGATTGGTGCGGATGACTTCGAAAAAGTCTTTCAGGCTGCCGCCATAGCCCAGTTCTGCCTGAACGGCAGACATCTCCTTTTGAATCCGCGCGACTTCTGACAGGCCAAGATTGTGCACGGTATCGGGATCGAGATCGAGCGTGGTGTTGATCTTGACCAGCCGGCGATAGAGCCCGGGGCCGCCCTTCATCGCGGAAAGACCGGGCTCGGCCCGGGCGCTGGGCAGGTATTGATCGTGCAGGAAGGTGCGCAGGCGGCGATAGGCGGGATAGACCTCGTCCTTTACCGCCGCGTTCCAGCTGTCTTTCAGCGCCGCCCGCGATGCTTCTGGCACAGTCGCCGGAATGTCATGCAGCGGCGAGGTGAAGGGGCTTTCGTCGATGGGTTGCGCCAGCAGGCTATCGATCTGGGCGATCATGTTGGTGACGGTCAGCTTCGATTCGACCACACCGTTTGCCTGCCCTTCGCGGAAGCGGAGAATGGCATTGTCGAGCACTTTCGGACCGGCATGAACCAGCCCCAGCGCCATGCGGTAATCGTCCTCGGTCTTGTAGGGCAGCGCGCCGCCCGCGGCGATCAGCGAGGGAAACTCCACCTGCAGCCCGCCGAAATGGGTGAGCGGGCGGACGGCTGTCAGCGCCAGCATGTCGGGCTGGAGGAATTCGAGCTCAAGGCGTTTGTCACGCGAGAACACGTCATAGGAAATCTGCCGCTCGCCGCTCAGCCGCGCGCGGTTGATTTTCGCCAGCGCGGCCAGCGTTACCTTCACCGACGCAAGCTGCTTGCGATCAAGATCGGCGGTGAAGATGCGGGCAACCATCGCCGGGTCGGCCTTTTCGCCGCGATAGATCGCCTGCAAGGGGCTCAGCGCCAGTTCGGCCCGCGCATCCTTTTCGAACAGCAGCATCAGCCGCTGGTCTTCGCTGCGCGCCTCAGTGACGGGTGCGGCCGGTTTGGCTGGAGCCTCGGCCCATGCAGGCGCGCCTTGGAGCAGCGCGATTGCCAGAGCGGCGTAAGCAGATTTCATCCCCATGGGCGTGTCCTGTACCATTTTGTTATGATGTATTTGGTGCCGCGCACCACCGGGGTTCCGGCGTGGAGCGTATCGATATTGGGCGTGCCGTCAGCCCGGGCATTGTTCCAGACGAACATCACCCCGCGCTGCGGCGGAATGTCCATCCTGAGCTTGGGAAAGCGCGTTTCGCCGCCTTCTTCCACGTCGCTGAGATAGACCATCGCGGTCCAGCTGCGCTGCCCGCCGCGGCTTGATTCGCCGGGCCAGTAATCGGCCCAGGTGCGGAACCAGTCGGTGTGGTCCTTGAATTCCTGCCCCGGATGATAGCGCTGCCCCTGTACCGTTTCGCCCCATTCGTTGGGCAGTCCAAGGCAATCGTCAATGCGCCGCTCGATCATCCGGACAAAGGGATCGTTGCGATCGACATCGCCCGAATAGGATGTGCGCCCCGCTATCTCGTTGCCGTGGTCGTAAAGCGCCGATGGCTTGGCGGTGGCATCGATCAGCTTGATCATCGCATCGCATTCAGGCCCGCTCAGGAAATCGGTAAAGCCATAGATATCGGCAAGATCGGTCGGCGCGCGCCATGCACCGGGATCGGCATCGAGCCGCTTGCGCACCATCTCCCCGACGCGCGCCAAAGCCTTGCGATCGGGGTTGTTCTCGGCAGGATCTGGTTCAGCCGCTAAATCCATCACCGCTTTGCCTATCGTCTGGGGTGCCGAGGGCAAGGCAAAAGGTGCTTGCCATCCGACGAATGCACAATAGGCTCCGGCGAAGGGCATAAAACGGGTGGAGCATTGGCGATGAAATATTCGACCGGGGCGATAGTGCTGCATTGGCTGATCGCTGTGCTGATCGCACTGAACTATATCGGCGCGTGGGAAGCGGAAGATCTGGCGGCGGCGGACAAGGCCTATGCCATGGCCGGGCACAAGGCCTTTGGCATGACTATCCTCGCGCTGACCGTGCTGCGCATCATCTGGCGGCTGACGCACAGGCCGCCGCCGCTTTCACCCACTTTGAAGACGTGGGAGGCGGGGCTCGCCAAGACGGTGCATTCGCTGTTCTATCTGTTCACGCTGGGGGTGCCGCTGATGGGCTGGGCGCTGCACTCGGCAGCAACCGGCGGCGCGCCGGTTAACGCCTTCGGTCTGTTCGCCTATCCCGGCCTGCCGCTGGCGCAGGACAAGGGTATGGCGGGGCTGTTCCATGAACTGCACGAAACGCTCGCCACGCTTATGCTGGTGCTGATCGGCCTCCACGTGCTGGGCGCGCTGAAGCACCAGTTCCTCGACCGCAGCGGCGAGCTTCGCCGGATGTGGTTCGGGCGGGGGCAGTAGGGGGAGATAATCGGGGCCGTCCCTATCCCCCACTCGTCATCCTGAACTCGTTTCAGGATCCATTTCTCGATTCAGGCTGTAGCCCTGTTTGGCGAGGCATGTCTCGCGGTTTGCTTATCTCCGGCATGCACTGGGCTATCGGCCCAATGGGTCCTGAAACAAGTTCAGGATGACGAGCGAAAAACGAAGAAAGGGCCTTCGCCGGGAGAGAGACGAAGGCCCATTCAAAACCGGTTTCCGCGTATTGGGCCGCGGGGCCGGGAACGCTTACCAGAAGAAGTCGTAGATCACGTCTTCCACCTGGCCGGTGTAGATGTTCACCAGCACGGCATCGTCATAGTACCGCACCCAGCGGAAGGGGCCGTATGCCTCTGGCAGGCGGTATGCCCACGGGTTGTCGATCCAGTAGTCGCTACCGAAGAACAGGCTGTTCAGCGTGAATCCGATCGACAGGCGGCGATAGCTGTAACCGCGATAGGGTGCGTAGTAGCGGCCCAGACGGAACACATCGCGGTGATCGTTGCGCCAGACGTTCCAGTTATAGCGGTTGTCATTGCGCCAGCCGCGGTTCCAGTCGCGGTGGTCGTTCTCGCGCCAATTGCTGCTCGAACGCCAGTTGTCATTGCGGCGATCGTTGTCGCGGCCGCGCCAGGAGTCATTCCCGCGCCAGCTGTCGCTTCCGCGCCAGCCATCGGGACGGCGCTGGTTGTTGTCGCGCCAGCCATCGTTGTTACGGGCACGATCATCGCGGTGGTCATTATCGTTACCGCGCCAGTTCGGCTGCTGCTGTTGGGGAGCCGAGGTGCGACCCTGCCAGCCGCTGTTGTTCGAACCGCCGTTCCAGTTGCCGCGCGCTTGCGGCTGGGGAGCCGGTGCCTGAGGCGCTGCCTCGGTGCGGCCCTGCCAGTTACCGCCACCGCCGCGATTGCCGCCGTTCCAGCCGGTCTGAACCGGGGCCGGAGCCGGAACCGCTGCCGGAGCAGGCGCGGATTGCTGGCGTTGCTGCCAGCCGCCGCCCGAATTGCCACCCCAGTTACCGCCGCCATTCCAGCTGCGTTGCTGCGGTGCGGCCTGCGGCTGGGCTACGGGAGCCTGAACAGCCGGGGCTGCCTGCGGGCGCTGTGACCAACCGCCACCGCCGCGCTCACCACCACGATTTTCGCCATGCTCGCGGCCTTCACCCTGCGCCTGAACGCCATCGCTATGCCGCCAGCCACGCTCCTGCGCCATGGCTGCCGAGGGCAGGGCCATTGCGGCAATACCGACCGCAAGCGCAGCCAGTCCACTCGACTTGAAGATCTTACCAATGGCCATGACCGCCAACTCCATACCTTGCGCCACGACTCTCGCAGCGACTGTTGGTGATGGAATATGCCTGGCGCGCTGTCAGGAAACTGAATGGGCCATGTTGGCTTCTGTTCAGGTTCGAAGGCGGTTTTCTGACAATTAATGCTCTAGCGACCCAGGACCAAATCAAGCCCCGACCAGATGCGCGCCAGAATTCTGGATGAAATCCGTCCCGCCCGTTCGGTCAAAAATGCTTTGTCTACCGCCAATATCAGGGTCACTTGCGCCACCGAATCCCGATCAAGTCCTGATGCGGCGGCACTGACAGTGACATTCCCCGGTGCCTCAGCCCATTTAAGGTTGCTGGTGAGCGGCACACAGATCACCGTGCCAATACGGCTCTGGTTGATGGCATCGCCCTGCACGATGATCACCGGTCGGCGAAAACCGGCGCTTGAACCGGGCGGGTCGGAAAGGTCGGCCCACCAGATGTCACCCTGAACGATGGCGTCCTGCCGTGTTACCATTCGCTGCGTTCAAGGATGCGGCGCGCGCCTTCGCTGACGAAGGGGTCAGAGCCTTGCCCGGCTGCATCGACTGCAGCGTTCATGGCTAGCGTAATCCGGTCAGGAGCCTGCCTGCTGACGAATGCATCAAGCGCACGGGCATAAAGCTTGCTGCGCGTAATGCCCATCCGCTTGGCCAAAGCATCGGCTTCGATGAAAACGGGATCGGGGATGGAGACGGCTGTTTTCATACTTGTGGTATAACTTTATTGCCTGAAGCCGTCAACGTGTCAATTTCTTGTAGGCCAACCGCGTCGGACGATCCGCAGCATCACCCAGACGGCGGCGCTTGTCTTCTTCGTAAGCCTCGAAGTTGCCCTCGAACCACTCAACGTGGCTGTCGCCCTCGAACGCCAGAATGTGAGTCGCGAGGCGATCGAGGAAGAAGCGGTCGTGTGAGATGACCACGGCGCAGCCGGCGAAGTTTTCGATGGCTTCTTCCAGCGCGCGCAGGGTTTCGACGTCGAGGTCGTTGGTCGGTTCGTCGAGCAGCAGCACGTTGCCGCCGGTCTTCAGCATCTTGGCGATGTGGACGCGGTTGCGTTCACCGCCCGAGAGCTTGCCGACGTTCTTCTGCTGGTCCGCGCCCTTGAAGTTGAACGCGCCGACATAGGCACGGGTGCTCATGTCCTGCTTGTTGACCTTCATGTAGTCGAGCCCGTCGGAGATTTCTTCCCAGACGTTCTTGCTGGGATCGAGGTGGTCGCGGCTTTGGTCGACGTAACCAAGGCGCACGGTCTCACCGATCGAAATTTCGCCCGAATCCGGCTGTTCCTGTCCGGTGATCAGCTTGAACAGCGTCGATTTACCCGCGCCGTTCGGCCCGATCACGCCGACGATGCCGCCGGGGGGGAGCAGGAAGGACAGGTCTTCAAACAGCAGCTTGTCGCCATAGGCTTTGCTGATGTTCTTGGCCTCGATCACCTTGCCGCCCAGACGCTCGGGCACCTGGATGACGATCTGCGCCTTGTTGATGATCCGTGTTTCGCTCGATTCAACCAGCTGGTCAAAGGCCTTGATACGCGCCTTGCTCTTGGTCTGGCGGCCCTTGGTGCCGGCGCGGATCCATTCGAGCTCGTCCTTGATCGCCTTCTGGCGGCTCTGGTCTTCGCGGTCTTCCTGTTCGAGCCGCTTGCCCTTCTTCTCAAGGTAGGTGGAATAGTTGCCCTCATAGGGGAAGTACTTGCCGCGGTCGATTTCGAGGATCCAGCCGACGACGTTATCGAGGAAATAGCGGTCGTGGGTGATCATCAGCACCGCACCGGCATATTCCTTGAGGTGGTTTTCCAGCCAGTTGACCGATTCGGCGTCCAAGTGGTTGGTCGGTTCGTCGAGCAGCAGGATGCTGGGCTTCTGGATCAGCAGGCGGGTCAGCGCGATGCGGCGCTTTTCACCGCCGGAAAGGTTGGTGACGGGCCAGTCACCCGGCGGGCAACGCAGCGCTTCCATCGCGATCTCGAGCTGGTTGTCGAGCGTCCAGCCGTCAACCGCGTCGATCTTGTCCTGAAGTTCGGCCATTTCTGCACCCAGCGCATCGAAATCGGCGCCGTCTTCGCCCATCTCCATGCCGATCTGGTTGAACCGCTCGACCATGTCGGCAGTTTCGCGTGCGCCGTCTTTGACGTTTTCCAGCACGGTTTTCGTAGGATCAAGTTCCGGCTCCTGCGCCAGATAGCCAACGGTGATGTTCTCGCCCGGCCATGCCTCGCCGGTGATGTCGGTATCGATGCCCGCCATGATCTTCATCAGCGTGGACTTGCCTGCGCCGTTAGGCCCGACGATGCCGATCTTGGCACCCTGATAGAACTGCAGCGAAATGTCGCTCAGCACCGGCTTGGGGGCACCGGGGAAGGTCTTCGTCATGTTCTTCATGACGTAGGCATATTGCGCGGCCACGGGGTATTCCTTCGGACAGATAAGATGAAAAGTTCGCGCGGCCCTTACAGGGGCGCACCGGCCTTGCCAAGCGGGCTTGCCAAGCGCGGAGGGTCGGGGCGATATCCCAACTCTCGCCGACGGGATTGGAAACAGATATTTTACCTAGGCGCCCACTACCGCCGATCCACCAGGCTCGCTTACCGCGTCGGCGATGACATCGAGGGTGCCTTCGGTCTTGTCGTGGACATGGTCGGGCGCCTTGCCCAGAAAATAGAAACACACCGAAGCGGCCAGAGTGAAAAGGCCAACGATGAGCAGGAAGCCATTGTAGCTGTTTGTTCTGGACAGCGTGATGCCAAGGGTGATGGCCCCGACGGCTGCAGCAAATCCGATCGCGGCGGAAAGGCAGCTATAGACCAGTCCGTAATGCCTGATGTCGAATTTCTTCGAGATGATCATGGCGCCGATGTCGCCTTCCGCCCCGGTCGCCATCCCGACTACCAGAATCGCGCAAACCAGCACCCAGGTCTGATCGAAGGGTGATGCAATCGTCATAAAGCCGAAAGCAGGCAGCAGCACGGCGATGAACGAGACAATGTGGACCGGTGCGCGATCAAGCGCATAGCCGCAGATGATCCGGCCCGCGACCACGCTGGCCGCGCTCAGCGAAACCAGCCAGGTGGCAAGGTGGCTGCTCGCCCCGCTCTCTTCGAGCACCAGCTTCAACTGTGATGACATCATCACGATTGGCAGCGAGACCAAAACCATGCCGGCAATCAGCAGGCGAAAGGCCGGCATCCGGATCAGCGCGAACAATTCGGCGCGGGGAAGAGGGGCGGGCTTCTCCCTGACCGACTGCGCCGGCACCGCCTGGCTGGGCAAGCTGATGAGCCCGATGGCGAGAACGCCGCCCAGCGCCGAAATGCCCGCCAGCACGCGATAGGCCGTGCGCCAGCCTTGGGTTTCGATCACATAGTCAATCACCGGAAGCAGCGCCGCGCCAATCAGCGGGGAAAGGCTCATGCCCACGGCCAGTGCCATGCCGCGCGCCGTGTCAAACCGGTCTACGATCACGCGGCCAAACACCAGTGCAGAAGTCAGCACGGCAAAGGTTGCCAGAAGGAACATGATGACGAAGTACTGGTAGATCGGCCCGGTCTGCAGGCTGTAGGCAATGAACCCGAGCGGCACGGCGACGAAACCGACCCGAGCCGCGCGCCGGGGCCCGACGCGGTCGGCAAAACGGCCGATAAACGGGAAGCAGAAAATCAGGAAGATCGATACGCTGGAGCCCAAGGAGAACTGCGCCTTGGTCCAGCCGAGTTCAGCAATCAGTCTGGGCGCGAACAGGTTTGCCGTCAGCGCGATCAGCGAATTACCAATCGCCATGCCGATGCCGCAGCCCAGCAGTGCGGGCCAGTACCGGCGGAATTCCTGTGCGTACGTCGCCAAGCCTGATCTCCCGCAGTCCGGCCTTGGTGCCGGTTACGCGCAGCATCCCCCAGCATGGAGCCCTTTGCAACAGCAACTTCATCGCGGCAGTGCGGCTGGCGGTGGGGAATAGCTCGCCGCAAAGTGCAATTGCCGCATCGCCGGATAAATAAGAATGAAGGTGCACATTACTATTGTAGGCGTGGCCAGACAGTCCTACCCATCACCGGGTAACAAGCCGCCGATTCGCGCCTGCCATGCGCCTCAGGACGGACACAAGGAGAGTGATGCGATGACGCAAACCCAGACAAAGAGTCCGGCGACAGGCATGATCCCCGTCAGCGAAGTCGATTTCACCCAGTTCCCCTGGTCGATCCCGACCAATCGCTACACCTCGGCCACGCTGGCCGAGGATGAGGGGCGGGCGATCTGGATGAAGTGCTGGCAGATTGCCGGGCGCGCTGATGAATTGCCGAATGCGGGGGATTGGAAGACCTATCAGGTGCTCGACCAGTCGTTCATCATCGTGCGCGGCAAGGACGGACGCCTGCGTGGCTTCGTCAACGCCTGCCGCCACCGCGGCAATGTGCTGTGCGATGCGGCCAAGGGCCACACGCCAAAGTTCACCTGCCCCTATCACCTGTGGACCTATGGCTTGGACGGCGATCTGATTGCCGTGGCGCGGCCCGATCTGGTGGGGCCGCTCGACAAGAGCGCGCACGGGCTGGTTGAGGTGCCGGTTGATGTGGCTTTCGGCTTCATCTTCATCAACCCCGATCAGAATGCCGAACCGCTCGCAGATTTCCTCACCCCGCAGGTGATCGCCGGCCTCGCGCCCTACAGGCTCGACGAGATGACCACGGTGGGCATGGACGTGCGCGAAGAGCTGAACTGCAACTGGAAGGTGGTGATCGATGCCTTCAGCGAGGGCTATCACATCATCGGCGTCCACCCCGAACTGCTAAAGGTTATTGATCTGCAGGCGGGCAATGCCATGCACGGGATGTACGGCGATCACGGTGTCGCTTGTTCGCCGTTCGAGGTGAAGGACGCCGCCAATGCGAGCCTTGAGGAACAGGTGCAGGCGATCCGCGATCTGCCCTCTACTTTCCCGACCGTCGCCGAGGTGCTGCCGCTGTTCGAGCAGCTGATCGCTGGCTATCGCGATGCGGCGGGCGCGCTGGCGTTCCCCGAAGGCGAGACGGTACGCACCACGCTGCAGAAGGCGACGAGGGCTGTGCTCACCGCCAAGGGGCTCGACGTGTCGGGCCTCGCCGACAACCAGATGAGCGACAATCAGGGCTGGTTCCTGTTCCCCAACTTCTTCATGACCATCCGCGCTGGCGAGGCGACGACGATCATGGCCTTCCCGCACCCCTCGGGCGACCCCAACAAGTGCCTGTGGCGCTGCACCGCCTATATGTGGCTGCCCGAGGCCTTCCGCGAGCCTTACCGCGCCGAGCTGACCGATGTGACCGAGCCCGGCACCTACCCCTATTTCCTCGCGCTGCAGCAGGACTATGACCAGATGCAGCGCCAGCAGACCGGCCTGCGCAACAAGGGCCTGACCCATCTGTCGCTGGTGCACGAGGAACTGTCGGTCGCCCGCTTCCACCGCGCCTGGAACCGCCATATGGACCGGCTTGAAGCCGCAGAATGACCGCGCCCGCGCCCCTCTACACCGGCAAGCCCGCAAAGCCCCGGCGCGCAGGCGCGCACGGCCCCGGCCGTCCGAGCCGCGAGGTGGCCGCAGCCCGCGCCGAGGAACTGCTCGACCGCGCGCTCGACCTGTTCCTTGAACACGGCTTCGAAGCGACGACGATCGAGGCGATTTCCTCCGCGCTCGGCATGAGCCGCCGGACGATCTACGCCCGCTATGGCGACAAGGACACGCTGTTCCGCGCCGCACTGCAACGGGCGATCAACGAATGGATCGTGCCGGTGGAGCAACTCCGCGCCGCCGAGAGCGACGATCTGGAGCAGACCCTGCTCGGCGTCGCCCGCCTGTGGCTCGCCAATATCCGCCGCCCTTCGGGCTGGCGGCTGGTCCGCATCGCCAATACCGAGGCCTTCACCCGCCCCGAAGTGGCGCAATACCTGCGCGCACAGATGAGCGCGGGCTCGATCGGCTATATCACCGACCTGCTGGAGCGCCGCCTGCGCGGAGGCGCGCCGGTGCCCGACGCCGAAGACGCCGCCGCGGCCTTCATGATCCTGGTGGTAGAGGGCACCGTCCAGCTCGCCGTCTGGGACAGGCCCGACGTTGCCGAGTTCGAACGGACGCTGGCCTATCGCGTGCGGTTGTTCCTGCGGGGGGCGTGAGCCACCGCGCCTCAGCCATCCTCTTCGTCCTCCTCTTCCGCCGCCGCCGCCCGCTCGGCCTCCGCTTCGAGCATGCGCTGGCGCATCTGCTCCAGCTTGGCGTTGATCGAGAGAACCACCGCCTCGCTCTCCGCCGCGCGCCGCTTGCGGTCTTCTTCCTGCCATTCGCTCTTCAGCCGGTCATAGACAGGATGGCCGGGCCGCAGATCGGCGAGGCCCGATCCGGCGCGAAACCGGTCAGAGCGACGCTGGCGCAGCAGGAAAGTGATCAGCGTGGTATCGTACCGGCGCCAGGAACCCAGCACCTGCCCGAACGAGACAATCGGCCGCTCCTCGCCCAGAATCGCCCGCTCGAGCGCGCAATCCTCCAGCCGCGCCATCCCGCGGTCGAGCGCCATGTCCCACGCCGCCGAAAAGCCCTCCGCCCCGGCGCGATGCCGCAGCGAATACAGCGTCTCAAGGCTCGCCCCCACGTGCCGCGCCGCCTGCGTAACAATCCCCGTCGCCGCCAGCATGGCAATAAAGGCGCGCTGCCGCTCCGGCGTAATCGAGTTCCGCCGCGGCGCCTTGTGCAGATAGGGCGCGAAGGAGAGCAGAGGATCGTCCGGCTCCGGCGGATCACCAACAAACGCCGCAGCAGACGTGCGGCGGGCGGGGCGGGAGCTTTTGCACCGCACAGTCCCTGTTCCGCTGGCGGGTGAGGACAGGGCCACCCCGTCCACATTCCCGGAGAGGTCATCGCAATCAAAAGAGGAGGGCACAGGTCAGGGCTTTCCGGTTCGGTTGAACATCATCCCCTTCTTGAGGAACCGGCTAGCAAAGGTGTGGGGGTGTAGGAAAATGGTTTTTGATTGCGTCTGATCTGCAGATCATCCATCCATTTGATATGGAAATTAAAAAGTCCAAGCCACAGTCGTGGACAGAAGAGGAAACTCTTCTGGCTCTTTACCTGTATTTCCAACTACCCTTCGGCAAACTACATTCAGGAAATCCTGAGATTCAACAGCTTGCTAAGGCGATTGGTAGAAGCAGTAATTCTGTTGCGATGAAGCTCTGCAATTTCGCGAGCCTTGATCCCAAAATCACTGGCACTGGTCGCAAAGGGTTGGCCGGAGCGTCGAAGCTGGATCGGGAAACTTATTCAAAATTTGGCAATGATTGGGACGGGCTTGTTCGTCGGTCGGAAGGTCTTTGGCGTCAGTATATTTTTGATGATGCGCAAGAGAGTTCTGACCGCGTGGCGGAAGCTCCAGTCGAGTTCCGCTTCGAACCTTTCCTAGGCAATTCAACTACAAGAGCGACGGTTAACAGAAGGGGCGGGCAGGGCTTTTTTCGTCGCGCCGTTCTGGCCAATTATTCTGAAACTTGCTGTATCACAGGCTTGTCGGACCCTCGTTTGCTAATCGCGAGCCACATTAGCGAGTGGAGTAAGGATGCGCTAAATCGGCATAACCCAGCGAATGGACTGCTTCTGTCTGCTACGTTCGATCGTGCTTTTGAATGCGGATTGATTGCCGTGGATCGCAAATGCGTGATCCATGTTTCCAGACAGCTTCTTGATAGTGATAATCCTGCAAACAGGAACGTGTTTGCACCTTACCAGAATTGCTCACTGCGAGCAGCAGTGAGATTCGACCCCGACCCCAGCCTGTTGGAATGGCATTTTGCTAATCGATTCGTGGATAGTATGGCGGCGTAAGATGCTGGATTTTCAGCTAAAACTTTGGTCCCAAAGTGAAGGCCAAGTGATAAGGTCGTTTGAATTCAGTGGATCGCGCAGCGCGGCTGAGGAAGCATTGGCCGATTTATGGAACAAATCTCCGGCCGTTACGGCTGAGCCGGGGAGGTATCGTGCGAGGCTTTATCAAGCATCACGCCGCCGAGCAATTTCAACGATAGGCTGAGTGGCAACGTCGCCGCCCAATCTACACTTCCCTTGACCCCACCCCCGAATCCCCCTAAGGGCCGCCCCTTCCGGAGAGGGGTTTGCGCTTTTCTCCAGATTTGAGCTGAACATTGCCGGTGCGTCGCTGGGGGCTAAACCCAAGGCAATCCGTCAAAGTAACCCGGCGCTGATGGCCTGGGTGGAGTGTTTTCGGCTCGTGAAGTGCTTGGGGTCGCGTGAAGCGGCCAGCGGTCCCGGATCAGGTCCGGGACGACGAGTACGGCGCGGGTTTCGCATTCTCTTCACCTTCCGCCCTATGTGCCTGAAGAAGGTGAAGTCTTTAATGCCTACAATCAACCAGCTGATCCGCAAGGGTCGCGTGCCGCAGAAGGCCAAGTCAAAGGTCCCTGCGATGGAGCAGAACCCGCAGAAGCGCGGCGTTTGCACTCGCGTTTACACCACGACCCCGAAGAAGCCGAACTCGGCTCTCCGCAAGGTTGCCAAGATCCGTCTGACCAACCAGCGCGAAGTCATTTCGTACATTCCGGGTGAAGGCCACAACCTGCAGGAGCACTCGGTTGTGCTGATCCGCGGCGGTCGTGTCCGCGATCTTCCCGGCGTGCGTTATCACGTGCTGCGCGGCGTTCTCGATACACAGGGTGTCAAGGACCGGAAGCAGTCGCGTTCGAAGTACGGCGCCAAGCGTCCGAAGTAAGTTTCACGCGGCGGCTCAGGACCGCTCCCCCTCCCGGCTACCCTGCAAGGTAGAATCTGGGTGGCCGGGAGGGGGAGCGGGCCGGAGCCGCAAGGGAAGCCCGGACGGGCTGACCGCACTCCGAAGGAGTTTAAAATATGTCACGTCGTCGTCGTCCCGAGAAGCGGGAAATCCTGCCTGATCCGAAGTTCAAGGATCTGGTGCTGTCGAAGTTCATGAACAACCTGATGCTCGACGGTAAGAAGTCGGTCGCAGAATCGATCGTTTATGGCGCCATGGAGACCATGCAGGTCCGCGCCAAGGCTGATCCGATCCAGCTGTTCCATGATGCGCTGAACAATGTGAAGCCGCAGATCGAAGTGCGCTCGCGCCGCGTTGGTGGTGCTACGTATCAGGTTCCGGTCGAGGTTCGCCCCGAGCGCGCCCAGGCTCTCGCCATCCGCTGGCTGATCACGGCTGCCCGCAATCGCTCGGAAACGACGATGGCTGCGCGCCTTTCGTCGGAACTGCTCGATGCTGCCAACAACCGTGGCAACGCCGTGAAGAAGCGTGAAGATACGCACCGTATGGCCGATGCCAACCGGGCGTTCTCGCACTACCGCTGGTAAGCTTTGCGTCGGACAGTCACCTGGCTGTCACACTATTGAACCAAAGGGCGGCGGCAATCCGGTCCCGCCCAATGATCTAAGGAAATACCCATGGCCCGCAGCCATCCGCTTTCGATGTACCGCAATATCGGCATCATGGCGCACATCGACGCCGGCAAGACCACGACTACCGAGCGTATTCTCTATTACACCGGCAAGTCCTACAAGATCGGCGAAGTCCATGACGGCGCCGCTACCATGGACTGGATGGAGCAGGAGCAAGAGCGCGGTATCACGATCACGTCGGCCGCGACGACCTGCTTCTGGAACGATCACCGGATCAACATCATCGACACCCCCGGCCACGTTGACTTCACGATTGAAGTCGAACGTTCGCTCCGCGTGCTCGATGGCGCGGTTGCCTGCTTTGACGGCGTCGCCGGCGTTGAGCCGCAGTCGGAAACCGTATGGCGTCAGGCCGACAAGTACGGCGTTCCGCGCATGTGCTTCATCAACAAGCTTGACCGCACCGGCGCCAACTTCAAGTACTGCGTACAGTCGATCATCGACCGTCTGGGTGCCAAGCCTGCCGTGCTCTACATTCCGATCGGCCTCGAAGCCGATCTGAAGGGTCTGGTCGATCTGGTCTACAACCGCGCGATCATCTGGAAGGATGAGGCACTGGGTGCCGAATTCTTCTACGAAGATATCCCGGCTGATCTGGCTGAAGAAGCCGCCAAGTATCGCAACGATCTGATCGAGCTGGTCATCGACCAGGACGACGACGCGATGGAAGCCTACCTTGAAGGTAACGAGCCCAGCGTTGAAACGCTGAAGGCCTGCATCCGCAAGGGCACGCTGAACCAGTCGTTCGTTCCGGTTTGCTGCGGCTCGGCGTTCAAGAACAAGGGCGTTCAGCCCCTGCTCGACGCCGTGGTCGACTACCTGCCTTCGCCGCTCGACATTCCAGACGTCCAGGGCGTCAAGATGGACAGCGACGAGAAGGACAGCCGTCCCGCCACCGACGACGCGCCGTTCAGCGCGCTCGCCTTCAAGGTGATGAACGATCCCTTCGTGGGCTCGCTCACCTTCATCCGCATCTATTCGGGTACGCTCACCAAGGGCACCTATCTGAACTCGGTGAAGGACAAGAAGGAAAAGGTTGGCCGCATGCTCGAAATGCACGCCAACGACCGTAAGGACGTTGAAGAGGCATTCGCCGGCGACATCATCGCATTGGCCGGCATGAAGGAAACCACCACCGGCGACACGATCTGCGCCGAGCGCTTCCCGATTGTGCTGGAACGCATGGAATTCCCCGAGCCAGTTATCGAACTGTCGGTGGAACCAAAGACCAAGGCCGACCAGGAAAAGATGGGCGTCGCGCTCAATCGCCTGTCAGCCGAAGATCCTTCGTTCCGCGTTTCGACCGATCACGAATCGGGCCAGACGATCATCAAGGGCATGGGCGAGCTTCACCTCGACATCATCGTCGATCGTATGCGTCGCGAATTCAAGGTCGAGGCCAACGTCGGTGCGCCGCAGGTGGCCTACCGCGAATACCTCGGCAAGCCGGTCGATATCGACTACACCCACAAGAAGCAGTCGGGTGGTACCGGTCAGTTCGGCCGCGTGAAGGTCAAGGTCACGCCGGGCGAGCGCGGCAGCGGCTTTGTCTTCAAGGACGAAATCAAGGGCGGTAACATTCCGAAGGAATATATCCCCGCGATTGAAAAGGGCTTCCGTGAGACCGCCGAATCGGGCTCGCTCATCGGCTTCCCGATCATCGATTTCGAAGTTCTGCTTTATGACGGTGCTTACCATGACGTCGACTCGTCGGCTCTTGCCTTCGAAATCGCCGGTCGCGGTGCCATGCGTGAAGTCGCCCAGAAGGCCGGCATCAAGCTGCTCGAACCGATCATGAAGGTCGAAGTTGTCACCCCGGAAGAGTACCTGGGCGACGTTATCGGCGACATGAACAGCCGTCGTGGCCAGATTCAGGGCACCGACACCCGCGGTAATGCGCAGGCCGTCCAGGCTCTCGTGCCGCTGGCGAACATGTTCGGCTATGTGAACCAGCTGCGCTCGTTCACCCAGGGTCGGGCAAATTACTCGATGTTCTTCTCGCACTACGACGAGGTTCCGGCGAATGTCGCAACCGAAATCAAGGCGAAGCTTGCATAAGCGAACAGATGATACTAACGGCGGCGCCTGATTCAGCGGGCGCTGCCTATACCCTGCAGATTCAATTCAAAGCGAAAGAAGGTTTGAGACAATGGCTAAGGCTAAATTTGAGCGGACCAAGCCGCACTGCAACATCGGCACCATCGGTCACGTTGACCACGGCAAGACCACGCTGACCGCTGCGATCACCAAGGTTATGGCAGAAATCAACGGCGGCACCGCTGTTGACTTCGCCAACATCGACAAGGCTCCCGAAGAGCGCGAGCGCGGCATCACCATTTCGACCGCACACGTCGAATACGAAACCGCTGCCCGTCACTATGCGCACGTCGACTGCCCGGGTCACGCTGACTATGTGAAGAACATGATCACCGGCGCGGCTCAGATGGACGGCGCTATCCTCGTGGTGAACGCCGCTGACGGCCCGATGCCCCAGACCCGCGAGCACATCCTGCTTGCCCGTCAGGTCGGCGTGCCCGCACTCGTCGTTTACATGAACAAGGTTGACCAGGTCGACGACGCCGAAATCCTCGAGCTCGTTGAGCTGGAAATCCGCGAGCTGCTGAGCTCGTACGGCTTCGATGGCGACGCGATCCCCGTGATCCCGGGTTCGGCTCTGGCCGCTCTCGAAGGCCGCGACGAAGAAATCGGCAAGAACTCGATCATCGCTCTGATGAACGCTGTCGACACTGCCATTCCGCAGCCGCCGCGCCCGACCGACAAGCCTTTTCTGATGCCGGTTGAAGACGTGTTCTCGATCTCGGGTCGTGGTACGGTTGTTACCGGCCGCGTTGAGACCGGTATCGTCAAGGTTGGCGACGAAGTCGAAGTCATCGGCATCCGCGACACCCAGAAGACCGTCGTCACCGGCGTTGAAATGTTCCGCAAGCTGCTCGATCAGGGTGAAGCTGGCGACAACATCGGCGCGCTGGTTCGTGGTCTGAAGCGTGAAGACGTAGAGCGCGGTCAGGTTCTGGCCAAGCCCGGCTCGGTTACGCCGCACACCGAATTCTCGGCTGAGGTCTACGTGCTGTCGAAGGATGAAGGTGGCCGTCACACGCCGTTCTTCGCCAACTACCGCCCGCAGTTCTACTTCCGCACCACCGACGTTACGGGTGAAGTCATTCTCCCCGAAGGCACCGAAATGGTCATGCCTGGCGACAACGTTGGTCTGTCGGTCAAGCTGATCGCTCCGATCGCCATGGACGAGGGTCTCCGCTTCGCAATTCGCGAAGGCGGCCGTACCGTCGGTTCGGGGGTTGTGGCGAAGATCACAAAGTAATATAGGCCGCGCTCCGCCGGGGGTTTGCTGATTCGTTCAGCACCCCCGGCGGGCAGGTTTTTCAACGATCGGGCCGCTCTCCGCCAAAAATGGAGAGGGCGGAGCGATCGATTTTTGTTTTGCTCTTTCTCATCGGTAAGTGGACATGGACGCTCAAAATATCCGTATTCGTCTGAAAGCATTCGATCATCGTGTGCTCGACTCAGCAACAGGCGAAATCGCCGAGACCGCACGCCGCACCGGCGCGCTGATCCGGGGCCCCATTCCTCTCCCGACGAGAATTGAAAAGTTCACCGTGAACCGCGGACCGCACATCGACAAGAAGTCGCGTGAGCAGTTCGAGGTTCGCACCTACAAGCGGTTGCTCGATATCGTGCAGCCCAACGCCGCAACCGTTGACGCGCTGATGAAGCTCGATCTCGCTGCCGGCGTGAACGTAGAAATCAAGCTGGCGTAAGTCAGTAGGGCCGGGGCCACAATCCCGGACCGACCTAATCGGCTTCGGCCGTTACGCGAAGGAAACTTCGCGCGGACATAGGGATACCTCCGGAGTTTACTCCGGGCATGCGTCCCCCGTCTCGCCCCTGATCGGCATCCTGCCGAAAAGGAGCATTCAGCCCGGACGGGGCTCGTTTCACACTTCGGGCTGAACACGCCTTTGGGGATGGTCCTCATAGGCCTCTGTAGGAGTATTGATCATGCGTACCGGCGTGATCGCGAAGAAGGTGGGGATGACCCGTCTTTTCCAGGACGATGGACGGCATGTGCCGGTCACCGTTCTTTCGCTAGAAGATTGTCAGGTGGTTTCGGTCCGCACTGCGGATCGCGATGGTTATGTCGCGGTTCAGCTGGGTGCAGGATCAGCCAAGCAGAAGAACGTTGCCAAGCCGCAGCGCGAACATTTTGCCAAGGCAGAAGTTCCGCTCAAGGCGCAGGTCGTTGAATTCCGCGTTGCCGATGATGCCACCCTTGAGGTTGGCGCCTCGATCGCAGCCTCGCACTTTGTGCCCGGCCAGCTGGTCGACATCTCGGGCCACACGCAGGGCAAGGGCTTTGCTGGCGGCATGAAGCGTTGGGGTTTCGGCGGTATGCGCGCTACCCACGGCGTTTCGATCAGCCACCGTGCTCTCGGTTCGACGGGTAACCGCCAGGATCCGGGCCGCGTGTTCAAGAACAAGAAGATGGCCGGCCACATGGGCGACCGTCAGCGCACGCAGCAGAACCTTGAGGTTGTGCGCGTGGATGACGAGCGCGGCCTGATCTTCGTCAAGGGCTCGGTGCCCGGATCGAAGAACGCCTGGCTCACCGTCAAGGACTCGGTCAAGGTCTCGCGCCATGCCGAAGCACCCTATCCCGCCGGCCTGAAGCAGGCTGCCAACAGCAACACCCCGGCTGCTGCCGATACGCCTGCGGAAGATACCGCGGCTGTCGAAGCTACCGACGGTCAGGAGGGCTAAGCCATGAAGGTCAAGCTTCATAACCTCGATGGCAGCGTCGCCAAGGGTGACGTAGAGCTTTCGGATGCCGTGTTCGGTCTCGCACCGCGCGCCGACATTCTTCACCGTGTTGTCACCTGGCAGCTCGAAAATCGTCGCGGCACGGCCCGTGGCGCCCGCGAGCGTTCGGATGTTGCCCGCACCGGCAAGAAGTTCGGCAACCAGAAGGGTGGCGGTACCGCCCGTCACGGCGATCGTGCAGCCCCGATCTTCATCGGCGGCGGCAAGGCTCACGGACCCCGCGTTCGTGACTTCAACCCTTCGCTGAACAAGAAGATCCGTGCGCTCGGTCTCAAGATGGCTCTGTCATCAAAGGCTGCGGCAAATCTGATCGTTGTCGAGACGCTCGACGTCAAGGACGCCAAGACCAAGCCGGTTGCAGAACTGCTGGCCAAGGCGAACTGGGGCAAGAAGGTTCTGGTGATCGATGGTGATGCAGTGAACGAGGGCTTCGCCCGCGCCACTGGCAACCTCATCGGCATCAACGTTCTCCCCGCGATTGGCGCCAACGTCTATGACATCCTGAAGCATGATACGCTGGTGCTGACGCGCGCCGCGGTCGAAAAGCTGGAGGCGCGTTTCAATGGCTAAGGACGCAATCGATACGCGTCACTATGACGTGATCGTGGC
>CANFXW010000024.1 GCA_947451145.1 Sphingomonadaceae bacterium | reverse complement strand
CTCCACCTGCAGGCGGGTGTTCATCTCGATGAAGTAGAACTCGCCGTTCTCCCACAGGAACTCGATCGTGCCAGCGCCGCGATAGCCCATATCGGCCATGGCCTTGGCGACAATGCCGCCCATGCGGTCACGATCTGCAGGCGAGATGACGGGCGAGGGGGCCTCTTCCAGCACCTTCTGGTGGCGGCGCTGCAGCGAGCAATCGCGCTCGCCCAGGTGGATGGCATTGCCGTTGCCGTCGCCGAAGATCTGGAATTCGATGTGGCGCGGATTGCCGAGGTATTTCTCGATATAGACCGTAGCGTCGCCAAAGGCGGCCTTGGCTTCGGTGCCAGCCTGCTGGATCAGCGTTTCCAACTCGTCCGGCCCGTTGCACACCTTCATGCCGCGCCCGCCGCCGCCCGATGCAGCCTTGATGATCACCGGATAGCCGGCGGCCTCGGCAATCGCTTTGGCCTCGGTAATGTCGCTCACCGCGCCGTCCGATCCCGGCACCAGCGGCAGGCCGAGTGCGCCAGCGGTGCGCTTGGCCTCGATCTTGTCACCCATCGTGCGGATGTGTTCGGGCTTGGGGCCGATCCAGGTGATGCCGTGGCTCTCAACGATCTCGGCAAATTGGGCGTTTTCCGAAAGGAAACCATAGCCCGGATGGATGGCGTCAGCGTGGGTAACTTCCGCCGCCGAGATGATCGCCGCGACGTTCAGATAGCTGTCGCGCGCCGCTGGCGGACCGATGCAGACAGCGTGGTCGGCCAGCCGCACGTGCATGGCGTCGGCATCGGCGGTGGAGTGCACCGCGACCGTTTCGATCCCCATCTCGTGCGCGGCGCGGTGGATGCGGAGCGCAATTTCGCCGCGATTGGCGATAAGCAGGCGGGTAATGGCCATAATGCCGCGCGCCTCAGGCGATAACGAGCAGTGGCTGGTCGAATTCGACCGGCTGGCCGTTCTCGATCAGGATGGCCGAAATCGTGCCGGCCTTGGGCGCGATGATCGGGTTCATCACCTTCATCGCTTCGATGATCAGCAAGGTATCGCCGACTTTTACTTGCTTGCCGATGGAGATGAAATCTGCCGCGCCGGGCTCGGGAGCCAAGTAGGCTGTGCCGACCATCGGCGATTTCAGTGCATCCGCGGAAACAGCCGCCGGTGCCGGAGCTTCAGCCGGAGCGGCCGCTGCGGGGGCGGAGGCCGGAGCAGGTGCATAGGCAACCGGGGCCGCAGCCGCTGTTGAGGCGCGCGAAACGCGGATCTTGCGATCGCCGTCTTCAACTTCGATCTCGGTAAGGCCGGTATCGTTCAGCATATCGGCCAGCTTGCGCACCAGAGCCGTGTCGATACCCATCTTGCCCTGGGCTGCTTTGCCCTGGCCACTACCCGTCTGTTCGCCCATTTGGACCTCTTTCAAATCACAATCTGTGATCGGCCCTATCGCCGTGGCGATAGGGCAGCAAGGCCTAGGCGCAATTTTTCAGCGGATCAGTTGGCCGCACGAATGCTGGTTTGGCTCAGGAGAGCGGGTTGTCCGGCTTGGGATCGGTGCCTCCCGGTTCGTTGTTCGCGGCCTGTCCTTGCGGTTGGGGGCTGCTTGTCGTGGAGGGCGGGTTGCTGTTGCTGCTGTTATTTCCGGAACCGGAGCTGTCGCCATGCGAGGAAAAAGCAATAGCCTTTTGCGCGGCTTGTTCGGCCTTGGCCTGCGCGGCTTCCGCGCGCTGGGCGGCGGCTTCGGCGCGCTGGACGCGTTCGTCAGCAGAAGCATCCTTGCCTGCACAGGCCGACAGCAGCAGCGAAGCGCCCGCAGCGGCAGCGATAAGAGTGGATCTGATGTTCATCTTCATTTGCGTTCAAAGCCCGATGGGTGGTCGCGGCGCCAGGCACCGCAAGCCACCTATCTAGCGCATCAGCAGTTACTGAATCCTAACCAAAGCGCGAAACTTCGCAGCGGGTCGATACAGAGCGCCTATTTGTCGCTGCCCTTGATCTTTCCCCACTGGCGCGCGGCGGTGTAGCCAAGGTAACCGGTGCCGAACAGGGCGTAGAGTGGTTCCGGCAGGCCGTTCAGATAGGCATTCATGCCGCTGGCGATGGCCGATGCGGCATCGGGGCGGAAAGCTGCGATCAGGCCCATCGGCAAGGCCCACAGGATCATCACATACATCACGTACATGAAGCTGGGCCGCGCGCGGCTGGTCCACGGATCGGTGGAATTGGCCTCGGCGACGATGGCCGAAAGCTGGGTTTGCAGCAGCTGCATCTCTTGCGAGCCCTGCAGCTTGAGCAATTCCAGCTTGGCCTCGTCGCGGGCTTTGGGGTCGGGGATCACCTTGTCGATAATGCGGGTAATCGGGCCGATGATAGTGTCGAGAATTGGAATGGGCATGGGCGGGTTCTCCGTTGGAAAACCGCCCATGTAACCAAAATGGTTAGTGTAGGAAAATGGATTCGCCTATCGGGCTGGTGGGCCCTTGCGCGTTGGCTTGCCCTTGAATGGCGGTTTGCCCTTGAAACCGGCCTTGCCCTTGAACGGTGGCTTGTCGCGATAGGCAGGCTTTACCTTGTTCGGACGTGCGCCATCACGGCTCTGGCCGTCATAGGCCTTGGGTGCGAGCGTGCGACGTTCGCCTGCTGCTTCGCCAGACTGCGGGGTCGGCTTATAGGGTTCGGCAGACCGCTCCGGACGGGCGCGTTCGGGCCGGTCATTCTGGCGCGGAGCTTGCTCGCGGGGCGTGTATTCACGCGGCTTATGCTCGCGAGGCGAATGTTCGCGCGGCGCGTGCTGGCGCGGCGGGCCACTGGGCCGGTCACCACGCCGTCCGTTCTCGCGCGCGGCTTCACGCGGGGTTTCGGGCGATGGCTCGATGGTAATACCGCTCTCGTCCTCGCCGCCAGGCACCGCAGTGCGGGCGAGCGCGGCGCTGAACTTTGCCTCGACCGTGCGGGGGATCTGGAAGAACGTTTCGTTGGCGGCGATGCGGATCGCGCCGATCTCGTTCTTGGTAATGTGACCACGGCGGCAGAGCAGCGGCAGCAGCCAGCGCGGATCTGCGTTCTGGCGGCGGCCGATGTCCATGCGGAACCAGACCGTGTCGTCAAAGCCCGGGCGATGGTGCGGCTCGCGCTGGCCGGCATCGCGCGGCTGCGAAGAGAGGTCGATCAGCTCTTCGGGATTGGGCAGGCGGCTGGCATGGGCGCGGATCAGGCCGAGAGCGATATCTTCGGGGCTCATCCGCTCAAGCAGCACGGCGGCCAGAGCGCGATCGCCGTCGCTCGCTTCGGCCGTTTCGAGCAGCGAGGCGAGCATCCGTTCGCGATCCTGCGCGTGGATCATTTCCGGGGTTGGCACTTCGACCCAATCGGCGTTGATGCGGGCATTGCGCAGCATCATCTCGACGCGGCGGCGGCGCGGGAAGGGGACGATGAGCACGGCGGTGCCCTTCTTGCCTGCGCGGCCCGTGCGGCCCGAACGGTGCTGCAGCACTTCGGCATCGCGCGGCATTTCAACGTGGATCACCAGGCTGAGCGAGGCGACGTCGATGCCGCGGGCGGCAACGTCAGTGGCAACGCAGACCCGCGCCCGCTTGTCGCGCAGCGCCTGAAGCGCGTGGTTGCGCTCACTCTGGCTGTGCTCGCCCGACAGCGCCACGGCAGCAAAGCCGCGCTCGACCAGCGTGGCGTGGAGGTGGCGGACATTGTCGCGCGTTGCGCAGAACAGCATCGCGGTTTCGGCTTCGTGGAAGCGGAGCAGGTTGATCACTGCGTGTTCAATGTCAGACGGCGTTACCGCGACAGCCTGATAGGCAATGTCGCCATGCCCGCGATCATCGCCAACGGTGGAGATGCGCAGCGCGTCCTTCTGGTAACGCTTGGCCAGCGCGACAATCGGCTTGGGCATGGTCGCCGAGAACAGCAGGGTGCGGCGGCCTTCCGGCGTCGAATCGAGAATTTCTTCCAGATCGTCGCGGAAGCCCATGTCGAGCATTTCGTCGGCTTCATCGAGCACGACAAAGCGCAGCGCCGAGAGGTCAAGCGCGCTGCGCTCAAGGTGATCGCGCAGGCGGCCCGGCGTGCCGACCACGATGTGCGTGCCGGCATAAAGCGCGCGGCGTTCCTTGGATGGATCCATACCGCCAACGCAGGTGGTGATCCGCACGCGGGCCTTGGCATAGAGCCATTCGAGCTCGCGGCTGACCTGCAACGCCAGTTCGCGGGTCGGGGCAATCACCAGCGCGAGCGGCGCGGCGGCGACGGAAACTTCGGTGGCATCGCCCAGAATTTGTTCGGCCATGGCGAGGCCGAAAGCGACGGTCTTGCCCGAACCGGTCTGGGCGGAAACGATCAGATCGCGATTGTGCGCTTCGGCTTCCAGAACGGCAGCCTGCACAGGTGTGGGTGCGGCATAGCCTTGGGCAGCAAGGGCTTCGGCAATCGGGGTGGGTAGGGCAGAGAATGGCATTGTGATCAACTTGGTTGCCGCTGCTTGGAAGCGGAGGATTGCAGGTGGAAACTACAGCTTTGCGCTTTGGCGCCTATCTGAAGCCGCATCGCTATATTGATAGCGTGCCCCTCGCTCCCGCTCGGGAGTTTTTCGGGAAACAGTCCCCCGGACTGTTTCTTCTTCCGAAAAACTGGTCGGGACGAGAGGATTCGAACCTCCGACCCCCACACCCCCAGTGTGATGCGCTACCAGGCTGCGCTACGTCCCGACCGGCCAGTTCCACCAAGCAGCGGAACCGGAAGGCCGCGCCTATAGGCATGGGATGCCATGGATGCAAGCGGGCTGATCAGGGCTTTTTGAACTCCGGCCTAACCACAAGCTCTCTTGCCTTCGCGTTGCCTCACCCCATCTTTGCTGCTAACCCGCGCGCCACTCGTGGTCCGGTCGCCGGGGGCGGGGCACTTCCTGATACCCGGCGAGTGGCGCACCGTTTGAAACGAAAGCAGAATTTTCAGCCATGACCAGCGCACAACTCACCCTTTTTGCAGCCGCCGCCAATGCGGGAGCACCGCCTGTCTGGGCATCGACCATCATGCCGTTCCTGCTGATGGGCGTGGTGTTCTGGTTCTTCATCTTCCGCCCGCAGATGGCCCAGCAGAAAGCGCACCGCAACAAACTCGCCGGGATCAAGAAGGGCGATCAGGTCGTCACCGGCGGCGGACTGGTCGGCAAAGTGGTAAAGGTGGACGAGAACTACGTCGATCTCGAACTGGGCCAGAACGTCAAGGTAAAGGCGCTGCGTTCGACCATCGCTGACGTGCTTTCGCCCACTGGCACAGCTGCAAACGACTGATAGAAGGCGGGGACTGCCCACATGCTCGATTTTCCACGCTGGAAACAGGTGTTCTACTGGGCGCTTGCCGCCTTCGCGATGGCGCTCTCGCTGCCTTCCATGGCGTCGCTCGCAGGCGTTGATTGGCCAAAGTCACTGCCTGCACCGATGATCAACCTCGGCCTCGATCTCGCCGGTGGCAGCCATATCCTGCTCGAAGCGAGCCCTGATCAGGTGCGCCGCCAGCGGCTCGATACGATGGAAGAGGATGTCCGCAATCGCCTGCGCCACGCCGAACCGCAGATTCGCATTGGCGACATTTCGACCAAGGACGGAAACGTCAACTTCCTGCTCGCCGACGCCGCGCAGATCGATGCCGCGCGTGAAGTGCTGCAGCCGCTGATCAATGGCCGCGCCGGATCGCGTGATTGGGACTTTCAGGTTGTCGAAAACTCGCGCATCGTTTTGACCCCCACCCAGAGCGGAATTGATCAGGCGATCAATCAGGCAATGGATTCGGCTGTTGAAGTGGTACGTACCCGTATCGACAAGATGGGCACCCGCGAGCCGACGATCATCCGCGAAGGGCCACAGCGGATTCTCGTGCAGGTGCCGGGCCTCAAGGATCCGAAAGAGCTGAAGGACCAGCTCGGCCAGACTGCGCGTCTGGAATTCAAGCTGGTCGACATGTCGGTTTCGCCGCAGGAAATCGCCGGGGGCATCGCGCCTCCCGGCAGCGAGATCCTGCCTTGCGTTGAACTGCGCAGCTGCTTTGGCCAGAATGCTATCGCGGTGCACAAGCTGGGCGGCATTCGCGGTGACAAGCTGACCAACGCGCAGGCCACCACCAATTCACAGACCAACGAAAACGTGGTTTCGATCACCTTCGATTCCGAAGGCGGAGCGAAGTTTGCCAAGCTGACTACCGAGAACACTGGCAAACCCTTTGCCATCATCCTCGACGGTAAGGTGATCTCTGCACCCAACATCAACGAGCCGATCATGGGCGGTTCGGCGCAGATTTCCGGCAGCTTCAACGCCAAGAGCGCTAACCAGCTGGCGATCAGCCTCGCATCGGGCGCTCTGCCGGTTGACCTGAAGGTTGTCGAAGAGCGCACCGTCGGGCCGGACCTTGGCGCCGACTCGATCAAGAAAGGCATGATTGCCTTCATGGTCGGCACCGTTGCGCTGGCGGCATTCATCCTTGCGCTTTACGGCCGGCTTGGCGTCTATGCCTGCGCCGCACTGGTAGTGAACGTGCTGATGATCCTGGGGATCATGGCGCTGTTCGGCACCACGCTGACCCTGCCAGGTATCGCCGGTTTCGTGCTGACGATCGGCGCGGCGGTGGATGCCAACGTGCTGATCAACGAACGCATCAGGGAAGAACGACACCGCGGGCGCCGCGTGATGCAGGCCGTGGAAATGGGCTACAAGGAGGCCAGCCGCGCGATCTTCGACGCCAACCTGACCAACGTTATCGCCGCCGTGCTGATGTTCAAGTTCGGCACCGGTCCGATCAAGGGCTTCGCCGTGGTGCTGATGATCGGCATCGCGACCTCGGTGTTCACCGCCGTGGTCATGACCCGGATGTGGGTCTCGAACTGGCTGCACAAGGCGCGGCCAAACGAGCTGGCACTGTAAGGGGCGCATGAAAATGAAACTTCTCAAACTCGTTCCCGACCAGACCAACATCCGCTTCCTGCGCTGGCGCGTGCCGTTCTATGCGGCCAGCCTTCTGTTGATGGCGATCAGCCTCACGCTGGTATTCACCAAGGGCCTCAACATGGGCGTCGATTTCGTCGGCGGCCAGATGATCCAGGTGACTTTCACCCAGTCGCAGACAGCACCCGTCGGCCGGCTTCGCTCCGAGGTTGAGGCGCTGGGCTATGGTGATCCGGTGATCCAGCTGGTGCGGCAGAACGGACAGGAAAACGCAGTTTCGATCCGCATGAAGCTGCCTGAGGGTTCAGAAAAGGACCCCGGCCTGTCCGATGCGATGGGCAAGAAGATCACGGCTGCCATCACCGCGAACCACAAGGATGCCCGGGTCGATGGCATCGCTTCGGTTTCGGGCAAGGTTTCCAAGGAGCTCGGCTGGATCGCCTTCCAGGCGCTCGGCTTCGCCTCGCTGGCGGTGGCGGCCTACATCTGGTTCCGCTTTGAATGGCAGTTCGGCATCGGCGCGCTGTTCAGCCTTGTTCACGACGTTACGCTGACGCTCGGCATGTTCGCGCTGACGCAGATGGAGTTCGATCTCAACATCGTCGCGGCCTTGCTGACCCTGATCGGCTATTCGCTCAACGATACCATCGTGGTCTATGACCGTATCCGCGAGAACCTGAAGAAGTTCCGCCGGATGCCGATCCCCGAACTGCTCGATCTTTCGGTCAACGAAACGCTGCACCGCACGATCGCGACCTCGATGTCGATGCTGATCACGCTGCTGGCCCTGCTGTTCCTTGGGCCGAACGTGATCTTCGGCTTCACCGCCGCGATTACGCTGGGCATCTTCGTCGGTACCTACAGCTCGATCTATATGGCCGCGCCGATTCTGATCTGGCTGAAGGTGACGTCGAGCAGCTTCGTGCCCACCGAAACCGCGATGGACCGTCAGGAGCGACTGGCGCGCGAGATGAACTAGGTTCTGGCGATCCGGTGATAGTGGGCTGAAAGCTCCGCCGCGTTCGTCTGCCAGCTAAAGCGTTGCGCCTCGGCGGAGACGTCTGCCTGTGCGGGCTGATTGGCGAGAATGGCCTTCAGGGCATCGGCAATGGCCTGAGGTGTCCGCTCGGCAAGCCGCCCGGCGGTGGCACTGCGCACCACTTCGCGCGCGCCGCCGATATCGGGGATGACCAGCGGGGCACCGCAAGCCAGGGCCTCGATCCACGCATTGGCCAAACCTTCGCGCTCTGATGGCAGGACGACGGCATCGGCGGCGGAGAGCCATGTCGGCAGCACATCATGGCCGACTTGGCCCAGGAATAGCACCCGTTCGGACAGGCCGAGCCTGTCCGCCAATGCGCGCAGGCCAGCTTCGTCATGGCCGCTGCCCGCCAACGCAAGCTTCGCCCCGGGCACTTGCGCCAAGGCCTCAATCGCCAGCGCCTGCCCCTTAATCGCAATCAGCGCGCCGGGGCAGAGGAACAGCGGAGAGTCATCAAGCCCCAGCGCCGCGCGTGCCTCAGCGCGAGGCGTGGGGCGAAAGCGGTCATGGTCGAGCCCGGTGTAGTGCACATGAATCGTCTCGCCCGGCATGCCCAGCGCAATCATATCCTGCCGCAGCGCGCCAGAGACCGCCAACATGCAGGCCGATTGCGCGGCCGCCGCGAGCATCTGGGCCCGCGCCTTGGGACGGTTCCCCCACAGATGAATGTCACTCCCGCGCGCCTTGATCGAGAGCGGCAGGCCCAGTTCGCGAGCGATGATCGCTGCCGCCGGTCCGTCAGGGAAAAAGAACTGCGCGTCGATCACATCGAAAGGCGTTTCGCCATGCAGGCGTTTGATTAATGGTAGCAGCGCAGCGGCTAACCGCCCCGGATTGCTGTCCCCCATGCGCGGGATCAGGCGGAAGCGCGGGTGATGGACTGTGATGCCCTGCCAGTCAGCGCGTTCCGGCACCTTTGACAGGCTGGCATAGGGCTCGCGCAAGGACAGCGGCCAATGTGGCAGGCCAACCGGCGCGATCATCGTCAGGTCAATATCACCGCGCGCCGTCAGCGCGGCCATCTGGTTGGCGACAAAGCGCCCGAAAGCAGGCCGCGCCGGATTGGGAAACAGCGTCGAGATCGACAGGACGCGCCGAACCGCTGCCTGACTCACAACTTGCGCACCAGCATTTCCGCTGCAGCCAGCCAGGCGGCATTGTCGACTACGATCTGGCGCTGGCCCGTTCCTGGCGGGAACAGGGCAACCTTGTGCCCGTCGCGGTCAATCATCCGGCCAAAGGCAAAGCGTCCGCCTGAGCGCGGGACCAGCACATCACGGTTTACATGGCGGCCCCATTCCTCGTCGGGAACGCGACGGAACCAGATCTGGTCGCCGGCGCGGAATTCTCCGCAGCTTGCCTCCACCGCTATCGCCATCAGCACGCCATCACCGCCAAGCGCAGTCGGCAAAATGGCATCGCGCGGGGCGGTAAGCGCTTCGGGACCGGCATCGGTGAGCCGGGCGACCAGTTGCGGCTGGGCCGAAACATCGCCGCGCACCAGCAATTCAGGTTCCACCCCCAAGGCAGCAGCAATCCGGTTCATCCACACTAGCGAGAGGTTGCGCATGCCGGTTTCCAGCCGTCCGATGGTCTGCGCGGTGGTCTGCGGCTGGCAGCGCTCGGCCACGTCGGCAAGCGTTAGGCCTTTCTCACGGCGAATGTCGCGGATGCGATTGATCATGTCCAGCTCCTAACCAAATCGGTTTTTTCTCTTTCCTACAGCAAACCGAATTTGGCAAGTGCGAATCCATCAGCACCAGCGAAGGGGAACAACCATGCAGCGCCAACTCGTCGAACGCGAACTGTCGAGCGAAGGCCCGATCAGCAGCGGCCCGCGCAAGGGGCGGCGCAGCGCGACGGTCAACCTCGCGGAAAGCCCGCTGACCTGGCTGCATTCGCGCGGCCACCTGAGCGATGTGCAGCTGGCCGCGGGCGAGCAACTGCGCGCCGATTGGGAACGCGCGCAGCTCTCGCCTTCGCTTACCATGCGCTGGGATCCGGTGCGGGTGAGCGGTGGCGCCGCACGTGGACTTTCCGCCAGCGAACGCCAGATCGCCGCCAAGCAACGCTTCGATGGCGCAGTGGCTGCCGCCGGGCCGGGGCTGTCTGACGTTTTGTGGCGCGTGGTCTGTGCTGGCGAGACGCTGCCCGATGCCGAAAAGGCGCTGGCGTGGCCGGTGCGCAGCGGCAAACTGGTGCTCAAACTGGCGCTGGACCGGGTGGCGGGGTTTTACCGTATCGGCTGACTGCCCACCGCAATCGACCAACGACGCTTGCCCCTCCCGAGCCCCCGTGCGATCCCGTCACGATTGAAACCGGTTCAGGGGACAGAAAATGGAACGGCGCGAATTTCTGATTGGTACGGGCGCGGCGGCGGTCTCTTCGGGCTTGCTGGCCATGCCGGAAGCGGCCTGGGCGGCGGTGGGGCGCGATGCCCAGCTCTACGCGCTGATGGACCGGATTTTCTACGCCAAGATCAACGCCAGCCCCGAGGACGCGACACAGCTCGGCCTCGATAAAGGCGCGCGGGCGGGGATGCGCTATCGGCTTGATGACCGCTCTGCGGCTGGCCGCGCGCTTGATGACCGGCTGAATCGTGAGGCCTTGGCCTCGCTGCGCAAGTTTGACGAAGCGGGCTTGAGCGATTCCGGCCGCCTGCAGCGCGCCAATGCGATCTATCAGTATGAGCGCAATGTCGCCCCGCAGAAGTTCGGCATTCGCTCGCTGCAACGCCCCTATCCGGTATTCCAGCAGGGCGGTGCCTATTTCTCGGTGCCGGACTTCCTCGGCAGCGTGCATCCAGTGGCAACTACTGCGGATGCCGAAGCCTATCTTTCGCGCCTTGCGGCCTTCGGGGCGGCGCTCGATGCTGATACGGCCTATCAGCGCGAACAGGCCGCGCGCGGGTTTGCTGCTCCTGCATGGTCGCTGGGTTTGACGCTGGGCCAGCTGAACAAGCTGCGCCAGCCTGCCGCCGAAGCCAATTCGATGGTTGTCACGCTGGCCGAGCGGACCAAGGCGAAAGGCATTGCCGGAAACTGGGCAGTGCGGGCGGCGAAGATTGTTGCAGGCCAGGTCTATCCCGCGCTCGACCGGCAGATTACCCTGATCGAGAAGCTGCGCGGCACCACGCTGGCTGGCGATGGCGTCTGGCGCCTGCCGCATGGCGAAGAGCTTTACGCTGAAGCGCTGATTTCCGGCACCAGCACGCGGATGACGCCGCAGGAAGTGCATCAGGTCGGGCTCGATCAGGTGGCCGATCTTTCCGCCAAGCTGGACGCGATCCTGAAGAGTGCAGGGCTGACGACAGGTTCGGTTGGCGAGCGGCTGACCGCGCTCAACACCCGGCCCGAACAGCTCTATGCCAACACCGACGCCGGGCGGAAGGAGCTGATCGACGGGCTCAATGCTGGCGTTGCAGCCATGTGGAGCAAGCTGCCCCAGGCATTTTCCGACATTCCCAAACTGCCGCTCGAAATCCGCCGTGTGCCGCCGGAAATTCAGGATGGCGCGTCGAACGGCTACTATTACCGCGCACCGATGGATGGCTCGCGTCCGGCGATCTACTGGATCAACCTGAAAGATACCGGTGACTGGCCGAAGTACCAGCTGCCCTCGCTGACCTATCACGAAGGCATTCCGGGCCATCACCTGCAGCTGTCCTACGTCAACAAGGCCGGGCAATTGCCGCTGCTGCTGCGCAACACCTTCATCTCGGCCTATGGCGAGGGCTGGGCGCTCTATTCCGAGCAACTGGCCGACGAGCTGGGTGCCTATTCCGGCATCGAAAAGGCGGGCTACCTGCAATCGTTCCTGTTCCGCGCCGCGCGGCTGGTGGTCGATACCGGCATCCACTTCAAGCGCTGGACCCGCGAGCAGGCGACCGACTACATGGTCGCCACCACCGGCTTCACCCGCCCGCGCAGCCAGCGCGAGGTAGAGCGCTATTGCACCCAGGCCGGGCAGGCCTGCTCCTACAAGATCGGCCACAACAAGTGGATGGAACTGCGCCAAAAGGCACAAGCCGCGCTGGGCGACAAGTTCAGCCTGCCGTGGTTCCATGAGGTTCTGAAAGACGGGATCATGCCGCTGTCGCTGCTGGAGCAGCGGGTGAATGAGCGGGTGGCGGCGCGGTTGAAGGGTTAGCCTTCAACCATCTCCGCCAGCATCAGCCAGCGCTCTTCCGCCGCGTCCTTTTCGGCGCGGGCATTTTCGATGGCTTTGGTCAGCGCGGCAAATTTTTCGGGCGCGCGGGTGTAGAGCGCGGGGTCGGACAACGCGGCTTCATCGCGGGCGATGGCCTTGTCGATTTCGGCGATGCGGGCGGGCAGCAGGTCGTAGTCGCGCTGGTCTTTGTAGGTGAGCTTGGTTTTCTGCGGCGGGGGAGGCGGTGCTGCGCTCTGCGTTGCCGCCACGGGCTTCGAAGATTTGGCGGAAGATGCGCTCCGTTCCTTGCGCTGCTTTTCCCATTCGGCATAGCCGCCGGCGACCACATCGACCTTGCCCGAGCCATCGAGGCCCAGCGTCACCGTCACAGTGCGATCCAGAAAGTCACGGTCGTGGCTGACGATCAGCACGGTACCTTCGTAGTCCGAGATAACTTCCTGCAGCAGGTCGAGCGTTTCGAGATCGAGGTCATTGGTCGGCTCGTCGAGCACCAGCAGGTTGGAAAGCCGAGCAAATTCGCGGGCAAGCAGCAGGCGTGACTGCTCACCGCCCGATAGTGTGCCAACCCGGGCATCGGCCATGCCGGGATCGAACAGGAAGTCCTTGAGATAGCCCTGAACGTGCTTGCGTACCCCGCGCACATCGACCCAATCACCGCCCTCGGCCAGCACATCGCGCAGCTTTTTCTCGGGCACGAGCAGGCTGCGCTGCTGGTCAATGATCACTGCATCGAGCGTCTTGGCGAGGGTAACTGTGCCACTGTCCGGAGCCAATTCACCGGTAAGCAGCTTGAGCAGGGTCGATTTTCCGGTGCCGTTGGCCCCGACCACACCGATCCGGTCGCCCCGGGTGATGCGCAGGGTGAAGTCCTTGATGATCGTGCGATCTCCGAACTTCTTGGTCACCTTGTCGGCAACGATCACCGCCTTGGTTTTCACATCGTCGCTGCCCAGCGCGATCTTGGCGGTGCCGGTGGGCGAGAGCATGGCGGCCCGCTGGGCGCGCATTTCATAGAGCTTTTCCAGCCGCCCCATATTGCGCTTGCGCCGCGCGGTAACGCCGCGTTCCAGCCAGTGCGCCTCGATCTTCAGTTTGGCGTCAAGCTTGTCGGCAGCGCGGGCTTCTTCGGCGAAGATAGTCTCCATCCACGCGTCATAGCCGCCAAAGCCGACGTCCTTGCGCCGGATCGCCCCGCGATCGATCCACAGCGTTGCCTTGGTCAGGCGGGTGAGGAAAGTCCGGTCATGGCTGATGACAACGAAGGCACCGTTGAAGCGCGAAAGCCACGATTCCAGCCATTCAATGGCCGCCAGATCGAGATGGTTGGTCGGCTCGTCGAGCAGCAGGATATCGGGATCGGAAGCCAACGCCCGGGCGAGGGCGGCGCGGCGGCGTTCACCACCGCTGGCGCTATCAGCCTTGCGGCTCATGTCGATGCCGAGCTGCCCGGCAATCGCCTCAACCTCATGCCGCTCGGGCGGATCCTTGCCCGAAAGCGCGAAGTCCATCAGCGTGTCATAGCCGGTGAAGAACGGGTCCTGCTCGAGCATGACGATCCGTGTGCCGGGGCGGATCGAGCGCTTGCCCTTGTCCGCCTCGATCTGGCCGGCGATCATCCGCAGCAGCGTGGTCTTGCCCGCGCCATTGCGGCCGATCAGCGCCAGCCGGTCGCGCTCGCCAATGGTGAGGTCGAGGTCGGTGAAGAGCCAGCCCGAGCCGTGATGAAGGCTCAGGCCCTCCCAGCTGAGGATTGGTGCGGCCATGATGGGGGCGCCCCTAGCCTAACACTGCCCAACCACACAACCTTCGTCATTGCGAGGGGCGTAGCTCCGAAGCAACCCAGGGCGGAAGTGCATGACGCTCTGGGTTGCTTCGCTCCGCTTGCAATGACGGAAACGGTCGGCTTAGTTGACAAGGTTGACCCCACCGCCGATGCAATCGCCATGCGCACCATCTGGATAAACGGCGAGTGGCTTCCCGAAAACGGGGCCAAGGTTTCGGTCTTTGATCGGGGCCTGCTGTTCAGCCAGAGCGTTTATGAGGTCGTGCCGGTGATCGGCGGACGCCTGGTGAACTATTCCTACCACATGGCGCGGCTGGAGGGCTCGTTGTCGCTCGCGGGGATCAGCGATGCGGCCGATTGGCTGGCGGTGTTTGAAGAGGCGGTGGCGCGCAATGGGCTGATCGAGGGGCGGGTCTATCTGCAAGTCACCGGCGGCTCGAGCGGGGATCGCGATTTCCTCTCAACCGTTCCGCCTTGCCCGCCAAACCGCATTGTCTTTACCCAGTCAGCCCCGGTGATCGACGTTCCTGCCGCGAAGAACGGCCTGCGCATCATTCTGCGCGAAGATAAACGCTGGAAGCTGCGCACGGCCAAGACCACGCAGTTGCTCTATGCTGTGCTGATGAAGGAAGAGGCGCGGGCGGCAGGCGTTGACGACGCCTGGCTGGTTGAGGACGGGGTGATCACCGAGGCGACCAGCGCCAATGCCCACATCATCGATGCCCGCGGCGTGCTGGTCTCGCATCCGGTGACGCATGGCGTGCTGCCCGGCGTCACCCGCATCTGCGCGCTGGAGATTGCGCGGGAAATGGGAATTGCTGTGGAAGAACGGCCTTTCACCCCCGACGAACTGTTCGCTGCGCGTGAGGCGTTCGTCTCGGCTGCCTCCGCGCTTGTGCTGCCGGTGGTTCAGGTGGACGGCAAGCCTATCGACAACGGCGGGCCCGGCACGATCACCTCTGCGATCCGTGTAGCCTATGTGAAGCGGCTTCTGGCGGGGCAATAAGCCTGAACGTTCGCAACTTCGCGCATTCACTTGTCGTTCAAGCCAAACAATATAGACACGAAACCAACATGATCCGCCTTGCCACCACCCTTTCCCTGATTGCCGCAAACTTCGTTGCGCCCTTGGCCCACGCCAAGCCGGGCGACGAGCAGGAGCAGGTGCGCAAGGAATTGCGCGCAGGCAATGTTCACACGCTTTCCGATATCGAAAACCATGTGGTACCTGATATGTCGGCGCAGGGTATGGAATATCTCGGGTCCGGCTATGACGAGAGCGCCAAGGTCTATCGTCTGCGCTTCATCCGCAACGGGCAGGTCTACTACATCGATGTCGATGCGCGAACACGGCAGATCATTGCCCGGCATTGACGCAAATGCCCTTTCGCCGCATTGATTTTCCACAACACCCAAAAACAGGGAACTGACGATGCGTATCCTGATCGTCGAGGACGAACCAACCCTTGGCAAACAGCTGAAATCCACACTGGAGCAGACCGGCTATGCCGTTGATCTTTCGGTCGATGGTGAAGACGGGCACTTCATGGGCAGCACCGAGGAATACGACGCGGTCATCCTCGATCTCGGCCTGCCCGAGATTGACGGGCTGACCGTGCTGGGCATGTGGCGCAAAGAGGGCCGTAAATTCCCCGTGCTGGTGCTCACCGCGCGCGATTCGTGGTCTGACAAGGTGGCCGGGCTTGATGCCGGGGCCGATGATTACCTCGCCAAGCCGTTTCAGACCGAGGAACTGATCGCCCGCCTGCGCGCGCTGATCCGCCGCGCTTCGGGCAATTCGTCGAGCGAACTGACCGCAGGTGACGTGCGGCTGGATACCCGCTCGGGCCGGGTCACGCTGAACGGCGAGCCGGTGAAGTTGACCGCGCAGGAATACAAGCTGCTGTCCTACCTGCTCCACCACAAGGGTAAGGTCGTCAGCCGCACCGAGCTGATCGAGCATATCTATGATCAGGATTTCGACCGCGATTCGAATACGATCGAAGTCTTCGTCACCCGCATCCGCAAGAAGCTGGGCGCCGATGTGATCACCACGATCCGCGGGCTGGGCTACAGCCTTGATGATCCCGCAGGGCCGGGGCGGGGCTGAGTGAGCCTTGGCGAAAGCGGCAGGCCAGCAAGACGGAGCCGCTGAACCGGTAGGCTCAAAGCCGGTTGCTGCCCGCACCGGCTCCCCCCACACGGGTTCACTGGGCCGCCGCATGATGTTCATCGCGGCGGGCTGGATCACCGTGCTGTTGCTGCTCGGCGGGCTCGCGCTCAACCAAACGCTGACGCGGCTGGTCGAGCGCAATTTTGATGACCAGCTATCCTACATGCTCAACGCCATGGTCACATCGGCAGAGCTTGATCCGGCGGGCGACATCTATTTCAACCGGCCGCTTGGGGACCAACGCTTTCTGGAGCCCAATTCCGGTCTCTATTGGCAGGTCAGCGGTGAGGGGCATGAGGACTATCCCAGCCGATCGCTGTGGGATCACAGCCTGCTGATCCACGCCGATCACACCGACAACGAACCCCACGCCTATGATTCGGTGCAACGGGGCAATGAGAGCCTGCGGATCATGGAACGCTCGGTGCGCTTGCCCGGCAGCCAGACCAAATGGTGGTTCGTCGTCGCGCAGGATCGCAGCGAGATTGATGGCCAGATAAAGCGGATCCGCCTGATCCTGGCATGGAGCTTCCTCGTTCTGGGCCTCGGCCTGTTCCTGATGGCGGTGTTCCAGACGTGGTACGGCCTCGGCCCGCTGCGCCGCGTGCGGATGGCGATCAAGCGGCTGCGGACCACCGGCACCAACCGCGTGACCGATCCCCTGCCGCTCGAAGTGCAACCGCTGGTGGAGGAACTGAACGCCCTGCTCGCCCACACCGAGCGGCAGGCCGAAGAGGCGCGAACCCACGCCGGCAACCTTGCCCACGCGTTGAAAACCCCGCTTACCGTGGTGATGAACGCCGCCACGGCTCATGCCGCAGACTTGCCCGAAACGGTGATCCGCGAGGCTGCGGTGATGCGCCGCCAAGTCGACCACCACCTCGCCCGCGCCCGCGCCGTGGGCCGCCGCGCGGTGGGGCAATCGCGTGCTTCAGTGGAGGAGAGCGTCGAGGCCGTGCTGCGCGCCGTCACCAGGCTCTATGAAAACACCCGATTCGATCTCGACGGCAACCGCGATGCAAACGTGGCGATGGAAAAGCAGGACCTTGACGAGATACTCGGCAACCTGATCGAAAATGCGGCCAAATATGGCGGCGGTTCGGTTTTCGTGACGATGGATGCCGTGCCCGACGACAAGACCACGTGCGAAGTCTGGGTTGAAGACGACGGCATGGGCATTCCCGAAGAGGAACGCACCCGCATCTTCGACCGCGGCGCGCGGCTGGATACCGGCAAACCCGGAACAGGCCTCGGCCTCGCCATCGTTCGCGATGTCGCCGAGATTTATGGCGGCTCGGTGGAACTGGCCGAGAGCGAGGATCTGGGCGGGCTGCTGGTGAAGCTGAAGTTGCCCAGGGTGGGGGGCTGATTGTGCTCATGCGCATAAGCTGATATGTGTTTATGTGCATAAGCGGAGAAGTGTGATGGGTGACGAAAGCACGCGCTGGACCATCGTTGTCGATAAAGAAACCGACAGAAGCGTCCGCATGCGTCTTGCTGAGCGGGGTATGAAGAAGGGTGATCTCTCGCGTTACGTAAAAGATGCGGTTAATCGCCAGTTGTTTGCCCAATCATGGCTGGATTTCAGCTCCAGCTTCGGTGACATGTCTGAGGAGGCGCGGCTTGCGCTGGCCCAAGAGGCAGTGGATTGGGCACGGAAAAGCTGATCCAGAGTGCGGATTGTCCTCGACACAAACGTCATCATCAGTGCCTTGATTGCACCCAGATCATTGCCGGGCGCGGTGCTGTGGCATTGGGTAGATGGGCGATATGATCTGGTGACCTGCGAACAGCATATCGAGGAGTTGAAGCGTGTCAGCCGCTATCCGAAGCTGAAATCGCTTGTTCAAAGTCATGTGGTTGGCAGCGTGGTGAAAGATCTTCGCAAGGCTGCAGAATGGCTTGAAAAGTTGCCGCCGGTCGATCTGTGCCGCGACCCCATGGACAATTATCTGCTGGCAATGGCGCAGGCCTCCAGCGCCGATTATGTCGTGACAGGGGACAAGGCCGATCTTCTGGTCATGGGCAAACACGGCGCGACCAGAATTGTTTCAGTGCGAGAGTTCGCCGAGGTGTTGAAGATTTGAACTGCTTCGCAACCTCAACCTAACCCCCGTTCTTCGCCTTCTCGTGATGGCGAATCACCTCATCGATCACAAAGCGGATGAACTTCTCGCCAAAATCGGGATCGAGCTGGGCATCCGTCGCCAGCTTGCGCAACCGCGCGATCTGGCGTTCTTCACGGCCCGGGTCGCTGGCGGGCAGCGCTTTCTCCGCTTTGTACGCACCCACCGCCTTGGTGATGCGGAAACGCTCGGCGAGCATGTGGATCAGCGCGGCATCGATGTTATCGATGGAGGCGCGGAACGAGGCCAATACGGGATCGGGTGCGGTTTCAGACATCGCCCTCCCGCTAGCATGAGAAAATGTGAAGCGCCAAGGCCTGCTTTGCACTTGCGCTCTCGCATATGGCGCGCCAAGGCCCAAAAACGATGACTGCCGAAGTAATCCCCCTGCGTCCTCGCCCTGCCGAGCCTTCGCTCGGACCTATTCTTGCGCTCACCGCGCCGGGGATGAATGCGGTCAACGCGATCATCCTTGACCGGATGCAGAGCGAAATTCCGTTGATCCCTTCGCTGGCTGGCCACCTGATCGCGGGCGGCGGCAAGCGGATGCGGCCGATGCTCACCGTCGCGGGCGCGGCGCTGTGCGATTACCACGGCACACGGCATCACCTGCTGGCAGCGGCGGTGGAGTTCATTCACACCGCGACGCTGCTGCACGATGATGTTGTCGATGGCTCGGATCTGCGTCGCGGCAAGGAAACCGCGAATATCGTTTTCGGCAATCCGGCCACCGTGCTGGTCGGCGATTTCCTGTTCACCCGCGCTTTCGAGCTGATGGTGGAAGACGGCAGCCTGAAGGTGCTGAAGATCCTCTCCAAAGCCAGCTCGGTGATCGCCGAGGGCGAGGTGGACCAGCTCACCGCCGCGCGCCGGGTTGAAACCAGCGAGGAACGCTACCTGTCGATCATCGGCGCGAAAACCGCTGCGCTGTTCGCCGCCGCCACGCGCATCGCCGCCGTGGTCGCCGAAAAGGGCGAGGCGGAGGAACTGGCGCTCGATTCCTATGGCCGCAATCTCGGCATTGCCTTCCAGCTGGTCGACGATGCCATCGACTATGATTCCGAAGCCGCCGAAATGGGCAAAGGCCAGGGCGACGATTTCCGCGAAGGCAAGATGACCCTGCCGGTGATCCTCGCCTATGCGCGCGGCAGCGCCGAAGAGCGCCGCTTCTGGGAAGACGCCATCGCCGGTTTCCGCAACGATGCCGAAGACCTTGAGCACGCCAAGGCGCTGATCGCCCGGCACGATACCGTCTCCGCCACCCGCGAACGCGCCCGCATGTTCGCCCAGCGCGCGATTGATGCGATTGCCGGGTTCCCGGCTGGCCCGGCCCGCGCCGCCATGGCCGAGGCCGCCGAATTCGCGGTTTCGCGGCGCTTCTGATCTGCTAGCCTCCCGGCAACAGGAGAGGCCCGATGCAGTTCAGCGATTACCAGTTCAAATACAACACCATCCGCCTGTGGCGCTCTGATGCGGGCGTGCTGGAACTCGTCATGCACACTCGCGGCGGGGAGGCGAAGTGGGGCACTTCAACGCGCAGTCTTCATGCGGAATTGGGTCAGTGCTTTGCCGATATTGCGCGGGATCGCGATAACAAGGTGGTAATCATCACCGGCACTGGAGAGGCCTTCTGCCACCAGCGCGACGATGAGGAAGGGCCCCACGAAACCAGCTTGGCCGCGATGTGGGAGCGGATACTGGAAGAAGGGCAGGCGCTGCTCGAAAACCTGCTGGCAATTCCGGTGCCGGTGATCGGTGCGGTCAACGGCCCGGCGACGATCCATGCCGAGCTGGCGGTGCTTTCCGATATCGTCCTGGCTGCCGACCATGCGGTGTTCGCCGACCTTGCCCATGTGCCGAACGGCGTAGTGCCGGGTGATGGCGTGCACACTGTCTGGCCGATGCTGCTCGGGCCAAACCGTGGGCGCTATTTCCTTCTGACCGGCGAACAGATCAGCGCCGCCGAGGCGCAGCGGCTGGGCGTCGTGGCCGAAGTCCTGCCGCTTGATCAGCTGATGCCCCGCGCCCGCGAACTGGCGACGCGTCTGGCGCAGAACCCCGCGCGGATGCTGCGCCACACCCGCGCCGTGCTGGTCCGCCACCTGCGCAAACGGATGGCGGACGAGCTCGGTTTCGGTCTGGGCGCCGAAGCGCTGGCAATGCTTACAGTTTGAGACAATTCCATTCATTGCTTGTGCAGTGATTGGCCTCTAACCGCGCAGCGGTGTTGCCCGAGCCTGCCTTCCCCTCAAGAGCCTATCGCGGTCAATCGACCCCGCGCGACAGAGCCGTGGCGGCCATCCTTTCCTTCGCCATGCTGGCGCTGTTCGCGCTGGTGATCATCAGCATGGGCTGGGTTAACCTGAGGCCGGACAAGCTTGTCGAGCGACTGACGTCGATCACCATGCCCGCCGCCGGTTCGTCATCAAAAGGCGAGCAAAAGGCAAAGCAGAAACCCACGCCGGTCAAACCGCTGGAGACAAACCCCAATCTCCCGCCAATGGTCCCGCCTAAGCTGGTGATCCCGAACCCGACAGCGCCCCCTGCTGCCCCGGTGCCAGCGGCGAACAATGACCTGGCCTCCTTTGATCTGGCCAAGCTGGGCAAGGGCGGTTCGGGCAATTCGCGCGGCAATTCATCGGCGACCTATGGCCCGGGCGAGGGGCCGCAGGGGCAGACGCTGTACAAGGCTGAGTGGTATCGCGAACCGACCAGCGCCGAGCTTTCCGGTTACATGACCGAGCAGAGTGCCGGGGCGAAATGGGCCGAAATCGCCTGCCGGACGATCGAAAACTATCACGTCGACAATTGCCAGTCGCTCGGCGAATCCCCGCCCGGATCGGGGCTTGCCCGGTCTCTCAGGCAGGCCGCATGGCAGTTCCGCGTCATTCCGCCGCGCATTGATGGCAAGGCGCAAGTCGGTGCCTGGGTGCGGATACATTTTGACTTCGTACGCGGCGAGGCGCGATGACATTGGCCCGCCGATTTGGCACCGCCACGCTCCGTCGCCCCGCAGCGGCAACTCGCCGAAACCGGTTCACTATGCGCGCCGGGCCGAGGACATAGTTTAGAACATCTTTACCACGAGGCCCGACAACCGGAATTGCTCAGGGGGACCCACAGACTCTAGTCGAAAGTCCGAGCAAATGATCGAACAAACCAACTCCCGTCCCACCCACATCGTGGGTAAGCCACACCTCATTCCCAGCCCAGATAGATTGCCGCCGGCAAATACCACGCGTTGGATAGCCAGCCGCAAGGCCGAGGTCGTCAAGGCCGTTGAGAACGGTGTTATGACGATTGATGATGCTCTCGAGCGTTATGGTCTCTCGCTCGAAGAATTCTGCGGTTGGCAGCGCAAGCTGGAGCGCGATGGCGTTCCAGGCCTCCGCATCAAATGGTTGCAGCATGATCGCGATACCCACCGTCGCAGCGGCGAGCCGTCGGAAGTGATCCACTGATTCCAAGACGTTGTGATCCAGACCTGAGTGGGTAGCCATTTCTATGCTCAAGCAAGCAGCAGAAGCGGCGATGCGATAACGAAGAACCGGATCGGGAGAACTGCGAATTACCCGACGCAGCCTGATCCACGGCGCAGTGGGGGCAAAGAATATTCTGCGTTAACGCAGTCAGGTCGCGCGAATTGGTCTTCAGCGCGGCCTGACTGTCCTCTGGCCCCGATCGTGCATCTGGCCCGCTGGTGCTTGTAGCCAATCCTGCCCGGTTCGGATAATCGCGCCGGAGTGAGCCAACTCCCGATCCATTCTGTCCTGCCAGACCTGCTCTCCGCGCTGCGCGAGGGGCAGGGGGCTGTGCTGATCGCTCCGCCGGGAGCGGGCAAGACAACGGCGGTTGCTCCGGCGCTGCTGGCCGAAAGCTGGTGCAAGGGCACGGTCGTCGTCCTATCCCCCCGCCGCGTCGCCGCGCGCGCTGCGGCCGAGCGGATGGCTGAGCAGCTGGGCGAGAAGGCTGGCGAAACCGTCGGTTATCTCACCCGCTTGGACAGCAAACGCTCTGGCAAGACCCGCATTCTGGTGATGACTGAGGCGATCTTCGTCTCCTCCATCCTCAAAGACCCCGAGCTGTCGGGCATCTCCGCCGTGCTGTTCGACGAAGCACACGAACGCCACCTCGATTCCGACCTCGGCCTCGCGCTGGCGGTGGAGACGGCGCAAGTTCTGCGCGATGATCTGCGGCTTATGGTGATGTCCGCCACCATCGACGGCGCGCGCTTTGCCGCGCTGTTGGGCGACGCTCCGGTGGTCGAGAGCGAGGGCAAGGCGCACCCGCTGGCGATCCGTTGGCTGGGGGCCCGCCCTGAACTCAGGATCGATGACGCCATGGCCTCGGCCGTGCTGACGGCATGGCGCGAGCAGACCGGCGATATTCTCGCCTTCCTGCCCGGCGTCGGCGAGATCGAGCGGACCCGCGAGCGGCTGGCCGAGCGCCTGCCCGATGCCCTTGTCCTGCCGCTCCACGGCCAATGCGAACCCGCCGCCCAGCGCGCTGCCATTCGCCGCGATGCCGAAGGCCGCCGCCGGATCGTGCTGGCTACTGCCATCGCTGAGACTTCACTAACGCTGGAAGGCGTTTCGGTGGTGGTCGATGCCGGCCTGTCGCGGCGGGCGGAGTTTGACAAGGCGGCGGGTGTGACCCGGCTCGTCACCCATCGTGCCAGTCAGGCGGCTGCAGCGCAGCGCGCGGGCCGTGCAGCGCGGCAGGGGCCGGGGGTGGCCTACCGCTTGTGGGAAGAGGCCTCGCATGCAGGTCGCGCGCCGTTTGATCCGCCGGAAATGCTGGTGTCTGACCTTGCGCCGCTGGCTCTGACCCTCGCACAATGGGGCGCGGGCGATGTTGGTGGGATGGCGTGGATCGACGCTCCGCCTGCGCCAGCCATGGCAGCAGCGCGGGCTCTGCTAGCCGAGCTTGGCGCGCTCGACGGGGAAGGGCGGATCACCCCGCACGGCCGCGCCATGGCCGCGCTGCCGCTTGAACCGCGCCTCGCGCACATGCTGATCAGCGCGGCGCAGACAGGCGCAGAAGAGGAAGCGGCCCAACTTGCCCTGCTGCTGCAGGAGCGTGGTCTTGGCGGGCGCGGCGAAGACCTCGCCCTGCGGCTGGACCGCTGGCGCGGTGACCGCTCGGCGCGGGCAGAGGCATCGCGGAAACTGGCGGGTGGTTGGGCGCGCGGCCTTCGACAAGCTCAGGCTGAGCGGGCGTTATTGCCGAATTCAAAACCAATACCCGCTCAGGCTGAGCCTGTCGAAGCCCTTGGACTGACTCCCCCTCTCGGCGCGCTCCTTGCCCAAGGTTTTCCCGACATGCTCGCCCGCCGCCGAGATCCCTCCGGCGAGCAGTGGCTGACCGCCGGGGGCAGAGGGCTGCGGCTCGATCCCACAAGCTCGTTGATTCGTGCGGAATGGCTGGCCGTGGGTGAGGCGCAGGGCGAGGCCAAGGGCGCTCGCATCACGGCGGCTATCGCGCTCACCGAAGCAGAGGTGCAGCGCTGGCTGGGTCACCGGATCGCGCGGCGCACCACGCTGAAATGGATCGCATCCGAACGCCGTGTGGAGGCTCTGCTCGAACAGCGGATGGGCGCGATCGTGCTGGCGACCGGGCCGGACACCGCGCCCGATACCAAGGCTATCGCCGAATTCCTCGCCGCCAAGGTGGCGGAGGAGGGGCTGGGCCTGTTGCCGCTTTCCGATGCCAGCCAAGCCCTGCTCACCCGCGCGGCCCATGCCGGGCTTGCGGCTCTTTCAGACGAAGTCCTGCGCTCCGACGTGGCCGACTGGCTGCTGCCTCTGCTCGGACGGCGGCTCGATGCGCTGGACAAAGGCGCGCTGCATAATGCCCTGCTGAACCGGCTCGATTATGCCGAGCGCCAGACGCTCGACCGGCTTGCCCCGCCGCAGTTTACCAGCCCCGCCGGGACCAGCCACGCCATCGACTATGCCGATCCCGGTGGCCCGAGTGTCGAGCTGCGGGTGCAGGCGCTGTTCGGGCTTGACCGGCACCCCACCTATGGTCAGCCCGCGCAGCCGCTGCTGCTCAAGCTGACCTCGCCCGGCGGCAAGCCGATCCAGACCACGCGCGATCTGCCGGGTTTCTGGCGCGGATCGTGGCGCGATGTGGTGAAGGACATGAAAGGCCGCTACCCCAAGCACCGCTGGCCGGACGAACCGTGGAACGAGGCGCCGAGCCTGAAGACGAAGAACGCGTTCAACCGGACTTGATTCTCGGCGCGATTCGACGCACTGCAAAATCCATGTCCGCACGCATCTATCAACGCCCGAAAAACGCCATGCAGTCAGGCAAGGCGCTGACCGATCAATGGCTGCTCGATTTCGATCCGGCCGAAGCCAAGCGCGCCGATCCGCTGATGGGTTGGGCGGGTTCCGGCGATACGCAGGCGCAGGTAACGCTCAAGTTTGCTTCACAGGCAGAAGCGCAGGCCTATGCCGACAAGCACGGAATCGCTGCCGTGGTCCACGCCACTCCGCCGCGCCGCCTGAAGCTGCAGACCTACGCGGATAATTTTCGCTAGGCGCCGTCCCGGGCTTGATCCGGGACCGCTGGCAACCTTGCGCTTCGTGGCCGCCGGTGCCGGATCAAGCCCGGGACGACCATCGCACTCTTGCCAAATCTCCCATCCCCCGCCATATGCGCCGCCGGGAGTCGGTCGGACGCTTGCGTCCGCCAACCTGGTCAGGTCCGGAAGGAAGCAGCCACAACGGGTTGCGGCGGGTCGGCCGGCTCCTTTGTCCGCCTCACGGCGGATACGGCACCAGCCCGAGTGTTGTGTTTTCTCTCCACAGGCTGATGCTGACAAACCGGCGTTGAGCGCCTAATCATCTCTTGATGGATGATTCCCCCGACATCTTTGGCGAAGAGCCCGAAGCGGAAGCCGCGCCGACTGCTGCCGAGTTAGAGGCTGCGGGCCAGAATTCGATGTTCGGCGATCCTGCACCAGTGGCCGCGCCTCCACCGCCACCGGCTGCCGCGCCGTCGCACACCGTCCAGCCCTACCGCGTCCTGGCGCGCAAGTATCGCCCGCAGACGTTTGCCGAGCTGATCGGGCAGGATGCCATGGTCCAGACCTTGGCCAATGCGATCCGGCGCGAGCGACTGGCCCATGCCTTCCTGATGACCGGCGTACGCGGGGTGGGAAAGACTTCTACCGCGCGGCTCATTGCCAAGGCGCTCAACTGTGTGGGGCCGGACGGGCAGGGCGGGCCGACGATCGATCCCTGCGGCGTCTGCGAGCCTTGCGTCGCTATCGCTGAAGGCCGCCATATCGACGTGATCGAAATGGACGCCGCCAGCCACACCGGTGTTGATGACGTGCGCGAGATCATCGAGGCAGTGCGCTATTCCGCCGTTTCGGCGCGCTACAAGATCTATATCATCGACGAAGTTCACATGCTGTCTCGTAATGCATTCAATGCTTTGTTGAAAACACTTGAGGAACCACCTGCGCATGTGAAGTTCCTCTTCGCCACCACCGAAGTCGATAAATTGCCGGTCACCGTGCTCTCCCGCTGCCAGCGTTTCGACTTGCGCCGCATTCCGGCACCAATGCTGGCGGATCACTTCAGGAAAGTCTGTGATTCCGAAGGTGTAGAGGCTGATCTTGAAGCGCTTTCGATGATTGCTGCCGCTGCCGAAGGGTCGGTGCGCGATGGTTTGTCGATCCTCGATCAGGCGATTGCCCATGCCGATCTTGGCGGCGAGGGCCGGGTCACGCCCGAGCGGGTGCAGGACATGCTCGGCCTCGCCGACAAATCGGCGCAGCGCAAATTGCTTGCCGCGCTGCTGGCTGGCGATTCGGCGACCCTGCTCGATATGGTCGATGCCCAGTTCGCGCTGGGGGTGGAGCCGCTCTCGCTGATGCGTTCGCAGATGGACCTCGTTTACCGCGTGACTGTCGCGCAAGTGGGCAAGAGCGGGGCCGATGCAATCTCGGCTGAGGAGCGTGCGGCGATTGACGATTGGGCCAAGCGGCTGAATCCCGGTCAGCTCCACCGCTTGTGGCAGTTGCTGCTCAAGGGCCATGATGAAGTGCGCGCCGCGCCCGATCCGCTGGCTTCGGCGCAGATGGCGCTGCTGCGGGTGATGCACGCCGCAGACTTGCCTGATCCGGGCAGCCTGATGAAGGTCCTGCAGGAAACGGCCATCGCCGCGCCTGCCGCCAGCACTACATCATCGCCTACGCAGGCTGCTGCTGCACCGGCTCCAGTCTCGGTCGATTGGTCGGCGCTGTGTGACAAGGTCGATCAGTCCGGCCAGCTCCGCATTGCGCAGATCATGCGCGATTGGCTGCGGCTGATCGAGTTGAAACCACTGTCACTGACCTTTGCCGTGGCCGAGGGCTATCCCGGCGATCCCACTGCCGAAGTGCGCGACGGCCTGCTGCGCGCCACCGGCGAGCGCTGGGAAGTGCGCCGCGCCGAGGGCGAGGCGATGCCCAGCCTTCGCGAACTGTCTGAAGCGGTAAAGGCTGCCGAAAAAGCCGCAACGCGCGCCTCGCCGCTGGTCGCGGCGGCGCTCGCGGTGTTCCCGGGCGCAGAATTTGTTGAAGAAGAACGGCCTGCCCATTCCGGCGGCCAGAATAACCGGAGCCGTTACGCATGAAGTCGATGGAAGAGATGATCAAGGCCGCGCAGCAAGCTGCCGAGACCATCCAGAAGCAGATGACCGAAGCCCAGAACACGCTCGAACAGATCATGGTCGAGGGCGTTTCCGGTGGCGGTCTGGTCAAGATCCGCTGCACCGCCAAGGGCCGTGTGGTCGGCGTTGCTATTGATGACAGCCTGATGGTTCCTGCCGACAAGCAGATGCTCGAAGACCTTGTCGCCGCGGCGTTTAACGATGCGCGGGTAAGGGCCGATGCGGCCTCTGGCGCAGAGATGGAGCGGATTCAGGGCTCGATGGGGCTGCCGCCCGGGTTCAAGCTGCCGGGAATGGGCTGAGCCCAGGCTTCGCCCGCCGCAATGGACGATCTGTTCGCTGACAAGGCCGTGCGGGAACGCACCCTTGGCCGGGCCGAAGTGACTGCTCTGGCGGGCGCTCAGGAGCTGATCGACTGCGATCTGGAGGAAGCCGATCTTTCCGGCATTGATCTGGCGGGCTGGACTTTCGAGCGCTGCAGTGTCCGGCGGGCCAATTTTCAGGGCACCCGGCTTGAATCGACCATTTGGAAATCTTGCCGCGGAGCATTTGCCCTCTTCGTCGGAGCAGACCTCAGCGAAGCAGGCTTCAGCGCCTGTGATTTCAACAACGCTGCCTTTCGCCGCGCCGAACTGTCCTCGGCCAGAATAGTCAATTGCAAGCTCACCGGGGCGGACTTCACCGATGCCCGGCTGATGGATGCCGTGATTGAGGAAACCTTGTTGATCAGCGCCAAGCTGCCGCTGCAATCGTTCCGCAACCAAACGCTGAACCGCCTCGATTTCAGTCAGGCCGATCTGCAAAAATGTGACTTTCGCGGCACCGCCTTTGAGCAATGCAGCCTGCGCGATGCCAATGTCTTCGGTGCACGCTTCGAACAGGCCGACCTGCGCGGGGCAGACCTTGGTGGCATCCGCCTGAATGACGCCGCCCTGTTTCGCGGGGCCACGATTTCGCGCGAGCAGGCGGGGCAGTTGCTGGCCGAATTGGGGCTCAAGATAGGTTAGCCTTCACAAGGCAATTTATCCTCTCCCACCCGCTAACCACGAATGTTGCCCACATACTTTGGCCTGACTGAAACCAAGGCCAGCCCACACTGCTGCTCCCACCGGAGTAAAGCCCATGATCAGACTCAGCATTCTCGCCATGATTGGCGGGCTAGCGATACTTATCTATGTTCCCCTCTCGAAGAACCGCATCAAACGCCTGACCTCGCAAGGTGCAGGCGCAGCCGCATTTGGCATTGGGCTGCTCGGCCTGATTTTCTCGCTGATGCGCAGTGGTGCGGGAATCTAGCCGCCATCCACAGACCTTGGCACGCAGCCCATTGCGCAAGGCTCGGGGCGATCCCATATCCTGCATCAAAGGCCCGGCTGATCACGCCGGGCCGCATGGATACGGATAGATAAATGACGCTTCTCCCCCTGCTTCCCCTGCGCGATATTGTCGTGTTTCCCGGCATGGTTGTGCCGCTGTTCGTCGGCCGCGAAAAATCGGTTGCCGCGCTTGAAACGGCCATGGCCGGTGACAAGGACATCTTCCTCGTCGCCCAGCTCGATCCCGGCTGCGACGATCCGGAGGCTGACGATCTCTATGATCTCGGCGTGATTGCCACGGTGCTTCAGCTGCTGAAGCTGCCCGATGGCACCGTACGCGTACTGGTCGAAGGCCAGAACCGTGCCCGGCTGGAGCGCATTGGCGAAGACAACGGCACCCTGATCGCACAGGTCGAAAAGCTTGAGCCGGTTACTGCTTCGGGCAGCGAGGTCACCGCGATGATGCGTTCGGTGGTCGACCAGTTCACCGAATATGCCAAGCTCAACAAGAAGCTCTCGGCCGATGCTGGCGCCAATTTCGCCGAGATCGTCGATGCCGGGCTGTTGGCCGATGGCGTTGCCGCGCAGATTGCCGCCAAGGTGGCAGACAAGCAGGCGATGCTCTCCGAAGCCGATCCGCTGAAGCGCATGGAAATGGCACTGTCCTTCATGGAAGGCGAGCTTGGCGTGCTGCAGGTAGAGCGCAAGATCCGTGGCCGCGTGAAGCGCCAGATGGAAAAGACCCAGCGCGAATACTACCTCAACGAACAACTCAAGGCGATCCAGAACGAACTGGGCGGCGGCGATGGCGATGAATCGAACGAGCTTGCCGAACTGCAGGCCAAGATCGACCAACTGAAGCTCTCGAAGGAAGCCAAGACCAAGGCCAATGCCGAGCTCAAGAAGCTGAAGACCATGCAGCCGATGAGCGCCGAGGCGACGGTTATCCGAAATTACCTCGATGTCCTGCTCGGCCTGCCCTGGGGCAAGAAGAGCAAGCTGAAGCGCGACATTACCAAGGCGCAAGAGGTGCTCGATGCCGATCACTACGCGCTGGAAAAGGTCAAGGACCGCATCGTCGAATACCTCGCGGTGCAGGCGCGGACCAACAAGCTGAAGGGGCCGATCCTGTGCCTCGTCGGCCCTCCGGGCGTGGGCAAGACCTCGCTCGGCAAGTCGATTGCCAAGGCAACGGGGCGCGAATTCATCCGCCAGTCGCTGGGCGGCGTGCGTGACGAGGCCGAAATCCGCGGCCACCGGCGCACCTATATCGGCTCGCTGCCAGGCAAGATCGTGACGAACCTGAAAAAGGCCGGCACCAGCAACCCGCTGTTCCTGCTCGACGAGATCGACAAGCTGGGTCAGGACTATCGCGGCGATCCGGCCTCGGCCCTGCTCGAAGTGCTCGACCCCGAACAGAACGCAAAGTTCCAGGACCACTACCTTGAGGTCGATTTCGATCTTTCGGACGTGATGTTTGTCTGCACGGCCAACAGCCTGAACCTGCCGCAGGCGCTGCTTGACCGCATGGAGATCATCCGGCTTGAGGGCTATACCGAGGACGAAAAGGTCGAGATCGCCCAGCGCCATCTGATCGAAAAGCAGGTGGCTGCGCATGGCCTCAAGATGGGCGAGTTCACCCTGACCGAGGAAGGCCTGCGCGATCTGATCCGCTATTACACCCGCGAAGCCGGTGTCCGCACGCTCGAGCGCGAGATTGCGCGTCTGGCCCGCAAGAGCCTGCGCCAGATCCTGGAAGGCAAGATCAAGACCGTCACCATCACTCCCGAAAACCTCGCCGACTTTGCCGGGGTGCAGAAGTATCGCCACGGCATGTCGGACGACGAGGCTCAGGTTGGTGCCGTTACCGGCCTCGCCTGGACCGAAGTGGGCGGCGAACTGCTGACCATTGAATCGGTCACCGTACCCGGCAAGGGCAGCGTCAAGACCACCGGCAAGCTGGGCGAAGTGATGAGCGAAGGCGTGCAGATGGCCTTCAGCTTCGTAAAGGCCCGCGCGCCTGCCTATGGCATCAAGCCATCGGTGTTCAACCGCAAGGACCTGCACATCCACTTGCCCGAAGGTGCGGTGCCAAAGGACGGCCCGAGCGCCGGCGTTGGCATGGTTACGGCAATGGTCTCGACGCTCACCGGCATTCCGGTGCGGGCTGACATTGCCATGACTGGCGAAGTCACCCTTCGCGGCCGGGTGCTGGCGATTGGCGGGCTGAAGGAAAAACTGCTCGCGGCGCTGCGCGGCGGCATCAAGACCGTGCTGATCCCCGAAGAGAACCGCAAGGACCTCGCGGAGATCCCGGCGAACGTGAAAGACGGGCTGGAAATCATTCCCGTCAGCCACGTTGACGAGGTGCTGGCACGGGCTCTGGTTGCCAAGCTGGAACCGGTTGAATGGACCGAGGCCGATGACCTTGCCAGCCAGCCGGTTGGCCCCCTTCCGGGTCCATCGGCGACAGCCCACTGATTCTTGCTGCAATGCGGCGAATCACGCCGCACTGTGGCAAGTTTCCGTGCGCGGCGAAGATCAAGAGGAAGATCGCGTCCAAAATGGCGAAATTTCGGGGATAATCGGTGCTTTCGGCCTGTTTTCGGCTTTGACAGCCCGCGCAAAAGCCGCTCAATTCCCGGCACTTTGAGGCGGCTCAAAGAATCATAGTTGTCCACACAAGGTAGGGGGTTCCCGATATGAACAAGAATGAATTGATCGGCGCAGTTGCAGACGCCAGCGGCCTGACACGTAGCGATGCTACCAAGGCTGTAGAAGGCGTATTCGATGCCATCACCCGCGCTCTGAAGAAGGGTGACGAAGTTCGCCTCGTCGGCTTCGGCACTTTCTCGGTTGCCAAGCGCAAGGCATCGACCGGCCGCAATCCGCGCACCGGTGAAGCCATGTCGATCAAGGCCAGCAGCCAGCCGAAGTTCAAGGCCGGCAAGGGCCTGAAGGACGCCGTCAACTAAGACGCTCCTTCGCGGGACGGGCCTTACGCCTCAGGCCCGTCAGGAATACCCGGAATCGGGACAGAAACGCCGCATCCGATCATTCGGGTGCGGCTTTTTTGTATCTGCTACTTGCCCAGCCGCACCAGCGCCATCGGTGCCGCAGCTGCGCGGGTATTGACCTGCCATGTCAGGCGCTGCCCTTGCGGATCGGACTTCGGGCCCTCGTCGGTATTGTTGGCGAGGATGGTGCCGTTGGTGGTCAGGGTGAACTGGCCGTCGGGAACGGGGAATTTGGGCATAGCCTTGTCTCCGCCCTTGCCATCCTTGGCCGTCGCCTCGTTCGCACCCATCGCCGCGCCCATCTGCATCAGCTGGGTAAACGGCGATCCGCCCGCGCTTGGCGCAAATCCCGGCGCATCAACCCGCACCGTGCCATCGCTGCGACGCGAGAGCTGGACGAAAGCATTCGCCATGGTGAAGCGCTCGATCGTCGGGAAGACGAAATCGTGGTCGAGCTGGCCGGCAATGGCGAAATCGACATCGAACAGGCCGTCGCCCTTGTACACTACCGAGCGGAAACCGGCCTGACGGCGCAGGCGGGCGGCAAGTTCCTCGGCCGCCTTGGGGTCTGAAGGATCGATGCCGCCAAGGAAGGTCTTGGCCATATCGGCATCCTTCTTGGCCTTGTCAGCGGAGGCCTTTTGCTCGTCCTGCCATTCCTTCTTCTGGTCCGCGACTTCTGCGGTGGTGCATTTGCGTTCCTTGGCATCGTCATCATAGCAGGGAAGCGGGGCGAAGACCTTGCTTTCGCCCTTGTTACTGGCAGCCCCCATTTCACCGAGCTTGCTCAGCGCGAGCAGATAGATCTCACCCTTGTAGGTGAAGCTGAACTGCCCGCCGCTGCGCATGTCGAGCGACGAGGTGAATTTGCCGGGACTGAGCAAGCAGGCTGAAAGCATAACCGCCAAAGCCGTAACGACGACGGCAGCACCAATCCGCTTGATCATGGCAAATTCTCCTCAGTGTGGGGACTAACTCCGCGTGGCAACTGCATAGAGCGCAATTGCGGCAGCATTGGAGACGTTCAGGCTTTCCATCGCCTCGCTGATCGGCAGCCGGGCGAGCGCATCGCAGTGCTGGGTAATGTTGTGGCGCATGCCTTCGCCCTCTGCGCCCAGCACTAGCGCGACCGGGCCGGTGGGCAGTGCTTCGGCCAGCGTCGATTTGGCTTCTCCGGCAAGGCCGATCCGCCAGTATCCGGCTTCTGCCACTTCCTCGAGCGCGCGGGCCAGGTTTACCACGCGTACCCAGGGGACAATTTCCAGCGCGCCGGAGGCCGACTTGGCGACGACACCCGATTCGGGCGGAGCATGGCGGTCTTGCGTCAGGATCGCGCAGGCGTTGAACGCGGCGGCCGAGCGCAGGATTGCGCCGACATTGTGCGGGTCGGTCACCTGATCGAGCACCACCAGCGGCCGGGCAGGGTCGCCATGGAGCACTTCTTCAAGGAACACATCTTCGAGCGCATCGCATTCGAGAACCAGCCCTTGGTGCGGCGCGTCGCGGGCGACCAGACGGGCGAGATCGAGCGGCTGGGCCCATTCAACCTTGAAGTTCTCAGGCAGTTCACCGTTCAGCGAGGCAACGCCTTCGCGTGTGGCCCACAGTTTGCGGTGGTTTCGCTCGGGGTTCATCAGTGCCGCTTCAACAGCATGGCGGCCCCAGAGCCTTACCGCTCCTGTAGAGGCGCGCCCGCTGCCGCGCCCGCCCTGCATGCGGCCTGCGCGGCCACGCAGAGCGCCTTTGCGCTTGCTTCCATCGCGTTCGCCACCATCAATTCGCTTGTTCATTCGACACCCGATCATTCAAATTCATTCTCGCTCATGCCCGTCACCCCATTGACAGGCAAGCCCTGCTTCGCCATTGGCCCGCCTCTCGGCTGGAAGGCTCCGTTCGTGGAGTCAATTTGCGGGGTACCCCGCCTCCAGCATGCTGGTGTGGACAGGTGGCCGAGTGGTTAATGGCAGCAGACTGTAAATCTGCCCGCGAGAGCGTACGCTGGTTCGAATCCAGCCCTGTCCACCACCCTTCGCCCTGCGGGCTTCGGGTTTCTTCCAAAGCCTTGGCTCTCGTCGATTTATTTCAAGTGATTTCTGCGGAATCAGACTGAATCTGCGCTCCGGCTTGTCCCCGCAACAACAAGCCCCTAGATGCACGCCATGTCCGGAGAAATAACTGACAACCGCGGTCGCGGTGAAGCATCGTGGCGCTGGCCGTCTGTCCACCCAGAGGGACGCAAGTTCGCGCTGATTGCGGCGGGGGCTACGGCCATCTTCGGCGTGCTCGGGTGGAGCCTGCTGGCCTGGCCGCTGGGCGCGCTTGTCCTTGGCATCCTTGCCTTCTTTCGCGATCCGGTGCGGGTGACGCCGCAGGGCGACAAGCTGATTGTCGCCCCGGCTGACGGGCTGGTCACCCTGATCCAGAAGATGCCGCCGCCCGCCGAGCTGAGCACCGAGGTTGGTGGGGCTCCCGGGCTAGGCGATTCGCCGGTAACGCGGGTTTCAATTTTCATGTCGGTGTTCGATGTGCACATCAACCGCGCGCCGATCAGCGGTTCGGTCAAGCGGGTGAACTATATCCCCGGCAAGTTCCTCAACGCCGATCTCGACAAGGCGAGCGAAGAGAACGAGCGCCAGCATTTCCTGATCGAGCGTGTTGATGGCACCCGCATCGGCTTCACCCAGATTGCGGGACTTGTGGCGCGCCGGATCATTCCGTTCGTCAAGGCAGGCGATACCGTTGTTGCCGGGCAGCGCATTGGCCTGATCCGTTTCGGCAGTCGGGTTGATGTTTACCTGCCCGCCGGAACCGAACCGGCTGTGCTCAAGGGGCAAAAAGTTGTCGCCGGTGAAACGGTGCTGGCCTGGATCGGCGACGCGCCGATGATCGAGGGCGTGCAGCAGTGATCGAAGGCGAGGGCGAAGGCGAAGCGCGCGAGAGGCTGGTTCGTCTGCCGCGCGGGCTGACCCTGCGCACGCTGGTTCCCAACGCGATTACGGCGGCGGCGCTGGGCTTTGGCCTGACCGGCATTCGCTTTGCCATTGCCGACCAGTGGGTGATGGCCGTTCTGGCGGTGATGCTGGCGGGTATTCTCGATGGGCTAGACGGGCGGGTTGCCCGCATGCTCAAGGGGCAATCGCGTTTTGGCGCAGAGCTCGATAGCCTTGCCGACAATGTCTCGTTCGGCGTGGCGCCTGCGCTGATCCTGTTCATGTGGTCGCTGCAGGAAGTGCCGCGGATCGGCTGGTACGCCAGCCTCGGCTTCGCGATCTGCATGGCGCTGCGTCTGGCGCGCTTCAACGCGCAGATCGATACGGCGGATCAGCCGCACAAATCTGCCGGCTTCCTGACCGGCGTTCCCGCGCCGATGGGGGCGGGGCTGGTCTTCATGCCGTTCTATCTCTGGATGGCGACTGGCATGCCCGAATTTCGTGCTCCGATCGTCGTTGGCGGCTGGCTGCTGTTTATCGCCTTCTTGCTGATCTCCAGCGTCGCAACGCTGGGCTGGTCGGCCTTGCGTCCGCGCCGGAGCATCAGGCTGGAACTGCTGGCCCTGCTCGGGCTGGTCGGTGCGGCCTTGCTCAACGATCCGTGGCTTACCCTTGTCGGGATCGGCGTGGTCTACCTTCTGACAATACCTTACGCGATGTGGTCCTACTCGCGGGTCAAGCGGCGGCGCGCAGCGGCAGCTCTGGCCACAAAAGACCTGACTGAGAAAGACCGGGGCGAGCCCTGACCGGCAGGCGCGTGACCTTGGCCGTCTCTACGCGCGTTTCAAAAGTGGTGATCCGGTAGCGATAGGTCCGCGATGATTCCGCGCGGGCCAAATCGTTCCGCAGGGCGAAAACCGTATCGCGCACTGAGGCCCAGGTGCCGACAATCGCTGCGACAGAGGTGACGGCAGCCAGCACGAACAGTGCAGTGAGCGAGAACTGGAGCGCTTCAGAAACCATGATCCAACGTCCTTCTTACATTCCGGCCAATAAACCTGTTGCCAGTGGATCGCCTTGTGGGAACACTGTGCACAGCCTGTGGATAATCAGCCGATTCGCTTTTCATGAATGGCGGTTATCCGTCGGTTGAGAACAATGTTCATGATTTGTTCCAACGTGTCAAGCGATTCTTTTCGCGTGGGGCAGAGGGGCGATGTGAATCACCGCTGGCAATCTGCGATCAATGCGGCTATTGGCCCGCCGGTCTAAAGAGATTCGGCGTCAATCCGGCGCTGGCTAACTGAAGACAAATCCACACGGGGTGCAACACCACCGGTGCCGCAGCGGGATCTTACCGCACGGTTCCAGCACCTCGCCAGGAGCCCTTTGGGGCTGTAACCGGAAAGGAATTACCTATGGCGGCACCTACCGTCTCAATGCAGCAATTGATCGAGGCCGGCGCACACTTCGGCCACCAGACCCACCGCTGGAACCCGCGGATGAAGCCGTACATCTTCGGCGCTCGCAACGGTGTTCACATCCTTGACCTGTCGCAGACCGTGCCGCTGTTCAACCGCGCGCTCGAATTCGTTGCGGCCACGGTTCAGGCTGGCGGCAAGGTTCTGTTCGTCGGCACCAAGCGCCAGGCGCAGGGCCCGATCGCTGACGCAGCCCGCGCCAGCGGCCAGCACTTCGTCAACCACCGCTGGCTGGGCGGCATGCTCACCAACTGGAAGACCATCTCTGGTTCGATCAAGCGCTTCAAGGCGCTCGAAGAGCAGCTTTCGGGTGACACCACCGGTCTCACCAAAAAGGAAGTTCTTCAGCTCACCCGCGAGCGTGACAAGTTCGAGCTGTCGCTCGGCGGCATCCGCGACATGGGCGGCGTGCCCGACGTGATGTTCGTGATCGACGCCAACAAGGAAGAGCTGGCGATCAAGGAAGCCAACGTTCTGGGTATCCCGGTCATTGCGATCCTCGATTCGAACGTCAATCCGCACGGCATCGCTTTCCCGATCCCGGCGAACGACGACGCCAGCCGCGCCATCCGCCTCTATTGCGACGCGCTTGCTGCTGCTGCGAAGAAGGGCGGCCGCGAAGCCATCGTTTCTTCGGGAGCCGATTTCGGCGCCATGGAAGATCCGGGCGTTGAAGAAGCAATCGTCGAAGCGGCTGTCGAAGTGGAAGCCGCACCTTCGATGGAAGCAGTGGCAGAAGCCGCTGCTGAAGCCCCCGCTGCCGAAGCCTGAGAGCTTCGTCATCAAACCGTAGCGTACCGGGCCCACGGGCCCGGTCGCAACACACCTATTCAAGAGGATATCCGCAATGGCCTATACCGCCACTGACGTGAAGAACCTGCGCGAGCGCACTGGCGCCGGCATGATGGACTGCAAGAAGGCAATGGACGAAACCGGCGGCGACATGGAAGCCGCTGTCGATCTGCTGCGCGCCAAGGGCCTTGCTGCTGTCGCCAAGAAGAGCAGCCGTACCGCGGCTGAAGGTCTGGTCGGCGTTGCCGTTTCGGGCACCAAGGGCGTCGCTGTCGAAGTGAACTCCGAAACCGACTTCGTTGCCAAGAACGAGCAGTTCCAGGACTTCGTCCGCAAGACCACCGAAGTTGCTCTGGGTGCGTCGTCTGACGATGTCGAGGCGCTCAAGGCTGCCGCCTATCCTGATGGCGGCACTGTCGAGGACAAGCTGACCAACAACGTCGCCACCATCGGCGAGAACCAGCAGGTTCGCCGCATGAAGACCGTTTCGGTTTCTTCGGGCGTGGTCGTGCCTTACATGCACAATGCTGCGGCGCCGATGCTCGGCAAGATCGGCGTGCTGGTTGCTCTCGAGAGCGAAGCCGGCGCCGACGTGCTCGAGCCGCTGGGCAAGCAGATCGCCATGCACATCGCCGCGGCTTTCCCGATGGCGCTGAACGCTGATGGTCTCGATGCCGAGATGATCGCCCGCGAGCGCAAGATCGCTGCCGAAAAGGCTGCGGAAAGCGGCAAGCCCGCCGATGTGCAGGCCAAGATGGTCGATGGCGCGGTGGCCAAGTTCGCCAAGGACAACGCCCTGCTCAGCCAGGTCTTCGTCATGGATAACAAGACGCCGATCGCCCAGGTCGTCGAAGCCGCTGGCAAGGCTGCCGGCACAAAGATCGTGCTGAAGGACTATGTCCGCTTCCAGCTCGGCGAAGGCATCGAGAAGGAAGTGACCGACTTCGCGGCAGAAGTTGCTGCGGCTGCAGGTCTCTGATCCTTTAGATCACAATGAAATTGCGGGGTCCGGGCGAAAGTCCGGGCCCCGTTTTCATTTGGGCTTTACAGTTATCAGCCACATGTCCGGCGGTACGAACAGGCGGAACGGCAGGATCGAATTACCCAGCCCGCCAGTAACCACCATTGTCCGCTCACCCTGATGCACCTCACCGCAAGCATAGCGGTGATCCCAGTCCGAGGTGTGCGCCGGGGTTCCGCCCCAGGGCCAGCCGATCTGGCCGCAGTGGAAATGCCCGGCCAGCACCAGCGGCACGTCGAATGTACTCCGCGCAAAGAGGTCGGGATTATGGCCGACAACAATCAGCGGAATTTCCCCCAGCGGCGCGGTGCGCATCATCGCCGGGGAATTGCTGAAGCCGGTGCCATAATCATCCAGTCCGCCAACAATTAGCGGACCTTTGCGCACGGCCCGGTTGTTGAGCACCATCACACCCGCCCGCGTCAATTCGAACTCGGCCCGGGCGGCGCTGCGGTAGTGATCGTGGTTTCCCAGCGCGGCGACCACGCCCAGCCGCGCCCGCAGGGCCGCCAGCGGAGCTACGGCTTCCTTGTAGCTATAGGTGTGGGTGGACAGCAGGCGGTCCGAAATGAAGTCACCGGCAATCACCACCAGATCGGGGTGCAGGGCGTTAATCTGGCGAACAATCCGCGCCAGCCGCTCGGGCGGCATCTCCGGCCCGACCACGTGCAGGTCTGACATCAGTAGCACGCGCAGCGGCGCGGTATTGGCAGGCAAGCCGGGCAGGGTCACCGTTGTCTCGCGAATGACCGGATCGGACAGGGTATCGTAGGTGGCCTTTGCGCAGAGCATCAAGACGATCGCTGCAGCCACTCTCCACTTGCGTGCCCGCAATCGCTTAGCCAACCCCTTTAGCACCCCAATCCCTTTACCTATTCGCGGCTTGGCGGTAACGCCTGCCGCACACAAACCGGCGCTGGTGCCGAACCGGATGTTACATCGCATGGCTAAACCGAAATACAAGCGCGTCCTCATCAAGCTTTCGGGCGAGGTGCTGATGGGCAGCCAGCAGTTCGGCATCGATCCCGAAACGGTCGCTGCGCTTGCTGCCGAGGTGAAGGCGGCGAAGGATACCGGGCTGGAAGTCTGCCTGGTGATCGGTGGCGGCAATATCTTTCGCGGCATGGCGGGGGCGGCCAAGGGCATGGACCGCGCTCAGGCCGATTACATGGGCATGCTCGCCACGGTGATGAACGCGCTCGCCATGCAGAACGCGCTGGAGCAGATCGGCGTCCACACGCGGGTGCAGTCCGCCGTGCAGATGGATCAGGTCTGCGAGCCGGTGATCCGCCGTCGTGCCGAGCGGCATCTGGAGAAAGACCGGGTGGTGATCTTCGCCGCCGGGGTTGGTGCTCCCTATTTCACCACCGACAGCGGCGCGGCGCTCCGCGCGGCAGAGATGCAGTGCGATGCCCTGTTCAAGGGCACCAGCGTTGATGGCATCTATGACAGTGATCCCAAGACCAATCCTCAGGCAAAGCGTTATGATACAGTAGATTATGACACTGTTCTCGCGGAAAACCTGAAGGTAATGGACGCATCCGCCGTGGCCCTGTGCCGCGATAACAACATTCCGATCGTCGTCTTTTCGATCCGTGAGAAAGGCAATCTTGCCAAGGTTCTCGCCGGAACGGGCACGCAGACGATCGTTTCCAAAGGAGCTTGAACATGGCCAAATTTGACAAGGCCGATCTCGAACGCCGGATGAAGGGCGCTATCGAATCACTACGCCACGATCTTTCCGGTCTGCGTACCGGCCGCGCCAACACCGCGCTGCTCGAACCGATCATGGTGACGGTCTATGGCAGCCCGATGCCGCTCGCGCAGGTGGCGACGATCTCGGCGCCCGAACCGCGAATGCTCACCGTGCAGGTCTGGGACAAGTCGAACATCGGCCCCGTGGAAAAGGCGATCCGCTCGGCCGGCCTCGGGCTCAACCCGATCAATGATGGCAATACCTTGCGTCTGCCGATTCCGGATTTGACCGAAGAGCGCCGCAAGGAGCTGGGCAAGATTGCGCACCAGTACGCCGAAAAGGCGCGCATCGCCGTCCGCAACGTCCGCCGTGATGGCATGGACAACCTGAAGGCCGATGAAAACAAAAAGGAAATCTCGGAAGACGATCGCAAGCGCGGCGAAACCGAGGTGCAGAAGCTGACCGACGACGTGATCAAGGAATTGGATGCTGTCGCGGCGCAAAAGGAACAGGAAATCCTGGGCAAGTGATCCTGCGGCAGGCTCACTCGAGCGGGCTGGGGCGCCATGACTAAAGCCAAACACGTCGCCATCATCATGGACGGCAACGGGCGCTGGGCGAAAAAGCGCCACTTGCCGCGTGCTATGGGCCACAAGAAGGGTGTCGAGGCCGTGCGCAAGGTTGTGCGTGCGGCGAAGGATCTGGGGCTTGAAGCGCTGACGCTCTATGCCTTCTCCACCGAGAACTGGCGGCGCAGCGAGGAAGAGATTGGCGCGCTGATGGGGCTGATGAAGGCCTTCATCATCGCCGACCTCGACGAATTCGCCGCGAACAATGTTCGGCTGAGAATTATCGGTGATTACAAAGCTTTTCCAGCTGATCTTGTGAAACTGATTGAAGGCGCTCTGGCGCGGACCTCGGGTAATGACGGCACTACGCTGGCCGTGGCGCTCAACTATGGCTCGCAGGACGAGATCGCCCGCGCGGCGACCAAGGCGGCGGAGAAAGGGGCTATCACCCCCGAGACCATCGCCGCCGAACTCGACACCGCCGGAATGCCGCCGCTCGATCTGCTGATCCGCACGTCGGGCGAGGTGCGCCTGTCAAACTTCCTGCTGTGGCAGGCGGCCTATGCCGAGATGCTGTTTGTCGATACCCTGTGGCCCGACTTCACGCCCGAGCATTTGGCTCAGGCGCTGGAAGACTTCGCAACAAGGGAGCGGCGTTATGGCGGGCGGTGAGCCAAAGAAGAGCGACCTCGGCGTTCGCACGCTATCTGCCGTGGTCATGGTCGCCGTGGCGGGGACGGCGCTGTGGCTGGGCGGTTGGGTCTGGACTGCCTTCGCCGCTGTCGTGGCGCTGGGTGTACTGTGGGAATGGCGCGGGCTGGTGGTTGGTTTTGAGCCGTCGCCGGTAAAGCGCGGGCTGTGGAATGCCGGGGGTATCGTTTATGTCGGACTGGCAGCTCTGGTCCTGGATCGTTTGCGTAACGGCTTGCCCGAGATCAGCCACATCCTTGTCCTGATCGGTTCCGTGATAGCGGTGGATGTCGGAGCCTATTTCGCTGGGAGAGCTATCGGTGGGCCGAAGATCGCGCCTTCCATCAGCCCGAGCAAGACATGGGCCGGATTGGGCGGAGGCATTGTTGGCGCCGCATTGCTCCTCGGCGGCTTGTCGCACGGTGATCCGGGCCATATCGCGATTGCCCCGGTGATTGCTGTGGTGGCGCAGGCTGGTGATTTCTTTGAAAGCTGGATGAAACGCCGCGCAGGAGTGAAGGATTCGGGTCATCTTATTCCGGGCCACGGCGGCCTGTTTGACCGGGTCGATGGTCTACTTGCGGTGTTCTTCGTTATTGGCGTGATCCTGCTTGTCGTGGTCGGCGGCACGCTGCTCACTGGCGGCTCACTCCTGCCGAGTCCGGCCTGACCCATGCGCACCATCTCCATCCTCGGCGCAACCGGCTCAATCGGGGCCTCGACCATCGATCTGATCCGGCGTAACCGCGACCAGTGGAAGGTCGTGGCGCTCACGGCCAATTCCAACGCCGAGGAACTGGCGGCGCTGGCCTTGGAACTTTCTGCCGAGATCGCGGTTGTTGCTGATGAGAGTCGCCTTCCCGCTCTGCAATCCTTGCTCTTTCAGTCGCATATAGCGACAGCAGGCGGGGCGACGGCTCTCACCGAAGCGGCGAGCCGTCCGGCGGACGTCACCGTCGCCGCAATCGTCGGCTGCGCGGGCCTTGCCCCGACAATGGCCGCGATCGAGCAGGGCAAGACCGTTGCTCTCGCCAACAAGGAAGCGCTGGTTTCTGCAGGCGATGTGATGATGCAGGCTGTTGCACGCTGTCGCACAACGTTGCTGCCGGTAGACAGCGAGCACAACGCCATCTTCCAGTGCCTCTCCGGCAACGATCCCGCCCATGTCCGCATGATCACCCTGACGGCGAGCGGCGGGCCGTTCCTCGATTGGTCGGCCGAGCAACTGGCGGCTGCCACACCGGCGCAGGCGGTGAAGCACCCCAACTGGGATATGGGCGCGAAGATCAGCGTCGATTCTGCGACGATGTTCAACAAGGGGCTGGAGCTGATCGAGGCCTGGCACCTGTTCCCGGTCGGGCTCGACAAGCTGCGGATCGTCGTCCACCCGCAGTCGGTGGTGCACTCGATGGTTGAATACCGCGATGGTTCCACGCTGGCGCAGCTCGGCCCGTCCGACATGCGCGTGCCGATTGCCTCGGTGCTGGCCTGGCCTGCGCGGATGGACACGCCCTGCGCGCCGCTCGATCTCGCCGCGCTGGGCGAGCTGACGTTCCGCGCGCCCGACGAGGTGCGTTTTCCCGCGACCAAGCTCGCCCGCCAGGCGGCAGAGGCGGGCGGGGCCATGCCTGCGGTGCTCAACGCGGCGAACGAAGTGGCGGTGGCGGCTTTCCTCGCCGGTAAGCTGCCGTTCACCGGTATCGTGCAACAGGTTGAGGCAACGATGGCGCGCTATAGCCCCACTGCTCCCCAATCGCTGGGCGATGTGATAGAGATCGATGCCGAAGCGCGGAGAATAGCCGCGTTGTTCTTGGAGCCAGCGTGCGGCGGATAGCCGCGTGAATTCTTGGAGAGACTCTGACTTGTTCCATTTTCCGCCATTCATCCAGTCGGTGCTCGGCTTTTTCCTGCTGATCGGCCCGCTGGTGGTGCTTCACGAGCTCGGCCATTACTTCGTCGCGCGGTGGTGCGGGGTGAAGTCTGATGTGTTCTCGGTCGGCTTCGGCAAGGCGCTGTGCGGCTGGACCGACAAACGCGGCACCCGCTGGCAGATCGCGGCGATCCCGATGGGCGGCTATGTCCAGTTCGCGGGCGACGCCAATGCGACAAGCGAGCCTGATGAACAAGCGATCGCCGCGATGAGCGAGGAAGAGCGCAGCCATACTTTCGCCGCCAAGGCAATCTGGCAGCGCGCCCTGATCGCGGCGGCGGGGCCGGTGGCGAATATCCTCGTCGCCGTGCTGATTTTTGCCGCCTTCTTCATGGCTTACGGCAAGGTCACTTCGCCGCCGGTGATCGGCGAGATGGCCCCGAATTCCCCGGCGGCCGCGGCTGGCCTGCTCTCGGGCGACCGTATCACGGCTATCGACGGGCAGAAGGTCAGCGAGTTCGCCGACATTTCCGACATGGTCCGCCCCTATCCGGGCAAGACGGTTTCGCTGCATGTGCAGCGCGGGGGCCGCGAATTCGATTCGCGCATCACGCTTCGCGATTTCACCGAGAAGGACAAGTTCGGCAACGGATCACGCGTTGGCCAGCTGGGCATCCGCTCGGCGCGGCTGGAATTCCAGCGGGTTGGCCCGATCGAGGCGGTCGCGCTCAGCGGCCAGCAGTGCTGGGGAATCGTGCGGATGCTGGGGCTGGGGCTCAAGCAGATCGTCGTGGGCGAGCGCTCGCTGGATGAACTGGGCGGCCCGATCAAAACCGCGAAATTCTCGGGCGAACAGCTTTCTTTGGGCTGGCTGAACTTCGTTCAGTTCGCGGCTTTCATCTCGATTAACTTGGCATTCATCAACCTCTTGCCAATCCCCACCCTCGACGGTGGGCACCTGGCATTCTACGCTGCGGAGGCAATACGCCGCCGTCCCGTGGGTGCCCGCAGTCAGGACTGGGCGTTCCGCACCGGGCTCGCATTCGTGCTCGCCCTTATGCTGTTCGTCACAATAAACGATCTGGCATCGCTCCTTCCATGGGGGCGTTAGGCCGGTAGGGACTGTACGAAACTCCACGCTTTTGCTGACAGATTGCTTGATCGAAGCCAAGTGATCGGGCAGAGGGCAGCGACGGGAATTGGGCCTGCGGCAGTTTGCCCCAGCGCGCCTTTTTTCGGACCACAATTGATCAGGATACGGCGCGTCGATGACCTCCATGAATAACCAGGCAGAAACCCGCCGCAGATCGTCCGTTTCGGGCCAGCGCCTTGCCGCGCTGCTGGCTACAACGGTTCTCGCCGGAATGCCGGTTGCCGCCTTGGCCCAAGCCCAGCCTGCCACCACAGCACCTGCTGCGCCCGCCGCTGCGCCGGTTGCCGAGGCACCCGCTCCGGTCTTCGTTCGCAGCCTTGATGTTGTCGGCGCCCAGCGTCTCGAGCGCGATACGATCCTGTCCTACATCCGCATCCGCGCCGGGCAAGTCTACACCCAGGCTGCGGCTGACCAGGCGCTGAAGGATCTCTACGCTACCGAGCTGTTTTCCGACGTGCAGGTCCGCCAGGACGGGCAGGGCAACGTGGTTATCCAGATCAAGGAAAACCCGGTGATCAACCGGATCATCTTTGAGGGCAACAAGCGGATCAAGGAAGAAAAGCTTACCCCGGAAATCAAGCTGGCCCCGCGCCAGATCTTCACCCGCTCGAAAGTGCGCGCCGACGTTTCGCGCGTGCTTGAGCTTTACAAGCGGCAGGGCCGTTTCGCTGCGACGGTCGAGCCCAAGATGGTCATGCTTGACCAGAACCGCGTCGATATCGTCTACGAAATCAACGAAGGGCCCAAGAGCAAGGTCCGCCAGATCAACATCCTGGGTAACGAAGTGTTTTCGGACGGCGAAATCCGCGGCACGATGCTGACCAAGCAATCGCGCCTGACGCGATTCATGTCGAGCAAGGATACCTACGATCCTGATCGCCTTGCCTATGACCAGCAGAAGCTGCGCCAGTTCTATCTGACCAAGGGCTATGCCGATTTCCGCGTGGTTTCGGCCATGGCCGAACTGACACCTGACAAGCACGACTTCATCATCACCTATGTGGTCGAAGAAGGTAAACGTTACAAATTCGGCGACGTGAAGGTGGAAAGCCAGCTGCGCGATTTCGATGGCGAAAAGCTGGCGAAGCAGCTGCCGATGAAAAAGGGCGACTGGTACAATGCCAAGATGGTGGAAGACACCATCGATCGCCTGAACCAGACCGCCGGTACCTTTGGCTATGCCTTCGCCGATGTGCAGCCCAACTATGATCGCAACAAAGACGATCTCTCGATGGGGATCACCTTCCAGATCGCCGAGGCACCGCGCGTCTATGTCGAAAAGGTCGACATCAACGGCAACACGCTGACGCAGGACAAGGTTATCCGCCGCGAGTTCCGTCTGGCAGAAGGCGATGCGTTCAACACGCTGCAGGTCAAGCGTTCGACCAACCGCATCAACTCGCTCGGCTATTTCCAGGAAAAGTTTGAAGTCAAACAGCTCCCCGGTTCCGCGCCGGACCGCGTGGTGTTGCAGGCCAACGTCGAAGAAAAGCCGACCGGCGAATTGCAGCTGTCCGCAGGCTTCTCCTCGATCGAAAGCTTCATCCTGCAGGCTTCGGTGCAACAGCGCAATTTCCGTGGTCGCGGACAGACGGTGGGCACCAGTGTCAGCTATTCGCGCTATTCCAAGTCGGCGCAGATCAGCTTTACCGAACCCTATGTGTTCGATCGCAACGTGTCGTTCGGTGGCGACATCTATCGCCGCGACTATAACAACTTCAACTTCACCGGCACCGATCGCAAGACGATCTATGGCCAGACCACCACCGGCCTTCAGGCCCGCGTCGGCCTGCCGCTGACCGAGTTCACCAGCCTGATCGGGCGTTATACCTTCAATATCGACAATGTGACGCTGGACCAGAACACCTATTATACCGACCGGGTAACACCGGGCACGTTTGCGTGCGATCCCTACATTGCCGGGCGCTATCTGTGCGAGGCGATCGGCAAGCGCACCACCTCGAGCCTCGCCCTGTCATGGGTCTATGACAAGCTCGACAACCGCGTCCACCCGACCAACGGCCACATGGTTTCGGTCACGGCGGAATTTGCCGGGCTCGGCGGATCGGTCAAATATGCCCGCCTTACCGCGAATGCCGGCAAGTACTGGAACCTCGGCAAGAACTGGATCTTCTCGGTCACCGGCGAAGGCGGCATCATCAAGGGCCTGAATAACGGCGGCGATGTCATCCTGACCGACCGCTTCTACCTTGGCGAACCGCAGATCCGCGGCTTTGACATTCGCGGCGTTGGCCCGCGTGTGCTGCGCAAGTCATACGTTGATACACCCGGCAACATGACTTCGAGCTACTGCTTTGCGCCAGCTGTGACCGACTCGACCGGAGCTGTCACTACGGCGGCCGTTCGCAATTCAGCGACTGCTGCAAAAGACTGCGCGACAGGACAAACGTTCCTCGAAGCCAGCGGTGTAAGCGCAGATCGTACGACCTGGCAGGACGATGCGGTCGGCGGCAAGTACTACTATCTCGCCCGGATGGAGCTGGAAATTCCGCTTGGTTCCGGCGCGAAGGAAATGGGCATTCGTCCGTCGATCTTCATGGATGCCGGTGCGGTATGGGGCGGAAAGACGCCAATTTTGACCGATACGGCCGACCTGAACGGCGATGGCATCATCGATAATCCCTCGGGTAGGCTGTTTATCCCGAGCCATGGCTCTGATGGCCTGCCCCAGTACCAGGTTATCTGCAACGGAACGCCAACGACGGTTACGGGCGCGACAGCACCAGCTCTCGATGCCACATGCACCAGCGCGGGTGACTCGGTTACGGCGCTGGGCAACACGATTGCCTTCAAGGAAACCTTCCTCGGCAACAGCTGGAAGCCCCGTATTTCTGTCGGCATCGGCTTCAATTGGAATTCGCCTTTCGGGCCGTTCCGTATCGATTTCGCCAAGACCCTGCTCAAGCAGGATGGTGACACCACCAAGTCATTTACATTCAACGTAGGAACCCAATTCTGATGAAGACTTCTTTCAAGGCGGCGCTGATCGTCGCTCTTATGCTTGGCACTGCCACTTCAGCTTCGGCTGCCCCTGCGCGCCGCGCTGCGGCTCCTGCTGCTGCCGCCGCTGGTGCCGGAGCAAATTCGGGCCAGATCGTCGCGGGTCTCGCCGTTGCTGATTTCGATGCCGTGCGTGACAATTCCGACGCCGTTCGCGCCGCCGGCCAGCAGCGCCCGACCACTTACAAGGCTCAGCTTGATGCCTACACCGCCCGCGCTGCCGTGCTGCAGTCGCAGCTCAATCCGATGATCGAGAAGATCAACAAGGATGCTGCCGCTCCGAGCCCCAACCAGGCTGACCTCGCCGCACAGAGCGCCGCGATCCAGAAGTTCCAGGACAGCGCCAAGAACGAACTGGCCGCCCTTTCCAAGCCGGTTGTCTATTCCGAACTCTATGTGAAGGAACAGGTCGAGGCCAAGATGGAAGCCGCCGTGAAGGCAGCAATGGCCAAGCATCGGATTTCGATTATCCTTAACCCTCAGGCGGTTACGGCGATCAATAACGGCGCCTATAACCTCAACGCCGCGATTCTGGCAGAGCTTAATGCCCTGATCCCGACCGCACAGCTCGTGCCGCCCGCCAACTGGGAACCGCTTGAAGTGCGTCAGGCCCGCGCCCAGCAGGCTGCCCAGCAGGGTCAGGCTCCGGCTCCTGCCGCCGCAGCGCCGGCCGCAACCGCACCGGCAGCCGCAGCGCCTGCCGCTAACCCGCCGAAGCCTTCGGGCCGCTAATCGATTTGCCCAGTGTGAGAGGCTCCAATTCTACCTGAGTCTCTCTCACACTGGGCGCAAGCTTATTAATCTCGTCATCCTGAACTTGTTTCAGGATCCATTTGGCCGAGAGCCCGGTTTTCGCCGGAGAGACGCTAACCGCTGGGTTTGCGACACTCCTGCATCGGCGGGGTAGGCTGAGGAATGGATCCTGAAACAAGTTCAGGATGACGGGTTTTTTGGACTAAGGGGGACTATCATGACAGAGGAAAACGGACCCACTGCAGAGACCAAGTCGATGGACATCACCGGCATCCTCGCCGCGCTGCCCCACCGCTATCCTATGCTGCTGGTCGACCGCGTGGTCAGTCTGGTGGCGGATGGCGAGATCCACGCGGTGAAAGCCGTGTCGATGAACGAGGGCTTCTTTCAGGGCCACTTCCCGGGCCGCCCGATTATGCCCGGCGTCTTGCAGATCGAGGCACTGGCGCAGGCCGCCGGGATCCTCGCGATCGAGACGCTCGGCCTCGCCGGGACCGGAAAACTGGTCTATTTCATGGCGATAGAGGAAGCCAAGTTCCGCAGCCCGGTTGAACCCGGCGTGCTGCTCGATCTCCATGCCGGCTTCATCCAGAAGCGTGCCCGCGTCTGCAAGTTCTGGGGCAAGGCCTCGGTCGAAGGCAAAGTCACCTGCGAGGTCCAGTTCACCGCGATGATAGCGGATAGCTGAGAGCCTTCCCCTTCTGGCTTCTCTGCGTGAACCCCTTCCGCCGCAGACCTCTTGACAAAACGAACCATATCGGTTATATACCTCGCCATCAGTAACCACTGATGCAGCGACGGGTTCGGGTGGCGTTAAAGCGCTTCGCTTCCTCCACCCGCTTCGGAACCGGCGCTAACCCCATGTGGTAGCGTCCACGCATTCAGGGATGTGAGGAGCGGCCGGCGATCTCCGGCTGCAAAACAGCGGGGTATGCCCCGCAGGTCAGCGGCAAGAGCGCGAGCCCGCCCCGCAACCGCCTCGCACGCAGGGCCGAGCCTGTTAAGTCATCCGGTGTGCAGCTTTTCAGCCATTCGCCTATCCAGGCACACCAGCCAAGCCTGTCGTGTCAGGCCATGCCAGCGCCGGTTCCCCCGTCCGCTTGCCTTCCCGGCGTCAGTCCGCATTCGCCAGCGGGGGATCG
>CANFXW010000023.1 GCA_947451145.1 Sphingomonadaceae bacterium | reverse complement strand
CTCGCGCGAGAGCTCCAGCCCCAGCTGGAAAACCGGGTTGAACAGCGGCGTCTCCGTCGTGCGCCAGTGGAGCACCTGAAGGCGTTCTTCCAAGGCCTGGACACTATGCATCGCTCGCTCCTCGCTTGAGTAGCCTGTTCAGACCTCTTTCCCCGTACGTTTACTTCAGTGCTGCTGCCGCCCGGGCATTTGCCTCGATTTGCGAGACATCAGGTTCGCCTTTGGGCACAATCCAGCTGCCACCGACACAGAGTACAGGCCCGACAGCGAGCCAGTCTGGTGCCGTGGCCAACGTAATGCCGCCAGTGGGGCAGAACTTGGCCATTCCGAAGGGGCCGGCAATGGCTTTCAGCGCGGGAATGCCGCCTGAAGCTTCTGCCGGAAAGAACTTGAAATGGGTGAGGCCAAGGTCGAGCCCGAGCATGATATCGCCGGCATTGGCCGTGCCGGGCAGGAACGGAACGCCAGCTTCAACTGCCGCCTTGCCCAGCGCCGGGGTCAGGCCGGGCGATACGATGAACTCCGCCCCGGCTTCCAGCGCTGCATCAAGCTCACGCGGGTTCAGCACGGTGCCAGCGCCGACCACGGCCCCCGGAACCTGCTTCATGGCGCGGATGACATCGAGAGCGCAGGGTGTGCGCAGCGTCACTTCCAGCGCAGGCAGGCCGCCCGCCACCAGAGCCTGCGCGATCGGCACGGCATGGGCGACATCCTCGATCACCAGAACCGGAATGACGGGTGCCAGCCGCATGACGGCCTCTGGACTGCTCACGATGTATGCTCCTGTGCGAAGGCGGCAGCAGCACCAAACAGGCCCGGCTGCGGATGGGTAATGAGTTTGACCGGCAGCGCGGCCATCAGGCTTTCGAACCGGCCCTTGGCGCGGAAACGCTGGGCGAAGCCGGAGGCCAGCAGGCTGTCGCGGATACGCAGGCCAAGTCCGCCAGCGATCACCACGCCGCTTGCCCCCTGGGCCAGCGCAATGTCCCCGGCGACCGAGCCGAGCGACAGGCAGAAGCGGTCAATCGCGGCGGCGGCAAGGCTGTCTTCGCCGCTGGTGCCAGCCGTCCAGATCGCCCGGTCATCGGAAAGCTGTATCGCCTTGCCCTCCATCACGGCCCGCGTTTCATAGATATCGACGATCGCGGGGCCCGATACTACGCGCTCTACCGAAACCCGGCGATAGCGCTGGCGCAGGCGGGCGAGGATGGCGTCTTCGATGGAATCGAGCGGGGCAAAGTCGATATGCCCGCCTTCGGTTGCCTGCACGCGGTAGCCGCCCGCACCATCGCGCCAGACATGGGCCACGCCAAGCCCGGTTCCGGGGCCGACAATCGACAGGGTTCCCGATGCCGGAAGCGCCTGATCGGGGCCGCACAGCGCCAGATAATCGGCATCGCTGGCACGCGCCACGGCATGGCCCACCGCGCCGAAATCATTGACCATGGTGAAGCGATCGACGCCCAGCTTTTCCGGGATCAGCGCCGGGCGGATGATCCACGGGTTGTTGGTAAAGCGGATCACCTCACCACCAACTGGTCCGGCAACAGCGATGGCGCAGGCGCGCGGGACTGTGCCGCCCTGCGATGCAGTGAAGGCTTCCCACGCGGTCTGGAACGAGGCGTGGTCCTTGGTATGCAGCGTTACCGGCTCGCCGAGCGCAATCGCGCCGTCATTGCCAATCGTGGCGATGGCAAAGCGGGCGTGCGTTCCGCCGATGTCGATGGCGACGAGCTGCATCAATGCTGTCCATTACTCATGCCAGGTCACTCCGTCGCGTTCGGCCAAAGCGATGGCGGCAGATGGACCCCAGTTGCCCGCAGCATAGGCTTTGGGCTTCACGCCGTGTTCGGCCCAGACGGCGCGGATATCGTCGATCCAGTCCCATTGGGCTTCCACCTCGTCGCGGCGGACGAACAGGGTCTGGTCGCCGCCGATCAGATCGAGCAGCAGGCGTTCATAGGCGATGCGCTTAACCGGCCCGGCAAAGGCATCGTTCATCGCGATGTCGAGCGGCACCGGGCGCAGGCGGATGCCGTCGCGATCCAGTCCCGGCACCTTGGCCATCAGTTGCAACGTGATGTTCTCTTCGGGCTGAATGCCGATCAGCAGGCTGTTGGGCCGGGTGCTCGCTGCCTTGCTGGCAAAGATCGAGTGCGGCACCGGGCGGAAGTTGACGATGATCTCGGTCACCCGCTTGGGCAGGCGCTTGCCGGTGCGCAGGTAAAAGGGCACGCCTTTCCAGCGCCAGTTATCGACGTGCGCCTTGATCGCGACGAAGGTTTCGGTGTCGCTGTCCTTGCCCAGTTCGTCATCATAACCGGGCACCGGCTGGCCCTCGACCGCACCCTTGCGGTATTGACCGGTAACGGTTTCATCCGGCGTGACATAACGCAGGCAGCGCAGCACCTTGACCTTCTCGTCGCGGATCGCTGTTGAGTCATAGCTCGCGGGCGGCTCCATCGCGACGAGCGCCAGCAGCTGCAGCATGTGGTTCTGCACCATATCGCGCAGCGCGCCTGCCCCGTCATAATAGCCGACCCGGTTTTCGAGGCCGACCGTCTCGGCGACGGTGATCTGGACATTGTCGATATGGGCGGCGTTCCACAGCGGCTCGAACAGGATGTTGGCGAAGCGCAGCGCCAGCAAGTTCTGGACGGTTTCCTTGCCGAGGTAGTGATCGATGCGGAAGATACGGTCTTCGCTGAAGGCGCTGGCGACGGCATCGTTGATATGGCGGCTCGATTCCAGATCGGTGCCGAGCGGCTTTTCAAGCCCGATGCGGACATTAGCTCCGGTCAGGCCGCTGGCCGAAAGTCCGGCGATGGTCGGCTCGAACAGGCCCGGCGCGGTCGAGAGAAAGATCGCCAGACCTTCCTTCGGCGTGCCCACCTTGGCGGCAAGATCGACGAAGTGGCTGGTGTCGTTGGCATCGAGCGGCTGGTAGTGCAGGCGATTGAGGAATTCCGCCATCGATCCGCGCCGTTCCGGCGGCAGGTATTTCTCCAGCGCCTCGCGGGCGAAATTGCGATAGCCGGCGTCATCGAATGGCTGGCGCGCGGTGCCGACGATCTTGAGATCGGGCGAGATCAGCTTGTCCGCACCCAGCGCGCAGAGCGATGGCAGCAACATGCGCTGCGCCAGATCGCCGGTGGCGCCAAACAGCAACAGACAATCGGCATTGAAGCTCATCGCATTTGCACTCCGGTCGCTCCGCAGGCGCGCAGCTTGTTCGCGTGACCAGCGGTTAGCAAGTGCTGATCTGACCGCAAGGGCCGGAGCCGCAGAATACGTTTGTGAAGGGTAATCCGGTCCCCCTTCGGCAATTGTCACCGAACTAACAATTATTGTCAGCGGACATGACAAGAGACCTGCCCCATCGAACCCATAGCCAAATGTCTGGAATTATGGGGGCTTTGAATGATCGTCCGAAACCTTTTTGCCCATGCCGCCGTGCCTTTGGGGGTAACGGCCTGTTTGCTGGCTGGTGTCGCCACGCCTGCACAGGCGCAGCAGGCACCGGTAAATGCAGAGGCGCAGTATCAGGCGCTGGCCGCGCAGGAAGCAGCCAAGGCAGGGGATCCGACCTTTGACTATGCGCTGGGTGTCGCGGCAGCAGACTCGGGCCATTTTGGCGCGGCAATCATCGCCTTCCAGCGCGTGCTGGCCGTGCAGCCCAATCACGCGCAGGCCCGCGCCGAGCTCGCCCGCGCCTATGCCATGGCGGGCGATATCGATACGGCACGCGCGCAGTTCGCCACCGTAGTCGATGATCCCAGCCTGCCTGATCCGGTGCGCCAGCGCTTCACCGGCTTCGTTCGCCAGTTCGACAAGCAGATCAAGGGCGGCGGCTCGGACGTTTCGGGCTATGCCGAGGCCAATGTCGGGCATGACAGCAACATCAATGCCGCCACCGACCTCGCCTCGATCACCATCCCGCTGTTCGCCGCGCTCGGGCCCGGAACGCTCGGCGCTTCGGCGCGGGCGACCGAGGATGACTATTACGAGCTGTCATCAGGCCTTTCGGGCGTGGTCGGGGTTGGCCGGCAGGACCGGGTCTTCGCCTCGCTGCTCGGCAACTGGCGCGACAATTTCAAATCGTCGGCTTTCGATCAGGCCAGCCTGACCGGCACCGGCGGCTTTGCCCACAGCTTCGCCAATCAGGATGTGATCTCGCTTTCGGGGCAGGTGCAGAAGTTCTGGCTCGGTCACGCCGGTTACCGCACGGCCTATGGCGTGATCGGCCAGTACACCCACCGGCTTTCCGGCGGGCGGGCGCTGTCCTTCTCGGCGCAGTGGAACCGGTTCGATTACGATACCGATCCGCTGAAGGACTCCAACCGCTACACGCTCGGCGTCGGTTACGTGACCAAGACATGGTCGCTGAGCGCGATGGGCGGTCACGAGGAAACGCGCGACCCGGCGGGCGACACCAACTCCAACACCTTCTTCGGGCTGAGCGGCGGCGCGGAAGTGCCGGTGATGAAGCACGTCGCGCTCACCGGCGGCGCGGCGCTGCAATATGCCAAATATGACGCGCCCGATCCGCTTTTCCTGGTGAACCGCGAGGAGACGCGGCTGGATATCTCGGCAGGCGTGAAGATTGCGGTCCTGCCCAATCTCTATGTCCAGCCCAAGGCCACCTACACCCGCAACTGGAGCAATATCCCGCTCTACGATCACGATCGCTGGACCGCTTCGGCCGGTCTGCGTCTCGAATTCTGATCCCCTGTTTCCGGAGAACCCTGCGATGAACCGCACTTCCTCACGCAAGACCGCTGCCCGTCTGCTCATCACTGCCTCGGTGCTCGCCTTTGCCGCGCCCGCTCTGGCCCACGAAACCCTGTTCGCCAGCGATAGCTCGCTTGGCCACGCTGCCGAAAGCGGCGAGCGCGTCACCCAGCAATCTGGGGTAACCCAGATCCGGCTTTCGGGCGGCGGCGTTGCCTCGTTTGTTGCTGGCGCCAGTTTCCAGATCCGCAGCGATGGCTCGGTCGATCTGTTCGCCGGGACGGTGACAGTTGCCGGAACCGAGGGTGCGCCCGTGGTCGTCCACCTTGCCGATCAGGGCGAAGGCCGGGTGGCGGGACGCGGATCGGCGGCGAGCTTTTCGGTCGATGCCCGCGAAGGCGGCCGCAACGAAGCGCGCGGCCATGTGCTGACCGGCACAGCGACGATCACCTTCGGCACCGGAACCCCGCGCCAGTTCACTGCCGGACAGATGTGGCATGGTCTGGGTGGACGGTTCTCGCGCGCCGTCGCCAATGGCGCGGTTGCCGTGCCGACGGGTGACGGCACCAATTCCACCGTAGAGCCGATGGGCCCGCATGATGGCGAGCGGGCCAGTGCCGCTGCCGCCGCGAACAACGGCGTGCCGGTGGTTCTGGGCGATGCTCTTGCCGCGGCTGGCGCTTCGGGCGATATCGTCGCTGCTGCGCGCCGGGTGCAGGCTGCATCTGCCAACCCGAGCATCGAAACCTACCCGGCCCGCGACCTTGCCCTTCTGGTCGCCTATGCGGCGCGGCTGAACGGTGCCTATGGCGGCGTGCCGTTCAACGGCGCGGCGGCAGACATCATCCGCACCTATCTGCAGTTCCTCTCGGGCGGCGGCGCGCAGGGCAATTTCCTGAGCGCCTATGCCGGGTTCATGGTGCAATACCTCGATCTGATCCGTGCCGGAGCCCTGCCCAGCTCGTTCAGGGGCGCGAGCCTTGCCCAGATCAACAGCTTCATTTCGTTCCGGGGCCGTACAGTTGGTTTCGGATCGCTGTCGGGCCAGAACAAGGTGCTGATCGATGCCTACCTCGCCTTCATCCAGGGCGGCGGCAATGCTGACCAGTTCCTCGTCCGCTACACCGATCTGACTGCCGCCTATTTCAGCTATATCCGTGGTGGCGGCACGCCTGCGGGTTTTACCGGGGCGAGCCAGACGACGATCACCGCCTACCTCACCTTCCTGCGCGATGCCGGATTGTTGGCGAACCTGACGGCGCAGAACCAGGCGCTGCTGACGGCTTACCTGAACAGCCTGACGGCCAATGGGAGCGGGTTGGCTTTTGCCGACCAGTACCGCACCTCGCTGAACCTCTACTTCATCTACCTCCAGCAGGGCCGCCTGCCTTCGGGCTATACGGCTGCAGATGTGGCTGCACTGCGCCAGTATCTGGAAACGCTGAAGGCCACCGGCCTGTTCGATACGGTGCTGGGTAGCCAGGCCAGCTTCTTCAGCGGCTATCTGGTCTGGCTGCAGGGCGGCGGGGCAATTGACGGCTATGGCCAGCTGCCTGCCAACATCTTCGCGGGTTATACCTCGGCGCTGAATGCCTATTACGATTACCTGAAGCAGGGCGGCACGCCGTCTGGCTATACCACGCTGACGCAGGCGCAGATTTCGGCCTATCTGCTGGCGCTGCAGAATGCCGGAGCGACGAGCCGCTATCTCGGCGATTTCGCCAGCTTCTGGACCGAATATTTCGCCTGGATCAATGCCGGTAACAACCCGAACCTGTTTGCCGGCCTGCCGGTCCCACCAGACTATCCGGCCTTCACTTCGGCGCTCAACGCCTATTACGTCTATCTGTCGAACGGCGGCCTGCCGTCGAACTATTCGGCGCTGACGCTTGAGCAATTGCGCACCTATATCAACGCCCTGATCGCGGCCGGTCGGCTGAGCGACCTTGGCGGCAATGCCAGCTTCCTCTCGGCCTATTTCACCTATCTCGGCAATGGCGGGTCGGCGAACGGCTATGCCCAGCTGCCGGTCTATGTCAGCTACCAGTCGGCGCTGAGCGCCTATTACACCTATCTGCAGAACGGCGGCCTGCCGAGCGCCTACTCCGCGCTCACCCCTGCGCAGCTGCAGGCTTACTTGCAGGCGCTGATCAATGCCGGGGTCTATTCCAGCCTGTTCTCGGGCCAGACGGCGAGCTTCCTGACGAGTTATTACACTTTCGTCAGCGGCGGCGGTTCACCCAACGCCTATACCGGCCTGCCCGCCTATGCCTCCTACGTTTCGGCGCTGAACCTTTATTTTGTCTACCTGCAGGGCGGCGGCATTCCGGCCAACTATACCGGACTGACGCTGGCGCAGCTCCAGGCCTATCTGCAGGCGCTGATCGATGCCGGTGTGCTCAGCCAATTCTTCACCGGATCGACGCTGACCTTCTTCCAGGGGTACTACAGCTACGTATCCGGCGGCGGCACGGCGAACAGCTATTCGGGCCTCGCGACGATTGTGACGGGCAGCGGAAGTGGTTCGGGCAGTGGCGCTGGCGCAACCGGACTGCTCAAGACTTACACTGGCGGATTTACCGCAAACACCGGGTTGAACCTTTACACTGCTTACAAAAACGGTGGTGGCTGGAGCAGCAACCAGTCACTGACCATCGGCAGCGACGGCGGCTTCACCCACACGGGCACGGTCACTCTGGTCGATGCTGCGGGCGACAATCGCGGCGTTATCGGCCGTTATTCTGGCGGGAGCTTCGGTGTCGGCTCTACCACTCCAACCGGTAGCTATGCTGCCAATGAGGGCATCGCCTATGCCGTGATGGCGCCCATTGTCGGCACCCTGCCGACCACGGGAACCATCAACTATCAGCTGATGTCGGCCACTCGCCCGGTCTATGATGACGGACACACCGCCCCTGGTACTTTCGCGGCCAACCTTACGATCGGCTTTGGCAGCCTGCTGACCTTCGGGCTCGATGGCACGATCACCATGCCCGATGCGACCTACACCCTGTCAACGGCAGGGCGTGCGCAAGGCCAGCTGGTTGCGGCTCAAGTTGGCAACAACCCGGCCTTCGTCGTGCTGCGCCCGACGCTTTCTGCGACCGGGCCTGCCTGTACCGGGGGCGGTTGCTTCCTCAACATGTATGGTGCCTTCGGCGGCAGTAATCCGCAGGAGCGATTGGGCTTTTCGTACATGAGTTTTGATCCGGCTGTCAGTTCGCTGACCAACAACCTGATCGGTTCGGCCCTGTTCGCATCTCCGGGCAGCTTTACGCCGCCCAGCTCTTCATCTTCCGCGCCAACCGGCGGCGGCATGACCTATGCCACGCTCGGCGCTGTTTCCAACAGCCCGCTGAATGCCACCAAGCTAAACAACATCGCGCTCGATAACGTGATCGCCACCGGCTCGACGGTGACCTCGGCGGCGGATGGCAAGATCACTTCGGTCACCGTAGGCGGTGTTTCGCCGCGCACCACGACGATCAACTCGGCCACTATAGCCGATTTCGGCACAGCGGGTGGAGCCATCGGCTGGGCGCGCTGGCACAATGGCTCGGCGGATTATACTCCGCAGGCTTCGAGTACATCGACGCAATATACCGCCAACAATTCCGGCATCGTCCACATCTGGGGGCCAACCGCAACCAATGTGCCGACAACAGGTACGGTGAACTACACGATGGCGGGCGGCACCAAGCCGGTGCTGATTGACGGTACCGTAGCCCCCGGCACGCTGAATTCGGCGGCGATGGCGGTGAACTTCTCGACCTTCAAGGTCGGGCTTACCGCGAATATCACGCTGGGTGATCAGACCTATGCCATGTCCACTACCGGCGGAACGGCAGCACCATCGGCCACGCTGCTCAGCAGCAACTGGACCTTCTTCGGCGGGTTCGATCCGGCGCTGGGGGCCAGCGGCACCTTCCGGGGCTTCCTCTCGGGCTCGGGTGCCAGCGCGGCGGGGGTCAATTACCAGATCAACCTGCCGGCCAACATCGGCATCGGGGCGATCGGGTTCACCAAGGGGCCATAACCACCGCCCACCATTCACCCGGTTCACCCATCATTCCCCAAGACGGGGCCGGGCGAAAGGACCGCGTCACCGCCCTCCGGTGGCGCGGTCCGTTCTTATGGTGCGGCAGGCACATCCGTGCCTGCCTTGCGGCACCGGCCCGCTCCCGATACCGCCGTCAGGCGGACAACAACTCTTCCTAACAGCCTTTGTCATCAAGATAACAGGCTTGGTGTGTGGGACGAACCGGGCATCCGAATTAGGGCTGTCACGAAGATGACGCGGCTTGTCAGTCCTTTGCTGGACTGGCACCCTCGCCATCTCGGTTTTGGGGACCATCATGACTGGCATCAACATCCTCTATGTCGAGGACGACCCCCGCGCGGCTGAAGAGGTGCAGGCGCTTGCCCGCAGCAACGGGGACCAGCTGGTCTGGGAAAGCACCGGCGGGGCAGGGCTGCTGCGTGCGGGCCGTGACAAGTTCGATGTCATCATTCTTGACCGCATGCTGCCCGATCTGGATGGCATGACGATCCTGAAGCGCCTGCGCGAAAGCGGGGTCGGCACGCCGGTGTTGATGCTTTCGGCGCTGGGCCGCACCGGGGACCGGGCCGAAGGGCTTGATGCCGGGGCCGATGACTATCTGGCCAAGCCGTTCGAAGCGGAAGAGCTGATTGCCCGCCTGCGCGCGCTCCATCGCCGCTCTTCGGGCCACGAGCATGCCGCGGTGATCATCTTTGGTGCCTTTGAGTGCCACACCAAAGCGCGCACCGCCTTCCGCGCCAATCGCCACATCGCGCTCAGCCCCAAGGAGTTCGAGCTGTTCCGCTATTTCATGGAAAACGCGGGCGAGGTGGTAACCCGCGAGATGCTGCTGCGCGATGTGTGGAAGATGAATTTCGATCCGCAGACCAATGTTGTAGACGTCAACATCGGCCGCCTGCGCCGCAAGCTGGAAGACGGCTTTGATACGCCCGCGCTCGAGACGATCTGGGGCACCGGTTATCGCCTGCTGGAAGGTCGGTAGATGAGCGAGGTCCGCTTCCGCGATTCGATATTTGCCCGGCTGGTTGTGCTGGCGATCTGCGTTTCCGTGGGGGTCACCGTGCTGCTCTGGGCGGTCACGCTGACCACGCTTGATCGCGGCAGCAAGGCCGCGCTGATCCGTGCGGTTGACGTTGATCTCGCTGGCCTCGCCGATATCCAGGCGAGTGGCGGGCAGGCCGAACTGGAACGCCGGATCGCTGACCGGCTCGCACTGTCGGTCGATGAAGGCAATGCCGCGCACTATATGGTGGCAGACGATGCCGGGCACCGGCTTGCAGGAGACATAACGCGCTGGCCATCATTGTCTGCGCGGCTATCGGAAGGCGGCTATGTAACCTTGCCCGACCAGATTCCGGCCTATGCCCGGGCAACCCAGCTCGGCCCCAATCTGAAGCTGCTGGTGGCGCGTGAATTCGGGCACGATTCGGCGCTGAAGACCAAGATCGGCTGGGCCTTCCTTGCCGCCGGTCTGTTTGCTGCGGTTGCTGTCGGCATCTTCGGACGCTGGCGCGCGCAGCGGCTGGCTTCGCGCATCGGGCGGATCAACCAGGCCTTCCGCGAGCCCGACGAGAACGCCATCGATGCCCTGAGCGAAGGCGCAACGGAGCGCGACGAGATTGGCGAACTCACCCGCCACAGCACCGAGGCGCTGCTCCACCTGCGCCGCATGGTGGGCGCCCACCGCGAAACCACCGACCAGGTGGCGCACGAGCTGCGCACGCCGTTGATGCATCTCGATAACCGGCTGGTGAAGGCGCTGCGATCGGTGCCGGACGAAGAAAACCAGAAGCTGCTCGCCGATGCCCGTGCAGAGATCCGCCACGTGATCGCACTGCTCGAATCGTTGCTCGACATTGCCACCAGTGAGGCGCGCAAGGGTGACCGGCTGGGGCTGGCGCCAGTCAATCTCAGCCAGCTGGTGGGCCGCATCGCCGAACTCTATGCCGATAGCGCAGAGGAAAGCGGGCACACCTTCATCCGCTCGATCATGCCGGGGATCATGTTCCAGGGCGAGGAGATGCAGCTGACGCGGCTGATCACCAACCTGCTCGACAATGCCTTCAAATACGTGCCCGCCGGTGGCACCGTTCGCCTGGCGCTGGAGCATGGGCCGATGATCTCGGTCTCCGATGACGGTCCCGGCGTTGCCGAGGCTGATCGTGAGGCGATTTTCGACCGCTTCCGCCGCGGCAAGACCGGAATGGCCAATGCCCCGCTTACCGGACACAGCGCCGGGCTCGGCCTCGCGCTCGCCCGCGCCATTGCCGAACGCCACCGCCTTACCCTGAACCTAGCGCCGAGCACCAAGGGCGCATCCTTTGTTGTTGCACCGGAGATTAGCAGATGAGCAGACAGATGATTTCTCCCCGAATTGCCGCACTGGTCGCGCTGGCTTGCGCCGCCCTGCCAGCCGTGGCGGCCGATGCCCCACTGCCAGCGGTTCGCCTCGCCAAAGCCATGGCCGCCGCTGCCGACGCAGAGGAATCGGGCGATAAATTGGCGCTGGCCCGCGCGGTGCGGATCATCGATGCCTCGGGTTCGCATGCACTCGATGCTTCGGAGCACGATCCGCTGCCGTCATGGCGCTCGGGCGCTGCCGGTTCAGGCACGCCGCCCTATCGTGGTCGCCCGCTCGGGCCGGGCTATCGCAGCGGAAAGCTCGATCCCGGCGGGCATGAATCGTTCAGCCAGCTGTTTCTTTCAGGCACCGGCGCGACAATCGCGCTTTCCGCTCCGACCGGCGACCGCCTGGGGCTGCGCGTGCTCGATCCGCAGGCAAAGCCGATCTGCGAAGACGGAACGGGGCGCGGCGGCATGTGCCGCTGGGTGCCGCTGTTCACCCAGCGTTACACCATCGAAGTGATGAACATCGGCAAGGGCGACGCGCGGTATTTTCTGGTGGTTCAATAATTGTCGAGTGCGGCCAAGCCATCCGGCTTGGCCTTGCGGCACCAGCCCGCTCCCCCGCCCGACCACCCAACGATAGTACCCTATGGGTGGTCGGGCGGGGGAGCGGGCTGGTGCCGCTTCCGCCGTAAGGCGGAAAATTAGTCGGCTAGAATCATCGCCGCTGCCTTCTCCGCGATCATCATCACCGGCGCATTGGTGTTGCCTGAGGTAATCGTCGGCATCACCGAGGCATCAACCACGCGCAGGCCATCCACGCCAATCACCTTCAGGCTGGCATCTACAACGCTGCCCATCGCTGCAGTGCCGACCGGGTGGAAGATGGTCGTGCCGATCTGGCCAGCTGCGGCGATCAGTTCCTCCTCACTTTGCTGCGCGGCGCCAGGACGGACCTCTTCGGGCGAATAGGGTGCCAGTGCTGGCTGTCCGACAATTTGCCGGGTAATCCGGATCGCCTGCGCGGCGACGCGGCGGTCCTCGTCGGTCGAAAGGTAGTTGGGCCGGATCGCGGGTGCCTCGTCCGGGTTGCCGCTGCGGATCCGGCTGGTGCCGCGCGCTTCGGGGCGCAGGTTGCAGACCGAAGCGGTGAAGGCGGGATAGGGATCAAGGTTGCCGCCAAAGGCCTCAAGGCTGAGCGGCTGGACGTGGTATTCCAGATTGGCGCTGGCCTGCCGTTCGTCGCTTTTCAGGAACAGGCCAAGCTGGCTGGGGGCCATGGCCATTGGGCCAGTGCGCTTCAGGACATATTCCAGCCCGATCAGCCCCTTGCCGAACAGATTCGAGGCGCGCTGGTTGAGCGTTGATACGTTCGACACCTTCCACGAGCAGCGCAGCTGCAGGTGGTCCTGCAGGTTCGCGCCGACGCCGGGGGCGTTGATCACCGGCTCGATGCCGAGCTCTTTCAGGCGCTCTGCTTCACCAATGCCCGAGCGTTCGAGAATTGCCGGTGTGCCGATCGCTCCGGCTGCCAGCAGCACTTCGCCGCTCGCCCTTGCGACGTGCTCCTCGCCGCCCAGACGGTAGCGCAGACCAACTGCGCGGCCCTGTTCGATCATCAGCCGGTCAACCGTCGCACCGGTCACCACTTTCAGGTTGGCACGGGTCCGGACGGGTTTGAGGAAAGCATCCGATGCACTCCAGCGCCAGCCTTTGCGCTGGGTCACCTGAAACAGGCTCGAGCCTTCGTTGTCGCCCCGGTTGAAGTCATTGACCCTTGGTAGGCCCCATTGCTCGGCAGCGTTCTGAAAGGCATCCAGAATTTCCCAGCGCAGCCGCTGTTTCTCCACCCGGATTTCGCCTCCAGCGCCGTGGAATGCACTGTTGCCCTCAAAGTGGTCTTCGGCGCGGGTGAACATTGGCAAGACATCGTCCCAGCTCCAGCCTTCCAGCCCCATCTGCCGCCAGTGGTCATAGTCCCGCGCCTGCCCGCGCATGTAGATCATGCCGTTGATCGACGAGCAGCCGCCCAGCACTTTTCCGCGCGGGTATTTCAGGCTGCGGCCATTCAGGCCGGGATCAGGCTCGGTGGTCATGCACCAGTCGGTGCGCGGATTGCCGATGCAATAGAGGTAGCCGACCGGCACCTTGACCCAGATGTAATTGTCCTTGCCGCCCGCCTCGAGCAGCAGCACGCGATTGCGCGGATCGGCGGAAAGCCGGTTGACGAGCACGCAGCCTGCGCTGCCTGCCCCGGCGATGATGTAGTCAAACTGCTCGCCGCTCATGCGATCCCGTCCCAGACAAGCTTGGTGCCAAGTGCGACCATCAGCCAGTAAATGATCATGTAGAAACGATGGGTCTGCATACGCTTGAGCACACGCAGGGTGATCAGGGTGCTGGCAATGGCGAGCGGCATCAGCAACACGGCAGCAATCAGGGTCTGCCGGTTCAGCGAACCGAGCATCACGTAGCCCGGCACCTTGATCCAGTTCATCATGGCAAAAAGCACGGCATTAGTGCCAATATAGGTTCCATGCGGCAGCTTGCGCGGGGTGACCCACATCTGGAATGCCGGTCCGCCTGCGTGGGCGATCTGGCTGGTCACGCCGCTCGCCACGCCGAACAGCGTGCCGACCCAGCCGGGGGAGTTGGATGCGGCAGCAATCCGCCCGCCGCGCTCCACCCAAAGGCGATAGGCCCCGAAGGCAAAAGTAATCACGCCAAGCATGAGCAGCAGCTGCTTCTCGTTGACCAGCGCGGCATAGGCGGTTGCCAAGCCGATGCCGATCACCGTGCCCGGCAGCATCCATGCTACGATCCACTTGTTCCAGTCATGCCTGAAGGCCCAGACCGAAACGACATCCTGAACAATGATCACCGGCAGCAGCACGGCAGCTGCAACAGCGGGAGGAACCGCCAAGGCCAACAGCGGCGTGCCCAGAGCGCCGATCCCTGATAGCCCGCCCTTGGCCATGCCAACGATGATCACGGCAAGGCAAGCGAGGGCAAGAGTGGAGGGATCAGCGAGCAGGGACATTGCGGGATTGCGAAGCATGTTTGCGCGGGGCGCGCAAGTTTGTGCTTTCCTACACGCAATCCTTCATGCCAGCCTGCGAATCGCGGCGGCTGGGGCTGATGCTGTCGGCACATGGCAATAGGGGCACAGGATATGGCCGTTGATCGCGCAGTGATTTTTGCCGCAGTTCGCCGCTTGGTCGGGCGCGGACTTACCCAGGCCGAAGTCGATACGGCCAATGCTACGATTGATCGCGCCTTGGCGGCGCGGGCGGCCGAATCCTCCGCCCACCCGCATAGATTGGGTTCGCTGAGCGAACATTATGAAAGCGGTGGACGCGGCGCTGGCACGGTTTCGGGCGGGCAGGGCGATCCGGGTGGCGTTTCCTATGGCTTGTATCAGCTCGCCAGCAAAACCGGCACAGCCAAGGCTTTCGTCCTGCACGAGGGCGCGCCATGGGCCGCGCAGCTCTCCGCCGCTCCCGGGACAGCTGCCTTCACCGCAGCCTGGAAGGCGATAGCTGCCAGCGAAGGCGCGGCATTCGGCGCGGCGCAACACGCCTTTATCAAACGCAGCCACTATGCGCCGGCCGTTGCGGCTGTGCTGGCGGCGAACCATTTTGATCTCAACTCCCGGCCCAATGCCGTGCGCGATGCCGTGTGGTCTACGGCCGTCCAGCATGCCAGTGCGCCGGGCCTGCTCAAGGCAGCTGTAACCAAGGCCGATCCGAAGGCCGCACGGGGCACTCTGGAGCACGATAGCGCGACGATAGAGGCAATCTATCTGGGCCGCACCGCGCTGGTTTCAACTCTGGCGCAAAATGCCAGCAAACCGGCCGTGCACCAAACGATGCTCAATATCATTGCCAACCGCTATCCCGATGAGCTGGCGGCGGCGCTCGCCTTCTTGTTGCCCCGGAATTGAAGTTCACCTGATCGCTTGCCCAATTGCCGTTTATCGGCAAGCTATGCGCATTGCTTTATTTCCGAGGTCCCCATGCGCCCCTTGCTTCTCGCTTCCGCTGCCCTGCTGACTATCGCTGCTGCACCTGCCGCAACCCGCTCTCCGCAACAGATTGCGGAAGCAGCGCTGGCTAATGCGCCGGTGTTTGACGGCCACAACGATGTGCCCGAGCAGCTCCGCGATCGGCGCAAGAACCTGATTGACGGCTTCGATTTCAACGACACCACCAATACGGCTGACCCGGCGACCAAGAAGGCGGCGATGATGACTGACCTCAAGCGCGCCGCAGCAGGCCATCTGGGGGCGCAGTTCTGGTCGGTCTATGTCTCGGCGGACCTGCCAGAGCCGCAGGCAGTGCAGGCGACACTGGAGCAGATCGATCTGACCAAGCGGCTGGTGGCGAAGTATCCTGCCGCGATGCAACTCTGCATGGATTCGGCCTGCGTTACCTCGGCCTGGAAAGCGCACAAGCTGGCCTCGCTTATGGGCATGGAAGGCGGCCATTCTATTGGCGGCAGCCTTGCCGTGCTGCGCCAGATGTATGCGATCGGCGCGCGCTATATGACGCTGACCCATTTCAAGAACACCGCATGGGCAGACAGCGCGACCGATGCCCCCAAGAGCAACGGCCTCACCCCTTTCGGCAAGCAGGTGGTGCGCGAGATGCAGCGGCTGGGCATGCTGGTTGACCTGAGCCACGTCGCAGAAAAGACGATGATGGACGCGATGGAAGTCGCTGGTGCGCCGGTGATTTTCAGCCACTCGAACGCCCGCGCGCTCAACGATCATCCGCGCAATGCCTCTGATGCCGTGCTTGACCGGCTGAAGGCCAACGGCGGAGTCATCATGGTCAACTTCTACCCGGGCTACGTGGTGGGAGATACCCGGGCATGGAACATCCGCCGCGCTGCCGAAAAGGCGCGGATCGATACCAGCCATATCGGCGATCCCGATGGTGCCAAGGCCGAGCTGGCACGTTGGGACAGCGCCAATCCGGTGCCCAACGGCAGCATCACCGATGTCGCCAACCAGATCGACTACATCGCCAAGCGCATCGGCGCGGAGCACGTTGGCCTCGGCGGCGATATGGACGGAATCGAATCGACCGTTGTCGGCATGGAGGACGTCTCCAAATATCCCGCCCTGTTCACCGAACTCGCCCGGCGCGGATGGTCACAGGCCGATCTCGAAAATCTCGCCAGCGGCAACATCATGCGGGTGATGAAAGCAGCCGAGGCCTATGCAGCCGCGCACAAGGGGGACGCGCCGATTGAGAGCGCGGTGACGTTTTAGCCTGGTGCGGCCAAGCCAACCGGCTTGGCCTTGCGGCACCGGCCCGCTCCCCCGCCCGGTCCCCCATCGGCAGCATATTCTGGAATGGGTGGCCGGGCGGGGGAGCGGGCCGGTGCCGTATCCGGGCGGTTAGCCCGGACAATTAATGGGCTTCAATCCGGCCCAGCATCCGGAAGAAGAACGCGGTTGACCAGCCGAGCAGGAAGACGCCGAGGATCGATTCAAACGCACCCAGCAGCCGCCAGTCCGCGCCGATATGGGCATCGTTGTAACCGACAGTCGAATAGCTGATCGTCGAAAAATAGAGCGCATTCTCAAGGCCGGTAACCGCGCCGGTCGCGAGATAGACGAAAGCAAAAGCCCAGATCTCGACCCCGTGCAGCGCGAGCATGGCGATTACCGTCACCAGCGTAAACACCGCGCCACGCGGGCTCAGCGGGTCGATATGGCGCAGCCGCTCGATCGCCGACTCTGTTCGTACCGCGCGGTTCAGGCTGAACAGGCCGATGCCGTGGATAGCCACGCAGAGCACCACCATCAGGGTGGAAATCACGAATTCTGTGGCGAGATGATCCATCAATCCCGCAGCAGCTCGTTGATCCCGGTCTTGCTCCGCGTCTGGGCGTCGACCGTCTTGACGATCACCGCGCAATAGAGCGACGGGCCCATCGAGCCATCAGGCAGCGGCTTGCCGGGCATCGAGCCCGAGACAACCACCGAATAGGGTGGCACGTAACCGATGTGGATCTCACCAGTGGCGCGGTCGACGATCTTGGTCGAGGCACCCAGGTAAACGCCCATCGACAGCACCGAACCAGTGCCGACGATTACGCCCTCGGCCACTTCGGCGCGGGCGCCGATGAAGCAGTTGTCTTCGATCACCACCGGCCCGGCTTGCAGCGGCTCCAGCACGCCGCCGATGCCGGCGCCACCAGAGATGTGCACGCCTTTGCCAATTTGCGCGCAAGAGCCAACCGTCGCCCAAGTGTCGATCATCGTGCCTTCGCCGATGTGTGCGCCCAGATTGACGAAGCTCGGCATCAGCACAACGCCCTTGGCGATGTAGGCAGAGCGGCGAACCACGGCACCGGGAACGACGCGGATACCGGCTGCGCGGAAGGCGGCATCGTCCCACCCGGTGAACTTCAGTGGCACCTTGTCAAAGGCGGGGGCACCGGCAGAGCCATTTTCCATCACGCAGTTGTCGTTCAGGCGGAACGACAGCAGTACGGCCTTCTTCAGCCACTGGTTGACCTTCCATCCGCCGTTCCCGTCCGGCTCGGCGACGCGCGCCTGGCCGGAATCGAGCAGATCGAGCGCAGCATCGACGATCTTGCGAACCTCGGCGCTGGCCGGCGTAACGCTGTCGCGGGCTTCAAAGGCGGCTTCGATCTGGGCTTCAAGGTCTGACATCTGGGCTTTCCCGGGCAAAGAGATGAATTCCCGGCGCGCCTAGAGCCACAAGGCGCATCTCGCAAGCGCTTCGACGAATTCCCGCTGGTCGGCGATTCAGAATTGCGCAATGAGTGACGCCTAGCCTGCGGGCGAAAGGGAGTGGGCATGGTCGCACAGCGCACTGCAACGAGTTTCCGATTTCGGCCCGCCCTGGCCTTGCCCGCGCTCGCGCTGATGCTTGCCCTGCAGGGTTGCGGCGATAGCGGCGGGGTAAGCTCGACGCCAACCCCCACGCCAGCGCCGACACCAACCCCTGCGCCAAGCCCGACCCCGACACCCGCAGCGGTTTTCGATACCAGCGAGTATCGCCGCTCAACCGGGCCGAGCCAAGAAAACGTCATCCCCGCATGGCAGCTCGGCGCAACCGGGGCCGGGGTGACGCTCGCCATCATCGACAGCGGAATCGACACGGCCAACCCCGAATTTGCCGGACGGATTGCGTCCAGCTCGGCGGACCTTGCCGGCAGCCGCGGCCTGATCAACGCCGATTCGAGCCACGGAACGCAAGTCGCCCTCACCGCCGCGGCGGCGCGTGACGGAACGGGCATTGTCGGGATCGCCTATGGCTCAACGATCCAGGCATTGCGGGTGGATGATCCCGGCTCTTGCGCTGCATCGGGTGGCTGCTCGTTCTTCGATTCGAAAATTGCCGCTGGAATAGACGCTGCGGTTACCGGCGGGGCGAAAGTGATCAACCTGTCGCTCGGCGGATCGCCACCGAACCAGAGTGTGATCAGCGCCGTCGGTCGTGCCGCTGCGGCTGGGGTGGTGATCGTCGTCTCGGCCGGCAATGACGGCGTTTCCAGTACGACCAATCCTGATACATTTGCTGTCGGACTTCGCGCAGCGGGTAACGGCAACGTCATCATCGCCGGATCAGTGGGCGATACCAATGTGATCTCCAGCTTCTCCAACGAAGCGGGCAGCGAGCAGCAATGGTATCTGATGGCGCGCGGCGAACGGGTCTGCTGCGTCTATGAAAACGGCGCGATCAAGGTGACGGTAACGAACGGGCAGAACTTCGTGACCGTGGTTTCCGGCACCAGCTTTTCCGCACCGCAAATCACCGGAGCGGTGGCGCTGTTGCGGCAGTATTTTCCCAATCTTACCGCCACGCAGGTGGTTGACCTGTTGCTGCGCACGGCGACCGATCTGGGGGCGGCGGGGACCGATACGGTTTATGGCCGGGGCCTGATGAACATCGGCGCGGCCTTTGCGCCGCAGGGCACTCTCAGTCTCGCGGGCAACAGCTCGGCGCTGGTTTCGCTCTCGGGCGGATCGCTGGTCACATCTGCGGCGATGGGCGATGCGGTAAAGCGTTCGGCGCTGCAGGCCGTGGTGCTCGATGCTTACCAGCGGGCCTATAGGGTCGATCTGGGGCTGAAGAGCGCGCAGGCTGCACCGCGACTGACCTCGGCGCTGATCGGGCGCGGACAGATCGCCTCGCGCGATCTTGGCGGACTGTCACTGGCCTTTTCGCTCGATCGCTCGGCACTGACGGGGCCTTTGCACCTCAGCCAGCAGGATGCGCGGGCTGCGCGGGTTTTGGCGGCGAAGGTTCTCGCCCACCTCTCATCGCGGGCCGACCTGGGCTTTGCCTATGACATGGGGGCAGAGGGCATGGTGCGGCAGATGCAGGGGCAGAACGGGCCTGCTTTCATGATCGCCAGCGATCCAACCGACGACATCGGATTTGCCCGCAATGGCATGTCTGCGCTGGCGCTGCGCTATCGTTTGGGCGGCTGGGGGCTGACTGCCCATTCCGAAAGCGGGCGAGTCTCGCCGGGCACCATCGAGCAGTGGACGAGCAGCCCGTTTACCTCGCACGGCCATGATCGTTATTTCCGCTTTGGCCTGAGCGCTGACCGCCACTTTGGCCCGGTGCAGGCGAGCCTGAGCGCGGCGTGGCTGCGCGAGGATCGCACCATACTGGGGGCGCAGCTGGCCTCCGGCCTTGGCGGCAATGGCGCGAACTCGGTGTTTGTCGATGCCACTGCGGGATTGGAACTCGGTGCGCGCTGGCGGCTTGGAGCCAGTGCGCGGCAGGGCTGGACGCGGGCGCGGACTGGCGGGACGCTGGCCAACGGTTCCAGCTTCGCCAGCAATGCCTGGGCACTCGACCTCTCGCGCTCGGGCCTGTTCCAGCGCGGCGACAGCCTGTCATTCCGCCTGTCGCAACCGCTCAGGGTCAGCAATGGCGGGCTCAGCTTCGTGCTGCCGACCAGCTATAGCTATGATACCCTTGCCGCAGGCAATGAACTGCGCCGCGTAAACCTCTCCCCCAAAGGCCACGAGATTGATCGCGAACTGGCATGGCGTGGCAAGCTGGGCGGCGGGTCGATCACCGCCAGCCTCTATCTGCGCAGCGATCCCGGGCACTATGCCGATGTGCCTGATGACTATGGACTGGGGCTGAGTTGGGGTGTGGGTTTTTAGCGCATCAACTCGCGCACAAACCCGATCAGTCCAGTCTGGCGCTGCCGCCGCATGCGTTCTGCCGCCAGAATCTGCACCACTTTGGCAAAGCACACGTCGATGTCATCATTGACCACGACATAGTCATAGCCATCCCAGTGGCTGATTTCGCCGCGGGCGCGGTCCATGCGGGCTTTGATCACTTCGGCGCTGTCGGTCCCGCGGCCGTTGAGGCGGCGTTGGAGTTCGTCGATCGAGGGCGGCAGCAGGAACACGCGGACGACGTCCTGCTGGTCCTTCTGGTAAAGCTGCTGGGTGCCCTGCCAGTCAATATCGAACAGGAAGTCCTGTCCCGCCTTCAGCCCGGCGCGGATGTGCGCCTTGGGCGTGCCGTAACCGTGGCCGAACACTGTGGCCCACTCGTAGAATTCGTCGGCAGCGACCATCCGATCATATTCGGCCTGATTGACGAAGTAGTAGTCCTTGCCGTCAACCTCACCGGGCCGCATCGGGCGGGTGGTTACCGAAACCGAGAGCTTGATCTCGCCATCTTCGGCAAGCAGCCGCCGGGCGATGGTGGTCTTGCCTGCGCCCGAGGGTGAGGAGAGGATGAACATCAGACCGCGGCGATGGAGAGCATCGGGGCCGCTCACTTATCCTCTTCCTTAACAGGGGCGAGCAATGGCGATTCCGCTTGTGCCTCGGCGATGATCTTCTTGGCCTTGCGCTTGTCATGCAGCGTCTTGGCGATCAGCCCGCCGGTGACGACAATCGCGCCGGGCACCGACCGGGTGGCAATCCGCACCAGCGCGGCACCGGCCAGCTTGCCAAACAGTCCGGGCTTGGTCTTGGGCACCGCTGCATCGATCCGGCCAACCGCATGGTCGAGCAGCTTGCCGCCGCTCTGGCGGGCGATTTTGGTCAGCAGGCTGTCGGCCATTGGCAAGCCTCCCTACTTCTTGCGCCCGAAATCAACCGAAACGACGTTGGAGCCATCTTCCGTACGCACGACGGGTTCGCTGCTGGCGGGCGAATCGTTTTCGGCTTCGTCATGCGGTTCGGGGGCGAGATCGGCGACGGTCGCCTGGAACTGCAGCCCGAAATCGACCGCCGGATCAACGAATGCGGTGATCGCGGCATAGGGAATCACCAGCTTGGCCGGAACCTGATTGAAGGTTAGGCCCACCGAGAAGTGATCGTCTTCCACCACCAGATCCCAGAACTTGTTCTGCAGAACGATGGTCATCTCGTCGGGAAAACGCTCACGCAGGTGGGCGGGAATGCTGACATCCGCCGCGCCGGTCTTGAAGGTGATATAGAAGTGGTGATTGCCCGGCAGCACGCTGCCTTCGGCGACAACCTGGCCCAGCACCCGGCCCACTACGGCGCGCAGCGCCTCCTGCACGATTTCGTCATAGGGGATCAGGCTGTCGGGTGCGTCGGTCATGATGGCCCTCAAGTGGCGCGGAGGGGCCAAAGGGTCAAGGGGCAATTCCCCATCCACCCACGTTGATTCCCCAGCAATCCGGTCTATAGGCGCGGGGCAACAAGGATTGAATCCCATGCGCACTGCTTCGATCACCCGCAAGACTGCCGAAACCGACATCGCGGTTGCCGTGAACCTTGATGGTACCGGCGCCTATGACGTTTCCACCGGGATCGGCTTTCTCGATCACATGATCGAACAGTTCAGCCGCCACTCGCTGATCGACATTACCTGCAAGATCAACGGCGATCTGCACGTTGACCAGCACCACACCACCGAAGATAGCGCCATCGCCATCGGCCAGTGTATTGCCCAGGCGCTGGGCGACAAGGCCGGGATCGGGCGTTACGGTATGGCCTATTCGCCAATGGACGAGGTTCTGGCCCGCGTTGCGCTCGATGTTTCGGGGCGACCGTGGCTGGTGTGGAACGCCAGGTTCACGCAGGAGCGGCTGGGCGAGATGGATACCGAGCTGTTCCAGCACTGGTTCCACTCGATTGCTCAGGCGCTCGGGCTCACGCTGCACATCGAGCTGCTTTATGGCGAGAACAACCACCACATTATCGAGGGCATCTTCAAAGGCTTCGCCCGCGCCATGCGGCAGGCGGTAGAGCTGGACCCGCGCAAGGGTAATGCGATCCCGAGCACTAAGGGGCAGCTTGGTGGCTGAGATTGTCGCCCTCGTCGACTATGGCGCGGGGAACCTGCATTCGGTCGCCAATGCGCTGAAGGCTGCGGGCTGCGACGGGGTAAAGGTTACCGCCGATCCCTCCGTCGTGCGCGCGGCAGACCGGATTGTGCTGCCGGGCGTCGGTAACTTCAAGGCTTGCGCGGAAAGCCTGCGGGCCATTCCGCACCTGATCGAGGCGATGGAAGAGCGCGTGCTGATCGGCGGCGCGCCGTTCCTCGGAATTTGCGTCGGCATGCAATTGCTGGCGAGCCGGGGGGTGGAGCATGGCATCACGCAGGGGCTCAGCTGGATCCCCGGCGAGGTGCGGCTGATCGAGCCTGCCGATCCCGCCATCAAGATCCCCCACATGGGCTGGAACGACGTCGCCCTGCCGCCACATGGCCCGGGCGCCGACGTGCTCGATCCCGGCGAGGCCTATTTCCTCCATTCCTACCACTTCGTCCCCGAAAATGGTCACGCTATCGCGGCGATGACCGATCACGGCGGCGGCATTGTTGCTGCCGTAGCGCGGGATAATATGGTGGGCGTCCAGTTTCACCCCGAGAAGAGCCAGTCCTATGGGCTGGAAACGCTCGCCCGCTTTCTGAGATGGAAACCCTGAAATGATCGTCTTTCCCGCCATTGACCTGAAGGCCGGACAGGTCGTCCGCCTCTCCGAGGGCGATATGGCGCGCGCGACTGTCTATGGTGACGATCCCGCAGCGCAGGCGATGATCTTTGCCGAGGCTGGCTCGCAATATCTCCACGTAGTCGATCTCGACGGCTCCTTCGCTGGCCGCGCTGAAAACCGCGAGGCGGTGGAGGCGATCCTCAAGACCTTTCCGGGTCATGTGCAACTCGGCGGCGGCATCCGTACGGCGATTGCTGTCGATGGCTGGTTCGATCTCGGCGTTGCCCGCGTGGTGATGGGTTCGGCGGCGCTGAAAGATCCGCAGTTCGTCAAGGACATGGCGAAGGCTTATCCCGGCGGGATTGTCGTCGCAGTCGATGCCAAGGACGGCATGGTTGCGACCGAGGGTTGGGCCGATGTTTCCGATGTTTCGGTGGTCGATCTCGCCCGCCGTTTTGAGGATGCCGGGGTGGCCAGCCTGCTGTTCACCGACATCGGCCGCGACGGGCTGCTCAAGGGCGTGAACATCGAGGCGACTGTCGACCTCGCGCGCCGGGTGGACATTCCGGTGATCGCTTCGGGCGGGGTCAAAGGCCTGGACGATATCCGCATGCTGGCGCTGCACGCGCAGGACGGGATTGAAGGCGTGATTACCGGACGGGCGCTCTATGAAGGGCGGCTCGATCTGGCTGCGGCGATTGCGATGGCGGAGCGAGGATGAGAGGCATTCAATTCTGGGGCCTCGGGATTTTAGCGTTCATTGCCTACTGGGCAATCGGCCGCTCAAGGGACTTCTTCTCTGGAAAGGCAGTCATAAGGAACAATTGGGGGAAAATGCTTTTCGAGTATGATCGTGAAGTTGACCCCGTTCCGTTTTGGTTCGTTTCGACCGGTAATCTTGTGCTCATAATAGGGGCAACATACATCGGCTACAGCTTGGTGCTCCCATGACAGTCCGCGTCCGCGTCATTCCCTGTCTCGATGTCGCCAATGGCCGGGTGGTCAAGGGCGTAAACTTTGTTGACCTGAAGGATGCCGGTGATCCGGTCGAGCAGGCGCGGGCCTATGATGCAGCCGGGGCCGACGAGCTGTGCTTCCTCGATATCACCGCCAGCCATGAGGCGCGCGGTACACTGCTTGATGTCGTGCGGCGCACGGCGGAGGTGTGCTTCATGCCGCTCACCGTCGGCGGCGGGGTGCGCACCGTGGCCGATGCGCGCGAGTTGCTGCTGGCCGGGGCAGACAAGGTCGCGGTGAACTCCGCCGCCGTCTCGCGCCCCGAAGTGGTGTCCGATATTGCCGAGAAGATGGGCAGCCAGTGCATCGTCGCCTCGGTCGATGCGCGGCGGGTCAGCGAAGGCCGCTGGGAAATCTTCACCCACGGCGGCCGCAAGGCCACAGGGATCGATGCGGTGGAGCACGCGGTGCGGCTGGCGCAGCTTGGCGCGGGCGAATTGCTCGTCACCTCGATGGACGGCGATGGCACCAAGGCCGGTTATGATCTGTTGCTCACCCGCACGATTGCCGATGCCGTCTCGGTGCCGGTAATCGCCAGCGGCGGCGTCGGTACGCTCGACCATCTGGTGGAGGGGGTAACCCAGGGCCACGCCAGCGCGGTTCTGGCGGCCTCGATCTTCCACTTCGGCACCTATACGATTGCTGAAGCCCATGCGGCGCTGCGGGCGGCGGGGTTGCCTGCGCGGGGGTGAAAAGGGTTCACGCGAAGGCGCGAAGGAAAGAAGGCGCTAAGGAGTTGTGATTGCGGCTAAGCCGCTTTCGATTCTGATGTTTTTGACATGCGGCCAGCGGAGAAGAATGGACGCCTGCGGCGCTGCAAGTCATCTTCGCGACTTCTTTCCTTTGCGCCTTCGCGCGAACAACTTCTTGTCTGAAAACACACAGTTAACCGTCGGTTTACCTTACATAATCTGATTCCCGGGCACCTGCGTTAACCACTGTAAGCCTAGAATCCCGCAGCATTGCGCAGGCTGGCACAGGCTTTGCGTTAACTTTAGGCATGGGTTTCAGTCACGCCGCCTCATTCGCGCTCCTCGCTGCCTTTCCGGCGGTGCTGTTGGCGAGCCAGCCTTCGGCGCAAGGGGCAATCACCATTCCCGAACCGACCGACCTGCTGCTGTTCTCGATGGGTGTTGCAGGGCTCCTGATCGGCCGCCGCGCCGCGATGAAGCGCGGCGACAGGGACGGCGAGGAATAGAATTGGTTCCAGACAAAGCGGGTTGCTCTCCTTGCCCCGCAGGTCTGGATACCACGGGGGAAGGGCGTCTGTTGCCGAACAGACGCCCTTTTTGTTTCTTGACCATTTTCGCGCCGCCAACCATGGCTTGCATCCATGAGTGACACACGTTTCCAAACCACTTTGGCCCGCCTCGAAAAAACCATCGCCGCGCGCCGCGTCGCCGATCCCTCGGCGAGCTATGTGGCCAAGCTGAATGCCAAGGGCCTGCCCAAAATCACCCAGAAGCTGGGCGAGGAAGCCGTCGAAACCGTGATCGCCGCGCTCTCGGGTGATCGCGCCGAACTGGTGGGTGAGGCGGCGGACCTGCTGTTCCACCTGATGGTGCTGCTGGACAACAAAGGTGTCCCGCTCGCCGAAGTGCTGGCCGAACTCGATCGCCGCGAGGGCGTGTCCGGAATTGACGAAAAAGCCGCGAGAAAGCCTGACTGATGCCAATCAACCCGCGCGATCCCTATGATCCCAACAATATCTTCGCCAAGATCCTGCGCGGCGAGATTCCCTGTGACAAGGTCTATGAAGACGAATGGACTCTGGCCTTTCACGACATCAACCCGCAGGCACCGCTGCATCTGCTGGTGGTGCCGAAGGGGGCCTATGTCAGCTGGGATGATTTCAGCGAGAAGGCCTCGTCTGAGGAAATCGCCGGTCTGATCCGCGCTGTCGGGCAGGTGGCTCGGGAGAACGGTCTGGTCGATCCGGGCTACCGCGTGCTCGCCAATATCGGTCAGCACGGCCATCAGGAAGTGCCGCATCTTCACATCCATCTGTTCGGCGGGCGGCAATTTGGTACGATGATCTAGCGGGATAACCCGCTTCAGGCACGGTCTGCCATTAACAAAGCTTGCCCAGCGACTCGCCAAGCGGCTAAGCCTCTGTCCGCATGACGTCATATCCTGCTCCCCCCGGCGGCCTGTTCGATGGCCCGGTGCACCGTTTCATGGTGCGCGCCTATTTCGAGGACACCGATCTTTCGGGTGTGGTCTATCACGCCAACTACCTGCGCTGGTTCGAGCGTGCCCGGTCAGACATGCTGCGGCTGCTCGGCATAAACCAGCGCGCTGCGCAGGAAGCAGGCGAAGGTGCCTATGCCGTCGCCGACCTGGCAATCCGCTATGCTGCGCCTGCACGACTGGACGATGACGTTCTGATCGAAAGCCGGGTGGAGGATATGCGCGCCGCCTCCTGCCGGATGCACCAGATTGCCATCAGGGATGGCGTTCTCCTCACCGAAGCCCGCCTTCGCGTTGGCTTCGTCGCCCCCGATGGCCGCCCGCGCCGCCAGCCCGATGCCTGGCGGCAAGCCTTTGCCTCCCTATTACCAGAGAGTTCTGCCTCATGAGTTTGCCTGCTTTTCTCGCCGGATCGGCATCGGAACCGCTCAACCCGATCCGCCTGTTCATGAACGCCGACCTGGTCGTGCAGGTGGTGATGGGCGGTCTGTTGCTGGCCTCGCTCTGGGTCTGGTCGACGATCATCGCCTTCTCCTGGCGCATGGCAAAGCTTTCGCGCCGCAGCGAAAAGTATGAGGCGGAGTTCTGGGAGGCCGAGGATATCGAAGGCTTTCACAAGGATGCGCCAAAGGGCGACATTCCCGTTGCCCGCGTTGCCGGTGCGGCGCTGGGCGAGTGGAAGCGGTCACGCAGCCTTCGCAAGCCAGACCGAGAAGGCATTCGCCAGCGGCTGGCCCTCGCCATGGGAACTGTGGTTGAGGGCGAGGCTGACAAGCTTGCCGCGCGGCTTAACATCCTCGCCACAGTAGGCTCTGCCGCGCCGTTTGTCGGTCTGTTCGGCACGGTCTGGGGGATCATGCGGACGCTGTCTTCCTATTCGCAGGCGAGCTTCACCATGGCGACGGTTGCGCCCGAACTCTCCGAAGCGCTGTTCGCCACCGCCATCGGCCTGTTTGCCGCTATCCCGGCGGTGATTGCCTACAACCGGCTGGGTCTGAAAGTGAACGCGTTTGAAAGCCGAATGCAGCGCTTCGCCGATCTGTTCCACGCTACGCTCAGCCGCGAGCTGGAGGTAGAGTAAGTGGCGTTCAACCCAACCCGCAATGGCCGCCGCCGTTCGCGCCGTAACGGGCGCGAACCGATGGCAGAGATCAACGTCACGCCGCTGGTGGACGTGATGCTGGTTCTGCTGGCGATCTTCATGGTCACCGCGCCGCTGCTCGCTGCTGGTGTTCCGGTGCAACTGCCCGAAAGTAACGCCAACCCGTTGCCACAGGAGCCCAAGGCAGTAACCCTGACGCTGACCGCCGATGGCAAGGCCTACCTTGACCAGTCCGAGCTGGCCCCCGGTGAACTGCCCGAGCGACTGGTTGGACTGATGCCGCGCGATGGTTCGCCCCCGCCTCAGGTTACCCTGCGGGCCGATCGCAGCCTTGCCTATGGCGAGGTGATGGCGGCAATGGGCGAGATGAACCATGTCGGGATCAAGGCCATTTCGCTGGTCACCGACAGTTCAGTAACCGCGCCCTAGACGCTCGTTAATGGCCCGCACGCGCATCTATACCGAAGACATTGCCGGCACCGCGTTGGCCGTGGCGGCGCACGTCGCGCTGGTGGCGTGGCTGGTGTGGATGCCCAAACCCAAGCTACCGCCAGCGCCCGAACGGGTCTCGGTGACGCTCCAAGGCGAAGTGGGTGAGCAGTCATCCGCAACCAGCCGGGAAGAGGCGGTTTCTGCCATGGCGCCTGTGCTGTCGAAGGACCCTGTGTCTGCGCCAGCTCCGGCACCCGCGCCGATGCCGTTGCCCCTACCGGTCCCAAAGATTGCGCCCGCGCCGGCCGTTCGTGTGGTCCAGCCGCCCGTGCCCAAGGTGCAACCGCGCTCGGTCCCGGCGCCAGCGGTCAAACCGGCACCCATCCAGCCCAAGCCGCGCCAATCGCGGGTCGGCTCGGATTTTCTGCCAGCAAACATGTCCAATCCCGCGCCGCGCAGCGGCGGGGCGAGTCGGATCGGCAAGGACTTCCTGCCCGGTGTTGCCGGAACCGATGCCAAGGGCAAATCGACCACGCCCGCGGGGCCGGTGATCACCCCGCAGCTGCGCGTTTCCTTCGCGCAGGCCGTCTTGCGGCAGGTTCGGCCGAACTGGCAGGGCCGGGTTCCCGAAGGCCTGAACAACGACAAGATCGTCTCCATCGTGCAGGTTGAGCTGAACCCCGATGGCTCGCTGGCGCGCGATCCTGTGCTGCTGGGACAGGACGGGGTCGATGATACCAACCGCGCACAAGCCAAGCGCCATGCCGAACTCGCCATCAGGGCGGTACGTCTCTCCGCGCCTTTCCTGCTGCCGTCCGATGCTTATGAAGGCTGGAAGAAACTGCCGCCGCTGCGATTCAGAAAGGGCAATTAGCCGTGAAATACCGCTGGTCACTTTTGTTTAGCCTCCTCGCTGCGCCAGCTTTGGCCCAGCAGTTAGCACCCGCGCCCGCGCCGACTGCGGCGGCCAGCGAAGAAGCGATCGACGTAACCGACGATGCCGCATGGCAAGACCTCGGCATCGCCATTCCGACCTTCCCGACCAATGCCGACGTGCCAACCCAGACCAGTGCCGGCTCCACCGCCGCCGTGGGCCGCGCGCTGGCGCAGGTGATTACGGCGGACCTGCAGAACAACGGGCTGTTCAAGCCGACCGGCCCGGCCAGCCTGCCCGTGCCCACCATTGCCCAGGTCACCGCGCCGGACTTCCATACATGGCAGGCCAAGCAGGCCGACATGCTCGTCCACGGCTTCGTGCGCGATAACGGCGATGGCAAGCTGACCATCGGCTGTTACCTCTATGATGTCGCGCTCGGCCAGCAGCTGCTCAAGAACGCCTGGGTTGTCAGTCCGGCCGAGTGGCGGCGCGCGGCGCACAAGTGCTCGGACATGGTCTATTCCCGGCTTTCCGGTGAGAGCCCGTTCTTTGACAGCCGCATCGCCTATATCGCCGAGACCGGGCCCAAGGATCACCGCATGAAGCGGCTGGCGATCATGGATTCGGACGGGGCGAACCACAAGTTCATCACCACCGGACAGGCTCTCGCGCTCACCCCGCGCCATTCGCCCGATTACAAGCGGATCGTCTACCTATCCTACCTCAACGGCAATCCGCGGATTTACATCTACGATACCGAGCTCGGTACGCAGAAGCTGGTTACCCAGAGCAAGAACCCCACCTTTGCCCCGCGCTGGTCGCCCGATGGCAAATGGATTCTCTATTCGATGGCCGTCGGCGGTAATACCGACGTCTATCGCGTCCCGGCGAGCGGCGGGGAGAGCCAGCGGCTGACCGATTCTCCCGGCATCGACGTTGGCGGTTCCTATTCGCCCGATGGCAGCAAGATTGTGTTCGAAAGCGACCGTTCGGGCAGCCAGCAGGTCTATGTGATGAACGCCGATGGCTCTGACCAAAAGCGCATCAGCTTCTTCGGTGGCCGCGCCGCGACGCCCGAGTGGAGCCCGCGCTCTGACCAGATCGCCTTCACCTATATCGCCGGGGACTTCCACATCGCGGTGATGAGCCCCGCTGGCGGCGGGATGCGCGAGCTGACCAAGGGCTGGCAGGACGAAGCCCCGACATGGTCCCCCAATGGCCGGATCGTGCAGTTCTTCCGCACCGAAAAGCATTCCGGCCACACCGGCCTGTGGCAGGTTGACCTGACCGGCAAGAACGAGCGCCGCCTGCCCACTCCGGTCGATGCCTCCGATCCGGCCTGGGGCCCGGTTTTGCCATAAGCGATTTTACGGTTTAGACTTCTACTTGAAGGAGATTCTCCATGCTGCGTTCCTCCCGCACTTTTGCCTTGCTGCTGATCGGGGCCAGCGCTCTGGCAGCCTGCTCGCCCAAGCCGCCCAAGATGCTGCCCCCCGATCCCGGTCCGGCTGCCGCGCCGACCCGCAGCACGACTGAGACCCAGCCCACCGTTCAGGGACCGGCTCCGGGCAGTCAGGCTGATTTTGCCGCGACGCTGATGGGGCGTGACACGATCTACTTCGATACCGACAAATACAATGTCGATAGCGCAGATGCCGCCGCGCTGCAGGTGCAGGCGCAGTGGCTGATGAAGTACCCGTCCAAGCGCGCGACGATCGAGGGGCACTGCGACGAGCGCGGTACCCGCGATTACAATATCGCGCTGGGTGATCGCCGGGCCAATGCCGCGAAGAACTACCTTGTCAGCCTGGGCATTGATGCCTCGCGGCTGACCACGGTTTCTTATGGCAAGGAACGCCCGGTTGCTACCGGTTCGAACGAAGAGGCCTGGGCGAAGAACCGCCGTTCGGTAACGATTACGATTGATTGATAGCCTGGATCGGACTGCGCTCAGCGCAGTCCGGGCAGACCGGGGATCGACGGCAGCTTGCCGAGTTCGACCTTGGCTGGCACGCCAAACAGGCTGTGCCCTTCGCTGCCACCCGTCAGCGCACTGGGGCTGAACAGGGCGAATCCGGCCATCAGCAGAACCGAAAGGGCTGAAGAAAGGGCAAGTTTGCGGCTCATGTCTGCATTTCCGTGTATTGCTAACCCTAGTTAATATAAGGGCGGCTATCTGATATTGCAATGCACAATATACCGCCAAATGATGAACGCGGGATTGATAGGCGCTTAGACCACATGGCGCTTGTGCTAACCCCCGCTCGCAGCCTATCTGGCCGCCATGAGCCGCGTGCGCAGATCGGATAACTGGGGATTCCCCCGCTGGGGCGGCTATGGCGGCAATCGCGAAGCCGTGACCGTGCGGCTGTGCGACCGCGCCGGTTGCACCAATCGCGGCGATTGCCCCGCGCCCAAAAGCCCCAACAACCCCGATCGCTGGTACTTCTGCCAGCAGCACGCTGCCGAATACAATCAGGGCTGGGACTATTTCGCCGGTCTCGACAAAGAAGAGGCCGCGACACGCGAGGCCAATGAAACCCGCGACAACTCGGGCTACAAGGAAGCCGCGCACTATAGCTGGGGCGGATCGGGCGACGGCACCCGCAGCCGCGACGAGATGCGCGCGCTCGAACTGCTGGGGCTGGATAGCGACGCCGATTTCGACGCGGTGAAGAAAGCCTGGCGAACCAAAGCCAAGGAAGTCCACCCCGACGTGCGGCCCGGCGACGAGGCCGCCGCCAAGGCATTCCAGGCGCTTCAGCTCGCCTACGAAGTGCTGCGGCAGGCCGAAGAACGGCGCGAATGGCGCGGTTGAGGTTGACATAGTTGACACTGTGTAAACTTCGATTTTACGGCCTAAATATATAAATTCAGAGCATTTTTCTAGGTTTTCTGATAACCGCGTGATCGCGGGAAAATCACCCAAACCCGCCTGATCATGCGCGTGGAACAGCGGCGCAGTCTTGCAGTAATGCGAGCGCGTGGAGAGGTGGAAGTTCATGCGGTCCGTTTTATCAGGACCGGGGCATGTAGGAAAATGATGGATGCGGCGCCAACCTTACCCCAACCTTGCATTCCCCCCGTACTCCGCTAGCCTCCCCCCGTCAGGCCGCAGGGGGCAGCGGCGGGCGTGGGTCGCGCTTGGCAAGTCCTCGGGGGGAAGGATCCATGACGGATCAAACTGTTGCGCCGGTGACGAAAGCCGCGCGCGTGGCATCGCTAGACGTTTTGCGCGGCATATCGCTGCTTGGCATTCTGATGATGAACATCACCGCCTTTGGCCTGCTGTTTCAGGCCTATGACAATCCGCTCGCCGATGGCGGGGGGACCGGTATCGATCTTACGGTCTACAAGATCATCAACGTCGGTTTTGAAGGCACGATGCGCGGCATCTTCTCGATCCTGTTCGGTGCGGGCGTTGTGCTGCTGACCGAGCGGATGGAAAAGGGCGGCGCGGGGATCATGGCGGCGGAGATTCACTTCCGCCGGATGATGTGGATGATGCTGTTCGGGATCATCCACTGGGCGCTGCTGCTGTGGACCGGCGAGATCCTGTTCCTCTATTCGATGTGCGGCCTGCTGGTCTTTGCCCCGCGCAAGCTGCCTGGGAAGGTGCAACTCGGCGTCGGACTGGTGCTGCTGGTCTGCGCCGCGCTGTTCACAAGCTTTGACTATGGCAGCAAGATTGAAGCGCATGACAAGGCCGTCGCCGCGCAGGCGCTGCAGGCTTCGGGTAAGGTGCTGAGCAAGGAGCAGACCAAGGCGATCGAGGACTGGAAGGAGAGCGAAAGCCACATCATGCCGACGGCAGAGAATGCCGCCGAGCAGCGCAAAATCCACTCCGGATCCTATCCCGATGCAGTGGTCGGGCAGTTCCACGACAGCTTTCAATTCCAGTGGGTCGGCGCGCCGGGAGGGATGATTTTCGATGTCATCCCCTTCATGCTGATCGGCATGGCGCTGCTCAAATGGGGCGTGCTGAGCGGGCAAAGGTCGGTGCGGTTTTATCTAACCATGGCGCTGCTGGGCTATGGCGTGGGCTTGCCGCTGGGCTTTTACGAGCTGGGGGTGATCCTCGATAGCAAGTTCACGCTGCTCGGTTTTGTCGAGTCCGGGCGGACATACCAGATCAGCCGGCTTGCCATGGTGGTCGGCCATTTGGGGCTGGCGCTCGCGATCATCCGGTCGGGTTTGTTCGTCGGCCTGCAACGCGCGCTCGCCGCCGTGGGACAAATGGCGCTGAGCAATTACATCGCCCAGACCCTGATCTGCACCGCGCTGTTCTATGGCTTTGGCTTCGGCCTGTTCGGCAAGCTGGCGCGGCACGAGCTGTACTACGTGGTCGGCTCGATCTGGCTGGTCGAGCTGGTGTGGAGCTCGCTGTGGCTGTCGCGCTACCGCTTTGGCCCGCTGGAATGGCTGTGGCGCTCGCTGACCTATTGGCAGCGCCAGCCGATGCGACTCGCGGCGGCCTGATACACGAAGGGCGCGGGTTGGTGACCCGCGCCCTTTGGTATTGCCGGATCGGAACCCGCCTTACTTCGGTGAGATCACCATCAGCATCTGGCGGCCTTCCATGCGGGGATAGGCTTCGATCTTGGCGACTTCTGCGGTATCTTCCTGCACGCGGCGCAGCAGGTTCATGCCCAGCTGCTGGTGCGCCAGTTCGCGGCCGCGGAAGCGCAGGGTGACTTTCACCTTGTCGCCTTCGCCAATGAACTTGTGGATCGCGCGCATCTTCACATCGTAATCGTGATCATCGATGTTTGGACGCATCTTGATCTCCTTGATCTCCTGCGTCTTCTGCGATTTGCGGGCGAGGTTAGCCTTCTTCTGTGCCTCGTAGCGGAACTTGCCGACATCGAGGAACTTGCACACCGGCGGATCGGCGTTGGGCGACACTTCGACCAGGTCAAGGCCGACACCGGCCGCCTGCTCGATTGCTTCGTTGGTGAACATGACGCCTATGTTTTCGCCATTCTCATCAATCACGCGGACCTTGTCCGAGGTGATGAGCTGGTTGTAGCGCGGCCCGCTCTTGACTGGGGGCTGCAGCATTCGCCGGGGTGGGGGGGCTATTGGGGATTCTCCTGTTTCAACACTCTGGTCGCGTCCTTAGTGCGATTCTGCCTTTTGGGGAAGCGGGGAAAATGACTTGGCTTGCAAAGCAGGCTGGCGGGGGATTTGCCGCGCCTGACATATTTCACGCGGAGGCGCGGAGACGCGGAGGACTGAAGGTTTTCCGCTCTTGCGAAGCATTCAGGATCGCCTCGCCGGGGTCATCTGTCGTCTGGAAGCTAAAGAGAGCCTGCGGCGCGCCCCGGATACTCCGCGTCTCCGCGCCTCCGCGTGAAATTGGACTGGATGATCAGGCTACTTCCACCTCGATCGTGCTCTCTCCCGCCGCCGCGAGCAGCTTGGTCTCGACTGCCTTCAGCCGCGCTTCCTGCGTTACCTTTTCGCCGAGAAGGTCGGTGACGTAGAAGGTATCCGCCGCGCGCTCGCCGTAGGTGGCGATGTGGGCCGAGTGGACGATCAGCCGCGCCTCGAACAGCGCGCGGGCCAGCCGGTTGAGCAGGGCGGGACGATCGCGCGCGCCGATCTCCACCACGGTGAAGCGGCTGGAGGCGGAATTGTCGAAAGTCACCTGCGGGCGCACGGTGAAGGCCTCGGCGCGGGGGCGGGCGAGCGGGCGGGCGGCGAGCTGCGGCACCAGCTTGACCCGGTTGGCGAGGGCATCGGCGATCATCGTGCGGATGCGGGCGAGCTGGCTCTGCTCCATGAAGGGGCGGCCCAGCGGGTCCTGCACAAGGAAATTGTCGACCGCCACGCCGTTGCGCGCGGTGTGGATGCGGGCGTCGATGATGTTGCCGCCGGCGAGATGGATGCCGCCGGCAATGCGATAGAACAGGCCGGGATGGTCAGCCGCGATCACCGTCACCAGCGTTGCCCCGCGCGCGGCGTAGTATTCGCAAGCGACATGCAGCGCCTCGCCCGCCGCCGCTTCAAGCTGCGAGAGATTGAGCGCGATGATATCGTCCGGCTCGGCGATCCAGTAGGCGTCGACCAGTTGTTTGCCCGCACTATCGACCAGATCGGCTTTCGCCGCGAGCTTCTCGCGCACCACCTGCTTCTTCGCGGCCACCCGCTCGGCGCGGCCGTGCTGGGCGTGGCCGAGGCGCAGGCGCTCTTCGGTGGCGTTATAGAGTTCGCTAAGCAGCTGGCGCTTCCAGCTGTTCCAGGTGCCCGGCCCCACCGCGCGGATATCGACGATGGTCAGCAGGGTCAGCTGGCGCAGGTTCTCGACGTTCTGCACCACCTCGACGAAATCGGTGATCGTCTTCCAGTCGGCCAGATCGCGCTTGAAGGCGGTGGCGCTCATCAGCAGGTGGGTGCGCACCAGCCATGAGACGAGTTCGGTCTCGGCCTCGTCCAGCCCGAAGCGCGGGCACAGCTTCAGCGCCACTTCCGCGCCCAGCACCGAATGGTCTCCGCGCCGCCCCTTGGCAATATCGTGGAGCAGCACGGCCACATAGGTCGCGCGGCGTGATCGCACCTGCTGGATCAGCTTGGTCGCCAGCGGGTGGTCTTCCTGCCGCTCGCCCTTTTCGATCTCGGACAGCAGGCCAATGGCGCGGATCGTGTGCTCGTCCACCGTGTAGTGGTGGTACATATCGAACTGCATCTGCGCGTTGACCCGGCCGAAATCGGGCACGAAGCGGCCAAAGACATCGGCCTCGTTCATCCAGCGCAGCACCGTTTCGGGCCGGTTGCGGCTGGAGAGCAGATCGAGGAACAGCGCATTGGCGCGCGGATCATCGCGCACCTTTGCGTCGATCAGCTTGGTATCGCGCGCTGCCAGTCGCATGGCGTTGGGGTGGATATCGAGCCCCTCGGCATCGGCAATGGCGAAGATCTCGACCAGCCGGACGGGGTCTTCGGCAAACCAGCCATCCGAAGGCACGTCGATCTTGCCGTCGGCGACCACGAAGCCCTTGACCAGCTTCTTGCGGCCCCTGAGGCCGGCGAAAAACCCGCGCTGCTTTTTGGCGAACTGTTCGTCGAGCTCCTGCAGGAACAGCCCGGTCAGCGCGCCGACGCGTTTGGCCTGCAGGAAGAAGTATTGCATGAACCGCTCGACCGCGCTCTTGCCCGGCCGGTCAGAGAACTGCATCCGCGTGGCGACTTCGCGCTGCAGATCGAAAGTCAGCCGGTCCTCGGCGCGGTTGGTGATCGAGTGCAGATGGCAGCGCACCGCCCAGAAGAAGTTCTCCGCGCGGCGGAAGGCGCGGTATTCGTCGGCGCTCAGCAGCCCGACATCGACCAGCTCGGCAGCACTGCGCACGTGGTGGATGTACTTGCCGATCCAGTAGAGCGTGTGGAGATCGCGCAGGCCGCCCTTGCCCTCTTTGACGTTGGGTTCAACCACATAGCGCGAATCGCCCAGCCGCTTGTGCCGCTCGTTGCGCTCGCCCAGCTTCTCGGAAACGTAATCGCGCTCGGTTCCCGAAACGACTTCGGCCCAGAAACGCTTTTCGGCCAGATCGAACAGGTCCTGATCGCCCCAGACATAGCGCCCTTCGAGCAGCGCGGTGCGGATCGTCAGGTCGCTCTTGGCCATGCGGACCATGTCATCCAGACTGCGGCTGGAGTGGCCGACTTTCAGCCCCAGATCCCACAGGAAATAGAGCATCGCCTCGATCACCTGCTCGCACCACGATGTCGGCTTGGTCGGCGTGAGGAAGGCAATGTCGACATCAGAATGCGGCGCCATCTCGCCCCGGCCATAGCCGCCCACCGCCATGATCGTGATCCGCTCACCGGTCGAGCGGTTCGAAGCGCGATAGACGTGATCGACCACGTGATCGTGGATCAGGCGCACCAGCTGGTCGACGAGAAAAGCCTGCGCCGCCGCACACTCGGTGCCGCCGGATGGCTTGGCGATCAGCCGCCGGGCAATCTCGGCCCGCCCATCCTCCAGCGCGGCGCGCAGCAGCTCGACCACCTTGGGCCGCGAACGCTCCGCACCCTCTTCGCCGACGATATCGTTGATCGCCGCCGCAATCGTGCGGCGCTCGACAATGTCACGCTGATGCGGGATGCGCAGGGTGTTCATGGGGAGGCCTTAGGGGAAGGTGGGGCTGGCGGGAAGTGTGGTTTGGGGATGAGCTTGAATCATCCAACTTCGCCTAACCCCTTGCAGGGGTAAGGCTCCATATCCTTCCCCCATCAAGGGGGAAGAGAATGGTGTGCTAGTATGGTCTAGGGAAGCTTTACCCACCCCACCCCTGCAAATACCGCGCCTTGAGCGCCCGCTTGTCCACTTTCTCCGTACCCAGCCGCGGAAGGTGTTCGCGCTCCTCGAAGAAAACCGCCGGATGCTTGAACGCCGCAATGCGCGTTTCGAGGTGCGAGCGCAGAGCAGCTTCGTCCAACCCCGAACCCTCCCGCGCCAAGAAGACCGCCACCGGCACCTCGCCCAGTCGCGCATCGGGCAGGCCGAAGACGCAGGCTTCGATTACGTCGGGGTGGGAATAGATCGCTGCTTCCACCTCACTCGCGGCGATGTTTTCGCCGCCGCGGATGATGATGTCTTTTTTGCGGTCGACGATGAACAGATAGCCGTCCTCGTCGAGATAGCCGAGGTCACCCGTGCGGAAAAAGCCGTCGGCAGTCACTGCCGCGGCGGTGGCTTCCTCGTTGCGCCAATAGCCGATGAAATTGGCGACCGAGCGGATTGCCACTTCGCCGGTGGCGCCGGGCGAAAGGTGGTTTCCGGCGTCGTCCACTATCGCCACTTCGACGATCGGGCGGCTGGCGGGGCCAGTGCTGCCGGGCTTGGCGAGGTAGTTCTGGTTGATGTTGCCGCAGCCCACTGCGTTGGTTTCGGTCAGGCCATAGCCGAGCAGCGGAAAGGCCTGCGGTTGGGCGCTGTGGATGGTGGCAACGTGCTCAATGGGGCGCGGCGCGCCGCCGGCGGCGAAGAACTGGCAGCTGGAGAGGTCGAACTTTTCGCGTTCGGGGTGAGTGGCGATCTCGTGGCTCATCAGTGGCACGCCGATGAAATAGGTGACCTTCTCGGCCTCAATCAGCCGCATCGCCTCGCGCGCATCCCAGCGCGGCATGATGATGATCTTGCGGCCAATCGCCATCGAGGTGAGCAGCAGGACGATCTCGCCGGTCACATGGAACAGCGGCACCGGCACCAGCGTGGCGGGCTGGTGGGGTGAGGCAGTGCCGTGCCTGGTCTGGTGGGTGAGCAGCATCAGCGCCTGCGCGGCAAAGCTCAGCGCGCCGTGGACCACCCCGCGATGGTCGGAGAAGGCACCCTTGCTCTGTCCGGTCGATCCCGAAGTGAACAGGATGGTCGCCGGGTCTAACTCGCCGCGTTCGGGCAGGGGCGTGGCGCATCCAAGCAGGTCCGCCAGATCAGCACGCGGATCGCCGTGGTTGAGGATGCGCACCTCGGCGCCATGCGGTATCTCGGCTAGCCGCGCGGCGCGGGGGGCATCGGCGAAGATCAGGCGGCACTCCGAAAGCGCAATGCCGTCGGCCATTTCCGCAGAGGTCCACCAGCCGTTGAGCAGCACGGCGCAACCGCCGGCCATCAGCACCGCCATGTAGACAATGGCCCAGCTCGCCGAATTGCGCGCGGCGATGCCAATGGGCTGCCCCGGCGCAACCTGATGCCGCGCGATCAGCCCAGCGGCCACTTCGCGGGCGAGGGCGTGCGTCTCGGCAAAGGTCAGCCGCAGATCCCCTTCGACGATGAAGTCGAGCGGGCCATATTGCGCAGCATAACGCTCGAAATAGGCGGGCAGGCTGGCGGGCGCGTTCTTGAAAGCGGGAACTGTGGTGCCAAAGCGGGCAACCGGCACCGTCTCCAGCGGCGCGCCGGGCGCGGTCAACATATCCATAACGCCCGCAAGTTCGCGGTCGAGCTCACTTGGCATCACTCGTCCCCTGCCCAGTGGTCACAAGCGGTTCCATCTCGGTTCCGCCTGTGCCAGAAGCATTTCTGACATTGAACCTAAGGGACGCATCCGTTGTTGTCACTAATGCTCGCTTCCGCCGCCGCGCATCAGCCGATCCAGTGGATTGATCTGGGGCTGACCAAGGGCATCAGCCTCGGTTTCTTCACCCTGCGCTGGTATAGCCTTGCCTATCTCGCGGGCATTCTGCTGGCCTATTGGCACACGTCAAAGGCGATCAAGGGCGCGGGCGCGCCACTGGCGCAGCGCCATGCCGATGACCTGTTCTTCTATTGCACGCTCGGCATCATCCTTGGCGGACGGCTGGGCTATGCGACGTTCTATACCGGCGGCAACACCGGCATCCCCAGCCTGTGGCTGCACCCCGGCGAACTCGTAAAGCTGTGGGAGGGGGGCATGAGCTTCCACGGCGGGCTGGCCGGTGTGCTGATCGCGGTCGCCTGGGTCTGCTGGCGCAACAAGCTGAACTGGCTGCGGGTGATGGACTACATCTCGGTCTCGGTGCCCTTCGGCATGTTGTTTGGCCGCCTTGCCAACTTTGTGAATGGTGAGCTGTGGGGCAGGGTGGCCGGGCCGGACGTGCCCTGGGCGATGGTCTTCCCCGATGCGCCAGACCAGCTCGCGCGCCATCCCAGCCAGCTTTACGAAGCGGGCCTTGAAGGGTTGGCGCTGCTGCTGATCATGATGCCGCTGTTCTGGAAGACCCGTGCCCGCTTCCGCCCGGGCATGCTGGCGAGCACCTTTGCCGTGGGGATTGCACTCGCGCGTTTCGTGGTCGAATTCTACCGCGAGCCCGATGCGCAACTCTCGGAATTTGCCAAGGCAACCGGCCTGTCGATGGGGCAGTGGCTGACCCTGCCTTTGGCGGCGGCGGGCATGTTCTTCCTGATCCGCTCGCTGGTGCGGCCGCCACTTGGTTCGGGCGCGCCGATCCCGCCGCCTCCGGCTGATTGACCCAGCGCGGATGGACGAAACCGAGTCGCTTACCGCCGTGTTCCAACGCCTGATCGGCCATATGGGCCCGATCAGCGTGGCGCATTACATGGCTGAAGCAAACGCCCGCTATTACAACACCCGCGATCCCTTTGGCGAAGGGGGCGACTTCATCACCGCGCCGGAAATCAGCCAGATGTTCGGCGAACTGATCGGGCTGTGGTTGGCCGACGTGTGGATCCGCGCGGGCCGCGAAGAGCCGATCCACTATGTCGAACTGGGGCCGGGCCGCGGTACGCTGGCGCGCGACGCGCTGAATGCGGCAAAGCGCTATGGCCTGACGCCCAAGGTTCACTTCGTCGAAACCTCGACCACGCTGAAAGACGTCCAGCTCGTCGCCGTGCCCGAGGCGCAGTGGCACAACGATCTTTCGACCATTCCTGCTTATGGTCCGGTGCTGTTTGTCGCCAACGAATTCCTCGATGCCCTGCCTGTGCGGCAGATGGTGATGACCGAAGATGGCTGGCGCGAACGGATGATCTCGGTGCAGGATGGCCGCTTCATTCCGGTGGCGGGGCAAATGCCGATGGACGCCGCCGTGCCGGAGAGCCGCCGCGTCGCGCCGATCGGCACGATCATCGAGACTTGCCCTGCTGCGGCGGCAACGGTCTATGAAGTGGCGGGCAGGCTCAACGAACAGGGCGGGGCGGCGCTGTTCATCGACTATGGCAGCGATGCCTTGCGCGATGGCTCCACGCTCCAGGCCGTACGCGCCCACCGCAAGGTTGATCCCTTTGCGGGTCCCGGCGAGGCCGATCTGACCGCCCATGTCGATTTTGCCACCCTCGCGCCGATCGTCCAGTCGCGCGGTTGCCGCTGGCTCGGCACCGTGCCGCAGGGGCGCTGGCTGCGCGCGCTGGGGATCGAGGCGCGGGCCGAGGCGCTCTCCACTTTTGCGCCTGAGCACCGCGGCGCGCTCCATGCCGCGATGGACCGCCTGATCGGCGAAGGCCAGATGGGCGCGCTGTTCAAGGTCTTCGGCATGGCCGCGCCGACATGGCCCGACGGGGCGGGGTTCTGATGAAGGTGGATCGGCCCTCGCTGCTCACGCGCGTGGTGCTGGCCGGGCTGCTGTGGGTCTATCGCCGCCGCAAGATCACGATCTTTGGGCAGGCTCCCGAAACCAAGCGTTTCGTGATCGTCGGCGCGCCGCACACCCGCAACTGGGACTTCATCTTCTTCCTAGGTATCACGCACCAGCTGGGCATCCATCCCGCCTTCATGGGCAAGCACAGCCTGTTCAAATGGCCGATGGAGCGCTTCATGCGGGAGATGGGCGGGGTGCCGGTGGTGCGGTCATCGCGGCACAACTATGTTGACCAGATGGTCGACGAGTTCGCCAAGCGCGACGAATTCATGCTGGTGATCGCGCCCGAGGGTACGCGCAAGGGTGCGGCCAAGTGGAAGTCTGGGTTCTATCACATCGCAACTGGTGCAGGTGTGCCGATCGTGCCGGGCTGGATCGACTATGACCGCGGCTGCGGCGGGATTGGCCCGGCGATCATGCCGACCGGGGACTATGCCGCAGACATGGCGAAGATCGCCGCGTTCTTTACCGAAGTCATGCCCGGCCACCCGCGCCTTTCTGCCATCACCGCCGGAGAAGAGAACAATGATTGAAATTCTCGGAACCAACTTTGTTCTAATCTTCGTGGCTATGTTGCTTCTCTGCACGGTCGCGGTGCGGATCGGCGATGTGTCGTTCATCGATGCGGTGTGGGGCGGCGGCATGGCTCTGCTGGCGGCGACGACTTTCCTTCAGCTTGGCGGAGCAGGCAGCCGCGCGGCCCTGATCGCCGCGATGGCGGTGATCTGGGGCCTGCGGCTCGGCTGGCACCTGTTCACCCGCTGGCGCGCGAGCGGTGAAGACCCGCGCTATGCCAAGATCCTTGGCCCCTACAAGGAGCAGGGCCGCTTTGCCTCGGGCGCGTTCAAACGGGTGTTCGGCCCGCAGGCGGTGTTGCTGTGGATCACCTGCCTGCCCGCGCAGCTCGGTGTTGCCGCGAGTGGGGCAGCGGGCATCGGCGCGCTGGCTTGGACGGGCGCAGGCCTGTGGCTGGTCGGCATGGTATTCGAGAGCGTCGGCGACTTGCAACTTACCCGCTTCCGCGCTGACCCGGCCAACAAGGGCAAAGTGCTGGACACGGGCCTGTGGCGCTATACCCGCCATCCCAACTATTTCGGCGATGCCTGCGTCTGGTGGGGCATCTGGCTGGCCTCGCTCGAGGCGGGCTGGCCGGTGGCTTTGGGCGGGCTGATCGGCCCGCTGTTCCTGACCTACACGCTCACCCGCTGGTCGGGCAAACCGCTGCTCGAAAAGGGCCTGATGCTCAGCCGCCCCGGCTATGCCGAATATGTCGCCAAGACCTCCGGCTTCATCCCTTTACCGCCACGGCGTTGACGATACCGCCCGCTGCGCTCGACAGCGCAGCAGCCTCGCGGCACAACCGTCCCTCAAATTCAAGGGATGCGCGCGATGAGCGATGAAGTGCTGGTAGAGGTTCGCGATAACGTAATCGAAGTTACCATTAATCGCCCCGAGGCGCGGAACGCCATGACCCAGGCGGCGAGCGAGGGCATTGCGGAAGCCATGGACCGGCTCGATGCCGATCCGCAACTGCGCTGTGCCATCCTGACCGGTGCTGGCGGTACATTCTGCTCCGGTATGGACCTGAAGGGCTTCCTGAAGGGGGAGCGGCCCAAATCGGGCGACCGGGGCTTTGGCGGGCTGACCAACTGGACACCGAAGAAGCCGGTCATTGCTGCGGTTGATGGCTATGCTCTGGCTGGCGGCATGGAACTGGCTCTCGCCTGCGACATGCTGGTAGCCAGCCGGGGGGCGAAGTTCGGCATTCCCGAAGTGAAGCGCGGCCTGGCTGCTGCCGGTGGCGGCATGGTCCATCTGCCGCGCTTTTTGCCCCGCCAGCTTGCCATGGAGCTGGCGCTGACCGGTGATCCTCTCACGGCCGAGCGCGCCTATGAACTTGGCATGGTCAATGCTCTGGTTGATGGCCCGGCAATCGAAGGCGCGCGGGCGCTGGCGCAGCGGATCGTCGCCAACGGGCCGATGGGCCTGATTGCGTCAAAAGGCGTGATCCGCGATTCGTGGATCTGGCCGAATGACCGGATCAACGAGCTGCAGAAACCCTATGTTGCAGCGGTGTTTGATTCCGAAGACGCCCGCGAAGGCGCAAGGGCCTTTGCCGAAAAGCGCAAGCCGGAATGGAAGGGGCGCTGACACGCCAACGAAAAAGGCCCCGGAAATCCGGGGCCTTATCGAATGGTGGGCGTAGCAAGGATTGAACTTGCGACCCCTACGATGTCAACATAGTGCTCTACCACTGAGCTATACGCCCGCACCCTTCAGGTTCTGCCTAGAGCCGTCGCCCTAGGCAGGGGTGGGCCAATAGGGGACCCTCCCGCTCAAATCAAGAGGCGTTTTCTCCAGACTATCGTCTGGAAACGGCACCAGCCCGCTCCCCCGCCCGGCCACCCAACTCTAGGTTACCCTATGGGTGACCGGGCGGGGGAGCGGGCTGGTGCCGGATCTGCCGTGAGGCAGAAAATCTGCTAGATTCTGGCGCTGCTCGGCAGGCCGAAAGTCCGTTCGACTTCGAGCACCAGATCCTTGAGATGAAACGGCTTTGACAGCATCCGCGCTTGCGGTGCTTCGCGGCTGGCTTTCAGTGTTACCGCAGCGAATCCGGTGATGAACATCACTTTGGTATCGGGGCTGATGTCCGCGCAGCGCTGGGCGAGCTCAATGCCGTCCATTTCGGGCATGACGATGTCTGACAGCAGCAGATCGAAATGCTCGTTTTCCAGGTAGGGAATCGCAGCCGTGCCGCGATCGACCGCGACAACGTCATATCCGGCATTTTCCAGCGCGCGCGCCAGATAGGTGCGCATGGCTTCTTCATCTTCTGCCAGAAGAATGCGGATCATAGGTGCGGTCTTCCCAAGAGTTAGGTGGCCAAGTGTTACGCTGCGAATCCCTTATAGCGAGTCACGGGTTAAGAATCTTGCCACAATCCGCACGTAGCCCACTTTGACACAGCCGGAATAACAGGCCAGCTTCGGCGCAATGGTGCCAAAGACGACCCAGCATGGCGATTCGCGCACGGCGCACGGCGGCGCGGTGCCGGGTGCGCCGGGGGTTCCGGCTTACAGCCTGACAACCTATCATCCTTCACCCATTCCGGTGCTGCTTGCCGTGCCGCACGCGGGCCGCGCCTATCCGCCGTCGCTGGTCGAGCGGATGCGTCAGCCCGATGTCACCACCCTGCGGCTGGAAGACCGCTATGCCGACAAGCTGGCCGAGCGGGTCTGTGCGGCCACTGGTGCCGCCCTGCTGGTCGCCCAGGCACCACGGGCGATGATCGATCTCAACCGCGCGCCCGATGATGTCGATTGGGAGATGTTCGCCAACGGAGCCCCGCGTGAACTGGGCTCCTATGAACCCGGCCGCCGGGTGCGTAGCGGACTGGGGCTGATCCCGCGCCGCCTGCCCGGCTTTGGCGAGCTGTGGAAGCGGCGGCACGAGCGCAGCGATCTGGCGGACCGGATCGAACATATCCACGAACCCTATCATGCCTGCCTGTCGGGCGCGCTGGCCGATCTGAAGGCGCGTTGGGGCGCAGCCGTGCTGATCGATCTCCACTCGATGCCGCCGCTGCCGCGCAATGGCAGTCAATTTCCGCCCGACTTCGTGCTGGGTGACCGCTTTGGCGCTTCGTGCAACGGATCGCTGGTTGCCTCGACCTTTGCCCACTTTGCCGGGATCGGCCGGACTATCGCGCACAACCGCCCCTATTCGGGCGGCTATGTGCTGGAACGGCACGCGCAGCCCGATTTGGGCATCAGCGCGATGCAGATCGAAATCGACCGCACCCGCTATCTTGACGGACGGATGGCCGAGCCGGGCGACGGCTTTGCCGACATGGTCCACCTGCTGACCGATCTGGTGCGCAAGCTAGCCGCCCAAGTGGCCGAGCTTGGCCGGTTGGCGGCAAACGATTCGGGTGGCGGCGATGTCTGGGCGCAGGCGGCTGAGTGAGGCGTTTGGATGTGCCTTAAGCAACCATACTCTGCTTGATCCTTCCCATTCGCCACTCAAAACCCCAATAAAAAACCACCTCGTGCAGGTGCACGAGGTGGCCAAGGTTCAGGGAGGAGGTGCACTCGCGTGCACCAGCCCGAAAGGCGCCATGAGGGAAGCACCAATCGAGCAGAGTTCAATCTATGCCCGAATGGTTGCGATTTCAACCCTGTAGCTGCCAAACTTATTGTCTGGCAGCTACAGGTGAAAGTCGCGGATTCCCTAGCGTCAGGCCTTGGCTGCAGCGGCGAGGGCTTCCGGACCCTTGCCGGCCTGAACCTGGCGGCCAAAGATTTCGCGAATCAGTTGAAGCGAGAACAGGTGGGCATAGATCATCGCGAGCATGCCGTTCTGGTTCATCGTGCGCAGCACGTCACCGCGCAGTTCGCGCAGCTTGGCTTCGTCAACCATTTTGAAGCCACGATAAATGAATGGCTGCTCGGTGCCTTCCTGCTGAATGGCAACTTCGCCATCCATCAGCAGCTTGTGCTTTTCCAGCTCTTCAACGAAGTTCTGGGTGCGCAGGCCGGCTTCTTCAAACTGGCGGCAGAAATCGAGCAGGCCCTGAGTGGCTTCGGTGGGGTTTTCACCATCGAACAAGGCGTTGCCTTCGTCATGCTCGCCAACCAGATCGCAGGTCGGATCGAAGCACAGCGACAGCTCTTCGCTATCGGGGCGCAGCTTGGCGAGGAGGAAGGGATAGCGGCGGACGTAAGCGGGAACGTAGACGTTCTCGGTCAGCTTGCCTTCGGCATCAAGGAATACGTTGACGCCTTCGTTCAGGCCCATCAGCGCCAGCGGCACCGAGTTTTCGCCAGCCGAAAAGATGATCGGGTAGTGGCGTGAAGCCTCGGGAAATTCCTCAGCCGTCAGCGGAACGGCATGTTGATCCGCAAGCCAGGTGGCCTTGTCGGTCTGACGGCTCTTCCAGGCAGCGTGGTCGCGGCTGTTGAGCGGCATGAGGTCCTGGTAGAACAGGGGTAGTGTTGCTTGCGGCGCGCTTGCCATGATTCGTACTCTCCGGTTGGTATTGATGCGCGAAAGGCGCGGCTTTAGGCGCTGGCGCGGTCCGGCGCAAGGCTAACTAGTTTACCGGGGTTGAGTATTTCAGCCGGATCGAGCGCCTTTTTCACTAAACGCATAAGTTGCAGCGATACCGGATCGCCAAGTCGTTCCAGTTCGGTACGCTTTATCTGCCCGATTCCATGTTCGGCCGAGATCGATCCGCCCCAGGCCACCACCAGATCATGCACTTCGCGGCTGATCTGCTTGGCCTGACCCGATTCCCAAAGCGCGGCAGTCGAACCCTTGGGCGAGATTACGTGAAAATGGACATTGCCATCGCCAAGGTGGCCAAAGGCGATAGCCTGCACGCCGGGATGGGCAGCCTCGATCGTGGCAATGGCGTGGTCGACGAAGTCCGGCATCCTTTCGACCGGGACGGAGATATCGTGTTGCACGGCGGGGCCCTTTGCCCGCTCGGCCGGGGCGACCGAATCGCGCAAGAGCCAGAAGGCTTCGGCCTGGGCTTCGCTGCTCGAGAATACGGCGTCTTCGACCAGCCCCTTTTCAAAGCCGCCGGCAATGGCCTGCTCGACGCGGGACTGCAGGCTGTCCGCTCCGGCGCGGTCGGCAACAACTTCGATCAGGACGTGCCATGCGTGGCGGCCTTCGAGCGGCGAACGGGCGTCGGGCAGGTGCTCGATCACCGCATCCAGACTGTCCATCGGGATCACCTCGAACCCTTCGAGCGCCTGGCCGAGTTCGCCCTCGCAGTGGAGCAGCAGCGCGCGGGCAACTTGCAGGCTGGGGCATGCAGCCCAGACGACCAAGCGGTCGGCAATCGCGGGGATCAACTTCAGCGTGGCTGCGGTGACGATCCCCAGCGTGCCCTCGGAGCCGATCAGCATCTGCTTCAGGTCAAACCCGCGGTTGTCCTTTTTCAGCGGGGTGAGTGCATTAAACACCGATCCATCGGCCAGCACTGCCTCCAGTCCCAGTACTTGCGCGCGCATCGCGCCGTGGCGCAGCACCTGCGTGCCGCCCGCGTTGGTCGAAATCAGCCCGCCGACCGTCGCCGAGCCCTTGCCGCCCAGGGTAAGCGGGAAGCGCAGACCTTTTTCAGCAGCGGCATGGTGCAGGTTCTCCAGTATCACTCCGGCATCGCAGGTGATCGTCTGCCCTTCGGCATCAAATTTACGGACGCCATTCATCCGCCTGAGCGTGAGCAGCAGCGCCCTCCCGCTGGTATCCGGGGTCGCCCCGCCGGACATGCCGCTATTGCCGCCCTGCGGCACGATCGGCACGCCGTGGGCGGCGCAGAGCCTTACCAGCGCGGCGACTTCTTCCGTATTGGCAGGCGATGCCATGGCCAGCGCCCGCCCATGAAACCGCCCACGCCAGTCGGTCAGCCAGGGCTCGACGAGATCGGCATCAGTGGTCAACCCGCGCGGCCCCAGCAGAGCGGCGGCGGCGGTCAGAAAGGCAGTCTGGTCGGTCATGCCCGACCCTATGCCATAGCCTTGGCGCTGACGAAACTTTGCAATCGCGTAAACGCGGGTTAAGCAGGTGTTCAAGCGCGGGGGGTAAAGCAGCGGTGAAGCCTGGGGCTCTACCGCCCGGGCAAGACAGACTGGAACCCGGATCCGCCGCCTGCCATGAACCCGTTTGCCTCCATCCTTGCGCCATTGCTGCTTTTGCCTGTGGCAATCGCTCCAACGGCGAATCCGGTCGCAAACGAAGACGGCGCAGCGTTGGCTGCTCGGGTTGAGCAGGAACAGGCGATGCAGCCCTCCTCGGTCCCCGCACCGGTCGCCTGGCTGATGCAGACATGGCAGACGCGCAGTGCCGATCAGGTGAGCATCGAACAACACATCGTCATCCGCATTGCCCCGCGCGCTCCGGCCAATGCCGATCCGCGCGTCGCGATGTTTTACGATGCCCCCGCCAGCCCGCAAGCCAGCCATATTGAAGAGCGCAAGATGGGCAAATGCGTGCCGATCGATGGCGTGGCCGGAGTGCAGATTACCCAGGCCAACAAGCTGGTGCTCTATATGCGTGACAGCCGTGTGGTCAGCGCCGGGCTCGACAAGGGTTGCAACGCGCGGGATTATTACGCGGGCTTCTATGTCGCCCGCAGCAGCGACGGGATGATCTGCGCCGGGCGGGACAAGCTGCAGGCCCGCAACGGAGCCTCGTGCAAGGTGGGCAAACTGCACCAGCTGGTTGAAGTGGGCGATTGAGCGTCACTAAGCTCCAACCTGCGATTTCCTTGACTTTTCCCACCGAATGCGACTAGGGGCGCGCGACTTCGCAAGTGCGGAGCAACAATCTTTGGGGGCTGATCCGGCAGACGGACAGGGCCCCATTTATCCGGATAACCATTCAAGCCTATGAACTTCGCCGATCTCGGCCTGTCCGACGAATTGCTTAGCGCGGTCTCCGCCAAGGGATATGACACGCCCACGCCGATCCAGGCCCAGGCGATTCCGCAGGTGCTGATGATGCGCGATCTGGTCGCCATCGCCCAGACCGGCACCGGGAAAACCGCCAGCTTTGTGCTGCCGATGATCGACATTCTCAGCCACGGCCGCCGCCGCGCGCTGATGCCGCGCAGCCTGATCCTTGAGCCGACCCGCGAGCTTGCCGCGCAGGTTGCCGATGAATTCGCGCTCTATGGTGTCAACCACGATCTCAAGATGGCACTGCTGATTGGCGGCGTGCAGATGGGCGATCAGGTAAAGGCGCTGAAGGACGGCGTCGACGTGCTGATCGCCACCCCGGGCCGCCTGATGGACCTGTTCGAGCGCGGCAAGATCCTGCTCACCGGCTGCGATCTGCTGGTGATCGACGAGGCTGACCGGATGCTCGACATGGGCTTCATCCCGGACATCGAAACGATCTGTTCCAAGCTGCCCGCCCAGCGCCAGACCCTGCTGTTCAGCGCGACCATGCCGCCGCCGATCAAGAAGCTGGCCGACAAGTTCCTCACCAATCCCCGCACGATCGAGGTCGCCCGCCCGGCCTCGACCAACGTCAACATCGCCCAGCACAAGGTTCTGGTTGAGAACCGCAAGAAGCGCGACGTGCTGAAGGAACTGCTGCGGACGGACAACGTTTCCACCGCGATGATCTTCTGCAACCGCAAGACCACGGTTCGCGATCTCGCCAAGGCACTGAAGCAGAGCGGCTTCAGCGCAGGCGAAATCCACGGCGACATGGACCAGTCGGCCCGCATTGCCGAGCTGGACCGATTCAAGGACGGCACGGTCAACATCCTGTGCTGCTCCGACGTTGCCGCGCGCGGCATCGACGTGAAGGGCGTGAGCCACGTGTTCAACTTCGACACGCCCTGGCACCCCGATGACTATGTCCACCGCATCGGCCGCACCGGCCGGGCTGGCGCAACCGGCCGTGCGTTCACATTCGTTTCGCCTGAAGACGCCGAAGCGATTGCCAATGTCGAAAAGCTGACGGGGATGAAGATCCCGGTTTACACCATGGGCGGCGGCTCGGCAGAGGCTGCTCCGGCTGCGACAAGTGATGCGCCCGCCAACGAGGCCAAGCCACGCCGGGATCGCAATGTGAAGGCCGCCCGCGAGGCCCAGCCCGCCAAGGAACCCCGCGCTCCGCGTGAGGCCAGAGCGCCGCGTGAAGAACGTGCTCCGCGTGAAGAACGTGCGCCCCGGGAAGAACGTGCCCCTCGCGAAGCCCGCGCACCCCGCGAAGAACGCGAACCCCGCCCCGAACGCGCCCCGCGCAAGCCGCAGGCCGCAAAGCCGGTTGATGTTGCAGACGAGGGCGAAGGTTGGAACGGCCCGATGCCCGGGTTTTTGGGTATCTCGGCGCTCTAATCCTCCCCGCCCGGGGAGGGGGACCATCACCGCAGGTGATGGTGGAGGGGTACAGGCGAGTGTTCACTCCCTAACCGGCAAACGCCCTTCGCAAACCTCGACAATCCGCAGAACCGCGGCTTCAATATCTTCCAGCACAACTGTCGCTGGAACGCGCAGAGTCGCAATCCGCTGCGAATTCAGGAACTGGGAACGCACTTCGTCCTTCTTTCTCGCATCCGCGCTGTCATGCCCCCATCCATCAACCTCGATAGCAAGGCGCGCCGCTGCGCAGTAGAAATCGAGAATATAATGCCCTGCCGGATGCTGGCGGCGAAATTTCAGGTCGCCTGGGCGCTTGCGGAGTTCCTTCCACAACAGAACCTCGGGCAAGGTCATATCGCCGCGTAATTTGCGAGCCTTTATCAGCGTGTCACGATGGCCGGTGATCACTCGCCTGTACCCCTCCACCATCCTGCGGATGGTCCCCCTCCCCTGCAGGGAGGATCGTTAATCCGCTAGCTTCACAAAGCTATCAATCACCCGCTTGGCACCCGCAGTCTCGAATTCGATCTCGAGCTTGTTGCCTTCCTGCGCGGTGATCACGCCGTAGCCGAACTTCTCGTGGAACACCCGCGCGCCAACGCTCACGTCGCTCCTCGGCTTGGCGGCGAAGCTGGCGGCTGAGCGGGTGCTTTCGGCGATGCGGCGCGGGGCGGCGTCGAATTGTGATGACGAGGCGCGTTGCCAGCCGGGGCCGCGGCCTGCGGAGCGTTCCGGGCGATCGCGGGCGAGGTGGGCGAAGGGGTCTTCGCGTTCCGACCACTGCGCTTTCCACATCGACGCGCCGCCGGACAGCGTGGTTTCCACATCGACATTGGCGGGCGGGATTTCGCCGATGAAGCGGCTGGGGATCGAGGAGGTCCACTGGCCATAGATGCGCCGGTTGGCGGCGTGGAGGATCGTGCAGCGCCGCCGCGCGCGGGTGATCGCGACATAGGCGAGGCGGCGTTCCTCCTCCAGAGAGGCAAGCCCGCCTTCGTCCATCGCGCGCTGGCTGGGGAACACGCCTTCTTCCCAGCCGGGCAGGAACACGTTGTCGAACTCCAGCCCCTTGGCGGCGTGCATGGTCATG
>CANFXW010000022.1 GCA_947451145.1 Sphingomonadaceae bacterium | reverse complement strand
GCGGCACCGGCCCGCTCCCCCGCCCGGCCACCCAACGAGATTGTATGCTCTGGGTGGCCGGGCGGGGGAGCGGGCCGGTGCCGCTTCCACGTCAGTGGATAAAGACTCTAAACGCTTGCTACAGAGGCACGCGGCACGAATTCAGTCAGGAACAGCGATTTCTCGTCCGCTGCTGCCTCGGGATGGATCAGCTTCATCGCTGCCGAGCGGGCCATGTCGCGGATCGGCCAGCGCACCGTGGTCAGCGGCGGCCAGATCGTTGCGGCAATCGCGGTATCGTCAAAGCCGACGATGGAAAGGTCCTGCGGCACCGTAAGCCCGCGGCTCCGTGCGGCGTGGAGCACGCCTGCGGCCATCACATCGTTGCTGGCGAAGATGGCGGTGAACTTTTGTGCGCCGCCGAGCAGTTGCTCGCCCGCATCGCGCCCGGTCTCGAAGGTATAGTTGCCGCGCGCGAGCATCTCCGGCCCGGTGGGCAGGCCTGCTGCGGTCATAGCGTCGCGCCAGCCGGCCTCGCGCTCGCTGGCCGAGCGGAAGCCTTCGGGCCCCTGGACCAGACCGATCTGCCTGTGCCCTTGCGCGATCAGGTGCTCGACCGCATCGCGCACCGCCTGCCGGTCATTCGACTGGACCAGATGGGCATCATCGTCGAGCGTTGCCGAACCCATGCGGACATAGTTGCAGCCCAGCTCGGTAAACAGCGCGGCCAGCGCGTCGTTTTCCGACAGCGGCGGCAGGATCATCACGCCATAGAGCCGCTGCTGCTCGATAAAGGCGCGGATATCGTCGAACAGATCGGGGCTGTGGCGATCGACCGGGCGGACGACGAGCGCGAACTCGCTGCCGCCGATGGCATCGAGCACGCCCTCCTGAAAGTTGAGCACCATCTGCGCGTTGGGGTTGTCATAGATCATCCCCAGCAGGAAATTGCGCCGCAGCGCCAGCGCACGCGCCTGCGGATTGGGGACATAGGCAAGCTCGGCGATCACCGCCTCAACCTTCTCGCGGGTTGCCTCGTTAAGCAGCGGCGAGCGGTTGATGACGCGGCTGACAGTCTTCTTCGACACACCGGACAGGCGGGCGACGTCGTTGATTGTTGGCTGCCCTGTCCGCTTTGCCATGCCCTGATCGCAGCTCCCTTATCTGCCCTGTTCCCTCTCTTGCCTTATGGCGAGGGGTGAGGCAAATGATTGACACCGGTTTCCATAGAGGTATCCGCCGTTGTCAATCAAGCCCGAACCTGCATCAGAACAAGCTGCACTGCGTGTCCATGCAGCGGATTCGGTCGGGGTTGCCCTGCGCGATCTGGCGGCGGGTGAGCGGGTGCTCGGTGTTTCGTTGGGTGATGCGGTGGCGCGGGGGCACAAGTTTGCTCTTGCCGATCTCGCCGCGGGCGATGTCGTGGTCAAATACGGCCAACCGATTGGTCGCGCGAGCCGGGCTATTGCGGCGGGCGAGCATGTTCACAGCCATAACCTCGCGACGGCGCTGGCGGGCGAGCTGGCCTATCAGACGGGGGCTGGAAGTGCGGCTTTGTCCGCTTCCGGCGGCCTGCCCCCGCGCTGGCAGGGCTATCTCCGTGCCGATGGCCGCGCGGCGACGCGCAACGAGGTCTGGATCCTGCCGACCGTCGGCTGCGTCGGCATGACCGCCGAACAGGTGGCGCGCGAGGCGCAGGGCAGGCATGCCAGGCGGATCGATGGCGTCCACGCCTTCGCTCATCCGCATGGCTGCTCGCAACTGGGTGATGACCTTGCCGGAACCCGCGCGGCGCTGGCGGGGCTTGCTGCCAACCCCAATGCGGCGGGGGTGCTGTTGCTCGGCCTCGGCTGCGAATCGAACCAGCTTGATACCCTGCTCGAGGCGGTTCCCGAATCGGCGCGCGGCAAAGTGCGGTTCCTTTCGAGCCAGAGCGCGGGCGATGAACTGGCCGAAGCCGGTCGTCTGATCGATGAACTGGCCGATCAGGCTGCGACTGCCAGCCGCGAAGAATTGCCGCTCTCGGCCCTGACGGTCGGGCTGAAGTGCGGCGGATCGGATGGCTTCTCCGGCCTCACCGCCAACCCGCTGCTCGGCCGCTTCAGCGATGCGCTTTGCGCTGCGGGCGGCAGTGCGGTCCTGACCGAAATCCCGGAGATCTTCGGCGCGGAACAGGCGCTGCTCGAGCGCGCGGTCAGCCGTGAGGTGTTTGATGCCGGGGCTGCTTTGGTCAACCGGTTCAAGCGCTATTACCTCGATCAGGGCCTGCCCGTTTCGGAGAACCCCTCGCCCGGTAATCTCGCGGGCGGGATTACGACGCTGGAGGAAAAGTCGCTCGGAGCGGTACAAAAGGCAGGCGGTGCGCCGCTGGCCCATGTCGCGATGTATGGCGAACAGGCGGGAGCGGGCGGTGTGACCTTGCTCGAATCGCCGGGCAACGATGCCGTTTCCTCCACCGCGCTCGCCGCTGCCGGGGCAACTTTGGTGCTGTTCACCACGGGGCGGGGAACGCCGCTCGGCTTCCCGGTGCCGACGATCAAGGTCGCCTCGAATCACGCATTGGCGCAGGCCAAGCCGCATTGGGTCGATTTCGACGCCGCGCAGGCCTTTGACCTTGGCAAGGAGTCGACTGACGCCGCTTTCATGGACCGGGTGATCGCGCATGCCAGCGGCGAAAAAACCGCCTCGGAACGCGCAGGCCAGCGGGCAATTGCCATCTGGAAGCGCGGGGTCACGCTGTAACTTCGCGGTGCTGTCGTGGTGATCGGGTGCTTGGCCTCTTGCTTATGACACCGGTTTCCTCTAGTCACCCGCCATAGGCCGCAAACAGACTTTGCGGACAGGAAAAATAGGGGCGGAATTGACCGAGATGGGTGAAGCACAGGCAATCGCGACTGCATTTGTCGAAGCGCGCCGTGCTGCCCGCGCACTCGAATCCTATCCCGGAAATGCGCCCCAGGATCTGGGCACCGCCTACCGCATTCAGGACGCCGCGATCGCACTCGATGGCCGTTCGATCAAGGGCTGGAAGGTCGGCAGGATCAATCCGCCGCTCGATGCCCAGCTTGGGGCCAACCGCCTCGCAGGCCCGATTTTTGCCGATACGGTGGTCGCTCCCGCCAATGGCGATGTGCCGGTGATGCCGGTCTTCGCAGACGGCTTTGCCGCTGCCGAGGCCGAGCTGCTGCTCCACATCGCGCCGGGCATGGCCGGTGCGCGTCCTGTCACCGATGCGGAAACGCGCGCGGTGATCGACGAGGTGCGGCTGGGCATGGAAATTGCCAGCTCGCCCTATCCCGGTATCAATGCCGATGGCCCGGCGGTGACCGCTTCGGACTTCGGCAACAACCACGGTCTCGTCATGGGTGCGCCGCTTTTGGGCTGGCAGGAGATCGACCTCTGCGCAATCCCGGTCCGTACGTTGATCGATGGCGCGGTTATCGGCGAAGCCACTGCGGCGACGATGCTCGATGGCCCCTATGGCGCAGTGCGCTTCCTGCTCGCCAATCTGGCGGAGCGCGGGATCGATATTTCCGGCGGCACCTGGGTTTCGACCGGGGCGATCACCGGGGTGCATCAGGTGGTGCCGGGGCAGGCGGTGCAGGCCGAGTTCGGCACGCACGGCTCTGTGCAGTGCATGATCGGAACCACTAAAGTGGTTTGACCAATTTTCCGCCACGGGGCACAAGCCCGGGCGGTATCGGGAGAGAGTAATGCAGGAACACCGCAGCAGCCGCTATCGCTGGGTTATCGTTTCGCTGCTGTTTGCGGCCTGCACGATCAATTACATCGACCGCCAGATGATCGGCATTCTCAAGCCCACCCTGTCAAAGGAGATGGGCTGGAGCGAAAGCGACTACGCCAACATCGTCTTCTATTTCCAGATGGCCTACGCTGTCGCCTATCTGGTCTTTGGCAAGCTGGTCGACATGCTGGGCGCAAGGCTCGGCTACGCGATTGCCGTGGTGATCTGGACTCTGGGCCATATGGCGCACGGCCTTGCGGGATCGGTAACCCAGTTCGCCCTCGCCCGCGCCGGGCTTGGCATTGGTGAGGCGGGGAATTTCCCCGGCGGCCTTAAAGCCGTAACCGAATGGTTCCCAAAGAAAGAGCGCGCCTTTGCCACCGGGCTGTTCAACGCCGGATCGAATGTCGGCGCGATCCTCACCCCGCTGCTGCTGTGGCTGATCATCGAGCACTGGGGCTTTGACTGGCGCATGGCCTTTTACATGACCGGCATTTTCGGCGTGGCCTGGCTGATTGCCTGGTGGATGATCTATCGCCACCCCACGCAAAAGCCGCAGGTTTCGGCCGAGGAACTCGCCCATATCCAGCAGGACAATGACGATAACGTCGCCAAGGTCGACTGGGGCAAGGTTATCGGACGGCGCGAGACCTGGGCCTTTGCGCTTGGCAAGTTCTGCATCGATCCGATCTGGTGGTTCTTCCTGTTCTGGCTGCCGGGCTATCTCGGCACCCGCTATGGCCTTGATCTCAAGACCTTTGCCCTGCCGGTGGCGGCGATTTACCTGATCTCTGACGCAGGCTCGATTGCCGGCGGCTGGCTGTCGTCCAAGTTGATTGCCAGCGGCAAGACGGTCAACTTTGCCCGCAAGATCACCATGCTGATCTGCGCCGTGCTGATCCTGCCGATCTGGTTCGCGCAGGATGTGTCATCGGTGTGGGGCGCGGTGCTGCTGATCGGGCTGGCGACGGCCGGGCATCAGGCCTTTTCGTGCAATCTCTATACCCTGCCGTCGGACCTCTATCCGCAGGCGGCCGTCGGCTCGGTGGTCGGGATTGGCGGCACGGTGGGTGCTGTCGGCGGCATGTTCATGGCCAAGTTCACCGGCTATGTGCTCGATGCGACCCATTCCTACGCGCTGCTGTTCGCCATCGCGGCGGGGGCCTATTGGGCGGCGCTGCTGCTGGTCCACCTGCTGACGCCGAATATGGAGCCAGTGAAGATCGAGGGTTGAGTCGCTGAACTTTCAGCGGTGAATTTTTGCCGGTGAAATCGCTGTGCGCCGTGCTATTCGCGGCACATGGTTGCAAACGAAACGATTCTGGCCCCCTTCACTGACTTCGCGCCACCGGTGCGCGCGCCGTCTGCTTTGCGTGCGGCGATCACGGCAGCCTGCCGCAGACTCGAGCCGGACTGTGTCGCCGCGCTGATCGGTGAGGCGGCGCTGCCCGATGCCATGAGCGCACAGGTCCGCGCCACAGCCATCGCCCTCGTCACCGCTCTGCGCGCCAAGGGCCAGCGCGGCGGGGTTGAGGCGCTGGTGAAGGAATACTCGCTCTCGAGCCATGAGGGCGTCGCACTGATGTGCCTCGCCGAGGCGCTGCTCCGCATCCCCGACAATGCCACCCGCGACGCCCTGATCCGCGACAAGATCGCCGACGGCAACTGGCAGGCGCATCTGGGCGAAGGGCACTCGCTGTTCGTCAATGCCGCCACCTGGGGGCTGGTGGTCACTGGCAAGCTGACCGGCAGCGTCAACGAGACCGGCCTCGCCGCCGCGCTTGCCCGGCTGGTGGCACGCGCCGGAGAGCCGGTGATCCGCCGCGGCGTCGATCTCGCCATGCAGATGATGGGCGAGCAGTTCGTCACCGGCCAGACCATCGCCGAAGCGCTGAAGCGCGCGCGAAAGCTGGAGGCGGAAGGCTTCCTCTATTCCTACGACATGCTCGGCGAAGCCGCGACCACCGCCGCCGATGCCGCGCGCTATTACGCCGACTATGAAACCGCGATCCACGCCATCGGCAAGGCTTCGGCCGGGCGCGGCGTGATTGGCGGGCCGGGGATTTCGATCAAGCTCTCGGCGCTCCACCCGCGCTATGCGCGGGCGCAAGTGGGCCGGGTGATGGGCGAACTGCTGCCGCGCGTGCAGGCGTTGGCGCTGCTGGCGCGGGGCTATGACATCGGCTTCAACATCGATGCCGAGGAGTCAGACCGGCTCGAACTGTCGCTCGATCTGCTCGAGGAACTGGCGCTTGATCCGCGGCTTTCGGGCTGGAACGGGCTGGGATTCGTGGTGCAGGCCTATGGCAAGCGCTGCCCCTTTGTGATCGACTGGCTGGCTGATCTCGCCCGCCGCGCTGACCGGCGGATCATGGTGCGGCTGGTCAAGGGCGCCTATTGGGACAGCGAGATCAAGCGCGCGCAGGTCGAAGGGCTCAGCGACTTTCCGGTCTATACCCGCAAGGTTCACACCGATGTGGCCTATATCGCCTGCGCCAAGCGGCTGCTTGCGGCGCGCCAGCACCTGTTCCCGCAATTCGCGACCCACAATGCCCAGACGCTTGCGACGATCCAGGCCTTGGCGGGCGAGGATTTCACCCCCGGCGACTACGAATTCCAGTGCCTGCACGGCATGGGTGAGCCGCTTTATGAAGAGGTTGTCGGCCCCGAAAAGCTGAACCGCCCCTGCCGCATCTATGCGCCGGTTGGCACGCACGAGACGCTGCTTGCCTACCTCGTGCGCCGCTTGCTGGAAAACGGCGCGAACAGCTCGTTCGTTCACCGCATCTGGGATGAAAGTGTGGCGGTGGAGGAGCTGGCGGAAGATCCGGTGGCAGCGGCGCGGGCGATTGCACCAGTCGGCGCGCCGCATCCGGCAATTGCCCTGCCGCGCGATCTGTTTGGCACCCGGCGCAATTCGGCGGGGCTCGATCTGGCGAGCGAGGCGGTGCTGGCGCGGTTGTCAGGCGTGCTGCCGCAAGGCCAGCCATGGCACGCCGAGCCGCAGATCACCGGCCTCGAAATCGCCCGTCGCAGCCAGCCGGTGACCAATCCGGCGGACCGGCGCGATGTGGTCGGTTCAGTGAGTTTCGCGCTCGAACGCGATGCGGCCCATGCGGTGCGTGCTGCCCACGGCGCTTGGCAGGGCTGGGCTGCGGTGCCAGTGGAACAGCGCGCGGATTGCCTGACCCGCGCCGCCGATCTGCTCGAATCGCGGATGGAATGCCTGCTCGGCCTGATCGTGCGCGAGGCAGGGAAGTCGCTTGCCAATGCCGTGGGTGAGGTGCGCGAGGCGGTGGATTTCCTGCGCTATTACGCGGCGGAGGCGCGAGCAACTTTGACTAAAGACCACCAGCCACTCGGCGCGGTGGTCTGCATCAGCCCGTGGAACTTTCCGCTGGCGATCTTCATCGGCCAGATCGCCGCCGCGCTGGTCACCGGCAATGCCGTGCTCGCCAAGCCCGCCGAGGAAACGCCGCTGGTTGCCGCCGAGATGGCACGCCTGCTGCATCAGGCAGGTGTGCCGCGCGAGGTGCTGCAATTCGTCCCCGGCGATGGCCGCGTCGGGGCCGCGCTGGTCGCCGCGCCGGAAGTCGCGGGGGTGATGTTCACCGGCTCGACCGAAGTCGCCAAGCTGATCCAGCGCGAGCTGGCCGGGCATGCCTCACCACACGGCGCGCCGATCCCGCTGGTCGCGGAAACCGGCGGGCAGAACGCGATGGTGGTCGATAGCTCGGCGCTGGCCGAGCAGGTGACAGCAGACGTGATCGCCTCTGCCTTTGATTCGGCGGGGCAGCGCTGTTCGGCGCTGCGGGTCCTGTGCCTGCAGGAAGACATCGCCGACCGCCAGCTTGCCATGCTGCGGGGGGCCTTGGCGGAGCTTTCGGTCGGCAATCCGCAGCGGCTGGCCTGCGATATTGGCCCGGTGATCAGCGAAGAGGCGCGCGCCGGGATCGAGGCGCATGTCGAGCGGATGGCCAGGCTGGGCTGCCGGGTGGAGCGCCTGCCGCTCACCAGCGAATGCGCAGCTGGCACTTTCGTTGCGCCGACAATCATCGAGATCGATGACATTGCCCAACTGGGCCGCGAGGTTTTCGGGCCGGTGTTGCATGTGGTGCGCTATCGGCGGGACCGGCTCGGCCAGCTTATCGAAGCCATCCGGGCCACTGGCTATGGCCTGACTTTCGGCATCCACACCCGGCTCGACGAGACAGTGGAACAGCTTTCCGCCAGCGCCGGAGCCGGGAACGTCTACGTCAACCGCAATGTCATCGGCGCGGTGGTGGGCGTTCAGCCGTTTGGCGGGCGCGGGCTTTCGGGCACCGGGCCAAAGGCAGGTGGGCCACTGGCGCTGGGGCGGCTGGTGCGGGCTGCTCCGGCAGTTGAATTCGGCGCATCGGGGCAGGGTGATCCAGCGGGTGCTGCGCTTGCCGATTGGCACAAGGCCAGAGGCGAAACGGGCCTCGCGCTGCTTACGGAGCAATGCCAGCGCCGCTCCCCGCTCGGCCATGTGGTGGAACTTCCCGGGCCGGTGGGTGAGCGCAATATCTATGCGCTGCTCCCGCGCGGTGAGGTGCTGCTGATCCCGCACAGCCACGCAGGTCTGGCCGCGCAGCTGGCCGCAGCACTGGCGACCGGCAACCGCGTGAGTGTGCTCTGCGATGGTGCCATAAAGGCGGGCTTTCGCGATCTGCCGGACGCAGTCTCCAGCCGCATAACCTGGCTGGATGCCCTGCCCGGGCGCGCCAATTTCGCCGCCGCGCTGATCGAACCCGGCGAGCAGCAGGCTTCGCACTTGCAAGCCATTGCCGCGATGGAGGGGCCGATCCCGTTGGTCCAGAGTCCAATGCCCGACGGCAGCTACCGCCTCGAATGGCTGGTCGAGGAGCAATCGACTTCGATCAACACCACTGCGGCGGGGGGCAATGCCAGTCTGATGGCGCTGGTCTGATCTGGCGCGCTGTCTGTTAGCGCTTGCAAGCGGGGGCTGCCTTCGATATTGCTATTCGTTATAGCGATAATTTCCGGAGAGAGTCGTCATGGAATTCACCCGCATCAATCCGCTGACCGGTGAGGTTGCCTCCTCTGCCACCGCAATGAAGGCAGCCGATATGCCCGCGATTGCCGCGCGCGCCGCTGCTGCGTTCCCAGCCTGGGCCGCGCAGGGGCCAAACGCCCGTCGCGCCGTGCTCAGCAAGGCGGCCGATGCGCTCGAATCCAAGAGGGACGCTTTCGTTGCCGCGATGATGGCGGAAACCGGGTCGACGGCTGGCTGGGCCATGTTCAACCTTGGTATCGCGACCTCCATGGTGCGCGAAGCTGCCGCGCTCACCACCCAGATCGCCGGTGAGGTGATTCCCTCTGACAAGCCCGGCTGCCTCGCCATGGCGCTGAAAGAGCCGGTCGGCGTACTGCTCGGCATTGCCCCGTGGAACGCGCCGATCATTCTTGGCGTGCGCGCCATCGCCGTGCCGCTCGCCTGCGGCAATGCCGTGATCCTGAAGGCCAGCGAAAACTGCCCGCGCACCCATGCCCTGATCATCGAGGCCTTCGCCGAAGCAGGCTTCCCCGAAGGCGTGGTCAATGTCGTGACCAACGCGCCCGAAGACGCTGCCGATGTCGTTGGCGCACTGATCGATGCGCCGGAAGTGAAGCGGATCAACTTCACCGGATCGACCGCCGTCGGCCGGATCATCGCCAGGCGCGCTGCCGAGCATCTTAAGCCGGTGTTGCTCGAACTGGGCGGCAAGGCGCCGCTGATCGTGCTGGAAGACGCCGATCTGGACGAAGCGGTAAAGGCAGCTGCCTTTGGTGCCTTCATGAACCAGGGCCAGATCTGCATGTCGACCGAGCGGATTATTGTTGTCGATGCTGTGGCCGATGCCTTTGCCGCCAAGTTCGCTGCCAAGGCTGCCGCAATGCCTGCAGGCGATCCGCGCGAGGGCAAGACGCCGCTCGGCGCCGTGATCGACCAGAAGACCGTCACCCACGTCAACGCGCTGATCGATGATGCCGTGGCCAAGGGTGCCAAGGTCATCGCCGGGGGCAAGGGTGAGTCCGTGTTGATGCCCGCGACGGTGGTCGACGGCGTAACCGAAGCGATGAACCTCTATCGCGACGAAAGCTTTGGTCCGGTCGTCGCCATGATCCGCGCCCGCGATGCCGAGCATGCGGTGGAGCTCGCCAATGACACGCAATATGGCCTCTCGGCTGCAGTCTTCACCCGCGACATCGCCAAGGGCTTGACGATCGCCCGCCGTATCCAGTCCGGCATCTGCCACGTCAACGGCCCGACCGTGCACGACGAGGCGCAGATGCCCTTCGGCGGCGTCGGCGCATCAGGTTATGGCCGGTTCGGCGGCCGTCAGGGCATTGACAGCTTCACCGAGACGCGCTGGATCACGGTGGAAACCTTGCCCGGACATTTTCCGATCTGAGCGTCGTTTCCCGATCTGAAGGATAGCTATGGCCCGCTTGAAACCGCTGTTCGCTGCTGCTGCCTTGCTCTGCCCGGGCGCAGCCCTTGCCGATCCGGCGGCCCCGGTGCCGACGCTTGAATATGCGTTCACAGCAACGGTGAAGGTCGCCGCGCCGGTCGAGATGGGGCAGGCCGATGGCGGACGAAAGCGCTTCATCGCGATCACTGGCGGCTCGGTAGCCGGGCCAAAGCTCACCGGCGAAGTGCTGAACGGCGGCGGTGACTGGCAGGTGATCGAAGCGGGTGGCCTCGCGCGGGTAGAGGCGCACTACTTCCTCAAAGCGGCAGACGGCACGGTGATCGAGGTGACCAATCCCGGCGTGCGGGTGGCCTCGGCCGAAGTGACCGAGCGACTGGCCAAGGGCGAGCTGGTCGATCCTTCCGCCTATTATTTCCGCACTACGCCCAGCTTCAAGGTTACCGCAGGGGCGCACGAATGGCTGCGCCGCTCGGCCTTTGTCGCGCGCGGGATCCGCAAGCCGGATTCGGTGATCATCGATTTCTACGTGGTGAAATAGGCATGGCCATTGATCTCACAAAGATCCGTGCCATCGACATGCACGTTCATGCCGAGGTTTCCTGCCACGATCCCGAAGACCCGGTGATGGGCGCGTTCTTCGATGCCGCCAGCGCCTATTTCAAAGCCCCGCGCGAGAGGCCCAAGATGCCCGAGATCGCCGCGCTCTATCGCGAGCAGCAGATCGCCTTCTGCCTGTTCACCGTCGATTGCGAGAGCGGGATCGGGGCCAAGCGCGTCTCGAATTACGAGATCGCCGATTTCGCCGCGCAGCACAGTGACATCTGCATTCCCTTCGCCTCGATCGATCCGCACAAGGGCAAGCTTGGTGCGCGCGAGGCACGCGATCTGGTTGAGAACCACGGCGTGCGCGGCTTCAAGTTCCACCACATCATGCAGGATATCGATCCGGCGGATCGGGTAGCCTATCCGATCTATGAGGTGATTGCCGAACATGGCCTTCCGGCAATCTTCCACACCGGCCATTCCGGCATGGGCACCGGCATGCGCGGCGGCGGCGGCATTCATCTGAAATACGGCCAGCCGATGCTGGTTGATGATGTCGCGGTGGACTTTCCCGACATGAAGATCGTGCTCGCCCACCCCAGCTGGCCGTGGGTCGATGAAAGCCTGTCGATGGCGCTGCACAAGGAGAACGTCTTCATCGATCTGTCCGGCTGGAGCCCCAAGTACTTCCAGCCGCAGATCATCCAGTATGCCAACACGCAGCTCAGAAAGAAGATGCTGTTCGGCAGTGACTTCCCGCTGATCCACCCCGACAAGTGGCTGAGCGCTGCGCGTGAGGTCGGTTTCAAGGACGACGTGCTGCCCGGAATCATGAAGGACAATGCCGCGCGGTTGCTCGGGCTCTAGCCGATCAGCGCTTTCAGTGCCGGCATGAAGTGTGGCCTGTCAGCATCGGGAATACGGGCGAGAAGGTCTGCCTCAAAGGCGTGCGTGATAGCCTGAACCTCACCCAGCCTTGTCTGCCCCGCCGGGGTGAGGACAATCGCCTGCGATTTGCGGTCCAGCGGCTGTCTTGCGATCAGGCCCGCAGCCTCCAGCCGGTTGAGCAGCGGCACCATATTGGCGCGCTGGATGTCGAGCACTTTGCCGATCTCGCTTGAGGTCATGTCACTGCGCCCGGCGATCAACAGCAGCACCGAGGCATCGGAAATTTTCAGGTCGATCGCCGCCAGGCGCGCGCCAAGTTCGCCCATCATCGCATTGGCGGCGCGGCGCAGGACATAGCCGGGAAGCTCTGCCAAGGGGTCATTGGACTGGATGTGGGTCAACGCCATGAACTCCGGATCGCTATTGACTATAGCAAAATTGTGGCTATGCCAGATAGCAATCTAACCACATTGCCGAGAGTTTGCCATGTCTGAACGTGCAGAAGAAGATACCGTCGCCGTCACAATCGAAAACCGCATCGCCTGGGTCTCCTACAACCGCCCGGAAAAGCGCAACTGCATGAGCCCAAAGCTCAATCGCCAGATGATGCGTGTGCTCGAAGAGCTGGAATTCCGTGACGATGTAGGCGTGCTGGTGCTCACCGGCGCGGGCGATGCTTTCTCGGCCGGCATGGACCTGCAGGAATACTTCCGTGATAACGAAGCGCTTGGCCTCGGCGCGATCCGCAAGAGCCAGCGCGAAGCCTATGGCTGGTGGGACCGCCTGCGCTGGTACGAAAAGCCGACCATCGGCATGGTGGGTGGCTGGGCCTTTGGCGGTGCCTATGGTCCGCTGCACGCGCTTGATATCGTGGTGGCAGCGGACGAAGCGACATTTGGCCTGTCGGAAATCAACTGGGGCATCCTGCCCGGCGGCGGCGCCAGCAAGGTGGCGCAGGAACTGATGCCGTTCCGCAAGGCGATCTACCACGCGATGATGGGAGAGAACCTCACCGGCAAGCAGGCTGCCGAACAGGGCCTTGTCACTGAAAGCGTGCCTGCGGCTGCGCTCAAGGCGCGGGTTACCGAAATTGCCGAAAAGCTGCTCAAGAAAGACCAGAACGCCCTGCGCGCCACCAAGTGGGCGATGCGCCGGATGAGCGAGATGACCTTCGACAATGCGATGGATTACCTGATCCGCGCGCAGGAAGCGCTCAATGGTCAGGGCGGTCTGGAAGCGCGCAAGGAAGCGACCAAGCAGTTCCTTGATGACAAAACCTTCAAGCCGGGCCTCGGCGCTTTCGACACTTCGAAGATCAAGAAGTAAGCAAAGCTTCGGGGAGACTATGGCGATGGCGGAAACTACACCGAGTGCTGCGATGATTTCACGGCTGTTGCGGCCGCGCTCGGTCGCTGTCGTCGGGGCCAGTGACAAGCCGGGCGCGCTGGGCGCATCGGTGATCGGCAATCTCGACCGGAATGGCTTTGCGGGCGAGGTCTATCCGATAAATCCCAACCGCGAGACTATCGGCGCGCGCAAATGCTTCCCCTCGGTTGATGCCCTGCCCGAAGGCGTGGATGTGGCGGTGCTGGCGATCCCGCAGCCGGCCGTCCTTGATGCGGTGCGCGGACTTGCGGCGCGCAAGGTGGGCGCGGCGATCATCTTTGCCTCGGGCTTTGCCGAGGGCGGGCCAGAGGGCCTTGCCCAGCAGGCCGAGATTGCCCGCATTGCCCACGAAGCCGGAATGGTCATCGAAGGCCCGAACTGCCTAGGCATGGTCAACCATGTGAACGGTGTGCCACTGACCTTTGTCGAAACCGCCTGTTCGGCCCCTGCCGGACGCCGCGCAGTGGGCGTGGTCTCGCAATCGGGTGCGATGGCGGCGGTGCTGTGCACCACACTGATGGCGCGCGAGCTGGCGATTTCCTATTCGATCTCGACCGGCAACGAAGCGGCGAGCGGGGTCGAAGACTACGTCGACTGGCTGGTCGACGATCCCGAAACGCATGTCATCGCCATGATCGTCGAGCAGTTCCGTGCACCGCGCCGGTTCCTCGCCGCAGCAAAGCGGGCGCATACAGCGGGCAAGCAGATCGTCCTGCTCCACCCGGGCAAATCGAGCGCTGCGCGCGAGAGCGCCGCCACCCACACCGGAGCCATGGCAGGTGATTATCTGCTGATGCGCGCCAAGGTCGAGCGCGCCGGGGTTGTCTTTGCCGAAACGCTCGAAGAACTGGGCGATATCGCCGAGATCTTGCTGCGCTGCCCGCCGCTTGCCGGAACCGACATTGCCGTGCTCGGCGAATCGGGCGCCTTCAAGGCGCTGACCCTCGATCTCGCCGAAGAGCTGGACCTGCCGCTCGCCGTGCTGGATGACGGCAACGCTCCTGCCCTGCGTGCCGCGCTGCCGCCTTTTGTGCCGGTCAGCAACCCGCTCGATATTACCGCGCAGGGGCTAAGCCAGCCGGTGATCTATACCCATTGCCTCACCGCCCTGTTCGACGATGCGCGGGTCGGCGGTGTCGTCGCCGGGATCATCCAGGGAGATCCGGTAACCTCGACGATCAAGGTCCCCGCGATCCTCGCCGCGCTCGAAGGGCGTGACCGCGCCAAGCCACTGGTGTTCTGCGGGCTGGATGAAGGCGCGGAGATACCCGCCCATTTCATCGCCTCGCTGCGCGCGGCGGGCGTGCCGTGGTTCCCGACCAGCGAACGCGCCTTCCGCGCCTTTGCCCGGCTGGTCACGCTGTTCCGGCGTGACCTGACCGACAATTCCCCGCCGCCACAAGCAGTCGCCGGTCTGGCTGAGGCCAAAGGCGTCGTGCCCGAATATGCCGCCAAGGCGCTGCTCGCACCGCTGGGTATTCCCTTCCCGCAAGGGCAGTTTGCCGCGAGCGCCGATGAGGCCCTCGCCGCTGCCGATGCCGTGGGCTATCCGGTAGCGATGAAGGCGCAGGCCGCCGCGCTTGGTCACAAGAGCGATGCCGGCGGGGTGATCCTGAACCTTGCCGATGGCGCTGCCGTGCGCGAGGCCTGGACCCGCATCCATGGCAATGTTTCCGCCTATGATGCCGCGCTCGTGCTCGATGGCGTGCTGATCGAGAAGATGGGCAAGCGCGGCATGGAAATGATCGTCGGCGCGCGTAACGATCCCGAATGGGGACCGGTTGTGCTCGCCGGGTTTGGCGGGGTGACGGCCGAGATCCTCAAAGACGTTTGCCTGCTCACCCCCGATCTCAGCGAGGCAGCCATTGCCGCCGAATTGCTGAAGCTGAAAAGCGCTGCCTTGCTCACCGGCTATCGCGGTTCGCCCGCGCTGGATATCGCCGCACTGGCCAAGTTGATCGCTGCGGTATCGGCGGTGCTGCTGGCTGAACCGCGATTGCGTGAGCTTGATCTCAACCCGGTGATCCTGCATCCGGTAGGGGAAGGCGTCGTGGCGCTCGATGCGCTGATGTTGGTTGATTAGACCCTGATTGGCGATGCTTGCGATTGCGGCATTGCCATTCATTGCACCCTGGGAATATCATGGGCCCCTGCAAGGCGTCAGGACCGACCTGACCATCCAAGGGGAATCACGTGGCGGCGAAACCGGATAGTCTTCCAAAGCGGCGTGCGGAAGCCTTGGAAACCCGCGAGAATATCCTTGAAGTGGCGACCCGCGAATTTGCCGACAAAGGGCTGGCCGGCGCGCGGATTGACGAGATTGCCGAGCTGACTTCGTCCTCCAAACGGATGATCTATTACTATTTCGGCGGCAAGGACGAGCTTTACCGCGCGGTGCTTGAACGCGCCTATGAACATATCCGCAATCAGGAGCAGGCCGCCAACTTTGCCAGCCTGCCGCCCGATCAGGCGCTGCGGGCGATCGTCGGCCACAATTTCGATTACCACTACGAGCACCCCGAATTCGTGCGTCTGGTGATGAATGAAAACGTCCATCACGGCGAACACATCGCCAAGATCGAAAGCATGAAGCAGCGCAACCGCAGCGTGATCGATGCGCTCGCCGGGATTCTTGAAAAGGGGCAGGTGCAGGGGCTGTTTCGTGACGGGATTGATCCGGTGGAACTCCACACCACGATTTCGGCGCTCAGCTTTTACAACGTATCCAACCGGCACACCTTCCTGCACAATTTCGGCGTCGATTTCACCGCCCCCGAAGTGCGCGCCCGCCGCCGCGACCAGATTATCGATTGCGTGCTGACCTGGGTCGCCCGACCCTAAACCGACCACATCTGCGCACCGTGATTGGTTCTGGAAGTTTCTCGGCAAGAAACGTTGTGCTGGCCGGGCTGGTTGCCCGGACAAGCAACGTGACGCTGTCCGAGGGACTTCCAGAACCAACCCCAAAGGGGCGGGCCGAATTTGGCCCAGCGCTGCGTTACTCGTCGGTCACTATATGCTCGCATAGCTCCTTCCTCGCTCCTTGCCCTGAGCCAAATTCGACTCCGTCACGATGTGCAGATGTGGTCGGTTTAGGGTCCTGCTGACAATTTGAGACAAATGCTGCGCTTGCCGCCTTCCAACTATTACTGTACTAATCGGTACACATAATAAACGAGGGATGGGAAATGCGGTCAGGCTGGGTCATTGCGTCGGCAATCGTTGCAGTGTTGGGTTCAGGTGCAGCAGTCGCCAAGGCACCTCGTGATTTTGCCGTTCTCGAAAAGCCGGGCACTGCTGACACCTATCCGGTGCACACCACCCAATGGCCCGGCGGCGTTACCAGCCTTGCCGATGTCACCTATTCGACGATCCCGGGATATCGCCCGATGATGATCGACATCTACATGCCGCCCAGGAAAGGCGGACCCAAACCGCTAATCATGTATATCCACGGCGGCGGCTGGGTGGGCGGTACGCCGCGCAACGCAGGTGCGCACGGCAATTTCCCGGCGGCATTGGCCAAGCTGGCAAGCGAAGGTTTTGTCGTCGCCAGTCTGGAATACCGTCTGGCAGAGGAGGCACGCTTCCCGGCGCAGGTGCAGGACGTGCGCGCCGCCCTGCGGTTCCTGAAAGGCAATGCCGGCAAATATGGCATCGATCCCAGCCGTTCGGGCGTATGGGGCGGATCGGCGGGGGGACACCTCACTGCGCTCGCCGCGCTGAGCTGTGGGGTAACATCGCTTGAAGCCGATGGCGTCAAAGCGGCTCCGGGAAGCGAGTGCTTCCAGTCGGCAGTCACCTGGTACGGCGTCTTTGATTTTGCGGCCCTCGCTGCAAGCCGTCCGGGCGGCAATGACGGTGCGGCCGGCAAGCTGCTCGGCTGCAACGGTCCCTGCACGTCGGACAAGTTCGCCGCCGCCAGCCCGGTGACCTACATCGATGCCAAGGATCCGCCGTTCCTGCTGATCCATGGACTGGAAGACAAGACTGTGCCCGTCGCGCAGTCGCAGCTCGCCGAAGCAAAGATGAAGGCGGCAGGGATGCAGGTGGAAGCGATCTACATCGCCGGCGTTGACCACAGCTTCATCGGCCACACGCCTGCGGCAACGCGCGAAGCCACCTTGCGTGCCACCAATGCGACCTTCGATTTCTTCCACAAGACGCTGGACAAGCCCGCCAAGTGACACGCTCGCAGACCGCCCTTTCTTGCTCGATTGCACTGGCCCTTGGCAGCCTCGCGGCCTCGCTGAGCGCGCAGGAAGCGCCGCTGGTTCAGCTGTTGCCGCCGCTGCCGCCCGAGCAGGTGCTCGCTGCCTTCGCACCGGACAAGGGCCGGGAGCAGACCGCTGCTTCCTGCGGCCTGTGCCATGCGCCCGCGATGATCACCGGCAAGCATTTCAGCGCCGACAAATGGGCAGAAACCGTCGATCACATGGTCGACAAGGGTGCCAAGGTCAGCGACGCCGACTATGACACGATCGTCGATTATCTCGCGCGCAATTACGGCCCTGAAAAGCTGGCCGCTACTTCGCCGGCAGCGGGTGCGGCTTCGGGGTCTGCCCCCCGCTGATCGCCCACTTGATCGCCTCCAGCGTCATCGTCCGCACGCGCGGATCGTCCCACGATGCGTCGGTGTGGCCAAGCCCGGTATAGAACACCCGGCCCTTGCCGTATGACTTGATCCACGCCACCGGAAAATCGCCGTCGGTGCGGTGGACCATAGGCGACTTCATATCGACGCTCGATGTGTCGATCCGCGCCAGCACATCGACATCGGCGCGCGAATAGGGCTTGGCCAGCATGGCATAGTGCTCGTCCTTCAATACCATGCCGGTTTTCAGGGACTTCATGGCCGGGAAGTCAGGTCTCTCGACCACGATCCTGGCATCGGCGATGCCCCAGGGGTGGTTGTCGAACACGCCGCCCAGCATCTCGCCATATTCGGGCCAGTTGACTGCCGTGGCGGTTGCCGTGTGAATGCCGATAAAGCCCTTGCCGTCCTTGGCGATGTAATCGAGCAGACCCTGTTTCTGCTCCGCCGTCAGGTTGGTGTCGCCATTGGTGTAGAACAGCACGGCGTCGAAATAGTCGAGGTTCTTGCCGCGTGCCTGCTTCGGGCCGCCCTTGGCATAGGCAAATTTGCCCCAGGTCTCCTGCTTGGTCACCCAGTCGGTATCGGTGCGGATAAAGGTGACATAGGCGCCCGATTGGCGGCCGATCTGCTCGATCACCGAAACGGCATGGCTCACCGCCATGTGCGCCGACTGGTTGCCGGTGGAAAGATCAGCGATCACCAGCAGGCGCTTCTTGCCGGCGTAGACATCCTGATAGCCCGGCGGCGGGGTACGCGGCGGACCGGCCGGTGTCGGGGACGGGGCGGGCGCGGTCTGCGCGCTGAGGGTCATCGCCAGAGCCGCGGCTGCGACAAGACGGATAGCAGTCTTCATCATTTGGTCTCCCGTGGCAGGGCAAAAGCAGTGATCGTATCGGAGGCGAGCGGGCTATCGAGGAAGCTGCCGCCGGTGGAAGTGATCGTCACGAACTGGCGGCCATCGCTGCCTTTGTAGGTGATCGGCGTGGCGTGGGCGGCGGCCTCAAGCTTGACCTCCCACAGCATCTTGCCGGTTCCGGTATCGAAAGCGCGAAAACGCGAATCGTCGCTGGCCCCGATGAAGGTCAGGCCGCTCGCCGTAGTGATCGATCCGCCGATATTGGGCCGGCCGGTCAGGCGTTTGTCCTCGGGCAGGCTGTCGGTCAGCCCAAGCGGAACCTGCCAGGCGATCTTGCCGGTTTTGATGTTGACTGCGCTCAGGCGGCCCCATGGGGTTTTCTGGCACATCAGCTTGGTGCCTTCGAGCTGGAAGCGCCCGCTCACCGGACCACGCTCATAAGGTAACGGGCCTTTGGATGGCACCAGCGAAGTAACCTGACCCAGATCACTGGTGTTGACGATCAGCAGGCTCCTGTCCGGGTCATAGCTCATCCCGCCCCAGTTCGCGCCGCCCTGCAGTCCGGGGAAGCTGATCGTCACCTCGTTATAGTGCACTGGCACATAGAGCCCGCCAGACACCATCTTGTTGGCGACGATCCACGCCTCGCAGCCTGCTTTCAGCTCGGGCGTGACATCGGCGACATCGCCCGGCGCAAAGCTGGTGCGCGCGAGCGGCGGGGTGAGCTTGGGGTAGGGCTGGGTCGGTGCCGCCGCTTCGCCGGGAACGTCGCTGGCGGGAACCTTGCGGTATTCGACCGGCAGGACCGGTTTTCCCGTCACCCGGTCGAGCACGAACAGCAGGCTGTTCTTGGACACAATACCGACAGCCGGGACCGTTTTTCCGCCCACTTTTGCATCGAACAGGATCGGCGGGGCCTGCAGATCGTTGTCCCACAGATCATGGCGCACAGCCTGGAAGTGCCACAGATACTTGCCGGTCTTGGCATCGGCCGCGACCAGCGCGGTGCCGAACAGGTTGTCGCCCTTGCGGTCCCCGCCATAGCGGTCAAAGGCGGGCGCGCCAAACGGCATGTAAACGATGCCGCGCGCTTCATCGACGGTGAGGAAGCCCCAGACGTTCACGCCCGAGCGGCGCTCGGCGCTGCCGGGAGCCCAGGTCTCGTAGCCCTTCTCGCCTTTGTGCGGCACCGAATGGAAGGTCCAGGCCAGCTTGCCGCTGCGCACGTCCCAGGCACGGACATCGCCTGCTGCACCCAGCGGCGGGAACTCCTGCACTGCCGCACCGGTGATCACCAGATCGCCATAGACAATCGGCGGCGAGGTCATGCCATAGAACCGCGCCTGCGCGCCGTTCAGCACTTCGGGGGTTTTGAGATCGACCACGCCGTGATCGCCAAAGCCTTGGGCGAATGCGCCAGTCGCCGCATCGAGCGCGATCAGGCGGCCATCGCGGGTGCCGAAGACGATGCGGGCGGGCGTAGCGGCATCGCCCGGCCAGTATTCGACCCCGCGCAGGCTCGGCTGGCCATCGCCGCCAATGGGCGTGGCCCACAGTTCCTTGCCGCTGGCGGGATCGAGCGCGACCACGCGGCCATAGGGGGTTGAGATGAACATCCGTCCGCCAACCACCAGCGGCGTGACCTGCGATCCGGAAAAGCGCGAGCGGCGGCGCGAGATATTGGGCGCTCCGCCAGCGCCGGCACCAAGCCCTTCGGCAGCGCGCTGGGCATCGGCATTGGCATCGGGCGCAGGGGTTGCGGCGGCGGGAACCGCTGGCGGCTTCATGTGATAGACCCACGCCGGCTGCAGGCTGGCAACATTGGCCGGGGTGATTTCCTTGAGCGGAGAGTGGCGCTGGCCGCCCTTGTCATGGCCATAGGTGGCCCAGTCGCCATCGGGATCGGCAAAAGCCGGGGCAGAAACCAGCGCCGAGACCAGCAGCGCAGCCTTCAGACCATTCAAGCCTGCACGCATGACTTAACTCTCCCTTTTCCTTTTATGGACTAGTTCGTACATAAATCTTTCCATGGCAAGGCCAATCGGATATGCCAAGGTGTAGCCGTGTGGAACAAACGGCATCTGGAGAATGAATGTGGGCGGGACAATTCTGGTTCTCAACGGACCCAACCTGAACCTTCTGGGCGAACGCGAACCGGCGATCTACGGGCACGATACGCTCGCCGATGTCGAGGCCTTGTGCCGGGCAGAGGCTGCTGCGGCAGGCTATCAGATCGATTTCCGCCAGACCAATGCCGAGCATGAGATGGTCGACTGGATTCAGGCGGGCCGCAAGGGGCTGGCCGGGATCGTCATCAATCCGGCCGCCTTCACCTATGCCGCCTATCCTATCCTCGACGCGCTGAAGCTGGTCGATTGTCCGGTGGTGGAAGTGCATATCTCCAACATTCACCGGCGCGAGGCAGAGTGGCGCTCGAAGTCGATCATGACGCAGGTGGTGACCGGGATCATCTCGGGCCTTGGCGTAAACGGCTACCCGCTCGCCGTCCGCCACATCATCTGGGCACGGAGCCGCGAAGCATGAGCGGGGCGGTGATGAAGCCCAGCCGTTCCCGGCTGGCCGTGCTGGCGCTGATCTCTGTCGCGACGCTGATCAATTACCTCGACCGTTCGGTGATGGGCGTTGCCAAGCCAGAGCTGGTCAAGGACCTGCACATTTCGCCCGAGGTGATGGGGCTGATCTTCTCGGCCTTTTCGTGGACCTATGCGCTAGCGCAGATTCCCGGCGGCTATGTCATCGACAAGCTGGGCACCCGGCTGACCTATGCCCTGTCGCTCGGCCTCTGGTCGCTGGCGACGGCGGTGCACGGCCTGATGACCAGCGTTGCCGGACTGGTTTCCGCACGCCTTGCGCTGGGCATTGCCGAAGCGCCCTGCTTCCCGGCCAACAGCCGTGTGCTGAGCACCTGGTTCCCGCAGAATGAGCGCGCCAAGGCGACCGGCATCTATACCGTCGGCGAATATATCGGGCTTGGCATGCTGATCCCGGTGCTTGGCTGGATCATGGCGCACTATGGCTGGCGCTCGCTGTTCTATGTTGTCGGTGCCATCGGCATTGTCTTCGCCTTCATTTTTCACCGCATCTATCGCGATCCGCAGGACAGCAAGACGGTGAATCAGGCAGAGCTGGATCTGATCGCAGCGGGAGGCGGCTTTACCGCCGGCTCTGCCAGCAACGCATTCAGCTGGGCGATGGTGGGCAAGCTGGTGAGCACGCGGCAGATCGCCGGCGCATCGATCGGCCAGTTCTGCAGCAACTCGACGCTGGTTTTCTTCCTCACCTGGTTCCCGAGCTACCTCGCTGAAGAGCGGGGCATGACCTTCATCAAGGCAGGCTTCATGGTCTCGCTGCCCTACCTCGGGGCATCGCTGGGCGTGCTGCTGGGCGGGATTTTCTCCGACTGGCTGATTCGGCGCACCGGTTCGCCCACGATCGGCCGCAAGGTGCCGATCATCACCGGGCTGCTGCTCTGCGCCTCGATGATCAGTGCCAACTTCCTGCAAAGCAACGAGGCCGTCATCGCGGTAATGTCTGTAGCCTTCTTCGGGCAGGGCCTTGCCGGGCTCGGCTGGACGCTGCTGTCAGACGTTGCGCCTAAGGAAATGATGGGGCTGACCGGCGGGTTGTTCAACTTTTTCACCAACCTCGCAGGCATCATCACTCCGCTGGTGGTCGGATTCGTGGTGGGTGCGACCGGCAGCTTCTATGGCGCGCTCGCCTATATCGGGGCGCTCGGGGTCATCGGTGCGGCAGCCTATATCTTCGTTCTCGGTCCGGTTGAGCGCGTGGTGATCAAATAGACCCCCGGGATCTGAGGGCGATGAAACTGGCTTGACATGTACCGGTTGGTACATGTACCGTTCAGTTAACTGTGAGGGAACACCCACAGTCATCTACCCACGGGAGGGGACCAATAATGAAATCGAAGATCCGCTTCGCGGCGAACTCGTCGCTTGTCGCCATCGGCCTCGTCTGGAGCGCCGCCGCTTTTGCGCAGGACAAGCCTGCTGCCGACGGGCAGGCCGCCGATGATGCAGCCGCGACCAAGGAAATCGTCGTTACCGGCTCGAGCATCAAGGGCGTCGCCCCGGTTGGTTCGAACCTCGTAACGGTCAGCAAGGATGACATCGCCAAGCTGGGCGCCAACACCGTCCAGCAGGTTCTGAAGTCGGTTCCCGCCGTTGTCGGTCTCAACAGCCCCGGCCAGGGCGGCTTCGGTTCGTTTGACGGCGCCGGCACCAATGCTCCGACCATCCACAGCCTTGGTGCTTCGGCTTCGAACTCCACGCTGATCCTGCTCAACGGTCACCGCATGCCGGTTGGCGGCGCGAACCACGTGCTCGCCGATCCGAACATTGTTCCGCCGATGATGCTGCAGCGCGTTGAGGTCCTCTCGGACGGCGCCTCGTCGGTCTATGGTTCTGACGCTGTTGCCGGCGTTATCAACTTCATCACCCGCCGCGATCTCGATGGCTTTGAAGTCAATCTGCAAAAGGGTTTTGGCAAGCAGTACGGCACGATCAACGCCGGTCTGGTTGCAGGCAAGAAGTGGGACACCGGCTCGGTCATCTTCGGCTATGCCTATTCCAACCGTGACCGTCTGGGCGCAGGCGATCGCGCGTTCATGGACCCCAATCTGGTCTCGCGCGGCGGTTTCAACTTCCGTGACAACTTCTGTGGCCCCAGCGCATCGATCACCACCGGTGGCCGCACCTATTACACCCCTTACGGCACTGGCGGCGCAAATGGTGTCGGCTATGTTCCGGCCGCAACCGGTACTGCCGTCGCCAACCAGAACGGCCAGTGCGAATACCACAGTGCCTGGGACCTGGTCCCGTCGGAAGTGCGCCACAATGCGATGGTCAGCGTCCAGCAGGAAGTCGGCGATTCGCTCAAGCTGACTGGCGATATTGTCTATTCAAACCGCAAGACCACGCAGCGTGTTTCGCGCGGCAACGCGACCGGAACGATCTTTGCTTCGGGCGCACCCACCGGACAGTCAAACAACCCGTTTGCAACCGCGGCATTCAACGCGCTCAATGCGGCTGAACTGGCGCGCTGGGTTGGCCTTGGCGGCACCAACACCGCTGCAAACTATGTTCCTATCACTTCGGCTGCGGTCAACTTCAACGCCGATGCCCTGATGGGGCCGGGCGCCAAGATCGTCGGCAAGGACGAGACCTTCTATGCCCGTCTCGATGCCGAATATGCGATCAACGATGGCTGGCATGTAAATCTGGGCGGATCGCTCAGCCGTGACCAGTCGTCGGTTGAATCGCTCAACCGCCTGAACGCCAGCGGCTTCCAGCTGGCGCTGAACGGCAAGGCTTCGGCCGTTATCAACGGTGTGTCCAACACGGTCAGCCAGACGCTCACCACCGCCAATGCCATCGACGTCTTCGGCGGCGGCGGCACTTCGGCAGCAACGCTCGCCAGCCTCGCGGACTCGCGGGTCTACCAGATCGGCGACATGACGCTGTTCAACGCTTACGGCAAGATCGACGGCGAGCTGTTCGAACTGCCCGGCGGCAAGGCCAAGATCGCTATCGGCGGCGAATATTCGAAGTATTCGCTGGAGCAGAACACGGTTCAGCCTAACGGTCTGGGCGCCGCCTCGTTCAACTCGCTGGCTTATGTGCTGCACTATGGCCGCAACGTGAAGTCGGGCTATGCCGAACTTTACCTGCCGCTGGTCGGACCGGAGCAGAACATCCCCGGTATCTACAAGCTGGACCTCAACCTTTCGGGCCGCACCGACAGCTATAGCGACGTTGGCAGCACGACCAATCCGAAGATCGCTGCCAACTGGGAAGTTGTCGAAGGCGTCCGTATCCGCGGCAACTGGGCCAAGAGCTTCGTTGCTCCTGCGCTGACCTCGATCGGTTCGAACGCAGTGGGCCGCACGGGTGAATCGAGCTTCACCACCTCGGGCAACGTTACCCTGCCCTACTCGATCTTCCCGACTGCAGCGAGTGCAGCCGGCGCGGGCTGCGTTTCCACCGCAACCTCGTGCACGATCAACGGTTCCAACTTCGGCATCCAGATCAACGGCGGCAACGGCGCTCTGGTTCCGCAGAAGGGCACGGCCTGGTCGATCGGTCTCGATATCGCTCCGCCATCGCTGCATGGCCTGCGGATTTCGGTCACCTATTGGAACAACAAGCTGACCGGTGGCGTCACGGCTCCGGCCCTGTCGCTGATCACCAGCTCGTCGGCACTGTCGCAGTTCCTCACCGTCTATCCCACCGGCGCTACGGCAGCCCAGATTGCCGCAGCCACGGCAACCTTGCCGCAGACCGGCGTTGTTGGCGGTGGCGCAGGCACCAGCGTCAGCGGTACGGTCAACCCGATCTACTTCATCTACTCGAACCAGCAGCAGAACGTGCTCAACCTCAATGTCTCGGGCATTGACGTTGCCGCTTCGTACAAGCTGGAAACGGCCGAGATGGGTAACTTCAACTTCGGTATCGGCTTCAGCCGCAAGACCAAGTTCGACCAGTACTTCGGCGCAGCCGGGGCTGGCGGCACGGTCTTCTCTGCACTGGGCTATGCCGGTTACAACCTGACCTTCCCGTCACTGAAGTACGAAGGCCGTTACAGCTTCGGCTGGGAAAAGGGCCCGATTGCTCTGGATATCTTCGCCAACCACACCGGCGGTTACACCTTCTATGGTGCCACTCCGGTCAACCCGCGCGTATTGGTGAACGGCCTGCCTTCAAGCGGTGGCGATCCGGTGAAGAGCTTCATCACGGTTGATACCCACCTTGCCTATACGTTCAAGGACATGGGTCCGCTGAAGTCGGCACAGCTCTATGTCGATGCCAGCAACCTGTTCGACACGGCACCGCCGTTCGTAAACGCCTATGCCCTGAACGGTGCAGTCGGCTTTGACGGAACCAATGCCAACCCGATCGGCCGCGTGGTCACGGTTGGCGTTCGGACCAAGTTCTAACGATACTGCAGCCCTGTTCCGGACCAGCTTGTCCGGAACAGGGCTGCGCCTTTTCCTGAAAAGCAAGGCAGACACGTGAAATCAGGTTCATCCCCGATTGGAATTGGCAGGGGGCGGATCCTTTCAGGCCTGGTCGGACGCGGCATTCTCGAAAGCCGCTCGCCGTGGATGCACGAGTGTGAGGCCAATGCGCTCGGCCTGCATCTGGTTTACGCCCTGTTCGATTTTACTGACCGCGGCTGGCGCGATGACCAGCTTGAAGCAGCGCTTGCTGCGGCCCAGCGGGTCGGCTTTTCCGGCCTCAACATTACATTCCCGTTCAAGCAGGCTGTGATCCCGCTGCTTGATGAACTTTCCGACGGCGCAAGGGCTATAGGCGCAGTCAACACCATTGCCTTTCGCGACGGCAAGCGGATCGGTTTCAACACCGATGTTTCAGGCTTCGCCGAGAGCTTTCGTCAGGGGCTGCCCGATGTAGGGCGCGATGTCGCACTTCAACTCGGTTGCGGCGGCGCAGGTTCGGCTACGGCCCATGCCCTGCTTGGCGATCTCGGCATTGGCCGGATTATCCTTTCCGATACCGATGGCGCCAAGGCCGAGGATCTGCGTCAGCATCTGGCGCAGCGCTTTGGCGAGGAGCGGGTCTCGGTCTCATCCGATGTCCAGACCAGCGCGGCCGATGCCGATGGCATCGTCAACGCCAGCCCTGTCGGCATGGCGAAATTTCCCGGACTGCCTCTGCCCGCCAGCGCGATCGAGCCACGCCATTGGGTGGCCGATGTCGTCTACTTCCCGCTTGAAACCGCCCTGCTCGCCGAAGCCCAGCGCAAAGGCTGCAAGACCCTGCACGGCGGCGGCATGGCGGTCCACCAGGCCGCCGAAGCCTTCGAGATTATCACGGATCATGCAGCCGATCGCGTGCGCATGGAAGCAAGCTTCGCCGCTTTCGTGGCCGAACAAGGGGCAAAATCTGCCGCCGCCTGAATACCGATAGAGGAGAGCCAAGATGAAGACCCGGTTTCTGAAATTTGCACTCCTTGCGGCAATCGGCTCAAGCCTCTCGGCACAACCGGTCACGGAAGAAGCGCCACCTGCAGAAATCGCTGCCAAGGTTGCTGCCGCCACTGCCGCCGCTGATGCCGGCGGGCAAGGGCCGTTCAAGGCCGAGATGGTCTCTGACGCCAGCCTGCCGACCCACACCATCTATCGCCCGAAGAACCTTGCCGCGGCCAGCGCCCGGGGCAAGTTGCCGATCCTCGCCTGGGGCAATGGCGCCTGCACCAATATCGGCAACCGCTTCCGCTATTTCCTTACGGAGATTGCCAGCAACGGTTACGTGATCGTCGCTATCGGTCCGAAGGGGCCGCGCAATGCCGAATGGAAAGTTTCGCTCGATGCCAACAATCCATTGCCGCCTGCCGAACGCCTGCCCGGCTCCTACGCCGATCAGCTGGGTGATGCGATCGATTGGGCGGTGAAGGAAAATGCGCGCAAGGGCAGCCCCTATTTTGGCCGCCTCGATACCAATGCCATTGCCGTCGCCGGTCAATCGTGCGGCGGACTTCAGGCGATCAGCGCGGCGGCGGACAAGCGCGTCAAGACGCTGATGGTGCTCAACAGCGGCAGCTTTCCCGATACCACCAAGCCGCTGGCGGGAACCGGCGATGCCAGAAAGGCCAGCCTTAAACGCATCCACATGCCGGTGCTGTGGATGAGCGGCGATGAAAGCGATGTCGCCTACAAGAACGCCAACGCTGATTTCGAGGCTTTTACCACCGGCCCCGCGATCCGTGCCTTCCATGCCGGCACCGGACACAGCGAGCACTACCGCGATCTGCGCGGCGGCATTTTCACGCCCTATGTGATCGATTGGCTCGATTGGCAGCTCAAACACAAGGCTGCAGCGAAGCAGACATTCACCGGGCCAGGCTGCACCCTGTGCAAGGCTGCTGGCTGGACGGTGAAGCAAAAGGGCCTGTAACCCACTGCACGATCCGCTGCGGCGATGTGTCGCTGGCAGTGTTGGACCTTTGCCCGGCTTGATGAAATGATCCTTCGCAGGAAGAGGGATCAATGTCACAGCTCAATGCCGACAGGATTATTGCCGAAGCCGAGGCCAAGGTCGGCATTGCTGACACCGAACCTGCTGTACGCGGCAATCTGGCAAGGCTGATCGCCTCGCTGGAGAGCACCGGGGGGCTGTCCGAGGCAGGGCTGGGCATGACACGCGGCATGTTTCTGGGCGAGCAGACGGGCCGGTTGGAAGGCATCCGCTGGCTGCAGGATCGTCCTGAAATCGCTGCCGAACCCGTCACCGCACCGGTCTTTCTGATGGGCCTGCCGCGATCGGGCACGACCTATTTCCAATACCTGTTTGACCGCGATCCGCGCTTTCGCCTGATCCGCACATGGCAGAGCACCATGCCCAATCCGCCGCCGGGGCTGTTCCCCGAAACGGTCGCCACCCGCCGCGCCGCATGGGCCGAATCGCGCAAGAGCCATCCGACCTTTGAAGGCTTCGAAGCGCTGCATCTCTATGATCAGGACGGCAGCGACGAGTGCCACGCCTTCCTGCAGCAGAGCTATGGCGCGGCGGGGCTGCACAACCTGTTCCGCGTGCCCGAATACTTTGATTACCTGCTCGACGAAGCCGATCTTGCCGCCACTTACCGCGTGCACAAGCGGCAGTTGCAGCTGTTGCAGCATGGGCTTGAGCCAAAGCCCTGGGCGCTCAAATATCCCAACCATGTGATCGCCATGGATGCTATTCTGGAGGTCTATCCCGATGCCCGCTTCGTGATGACTCACCGCGATCCGGTGCAGGTGCTCGCCTCGATTGCCAAGATGACCTTCAACCTGCGCGGCATTCGCACTGAAAAACCGGTCGATCCGGCCGAGGTCGGGCGCGATATGCGGCACTTTATCCAGCGGCATATTGACCGGATCATGGCTTTCGATGCGGGGCCGCATGGGGGGCGGGTGGTCCATGTCGATTACTACGCGCTGGTTGCCGATCCGGTGGGTGAAATGCGCAAGATCCATGCCGGTCTTGGCATCGATACGCCTGAAGATGTGGCTGAGGCTGTCGGCCTCTGGCACCAGAACAACCCCAAGAACGCACGCGGCAGGAACGACTATACGCTGGAGCAGTGGGGGTTGGGCGATGCCGAAATTGCCGAACAGTTTGGCGATTACAGGACGCGCTTTGCCATCCCGCGCGAGGCAGAGGGGCTGGAGCGCAATTTCGAGGAGAATGGGCGGTGAGCGAAGCCAACAAGCGGGTTGCCTTGCAATTCCTGAAAGCCATGAACGAAGCCGATGCCGCCGGACAGGAAGATTGTCTGACCGAAGATGTGGTGACCCATACCCATGGCTTTGGCAAAGTATCCGGCACACGCAACCGCGAGACGATGCTGGCGACGGTCGATGCCTTCAAGGCGATCCTGCCGGGCGGGTTCAACCCGAAATTCAATCGCGTCACAGCAGAAGGCAATGTGGTGGTCGTCGAGTGGGATGGTGACGCCGTGCTCAGCAACGGCGTGCCCTATCACAACCAGTATGTCTTCATCTTCACCTTCACCGGCGGCAAGATCTCGCGGCTCGACGAGTATTTCTGCACCGCCCACGCCGACGCGACGATCTATCCGCTGCTGCTGGAACTGAGCGAGGCGATGGCGAAGGGTAACTGAGCTCGTTACCCCGCCCAGAACTCGCGGAACGCCTTGTCCGGATCGGCCTTGGCCCCGCTCTTGGCAGCAAAGATCATCGTGCTGCGCGTGTCAGCCGAATAGGCGGGCCATGGTAGCCCCTTGGTCGAAGGATTGCCGCTGCGGGCGAAGGCGATCCATGCGTCCATCATCTGGCCGGAGATCTTTTCAGGCACCGGCCCTGTCCCCAGCATCCGGGCAAATTCCTTCGCATGGCCGAAAACCATCGGCGTATCGAGCCCGTGCGGCGAGCGCAGGATGCCGCCAAAGATCGGCGTCTCGTAGTCGAGCCGGTACATATAGACCGCGCCAGCCCCTTGTGCCGCCTTGCGCTCGGCGAGGCGGATCGAATTGATCCATGTGCCGCTCTCGGTCATCATCGAGGTGGCGAGCCATGTCGGCCCCTCCTTGGGGCGCTGGGCGCGGTAGAAGGCAAAGGCTTTCTCGCCGCGATCGCGCAGCATCATCTTGAAGCGTGCCTTGGCATCATCCTCGGTCATCACGCCGAACTTGGGATCGCCGATCGAGAACAGCGTCGCCTCGTCCTTGTTGGTGCCGATCATCAGCGAAACACCGCGCGCGGTTTCGGGGGCTGCGGGATCAAATGGCCCCGCAGGCAGGTCTACCCCATCCACTACCGGTGCAAGCACGCGGGTGCCCATGCCGATCTGTCCCTGCGCAGTTTCCGCCGCCTTCATCACCACATCGAGCGGCAATTGCTGGAGCTTGCGGACATCGACAGGATCGATGCCCAGCACTTTCAGCACCCGCTCGCCGAACAGGGTGGCCTCATCCACCGTGATCCCTTTCAGGCTCGGCCCGCTCTGGATGATCGCCTTGCTGAACAGCCCCTGCGCGCCGGGCATGGCGAGCAGGGTCGAAACCTTGGCCCCGCCGCCGCTCTCGCCAAAGATGGTGACATTGCCGGGATCGCCGCCGAACTGGGCAATGTTGTCGCGCACCCATTCGAGCGCGAGGATCTGGTCGAGCTGGCCCGCCGTGCCCGAGTGGCGAAAGGCGGGATCGAAGCCGCCGAGGTAGAGATATCCCGGCGCGGCCAGCCGGTGGTTGATCGTCACCACCACGACATCGCCACGCGCCGCCAGCACGCCGCCTTCATAGACCGGCTCGTTCGCCGAACCGATGGCAAAGCCGCCGCCGTGCAGCCAGAACAGCACCGGACGTTTCTTGGCGGGTGAGGCATCCGGGGTGAAGACGTTGAGGAACAGGCAGTTCTCGCTCTCGTTGCCGCTGGCGACTTGGCCTTCCTTGAAGGCGCCGGTGATCGCGGCAATCCGCACGGGATCGGCACCGGGGGGAATACGCCCCGGCCCGGTGCTGCCTTGCGGGGCGCGGTGGCCATAGGTGAAGCAATCGCGCGCGCCACCCCAAGCCTCGGGGCTGACCGGCGGCATGAAGCGCCGCACGCCGCTGGTGTCTGCGCCATAGGGAATACCCCGGAATGCGCTGACCGCACCTTCACGAAGCCCGCGCACTTTGCCGAGCGACGTTTCGACCGGCGCTGTCGGGGTCTGGCTATCGGCGAGCAGGCGGCTCGGCAGCAGGGCCACTGCAGCCCCGGCCCCGATCAGGCCGCGGCGTGAAATGTTGGTATCCATGGTGCGCTCTCCCAAGCTGCAGATTGCGCGCCACTATGACATTCACTTTTGCCGCTGAGCAAGCGTTCAAATCGGGCTTTCAGAAGGCCGCCGAAGTGCCCTTTGGCGCAGGCGTTGCGGCAGGGCTGACCTGTTCCACCCGGTTGCCCGTGGCATCGCGCAACGAGCGGGTATCGAGCAGCGCGGTGGTTTCGATCAGATCGAGCGCGGCGCGCGATGCGGCATAGGAGCGGGCATCAGCAATCCAGCTTTCGGCATCACCTGCGCCGGGCAGCTTCTGCACTTCCGCCACGGCCTCTTCGATGCGCCCTGCCTCAAGGCTCAGCCGCGCGCGGTCGAGCCGGTTGGCCGGGGCCGGGCTCGGCGCGGAATCATGGCGGATGACGAACAGGTTGGAAAGTTCGTGGCGAACCTTGTCCCAGGTGCCGAGCTGCGCTGCCGGGGTGGCGGAAAGGCTGGGGGCCAGCGATTCGAGCCGGGCAACCAGGCTATCGAGCGTTACCGGCTTCTTGGCCGCCGTGATAACCGTGTTCACGGCATTGGGCTGGGCATCGGCGAAGCGCAGACGCAGCTGGTCTTCGAGCAGGCCGAGCGGCGCACCGCGATCCAGCGCGCGGCGGGCGGCGAAGGCAACCAGCAGGCCTTCCGAGCGCGCCGAATTGCCCGAGGCTGCTTCTGTCCGCAGGTCGATCTGGGCAAGGCGCTGTTCCATCCCGGCAATCCGCGCCTCAAGTGCTTCCTGACGGACTTCGGCGGGCTGCGCAGCTTCGTCTGCGGCGGGCGCGGAAGCAAGCGGTGCGGGGGCAGCGGCGGGTGCCTTTACCGATCCGCCATCGACGAGCAGCCGATCGGGCGCGGCGTGCTTCAGCGGCAGCAGCCCCGCCCAGGCGAGATAGCCGACACCGCCAGCGCCCAACAGAAAAGCAGCCAGTACGGCGATAACAATTCCCCTGCCGCCGCCACGCGAAGGGGCGGTCGTGCTTGCGCGGTTAAAGAATTCATCGGCCATTGTTGCTCTCAGCCCCTCGTCTCGCCGCTGCTTTGGCATAATTGGCTGGTGAGTGCCAGCAGGGCGGCATCGGTAGCCGTTTCGGCGGTGGCGAGTGCGGCCCAGCCAAGCCCCGCCGCCTCCGCAATCCGGGGGGCGAGAGCGGCGATGGTGATGGCATCGCGGGCAATGCCCAGCCTGTCGCACTCGCTGGCAAAGTGTGTGGCCGCCTCGCCCGAATGGAGCAGAACGACGACGCGTTGCCGCAGCAGGTCAGCCAGCGCGGGCGGCATGGCCTGTGCCTCGCTGGCATAGACGACGCTCTCGATCATGGTGACGCCGGTTGGCGGAGTGAGCGGCACGCGCTGTTCGCCTGCCAGCCTCAGCAGGCGGGTTCCGGCGGGGATGGTATCGAGCAGGTTTTGCAACCCGCCGCTGCCGGTTGCGGCGACTGTGAACCCGGTTTCGCGGGCAGCTTCAGCCGTCGCCGCGCCAACCGCATAGACGGGTAGATCGCGGAAGGCTCCCAGCGCCACGCCGCCGAACCGCAAGGCATTGGCGCTGCCGATCAGCAGGGCATCGATCTGCCCAGCTGCAGGCGGCGACCAGTCACGCGGCTGCACGGCAAACAATGGAAAGCCATGCGCCTCCAGTCCCATGGCACGTGCTGCCGCAACGGTAGCAGCGCAGCCGGGCTCGGGCCTGATGACGATTGCCGGGATCATGATCCGGTGAAAAGCGCCCGGATTTCGGGAGCCGCACGCGCCAGCAGATCAGCGGCGAGGCTTTCGGGGCCTTGTCCATCGCCAGCAGCAAAGCGCACCTCGCCATCGCAGCGGGCGCGGCCATCGGGGCTGAACAGCGCGGCGCGCATGTGGAGGCTCTCCCCCTCAGCCAGTGTCAGCACGCCAATGGCGCTGTGGCAGTTGCCCCCCAGTGCAGCGAGCAATGCCCGCTCGGCCAGCAATGCGTGGCGGCTCGGCGCGTGGTCGATTGCGGAGAGACAGGCGAGGGTTTCGGCATTACCAGCGCGGCACTCGATAGCAATCGCGCCCTGTCCCGGGGCGGGGAGCCAATCCTCTGCGGCGAGCGGCGTGCCTGCATCCGCCTGCCCCAGCCGGTTGAGACCGGCGAGAGCCAGAAGCGTCGCATCCGCCTCGCCCGAGGCCAGCTTGGCGAGCCGGGTCGCGACATTGCCGCGGATCGGCACCACCGAGCAATCAGGCCGGGCGTGGAGCACCTGCGCGGCGCGTCTGGGCGCGCTGGTGCCGACGCGGGCACCGGCGGGCAGGCTGGCGAGCGATGCCGCACCCACCAGCACATCGCGCACATCCTCGCGCGGGAGAACAGCGGCAAAGGCGATACCGGCGGGGCGGATCGTCTCGACATCCTTGGCCGAATGGACCGCGAAATCGATCTCGCCCTCCAGCAGCCAGGCGTCGAGCTCCTTGGTCCACAGCGCCTTGCCGCCGATTTCGGCGAGCGGGCGGTCCTGCACTTTGTCACCGCTGGCGGTGACCGGGACGATCTCGACCGCATCGAGCGGCCAGCCCTGCGCCGCACAGAGCCGCGCCCGCGCCTCCTCTGCCTGAGCCATGGCGAGCGGAGAGCGGCGGGTGCCGAGACGGAGCGGCTTTTTGGGCCGAGATTGGGGAACAGTAGTCATGCGCGGCTTGTGCTAGTGTGCAATCTCATTAAGGAAAAGGGCGGATGCGCGTAGTCCTAGGAATTGAATCGTCGTGTGACGAAACGGCAGCCGCCTTGGTGCGCGAGGACCGCGTGGTCTTGGCCCAACGGATCGCCTCGCAGGACGATGCCCACCGCCCCTATGGCGGCGTGGTTCCAGAGATCGCCGCCCGGGCCCATGCCGAACGGCTCGCGCCCCTGATCGAAGCGACTCTGGCCGATGCCGGGATGGAACTGAGCGATGTCGATGCCGTTGCCGCCACCGCCGGGCCGGGCCTGATTGGCGGGGTGATGGTCGGGCTGGTCACCGCCAAGGCGCTGGCCATGGCCTCGGACAAGCCGCTGATTGCGATCAATCACCTCGAAGGCCACGCGCTCAGTCCGCGCCTTGCTGATGCGGGGCTGCAGTTCCCTTATCTGCTGCTGCTGGTGTCGGGCGGACACTGCCAGTTGCTCGTGGTGCAGGGGGTCGGCTCCTACCGCCGCCTTGGCACGACAATCGACGACGCGCTGGGCGAAGCCTTTGACAAGACCGCCAAGATCCTCGGCCTCGGCTTCCCCGGTGGCCCGGCGGTTGAGCGGTTGGCGGCGACCGGTGATGCCAAGAAGGTCCGCCTGCCGCGCCCGTTGCTCGGCAGTGACGAGCCGCATTTTTCTTTCGCGGGCCTTAAGAGCGCCGTGCTGCGGGCAAAGGAATCGGGTTTGCATGCCGATGCCGATATCGCCGCGAGTTTCCAGCAGGCTGCCGTCGATTGCGTGATTGACCGGACGCGGCGGGCGATTGTTGCTGCGGGTGAAGTCAGCGCGCTGGTTGTTGCAGGCGGCGTCGCAGCCAATTCGGCGATCCGTGCCGCGCTGCAAGGTCTAGCGGCTGAGAACGGCCTGCCTTTCGTCGCGCCGCCACTGGCGCTGTGCACCGATAATGCCGCGATGATCGGCTGGGCCGGGATCGAGCGGCTGGGCCAGAATGACAGCCTCGATTTCGCCGCGCGGCCGCGCTGGCCGCTCGATCCAGAGGCGGCGCCGGTGCGCGGGGCGGGGGTTAAAGCCTGATGAGGTTAGGTTTGTCCACCGTGATTGCCTTGGGAAGTGCGTCGGCAAGGAATGGCGTGCAGCGCGGGCTGGTGGCCCGTGCAAGCGACGTGACGCTGTCCGGCGGGCTTCCCAAGGCAACCCCTCCGGGGCGGGCCAATTTTGGCCCATTGCAGCGTCCCTCGTCGGTCACTATGCGATGGCATGGTTCCCTCCTCGCTCCTTGCACTGGACCAAAATTGACTCCGTCACGGCGGATAAACCTAACCTCATCAGGCTTTGTAGCATGAAGACTGTCGGCGTCATCGGAGCGGGTGCCTGGGGCACGGCGCTGGCGCAGGTGCTCGCCAGCGACGGCACGCAGGTGCTGATCTGGGCGCGCGAGCCGGAACTGGTGCGCGAGATCAACGATCACCACGCTAACAGCCTGTTCCTGCCTGGCGCCAAATTGGCACCCAATATTCGCGCAACCAACCACATTGGCGATCTGGGTATTCTCCCGACCATTCTCGCCGTGGCGCCAGCCCAGCATCTGGCCGGTGTACTTGCAGGCCTGCCCAACCGCCCGCGTGATCTGGTGCTCTGCGCCAAAGGCATCGAGGCGGGCACCGGGCGCCTGATGGCCGATGTTGCCAAGGAAGCCGCACCTGCCGCCAGCATCGCCGTGCTTTCCGGGCCGACCTTTGCCCACGAAGTTGCCGCCGGGCTGCCGACCGCCGTGACGCTCGCCTGCTCGGGCGGTGATGCCCAGTGGCAGCGGCTCTCGCCCGTCATCGCGCGCGCTTCGCTGCGGCCCTATTATTCAGATGATGTGATCGGCGCAGAGATTGGCGGCGCGGTAAAGAACGTGCTCGCGATTGCCTGCGGCGTGGTAGAGGGGCTGGGGCTGGGGCAAAACGCCCGCGCTGCGCTGATCGCGCGCGGCTATGCCGAGATGCTGCGCTTTGGCCTGTCGAGGGGTGCCCGCGCGGAAACGCTCGCTGGCCTGTGCGGAATGGGCGATCTGGTGCTGACCTGCACCTCAACCTCCAGCCGGAACTTTTCGCTCGGTAAGGCGCTCGGTGAAGGCATGAGCGCGGAAGAAGCACTGGCTGGCAAGAACTCGGTGGCCGAAGGCGCGCACACCGCGCCCGTGCTCGCCGAGATTGCCCGCAACGAGCGGATCGACATGCCGATTGTCCTCGCGATTGCCGGATTGCTGGCCGGAGCCATGACCGCGCGCGATGTTGTGGCGCACTTGCTTGCCCGCCCGCTCAAGGCAGAAGGAAGCGCGTCCGCGTGACCGAAACCAACCAGCAACAGGATATCGCCGCGCTGGCCAAAGGCGGACGGACCAACTTTCTGGGTTTCGTCCTGCGCCTGATCGCCCGCGTCCCGTTCCTGTTTATCGCTGGCCGGCTCTATGGCGCGGCGGCGCTGGGGCGGTTCGCTTCGGCGCTGGTGGTGGTGGAACTCGCGGCGCAGCTGTGCACACTCGGGCAGAAGCGCGGTCTTGCCCAGCGGCTTTCCGAGGACCCCGAACACCCCGCCAATGCCGTTGCCGATGCCATGTTGCTCAGCGGTGTGCTGGCCGTGGTGGTGAGCCTGTTGCTTTACGCCTTCCCGATCGCGATTTTCCCATTGGCCGATGAGACCGTCTCCGACCGGCTGGTGGTCCTCTCGATCCTGCCGTCAGCGCTCACCGAAATTGCGCTGGCCGCGCTGGCCTATCGCTATGATATCGGCGCAACCGTGCGGGCGCGATCGCTGGTGGAGCCGTGGACGCTGTCGATCATGGCCGGGGCGCTGTACTTCGTGAACAAGGCCGACGGGCTGCTGCTGGCTTTCAACCTCTCGATCCTTACAGCTTTCCTCACCGCAATCTGGCCTTTGGTGAAGAACTATGGATGGCCGCAGCACTGGCGGCCCGATCCGTTCCATATCGGGCGCATAGCCGTGGCCAACCTGCCGCTGGCTGCTGCCGATGCTATCGAGTGGGGTACCCGCCGCTTCGATCTGTTCATCCTGCGCTTCTTCGCGGGCGAGGCTGCGGTCGGCGTTTATTACGTGGCACAGCAGTTCGCTTCGCTGCCGCAGAAGTTCAAAACCAGTTTTGAACCGGTGCTCGGCCCGGTGATCACCCGCAATCTCAAGACCAGAAACTACACCGCGATTGCCAAGCAGGTCTGCCAGGTCGGCTTTTGGATCACCGCGATGCAGTTTGGCATTGCACTGGCGATGGGGATCGGCGGCACCGGTCTGCTCGGGCTGGTGGGGCCAAGCTTTGTTGGCGGCATCGGTGCGCTGTGGTTCCTCTTTGCTGCCGAAGTGCTCGCCGCAACCGCCGTGGTAAGCGAAGCGGTGCTGATCTACGTCGCGCGGATGACCAACCTTGTCGTTTCGCTGGCCACTCTGGCAGTGCAGGCGCTGGCGACAGTTCTGCTGATTAAGCTCGCGCAGTCGATGGATCTGGGCGACATGGGCAGCGCGGCGGCGGCGGGCGCGGGCCTGATGGTGGCGCTGGGGCTGTCCTCGCTGGTCAAATCGCAGGTATTGGCGCGCTTCCTGAAGCAATCGATCAACAACTGGCGCTGGGCGCTGCTGTGGGCCGCCATCCCGGCGATTGCCGTCGGCGCGACCGGCATGCATTTCCTGCCCGAATGGGCGGCGCTGCTGATTGCCATGCCCGCATCGCTGGCGGTCTATGGCTGGGTGATCTGGCACATGGGCTTTGGCCCGGAAGACCGGATGCTGTTCCGCAAGAACGCAGGCGCCGAGATAGAAGCTGAATTGGCCGGTGAAGGAGAGGGTAATGCTCCAACAGTTTGAGGGAAATCCATTGCTTTTTGGCGCAGTGGCGGTGCTGCTGCTGGTTCTGGCGCTCTTGGTCGTGCGCCGCTTGCGCAAACCGGTGAAGCGCTCCTATCGGCCCGATGTGCTTGATGAAGGCGTGGGGCCGGCCCAGCGCAACCAGGCGCTGATCGACGCGGCTCCGGCGGCGCAGGTGCCAAGCTTTGTTGCCCCGCCCGCAGCCGAGATCCTTGGCGGCATGGGTGAAGCGATCACGGCTGCCGTGCGCGAGGAAGTGGCGGCGGTTGAGCCTGTGGCTAGTGCTTCGGGCGATGATCTCTCGCGGATCAAGGGGCTGGGGCCAAAGCTCAAGGCGTTGCTGGCAGAGCTGGGCGTTAACAGCTTTGCCCAGATCGCCGCGTGGAGTGACGAGGACCTCGCCAAGATCGATGCCCAGCTTGGCACCTTTGCCGGGCGGCCAGAACGCGATAACTGGATCGAGCAGGCGAAGATGCTCGCCGCGGGCGACGTCGCGGGTTTCGAGGACCGCTTCGGCAAGGTTTAGGGTTTGGCGTCCGGTTTGGTTTCCGGCTTCACGTCGCTCGCCCTGCAGCTATCGAGCAATGCGCCCGCGCCCGAGTAGGACGGCATTTTCAGCGCACCGCCGCCGGGCAGGGTCGCCGTCATTTCAGCGCCGCCCTTGATCGCCGCCGCCGTTTCCAGCTTTGCCGGCATCGCGCCCTGCCACTCGCCCGGATCGCCCGCCTTCACCACATCAAGCGGCACCCGCGCGACGTGGCCGTTGCCTTCGATCGCCAGCAAGGCCTTGGCCCCGGCTTCGGCGCGGGTACGGCGGGTATAGCTTACCATCGCCGTGCCGTCCTTGGCGTGGATGCAGGCGACTTCCAGCAGCGGCGCCTGGCCGGGCAGGCCAAAGGCCACACCGCCATTCGCCAGACCCGACCAGACGGCTCCCTCAGGCTGTTGCGGCGGAGCCTCCAGCGGCGCAGGCTCGGTGGGGAGCGGCAGGCGGATGGCGTTATCCGGCGCCTGGCCCTGATTTCCCGAGGGAGAGCAGGCTGCGAGGGTGAGGAGAGACAGAGGGATCAAGCGGCAATGCATTGCATGGCATTGCTTGTCGGATAGGCGCGGCGCAAGATGGCGCCTGCCGGTTATCCCTAATAGAACCGCGCTGCAGCCCTGAACTGGTTGAAACGGTCGATATCCGGCTGGCAATCTGCAACAATCGACTGGCGCGTCCGCGTTGTCTCGATCCCTTCGCGGACCCAGCTGCGCCCGGCGAGCAGATCAAAGAACGGCGGCTTGCCAGACAGGAAGGTAAATTGCACCGGATCAGCCCGGCGCAGGCTGGCGACCAGTGCCACACCCGTCTCAAACCCGCGAAACAGGCTTTCGTCGGTAACCATCAGGCGCACGCCTTGGCAAAGCTGCCCGGCATGCTTTGAAGATGAAGGCTTGAACTGCGCCTGCGAGAACCACACGCCGGGCAGGTTCAACTGGTTGAGATCACCCGCGAGCGCAGCGCCATCAATCCACGGCGCGCCGACCAGTTCAAAGGGTTGATCTGTCCCCCGTCCCTCGGAAACATTTGTGCCTTCGACCAGCACCGTCGCGGCATAGGCGAGGATCGCCGCCGGGCTGCGCAGATTGGGCGATGGTGGCGTGAAGTGCAGTCCGCCGGGGGCGAAGACCGAGGTCCCCATGTCTCGCTTCCAGCCATCGAGTTTCGACACCTCAACGCCCTGACCGGGACCAAGCAATCTTGCCAGTTCGCCCAGCGTCAGGCCGTGGCGATAGGAGACGGGAAGCCTTGTTACGGCTGAGTTAAAGCCGGGGTCCGCGTTCGGCCCTTCGATAACCACGCCGCCCAGCGGATTGGGCCGGTCGAGGATCAGAACCGGCACTTTTGCTGCCACCGCCGCCTGCATCGCGGCAATGGCAGTGCCGGCATAGGTGTAGCAGCGCAGGCCAACGTCTTGCAGGTCGATCACCAGCAGGTCGAGCCCGGCAAGCTGCGCCGGTTCAGGAGCGGGTCGCGCGCCGTAGAGGCTGAAGATCGGCAGGCCGGTTGGTCCGTCAATCGCATCGCCGACATGCTCGCCTGCTGCCGCCTTGCCGCCCAGCCCATGTTCCGGCGCAAACAGGGCGGCAAGTTTCACGCCGGGCAGAGCTGCAATCGCATCGACCCCGCGCTGGCCATTGGCGGCAATCGCCGCATCATGGGTGAGCAGGCCGATGCGTTTGCCCGCCAGCCGCGCGGCATCGCTCGTCAGGATCCGGTCAAGGCCGGTTCGCAGTCTGGGGCCGGTCCGCGGCGCGGCAGGAAGGCGGGCGCTTGCCGCCAGCGCCAAGGCGCCAGCGCAAAGATCGCGCCGGGTAAAGTTCACCGGCCGCCACCCCATTTGCGTTTGCTCTCGCGGCCAAACCTCCCCTTCCGCGTGCCCGGTTTGCCTTCATTGCTCCGCCCGACAATCGGCGCGTGCCGCTCCCCATCGGGCAGGCCCAGCTCCGTCGCTTCCAGCCTGCGAATTTCGTCGCGCAGGCGGCCGGCTTCTTCGAATTCCAGATCGGCGGCGGCGGCGCGCATGCGTTTTTCGAGGTCTTCGATATAGGCACGCAGGTTGTGGCCGACGAGGTTGTTGTTCGCCCCGTCGTCGATCTCCACCAGCACGCCATCGCGGCTGGCGGTGTCGGCGACGATGTTGTGGATGTCGCGCTTGATGCTTTCGGGCGTGATGCCGTGTTCAAGGTTATAGGCGTGCTGCTTTTCGCGGCGGCGGTCGGTTTCCGCCATGGCGCGTTCCATCGATCCGGTGATCCGGTCGGCATAGAGGATCACGCGGCCATCGATGTTGCGCGCGGCGCGGCCGATGGTCTGGATCAGGCTGGTTTCGCTGCGCAGGAAGCCTTCCTTGTCGGCATCAAGGATCGCCACCAGCCCGCATTCGGGAATGTCCAGACCCTCGCGCAGCAGGTTGATGCCGACCAGCACGTCATAGACCCCCAGCCGCAGGTCACGAATCAGTTCGATGCGTTCCAGCGTTTCGACATCGCTGTGCATGTAGCGCACGCGAAGCCCCGCCTCGTGCATGAATTCGGTGAGGTCTTCGGCCATCCGCTTGGTCAGCGTGGTGACCAGCGTGCGGTATCCGGCCTGCGCCACCTTGCGGCACTCGTTGATGCAGTCCTGCACCTGATCCTCGATCGGGCGAATATCGACCGGCGGATCGATCAGCCCGGTGGGGCGGATCACCTGTTCGGCAAAAACGCCGCCCGATTGCTCCATCTCCCACGATCCCGGCGTCGCGGAAACGGCGACCGTCTGCGGCCGCATCGCGTCCCATTCGTTGAAACGCAGCGGACGGTTGTCGATACAGCTCGGCAGGCGGAAGCCGTATTCGGCGAGGGTAATCTTGCGGCGGTGATCGCCTTTCGACATCGCGCCGATCTGCGGCACGGTCTGGTGACTTTCATCGACGAACAGCAGCGCATTGTCGGGCAGATATTCGAACAGCGTCGGCGGCGGTTCGCCCGGAAGCCGCCCGGTGAGGAAGCGGCTGTAGTTTTCGATGCCTGCGCAGCTCCCGGTCGCCGCGATCATTTCCAGATCGAAATTGGTGCGCTGCTCGAGCCGCTGATGCTCGAGCAATTTGCCCTCGGCCTCCAGCTCCTGCAATCGGTCGGCGAGTTCAAAGCGGATCGCGTCCATCGCCTGCTTCATTGTCGGACCCGGCGTGACATAGTGCGAATTGGCATAGACCCGAACCTTGTCGAGGCTCGCGCCCTTCTTGCCGGTCAGCGGATCGAACTCGCTGATCTCTTCCACCTCGTCGCCGAAAAAGCTGATGCGCCAGGCCATGTCTTCGTAGTGACTGGGGTAGATCTCGAGATTGTCGCCCCGCACGCGGAAGGTGCCGCGGGTGAAGGCGGCGTCGTTGCGTTTGTATTGCAGGGCAACCAGCTTGCGGATGATCTCGCGCTGGTCTTCGCTGCTGCCCTTTTTCAGGTCAAAGATCATCGCCGAATAGGTTTCGACCGAGCCGATGCCATAGATGCAAGAGACCGAGGCGACGATGATCACGTCATCGCGCTCGAGCAGCGAGCGGGTGGCCGAGTGGCGCATCCGGTCAATCGCCTCGTTCACCGAGCTTTCCTTCTCGATGTAGGTATCGCTGCGCGGCACATAGGCCTCGGGCTGATAGTAATCGTAGTAGGAGACGAAATATTCGACCGAGTTGTCCGGGAAGAAGCTCTTGAACTCGCCATAGAGCTGCGCCGCGAGGATCTTGTTGGGCGCGAGGATCAGCGCCGGGCGCTGGGTCGCCTCGATCACTTTGGCCATGGTGAAGGTCTTGCCCGAGCCGGTGACGCCGAGCAGCACCTGTGTGCGATCATCCGCCGTGATGCCCTCAACCAGATCGGCAATCGCCGTCGGCTGGTCACCGGCGGGCTGGTATTCGCTTTGAATCCGAAACGCCCTGCCGCCGTCCGATTTCTCGGGCCGCTGCGGCTTGTGGGGGACGAATGAGCCCGATGTATCGGGTTCGGAAAGACCCCGGCGGATGACGAGTTCGGCCATGCAGTCTATTTGGCCGTTCTTGAGGTGTTCTGCAATGGGGCAAGCGCCCTCATTCGTCCTTCAGCACCGGCTTCCGCTTGCCCATAAAGGCATCGACCGCCTCGTGGTGATCATCGGTGTGGTGCGAGATCGCCTGAAACGCTGCTGCCATCTGCATCAGGGTTTCGAATTTCATGTCCTGCCCTTCGCGCATCAGGCGCTTGGCGAGGCGGGTGGCGTGGCCGGGGTTGGCGGCGATGGTCTGCGCGAGTTCGCGGGCGCGAGGGAGCAGGTCGGCGGCGGGAACTGCCTCTGCAACCAGGCCATATTCGAGCGCCTTGGCGGCGTTGATCGCATCGCCGGTCAGCGTCATCAGCGCGGCGCGCTGCGGGCCGATCAAGCGGGGGAGCAGCCATGCGCCGCCACCGCCGGGGATGATGCCGAGCTTGACGTAGCTCTCTGCCAGCACGGCATGATCGGCCATGATCCGGATGTCGCAGGCGCAGGCGATATCGAGCCCGAGGCCGATGGCCGGGCCGTTGATCGCGGCGATCACGGGCACTTCCAGCTCGGCCAGAGCCGGGCCGATCTGCTGCACTGTCGCGCGGTAGTTGCCGCGGATATTCCACGCCGAACCCTCAAACAGGCCCGAGCGTGCAGCCAGGTGTTTGACATTGCCGCCCGCGCAGAACCCCTTGCCCGCACCGGTAAGGACAATCGCCCGCACTGATCGGTCAGCCTGCATTTCCTTGCAGAACGCCGCCATTTCATCGGCATAGGCGAACTCGGAAATGGCGTTCATCTCGTCCGGGCGGTTCATCGTGGCGATAACCACCGGGCCATCGCGTTCGATGAGCAGGAAGGGTTCCATGTGCGTCTCCTGGGGACACTCTATTGGGTGTCTCCCTGTTGCGTCGGGTTGCAAAGCGGGGACACCCAATAAGGTGCCCCCTGTGTGTCTCTATCTGCCTGCGCCGGGCACCCACAGCACATCGCCAGCGCCGCCATCATTGAGCGCGCGGGCGAGGACGAAGAGGTAGTCTGACAGGCGGTTGATATAGGCGAGCGCGGCGGGGTTGACGCTCTCGGCACCGCTCAGCGCGGCTGCGGTCCGCTCGGCCCGGCGCACCGAGGCGCGCGCCATATGCACCCGCGCAGCTGCCTCGCTGCCGCCGGGCAGGATGAAGCTGGTCAGCGGTGAAAGCTGCGCGTTGACTGTGTCGATCTGCGCTTCCAGCCATTCAGCCTGAGCGGGGACCATGCGCAACACCATCGGCGAAGGGGTGAAATCGTCGCCCGGTGTGGCGAGATCGGCGCCGAGATCGAACAGGTCGTTCTGGACGCGTTGCAGCGCGGTTGCATGGTCGCTCTGGGTGATCGCTATAATGGCGAAACCAATCGTGCTGTTGGCTTCATCAACCGCTCCAATCGCCTCAAACCGGGCATCGTGCTTGGCGCGCCGCGAGCCATCGACGAGGCCCGATGTGCCATCGTCGCCGGTGCGAGTGTAGATTTTATTTAATTTAACCAATTACTTGGAGCCAATCGCCAGCAGGATCGCCACCGCCAGCACGGCCGCGCCCTGATATAGGATGCGCTTGAACATCATCTGGTTCTGCTTGAGCTGCATCGGGCTGGGGCCGGTGCTGGCATCGTGCTCCAGATCCTGGCGGGTACTCTGCATGAAGGCAGCGATGCCGCGGATCAGGCTGACGACGACCATGATGACCAGCACTATCACGACGGGGATAAGGAGATATTTCATGGCGCGGAGTTTACGCCCTCCGCCAGCGAAATGCCAGTGGGCAAGTTGCCGTGCCGCAGCGCCTCGGCAAGCGCCAGCCCGTCCTCCCCGGCGCGGCGCCGGTCAGCCAGCGAGGGAGAGCCGCGCCGCTTCGCCAGCTTTTTGCCATCGGCCTCGACCAGCAGGCCGTGATGGTGCCAGGTCGGCACCGGCAGATCGAGCAGCGCCTGCAGCAGGCGGTGGATGTGGCTGGCGCGGAACAGGTCGCTCCCTCGCGTCACCAGCGTGATCCCGTCCGCCGCATCGTCAATCGTCGCGGCGAGGTGATAGCTTGCCGGAGCATCGCGGCGCAGCAGCACGACATCGCCGAACATCTCTGGCCAGCATCGCTGCGGTCCGGCGAGTTCGTCGGTCCAGCTGAGCGGCCCCGCCAGATCGACGGCCTTCTCGACATCGAGCCGCCAGGCAACGTCGGCTCCGGGCTCCGCAGTCTTGCCGCGGCAAGTGCCGGGATAGATCGGACCGTCTGGCCCCTGATTGGTCGCCGCCTCGGCAATTTCCTTGCGGGTGCAGGTGCAGGGATAGAGCAGGCCCTTGCCCATCAAGGCCCAGGCCGCTTCGGCATAGGTCGCAAGGCGCGCCGACTGGAACACCGGATCGCCGTCCCATTCAAGCCCGAGCCATTTGAGGTCGGCGATGAATTCGTGCGCCAAATCCTCGCGGCTGCGGCTGCCGTCGATATCCTCGATTCGCAAGCGAAACTCTCCGCCGCCCGCGCGGGCCAGATCATGCGCGACGATTGCCGCATAGGCATGGCCAAGATGCAGCGAGCCATTGGGGCTGGGGGCGAAACGGGTGCGGATCATGTCGCCTTGTATTAGCGCGGCGTTCTCGTGGAGGACCAGCGAAGATTTTTTCACGCGAAGGCGCGAAGGCGCAAAGAAGTAACCAGCGCCGCAGGCTATTTTTGATGAGCGACGCCGCGAATGAAGAGAGGTCAACATCTGAGAGCGGCTGCGCCGCAAACACTTCCTCTTCGCGCCTTCGCGCCTTTGCGTGAACCAAATTCTCCCGACCTGTGGATTTCCCCCCACCCCCGCCCTTGACGCGCCGAGTCCCGCCATGGCTTAACCTGCGCATGCGCTGTCACAGTCCCGTAACGCCAAGGTGCGACAGGAGGCCATGCTCAAGTCGGAGCTGATCGAGCGCGCGGCCCATTTCCGCAGCGCGGAGGGGGATCCCTCCCGCCACTTGAGTGACTGTCCTTCGCTTGTTCTGAACGCAGACTACACCCCGCTCTCCTATTATCCGCTCAGCCTGTGGCCGTGGCAGACGGCGATCAAGGCGGTTTTCCTCGAACGGGTCGATATCGTCGCCTCTTATGAGCGTGAGGTGCATTCTCCCAACTGGCAGATGAAGATCCCCTCGGTGATCGCGCTCCGCCAATATGTGAAGCCCAGCGAACACCCCGCATTCACCCGCTTCAACCTGTTCCTGCGTGACCGGTTCTGCTGCCAGTATTGCGGCAGCCCGCACAACCTGACCTTCGATCATGTCGTGCCCCGGCGGCTCGGCGGACGGACCAGCTGGGAAAACGTCGCCACCGCCTGCTCGCCGTGCAATCTCAAGAAGGGCGGCCGCACGCCCCGCCAAGCGCATATGCCGCTGCTGATCGAGCCGATCCGCCCGACCAACTGGCAACTGCAGGAACGCGGGCGCGGCTTCCCGCCGAACTACCTGCATGAGACCTGGCGCGACTGGCTCTACTGGGATGTCGAGCTGGAGGCTTAGGGCCTACTTCTCAACCGTCACCTTAGGTGCATCGGCAAAAGGCTTGATCCCCAGTTTGGGATAGATCTCGCTCGGGAAATAAGCGGTGCCACCTTTCACTACCATGGCGATTGCCTTGATTGCCTTCAGGTCTTTGGTCGGATCGCCGGGGACGAGGAAGAAGTCGGCATATTTGCCGCGCGAGATAGAGCCGAGCATCTGATCCTGCCCCATATAGCGCGCCACATCCAGCGTATCGCGCGCGAGCACTTCGGCGGGGGTCATGCCCAGTTTGCCGAACAGTTCGAGCTCGCGGTGGAGCGTGAAGGCGCCGCCGGTGTCGGTGCCGGGGATCAGCATGATCCCGCGCTTGTTCATCTCGGTGAGCGTTTCCATCACCTTGCCGAAGGCCGCGACATATTCGGCGCGTTGCTGCGGCGTATCGGCGCCGAACAGCGCCTGCTTGAGGTTGCGCTGCTCGCCGGGTGGCATGTGGTCGATATAGTCGATCGCTCCGGGATTGGGCTGGCCGTCGAGCGCGGTGAGGCCCAGTTCGTGGATGCCGATGGTCGGTTCGTGCGAGACGTGCTTTGCCACCATGGCGTCGAGCGTGGCGCTGACTTTGGGGCCGTGGACGTCGATCGTCGGGAAGCGGCGCATCGCGGTGAAGCGGAACAGGGTGCGCGTGTCCTCACCGGGATTGAGCACCCAGCCGAGCATCAGCTGGTTGACATGGGTGATCTCGTCATAACCGGCGGCGATCATGGCATCGGCACTCGAGAAGGCAGGAACGTGGCCGGCCACCCGCATGCCCAGCTTGTGCGCCTCGCTGGCCATGGCCGGCACCCAGTCGGGGTTGACCGAGTTGTAGATCTTGAGCTGCCAGTATCCGTGCGCGGCATACCAGCGCACGCCCTTCACCGCTTCAGTTTCGCTCGCGGCCAAAATGCCGGTGGCCGAATTGAACGGGCTCTTACCCTCAAGGAAGCCCGAGCGGGTGACGCGCGGCCCCGCAACTTCGCCCTTGCCGATGCGCTCGATCAGCTTGTCGAGCACGGCGTTGTTGTTGCCCATATCGCGCACCGAGGTGACCCCGGCGAGTACGTTCATCAGCGCGTCTTCCTGTCCCAGATGGGCGTGCATATCGGTAAGGCCGGGGATCAGCGTGCCGAAATTGCCCTCGATCTGCACTTCGCCGGGGGTGGAGATCGAACCGGTCGGCACCACCTCGCTGATCCGCCCGCGATACCACACGACATCGCGCGGGCTTGTCAGCGCCTTGGCGACCGGATCGAACAGGCGGACATTGCGCAGCCGCACAGGCACAGCCCAATTGTGCGCGCCCTTGGCCTGAATTTCGCCCAGCCGTGACGAGGCGAGTCCTTCCGCCAGCGCCCGCATCGGCGCATCGGCGCCCTTCTCGTAACCGGCGCGGCCGATGAAAAAGTCGGACGATTCGATCGAAAACAGATCACCCTTGGCGTCGAGCGAGATGTAGGTGGGGGTCAGCGACAGGCCGGACAGCTCGTAGGTGATCACCTCGAGCTTGCCGCCAGTGCCATCGAGTGTGCGGCGGTCCTTCTCGGTCAGCGTCGCATTGCCGCCGGGGGCAACAGGGAGCGTGTGGCCGGGGGCGGCGAGCAGCGCCTTGGCGAGCATCGCGGTATCGAGCGGCGATCCGTTCTGCGTGGCATACCAGCGCGGCGCGTCCTTGCCCTTGATCATGCCGGGGCCGGCCAGATCGTGCCACGATACACCTGCGCCGCTGCGCTTGAAGCTTTCGGCTACGGCATTGCCGAAGGTCGTGCGCCCGGTAATCTTCCAGTCCAGCGGTGCGCCATCGGCATCAAGCTTGAGCTCTTCCTTGATCGTCGGGCCGCGGCCGTTCTGCTTGTAATCGTAATCGACCGCAACCTTTGGTCCGTCGCGGGTGATGGTCAGGTGGCCGATGTCGTGATCCTGCATGATCACCCGGTAGTCGCTGGTATCGGCGAAAGCCGGCACGGCGAGGAACGGCAGGGCGTTCGCCAGCGCAGTGGCGGCGATCAGACGGAATTTCATGAAGGGGTCTCCCGATAGTATCGGATGAGACTAGCGGTTGTGGCGCTCAGGGAAAGGCAAAAAAGCCCCCGCGCTCCTTTTGGGAGCGCGGGGTAGGCAGGGTTCGCAGATCAGTCGGTCGGAATTGCCCAGCGCACCGAGGTTGACCATGTGCCAGCAGTGCGCTCGCCATTCTCGTCGGTGGCGGGATCAAAGCGTGCGCGGGTGACCAGTTTGGCGCAGGTTGTCGCATCAAGGCGCGGGAAGCCGCTCGACCCGGTTACCGTGCACTGGCTCGCTCGGCCCGCTGCAGTCACTTCAAGCCGCACCTTCACAACCCCCTGGTTTCCCTCGCGCAGGTCCTGGCTGGGATAGTCGCTGGTGCTCACCCAGTCGCCGGTCCGGCCTCGCGGAACAGGCCCGCGTGGCTTGTAGAGTGGCGGCGTGGTGGGGGTAGCGGTCGGCTGGATTGTCGTGCCGCTGCCATTCCCGGCCTCGGTGCCGGTTCCGCTGCTCATCGTGGCCGCCGGTGACGGCGTCGGCTGGACGGGATCAGCAGGAAGGGTCAGCGACGGTAGAGGCGATGGCAGTCCCGGCGGAGGAGTGCTCATCTCGGTCGGCGTAGGCGTTGGCCTGGGCGTTGCCGGGATATTGGTTGCCTCAATGATCGGCGGCGCGGTCCGGGTTATGACCGTGGTCAGCCCCGCCACGATCCCATAGATTGCCGCCGCCTGCAGCAGGGTCACCGCAATAGTAACCTTGGCGCGATCCGAATTATTCTGTCTTGTTGTAAAAGCCATGACACACCTCTTCGAGTCCCCCTTCCCCGGGCTAGCACCGGGTTGAGGCTTGTTTGGATAGGTGTCCGGACAGTCTGGGTTATGTCACAACGTCACACAAAAATCAACAAATATTGTAATTTTATACTAATCAATGCAAGTATTTAGATATGAAATAAGGTGTATCAGTACTTTTGTGATACAGGCTGTTTCATTGGCGCAGCCACCTGGGTTTACCGCACCCCGGCGAGCGCCTTGGCCCGGCGTCTTTGCACCGAGCTGCCGAGGCCAATCGCCTCGCGGTATTTCGCCACGGTGCGGCGGGCGAGGTCGAAGCCTTTTTCCTTGAGCAAGTCGACCAGCGTATCGTCAGACAGGATCGCCTTGGGGCTTTCCGCATCGATCAGCTGGCGGATCGCCGCCTTCACCGCTTCGGCCGATGCACCGCCCTCGCCATCGACTGCCCCAACGCCCGAGGTGAAGAAATACTTCAGCTCGAATGTGCCGCGCGGGCACATCAGGTACTTGTTCGAAGTCACCCGGCTGACCGTCGATTCGTGCATCGAAATGGCATCGGCCACGGTGCGCAGGGTCAAGGGTTTGAGCTGTGATACGCCGTGGCGGAAGAAACCTTCCTGCTGGGTCACCAGCTCAGTCGCGACTTTCAGGATGGTGCGCTGGCGCTGGTCGAGCGCTTTGACCAGCCAGTTGGCATCGGCCAGCTTGTCCGACAGCCATCCGCGCGCGGCCTTGTCATCGCAGGCGCTCTTCATCTCGACATAGTAGCTGCGGTTGATAATCAGCCGCGGCAGGGTCGCCTGATTGATCGAGACATCCCAGCCACCATCGGTGCGCGGGGTCACCAGCACGTCGGGCGTCACCGGCTCGCCGCCGCCGTAGGAGAACTTCAGCCCCGGCTTGGGATCATAGCTGCGCAGTTCTGCCAGCATATCGGCGAAGTCTTCGTCATCGACATCACACATCCGCTTGAGCCGGGCCAATTCGCCGCGCGCCAGCAGATCGAGATTGTCGAGCAGCCGTGCCATGCAGGGGTCATAACGGTCCGCCTCTTTCGCCTGCAGCGCGATACATTCGCCGAGCGACCGCGCCGCCACGCCGGTGGGATCAAAGCTCTGCACCAGCGCGAGGCCCGCCTCGGCCTCGGCCAGCGGCACGCCGAGATCATCGGCGAGATCGCGCAAGGAGGACGGGAAATAACCCGCCTCGTCCAGCCGGTCGATCACCGCGCGGGCAATCATCGCGAGGCGCGGGTCGGATGTGGCGAGTCCGATCTGGCCATCGAGATGTTCACCCAGCGTCGGTTCGCTCGCGCCGCGTTCATCAATGCCCGGACCGTCCTCGCCGCCACCATAGCTCGACAGCGCGCCGCCCCAGTCACCGGTATCGCGATCGAGATCGAGCGCCCCGGGATCGACATCGAGCGGCTTGTCCACAGCGCCCATGCCTTCCCCCACCAGCTGGTCGACCGGCGAGGTTTCCAGTGTGGTGCGGCGCGCCTCTTCGGGGATTTCGGCCTGGGCATCGGCAGGCGCGGTGCTCGAAACCTCGAGCAGTGGATTGGCGTCCAGCGCCTCGCCGATGAAGGTTTCAACTTCCAGATTGGACAGCGCGAGCAGCTTGATCGCCTGCTGCAGCTGCGGCGTCATCACCAGTGACTGTGATTGCCTCAGGTCTAGGCGAGGACCGAGTGCCATTCAGGCACCTACAACGAAAAATCGTTGCCGAGGTATAGCATCCGCACGTTCTCGTCCTCGACCATGCCTTCGGGCGTGCCGGCGAAGAGCACCTGTCCGCCATAGATCACGCAGGTCTTATCGACGATGTCGAGCGTTTCGCGAACGTTGTGATCGGTGATCAGCACGCCGATGCCGCGCTGGCTGAGATCTTTCACCAGCGTGCGGATGTCGTTGATCGACAGCGGGTCGATACCCGCGAACGGTTCGTCGAGCAGCATGATCGAAGGCTTGGCGGCGAGCGCGCGGGCAATTTCGCAGCGGCGGCGCTCACCGCCCGACAGCGCCATGGCCGCGCTGCTGCGCAGGCGGGCGAGGCCGAATTCGTCGAGCAACCGCTCCAGATCGGCAGCGCGGGCTTCGGGATCAGGCTCGTTGAGTTCGAGCACGGCGGAGATGTTCTGCTCCACCGTCAGCCCGCGAAAGATCGAGGTTTCCTGCGGCAGATAACCAAGGCCCAAGATCGCGCGCCGGTACATCGGCAGGCGGGTAACGTCGATCCCGTCCATCAGGATGCGGCCCGAATCGGGGCGCACCAGCCCCATGATCGAATAGAAACAAGTCGTCTTGCCGGCGCCATTCGGGCCGAGCAGGCCCAGAACCTCACCCTTGCCGACCGACAGCGAGATGTCGCTCAGCACCGCGCGCTTGTCATAGCTCTTGGCGATCGAGATCACTTCCAGCCCGCCCTGCGGCAAAGCAGAAGAGGGGCCGGGATCCGGCGCGGGCGAGAAAAGCGTTTGCGTATCGTCCATTGTCAGCACGTTTAGGCAGTGCCCAGCACCACTTCAAGCCGGGAAAACACCAGCCAGGTTCAAATTGGCAGGATTCCTGCATGGTCTGTCGCCGGAAGGCCACAGTCCTTGCGACAGTTTGATGGTTAACAGTACTTGTATGACCACAGGATTGATGGTTTATTGCGCAGTGAGAGAGATACCCGAAAGGAACGGTCGCAATGATCGAGGTGGTCCGGCCCCCGAAGCTGGCAACAGCGGCAAAGCCCGTCGATTGGCGCAAGCGCATGAGCGACAATATCGCCTATGCCCTGCTGGTCTACACCGGTTTGCAGATCTTCGTGACCATGAGCGCTCTCAAAGGGGAGAGCAGCTCGATGCTCCCCTATCTGGCGCTGATCGTTCTCGTCGTGGCAATCATCCCTTCGTGCCGCCGCTTTGAAAAACGCTGGAACCGCCTTTCCGATGAACAGGCCGCCGATCCGGATATGGCGATCTACTACCGCCGCGACCGCCGCACACTGTGGCTGCTGGCGATTGGCCTGCCCTTTGCGCTGACCGGGGTGTTCAAGTTGCTCGCCATGGCATTTGGCTCGCACTGATTAGTGCGGCAGGCCCATCCGTGCCTGCCTTGCGGCACCAGCCCGCTCCCCCGCCCGGACGCCAGTCCGGACAAAAGCACTCACATTGATAGATTGATGCCGCACGGCTAAGACCGCGCGATGCTAGATTCCAAAACCGCGCAGGAGCGCGCTTCCGCCCTTGTTGAACGCGCGCTTCGCGCTGGTGCTGATGCTGCCGACGTCGTCTATGTCGGCGAGTGCAGCGAAGGCGTGCAGGTGCGGCTGGGGCAGCTGGAAGACGTCGAGCGCTCGGAAGACGAGCACATCGGCCTGCGTGTTTTTATCGGACAGTCCTCCGCCTCGATCGGCTCGAGCGATCTGGGAGACGAAGCGCTGGCTGAACTGGCGGCGCGGGCGGTCTCGATGGCGCGGCTGGCACCCGAGGATCAATATGCCGGGCTCGCACCTGCGGATATGCTGAGCACAGGGCCGGGGCCCGATCTCGATCTCGCCGATCCCGCCGAACCCACCCCGCAGGATTTGCGCGCCCTTGCCGAAGAGGCCGAGGATGCGGCGCGGGCGATTGCCGGGGTTACCAACAGCGAAGGCGGCAGCGCCTCGATGGGGCGCTCGGTCTTTGCTCTCGCCACCAGTCACGGTTTTGCCGGAGCCAGCGAGGCGACCAGCCACGGTATTTCCGCCAGCGTGATTGCCGGCGAAGGCGGACACATGCAGCGCGACTATTCATGGCGCTCGGCGCGGCACCGGTCAGATCTGCCCGATGCGGCTTCGATCGGAAAGCTCGCGGGGGAGCGTGCAGTTGCGCGGCTCAACCCGGGTGCGCTGACCAGCGGCCAGCTGCCGGTGGTGTTCGATCCGCGGGTCGGCGGCACGCTGATCGGCCATTTGCTCGGGGCCATGTCGGGCACGGCGATTGCCCGCCGGGCGAGCTTCCTGCTCGGTCACGATGACGAGCCGCTGTTCGATTCGGCGATCACCATCGTCGATGATCCGCACCGCAAGCGCGGCCAGCGCTCGCGCAGCTTTGATGGCGAAGGCCTGCCGACGGCACCGCGCAATCTGGTCGAGGGCGGCCGCCTGACCGGCTGGCTGATGGAAAGCGCCGCAGCCCGTCAGCTTGGCTCCAGTCCCACCGGCCACGCCGTGCGCGGTGCCAGCGGCGCGCCGGGCGTTGGCGCGAGCAATGTCCATCTGGTCCCGGGATCAGTCACCCCGGCCCAGCTGATGGCTGACATTGCCGACGGGGTCTATGTTACCGAACTGATCGGGCAGGGCGTCAACAGTGTCACCGGCGATTACAGCCGCGGCGCTTCAGGCTTTCGCATCGTGAATGGCGAGCTGGCCGGACCCGTGGCCGAGTTCACCATTGCCGGCAACCTGCTCACCATGTTCAAAGCGCTGACGGCGGCCAACGACATCGAATGGTACCGCGCAGTCAATGTTCCGACTTTGCGCGTCGATGGCATGATGATCGCGGGGGATTGAGGGCTTGGGCTTTTGCGTTGGGGTAGTGAGATAGGGGCTCACGCAAAGGCGCGAAGGCGCGAAGAAGATTGGATATGGGGCGAAGCCCCCTTCTTATCGCTTCTGTTCAGCTCAACGTTCAGGGAAGAGTGAAAAGGCCTGCGGCGCTCACTGTCTTCTTTGCGCCTTCGCGTCTTCGCGTGAACAATTCTTCCCAAGGCTGAAAAGATGTACTCCCATCCGAACCAGAAAATGCCCTAAAGCTTCTTCTCATACACGTTGTACGTCTTGTTGATCTTCGAATTGATCGCGTCGGCAATCGCCACCATTCCCTGATTGTCCTCAAGGATCCAGCCGATCTCGCCGCGCTTGGCATTGTAGTTTTTCACGGCGTTGCGGCGGATATATTCGATCATCATGAAAGCCAGCTGGCTGGCCATGCGCGATGATTGCAGGCGCTTGACCACGCCCATCAGTGGCACGCGCATGTCAGCATTTTTGGGCTTGTTCAGCCACATCAGCAGCTTGATCCAGCCGAGCGGTGAGGGCTTGCCTTGCTTGCCGTTGGTCCGCTTCTGCGCCTGATTGAGATCGGGCAGGGTCATCATGAAGGCCACCGGCTCGCCATCGTATTCGGCGATGTAGATCAGATCAGACTTGCACAGCGGCTTCAGCGCCTTGGCGGTGTAGGCAATCTCGCTTTCGGTGAACGGCACGAAGCCCCAGTTGTCCGACCAGGCATCGTTGAGGATGTCGCAGATGATCTTCACCTCGCGGCCGAACTGCTTGAGGTCCACCCCGCGCACCTTGATTCGCTCGTTCTTCTCGCCCGAGGAGACAATGCGCTGGATCAGCGGCGGAAATTCTTTAGTAACATCAAGGTCATAGGTATTGAGCCGCTTGACCAGGCCATAGCCTTCACCCTCGATCCACGGCTGATAGCGGGCATTCTGGTGGCCCATCATCACCATCGGCGGGTGATCGTGGCCATAGACCAGCAGGCCGGGCTCTTCCCAGACCGAGAGGTTCATCGGCGCGAGAACCTTGGTCATGCCCTGTCCGCGCAGCCACTCTTCGGCCCGCGCGATGAGCGCCTTGGCAACCGCCGCATCCTCGGTTTCGAGCGCGCCCCAGAAGCCCGTACCGGGGCCCATGCCCTGTTCTGCCGGAATGGTCAGCGCGAGTTCATCGATGTGCGCCGAAATGCGCCCGACGATCTCTTGCCCGCGCTTTGCAAGAAACAGCTGGCAGCGGGCATGTTCGTGGAACGGATTTTTGCCCGGGGTGAATTTGCCGATGTCTTCGCCGCGCAGCTGGGGGACGTAGTTTGGATCGCTGGCATTGATCCGATTGCAGTAATCGACAAAAGCCTCGATCTCCGCCTTGCCGGAAATCGGGATGATCTCTAATTCGCCAGTTGCCACGACCGAACCTCTACCAGTGGAATAAGTTTCGCGACCTGCGTATGGTCGGCCCCGAATGTCAAGGCGTGTTGCGGCAGATCAAAGTGCCGCATCACCGCCAGTGCCAAACGAAAGCATGAAATTGCAGGACTTCGACGACATCAAGCGCATCCCCGATGACAAGGACATGCTGCGCGCCGCGGTGGAATTGACCCGCGATATTTCCACGGCGCGGGGCAGCATTTTCTGGCCCGACATGCTGCTTTCCGCCGCCATCGGCTATGCCGGACTGGCGGGCGCGATCCTGCTGCATAGCCCGCTGCTGGCTGTGCTGAGCGGCGCGGCGGCCGTGCTGGCGCTCTACCGCGCGCTGCTGTTCATCCATGAGCTGACCCATATTCACGAGATGGCGCTGCCCGGTTTCCGCTTTGTCTGGAACTTGGCTGTAGGCGTGCCGATGCTCACGCCCTCGTTCATGTATGAAGGCGTGCACACGCTGCACCATGCCCGCACTCGCTATGGTACGGTGGAGGATCCGGAATATCTGCCGCTGGCGCTGATGAAGCCGTGGACCCTGCCATTGTTCATCGTCACGGCCCTGCTGCTGCCGATCGCCCTGCTGGTCCGCTCGGCGCTGCTGGTGCCGCTGGGCGCAGTGATCCCGCCGATCCGCAAGCTGGTGTGGGAGCGCGCCTCGTCGCTGTCGATCAACCCCCAGTTCCGCCGCCGCCCGCCCGAGGGCAAGTTCGCGACCATGGTGTTCTGGCAGGAAATGGGCGTCTTCGTCTGGTCATGGTTCCTGATCATCTGGAGCGCGACGCATGGCTGGCGGCCGCTTTTGATCGGCCTGGGCGTCATTTCGATTACCGCCGTGCTCAACCAGATCCGCACCCTCGTCGCCCATCTCTGGGCCAATGAGGGCGATGCCATCACGGTGACCGCGCAGTATCTCGACTCGGTCAATGTACCGCCGCCCGGAATTCTGGCCGCGATGTGGGCTCCCGTCGGCCTGCGCTACCACGCGCTGCACCACCTGCTGCCTTCGGTGCCGTACCATTCCTATGGCGAGGCGCACCGCCGCCTGATGGGGCATCTGGGCAAGGATTCGACCTATGACGGTGCGAATTATCCGGGCCTGCTGGTGCTGGTGCAGAAGCTGGCCAGCAGCACGATGGGCTTGCGCTGAAAATCCTCCCCATCGTAAAGTCGATGAGGAGACTCTGGTCCTACTCCTCGGTGCGGATCAGGACCGTTTCGCCCACCAGCAGGAACAGCAGAAACGGCGTCCAAGCGGCGATTAGCGGGGGGTACCCGCCGAAATTGCCGATCGCCAAGGCGGCGTTGTCGATAACGAAATAGGCAAAGCCCAGCGCCGCACCGATGATCCCGCGCACCAGCAGCTGGCCTGATCTGGCGAGGCCGAAGGCGACGACTGAACCCAGAAGCGGCATCAGCAGCGCGGCCAGCGGCCCGGTTATCTTGTGCCACCACTTGCCTTCAAGCTCGCTGGTGCGCCGTCCGGCGGCCTTCATCGCATTGATCGAGCGGTTAAGCTGGAACAGGCTCTCTGCATCGGCATCAACGCTGCTGATCGCGACTTGGCCCGGCGTTACGCTTTCAGCGATAACCGGCGAGCCGAGAACCTTGCTGCTGGTATTCTCGACGTCAAATTCGGTCGCCTGCTCCAGCTTCCAGCCGGGCGCAGCGTAGGTCGCGCGGGGGGCGTGAATCTCTGCCACCACCATCATTTCGGCATTGCGGCGATACCAGGTGACGTTTTCCATCACGACCTTGTCGCCAGATCCCGCCCCATAGCCGGTCAGCGAGCCCACCAGCAGGATATTAGGCCCGTCGCGCAGATAGACGTTGGTGCGGGCGCTTTTTTCCTTGGGGATCGGCCCCCAGCCTGCGGCCTGCCAGGCCTTCATCCCGGCATTGGCGCGTGTCAGGAATCGTTCGTTGAAGGCAAAGCTCGTCAATGCGACCACCGCTGCCGCCAGCATCAGCGGGGCGAGGATCTGGTGGGCGGAAAGCCCGGCGGCGCGCATGGCGATCACTTCGCTGTTCTGGTTCAGCGGCCAGAAGGTCAGCAGGGTTGCCAGCAGCACCGAATAGGGCAGAAACCGCGCGATCAGCTGCGGCATGCGGAGCGAAACGTAATACCACAGCTGCGCCTCGCCATTGCCCTTCACCGCCAGAATGTCGCCGCTTTCGCTCAAGAGGTCGAGCATCTGCAGGACCAGCACAAGCATGACGAGGATCGCCAGCACGCGGCTGACGAACAGTTTGGCGAGGTAAAGGGTCAGGGTGCGCGAGGGGAAGAAATTGCTCTCCATGGTCACGCCGCCTCAGGTTCTGGATCAAGCCCGGCCAGCTTGCGGGCGGCCGGGTGACGCTTGAACCAGCCTCTGACAACTTTGCCGATTATGCCGAAGAAACGCTCCAGCGCGGCGATTGGCTGGCCGCCGGGGACATAGGCGACGCGCCAGTACATCCAGAAGATAAGCGCGGCGAATATCGCAAACGGTCCCCACAGGATGACAATCGGCGGCAGGTCGCCGCGCGCTGCAGTGGCCTGTCCATATTCGTTGATCTTGTGATAGGCGACCACCAGCACGATCGAGACAAACAGCCCGAGGCCGGAAGTCGATCGCTTGGGCGGGATGGCGAGCGCTACCGCCAGCAGCGGCATCAGCAGCATCATTACCACTTCGACCATGCGGTAGGAGAAGCTGGCGCGCACCTGCGCCCGGGCGGCCTCGCTCACCTGGTCGGCCCAGCCGATGCGGAGCAGTTCGGGCAGGATATATTCGCGCTCCTTGCCGCCGCGCTTGCGGAAAGCCTCAAGCGCCGGGAGCGGGATCGGCAGATCATGGCGCGAGAAGCTGAGCACGCGGGGCGGCAGACCCTTTTCCTCCTGCACGATCTGTCCGTTGTTCAGTCGCAGCACGATGGTATCAGGATTTTCCGCCAGCGCGAGGAAGCGGCCTTCGTGGGCCGAGATGGAGAGCACCTGTCCCTTGCCATCGGAAAGCCGGGCGAAAACGCCGATCAGCTCGTGCCCGTCATCGCGGCTTTCCTCGATCCGCAGCGCCATCTTGTCGGCCAGCGTGGTGAACTCGCCCACCTTGATCGAGGCCCCCAGCGCGCCCGATTGCAGCTCGAACTGCAGCTGTTCGTAGTAATAACGCGCCAGCGGCTGGAGATAGGAGACGTTGAGGAAATTGAGCGCGGCCAGCGTCAGCGCGATCATATAGGGCACGCGCAGCAGCCGGGTGTAGGACAGGCCGACCGCGCGCATGATGTCGAGCTCGCTCGATATGGCGAGCTTGCGAAAGGCGATCAGGATACCGAGCAGCAGCCCGAGCGGAATGGCAAGGCTGGCATATTCGGGCAGCAGATTGGCCAGCATCTTGAACACGATCGAAACCGGCCCGCCTTCAGTCGCGACAAAATCGAACAGCTTCAACATCTTGTCGAGCATCAGCAGCGACGCAGCGACAAGAAACACTGCCCCCATCGGCATCAGCACGAGCCGAAGGATATAGCGATCAAGGGCGGGGAACAGTTTCTGCAAGTGACCTAGGCCGTGTCCTGTGCGTGTCCGCGATGCGGTATCACGGCACTAGGTCAAGCGGCTGGCACTGGCAAGCGGGGAGAGGGTGTCCTTCCCCTCAAGCGGCCAGTTTGAGCTCCATCCGCTCCCACACCTCGACGAGTGCTGTGGTCAGGGCGGTCATCATTGCTTCGGTGTGCTGCGGCCCCGGGGTGAAGCGCAGGCGTTCGGTGCCGCGCGGCACGGTGGGGTAGTTGATCGGCTGCACATAGACACCGTATTCGGCGAGCAGGATGTCGCTGATCTTCTTGGCCTTCACCGGATCGCCGACCATCAGCGGCACGATGTGGGTGGTGCTCTGCATCACCGGCAGGCCGGCCTCGGCGAAGCTGGCTTTCAGGAACTGCGCGGCAGCCTGCTGCCCCTCGCGTTCGACCGAGCTGGCTTTCAGGTGGCGCACCGATGCCAGCACGCCAGCGACCAGCACGGGGCTTAAGGACGTGGTGAAGATGAACCCGGGGGCGTAGCTGCGGATCACGTCGATGATCCGGTTGTCGGCG
>CANFXW010000021.1 GCA_947451145.1 Sphingomonadaceae bacterium | reverse complement strand
CTCTTAATCAGCGGGTCCTAGGTTCGAGCCCTAGTGCGTCCACCACACCCTTCCTTCTTGATAGCTTCACGCAAAGAACGTGGAACGAGCGGCCAAGTATCGCTATCACTCTCCCATGTTGGCCACGGCACGCGTCCATTTCGCGGTTCCAGAGTGCCGCAAACTGGGGATGTTGATCGGAATGAATGGCGCAAACGCACTCGTCGAAACGTTGACCGATCAGGGTGTCGAAGTCTGCTTCGCCAACCCCGGCACCAGCGAGATGCATTTCCTTGCCGCGCTGGAAAACCCGCGAATCAAGGCAGTGCTGTGCCTGTTTGAGGGCGTGGCGACCGGAGCCGCGGATGGCTGGGCGCGCATGCGCGGTAAACCGGCTTCCACCCTGCTACACCTCGGCCCCGGTCTCGCCAACGGGCTTGCCAATATCCACAATGCTCGCCGCGCATCAGTGCCGATGGTCAATGTAGTCGGCGAGCATTCCAAGCATCACCTCGCCTTCGATCCGCCATTGATGTCGGATATCGAAGGGCTGGCGAGGCCGCTGAGCCACTGGGTCCGCACCGCTGCGGGATCCGGTTCGATTGCTGCTGATACGGCCGAGGCAGTCCATGCTGCTGCCAGTCATCCCGGCCGGATTTCGACTCTAATTCTGCCCGGAGATGCGAGCTGGGGCGAAGCCGGCGAAGTAAAGCGCTATCCCAAACCTGAACGACAGGTTCGTGCTCCTTCACCTGACAAGGTAGAAGCTGCGGCCCGCGTCCTCCATTCGGGTGAGCCTACGCTCGTCATTCTTGCGGGCAATGCCTGCACCGGTCCGGCGCTTGAGCTGGCCGGAAAGCTCAAGACCATCAGTGGTTGCCGCATCGCCACCCAGTTCTTCACCCGCCGGATCGAGCGTGGCGCGGGCCGGGTGACGCTTGAACGCATCCCCTATTCGGTGGCGCCTGCTCTCAAGTTCCTTGATGGCTTCAAGCACATCATAACCGTGGAAACCGGCGAGCCCGTCGCCTTCTTTGCCTATCCCGACCAGCCGAGCCTGTTGAAGCCTGATGGCTGCCAGGTGCACGAACTGGTTGCGCGGGACGAAGATTGCTTGGCCGGGCTGCAGATGCTGCTCGATGCCATAGGCGGCGGCAATGCCGTGGCGGCCCTGCAGCCTCTGGCAGACCGGACCACGCCCACCGGCGCGCTCAATCCGATCAGCGTAGCCCAGGCGCTGTGTGCGGCGATGCCGGAGCATTGTATTCTGGTCGATGAATCGCTCACTACGGGCCGGGAATCGATGGGCTATACCGAGGGCGCATTACCGCATGACACGATCCAGAATATGGGCGGCTCGATCGGCTATTCGCCTCCGGTCGCGACGGGTGCATCGCTCGCCTGCATGGACCGGCGGACCATCTGCATGGTGGGGGACGGGTCTGCGATGTACACCATACAGGCCCTGTGGACGCAGGCGCGTGAAGGCTTGCCAGTGACGACGATCATCTTCGCCAACAACACCTACAACATCCTCAAGATGGAATATTCCAACATGAAGGCCGGCCCGGCCCCCGGCCCGGCCGCGCTCTCAATGATCGATATCGACCGTCCGACGATCGACTGGCGGGCAATGGCGAAAGCCATGGGTGTTCCCTCGGTGCAGGTTGAGACCGCCGAAGACTTCACAAAAGCCATTGTCGCTTCGTGCCGTGCGGAAGGGCCCATGCTCATCGAGGTCAAGTTGTATTGATCGCCTCTGTCGGTGGTTGATATCCACTCGCGAACTTTTTGGCGCGATTTCCGATAGCGGTCTGGCATCAGGGTAAATTCCTGCCTAAGGCCGGGCAGTGATCTCGGCTGCATCTCCTTCAGCTCCGGCTACAACCCCTTCCCGTCTTTTGGGGCTGGATGCCCTGCGCGGGATTGCTGCGTTTTGCGTGGTCCTGTTTCACGTCCGCACCGTATTCGAAACCGCGTCGCAATATTCACCGCGCGCCTATTTGGCTGTCGATTTCTTTTTCGTGCTGAGCGGCTTTGTCATGGCGCGCGCATACGAGCCAAAGCTCAGGGCGGGGTTCGGCGGTGACCGGTTTTTCAAGGCACGATATCTCAGGCTTTGGCCAACCATTGCTTTTGGCAGCCTACTGTTTGTTCCTTACGTGCGCGAAGCGGCCGATGGGTTTAACCTGGCCTTTGCCAAGGTTTTTATCGCCAATATCCTGCTTTTGCCGGCTGTGGGCGAGAACGACTTTTTCCCACTGAACGCTCCGGCATGGTCTATCTTTTTCGAATTGGTAGCCAATCTTATTCACGGGATGGTGCTGTGGAAGCTCGGGTCGCGGGCGCTTTTGGGAATCGTGCTGGTTTGCCTTTGCGGTTTGGCATTCGAAGCGATCGACTTTGGCAACCTCGATGTGGGCGCCGGCAAAGGCGAATTTATCGTCGGACTTTTGCGGGTCGGTTTTTCCTACACGTTAGGCATCCTGCTTTGGCGGCATTGGGGGGAACGAAAGATTCATCCTGTCGCCGGTTGGCTGGCTTTGGTGGCAATGCCCATTTTGTTCGCTATCAAAACGCACGGTGTAATGACCCCGTCAGAGACTGATCTGGCTTTTGTTGCTCTTGCCAGCCCGTTGATTCTGGTGGGCGGCCTGGCCATTCGCGGGGGCGGACGTCTGGCTGCTTTGGCCGGCGAACTATCATTCCCGCTCTATGCCACGCACTTCCCGGTGCTCTACATTGCCCGGGATCTGGGCCTGAGTGGCAATGCGGCAATTTCAGCCTGTCTGTTTGTCGCCGGTGCCGTCACAGCCGTGCAGCTCACCTGGAGACAGCGCCGCAAGCCCTTGCCCCAGCCCTCACCCTTGTCCTAAGCACTCTGACCAGTTCTGGAGAACCCCATGGCCCGCATCCTCATCGTCGAAGCGCGCTTCTACGATCACCTGAATGACATGCTGATCGCTGGCGCCAAGGCAGCGATCAAAGCGGCAGGTCATCAAGCAGACGTTCTAACCGTGCCCGGCGCGCTTGAGATTCCCGGCGCCATCGTGCTTGCCGATCAGTCCGGTCTCTATGACGCCTATGTCGGGATCGGCGTGGTTATTCGCGGTGAGACCTATCATTTCGAGATCGTCGCGGGCGAATCCGCGCGCGGCATCATGGCGCTGACCATGGATGGCATGGCAATCGGCAATGGTATCCTGACAGTCGAGAGCGAAGAGCAGGCGCTGGTCCGGGCCGACCCTGCGCAAAAGGACAAAGGCGGAGAGGCTGCAAAGGCGGCGCTGGCGCTGTTGGCGCTGAAGGAGCAATATGGCTGACAATCACCCGGGCCTTGGCGGCATCTCACTTGTTCTCGGCGGCAATCCGTTCGGATGGACGATTGGCCGCGATGCCAGCTTTGCTGTGCTCGATGCCTTCTATGAGGCGGGCGGGCGCTCGATTGATACCGCAGAAGGGTATTCCTCGTGGATACCTGGCAATAAGGGCGGCGAAAGCGAAACCATCATCGGCGAATGGATGGAATCCCGCAATGTCCGCAAGGACATGAAGATCGCGACCAAGACCGGTATGGGCGGCCCGCCGGGCGCATTGGCTCCCGATAAGGTGGCCGCCGCCTGCCAGGGTTCACTTGAGCGGCTACGCAGCGACTGGATCGATCTTTACTATGTCCACCGCGATGATCGGGTTACGCCGGTGAACGAGGTCGTGTCAGGCTACAACGCCCTTGTGTCCGCCGGAAAGGTTCGTGAGCTTGCGGTTTCGAACACGCAAGCCGACCGGCTTTCGGCTTTCAATGCCGATGCAGGTGCGCGCGGGTTGATGCCCTTCACTGTCATGCAGCCGGGTTACAACCTCATCTGGCGCAGCGAATATCCCGCCGAGCTTGAAGCCCTGGCGGTTGAGCAAGGTATGGCCGCTTTGCCTTATTACGGCCTCGCTTCCGGTTTTCTCACAGGCAAATATGGCCCTGACCATGACTTCGCCGGAATGCGCGGCGGCAATGCAAAGCAGTTTGCGAGCGAACTCGGCTGGGCCGCCTTGCCCGTCGTCAAAGCCGTGGCGCAGGAACGTGGCGAGACTATGGGACAGGTTGCGCTGGCATGGCTGGCTTCGCGCCCCGCAGTCTGGGGGCCGATTGCAAGCGGTACAACGCCTGAACAGGTGCGCGAACTCTGCGCCTCGGCGAGCGTCACACTGAACGGCGATCAGCTAGCGCGCCTGAACGCCGTCAGCATCGACGGCTGATCGCACCTACCAGACGCGGACGCGTTTCTCGTTGGTCAGATGGAGCTTGTCGCCCGGCTGAACGTCAAAGGCGCGATACCAACCATCGAGATTGCGCACGGTCAGTGCGCGATACATGCCCGGTGAATGGCCATCGGTGGCAATGCGTGCACGCAAAGCAGCCTCACGCATCTTGGTGGCTTCCGACTGGGCAAAGGCAATGAAGAAACGCTGGTCACCTGTGTAACCACCAATAACCGGGGCCTGCTTGCCCTTGAGCGATGCGTGATAAGCATCGAAAGAAGCGGCAAGTCCGGCGACGTCGGCGATGTTTTCACCCAGGGTCAGCTTGCCGTTCACGTGCAAGCCGGGGAACGGCTCATACGTATCATACTGATCGGCGAGCGCCTGTCCGGCCTGACGGAAATGCGCCTGATCAGATGGTGTCCACCAGTTGCGCAGCTTTCCAGAAGCATCGAAATCGGCGCCGTTGTTGTCAAAGCTATGGCTGATCTCGTGGCCGATTACCGTGCCGATTGCGCCATAGTTGAAGGCGGCATCGGCCTTTGGATCGAAGAACGGGCGCTGCAGGATGGCGGCGGGGAAGTTCAGCGCGTTCTGCACCGGCAGGTTTACTGCATTTACCAGCTGGGCATTCATCCACCATTCGCGGCGGTCGAGCGGCTTGCCAATCTTGGCGATCTGCTGGGCGTAACGAATGCGCTCACCGGCGACGACATTGGCATAGGCGGTGTCGGGCTTCACGACATAGGCGGAATAGTCCTTCCACGTGTCGGGATAGCCAATGCCCACCTCGATATTGCGGACCTTTTCGATAGCTTCCTTCTTGGTCGAAGGCGCCATCCATTTGATCGACTGGATCCGCGCGGCGAAGGCCGTCTTGATATTGGTCACCATCGACTGGATTTCAGCCTTGGACGAGGCCGGGAAATACTTGTCGACATAAAGATGTCCCAGCGCGTCACCCAGCCAGGCGTTGAGCGAGCGGATAGCGCGCTTTTCGCGCGGGCGCTGGGCCTTGGTGCCCTGGAGGGCGGTTCCATAGAAGGCAAAGCGGTCAGCATCGAACTTGCTGCCCAACACATCGGCGTGGCTGCTGATTTGGTGGAAGGCCAGCCAGTCTTTCCAGGCATCGAGCGGCTGCCCGGCTACCAGCGCCGAAAGGCGGGTAATGGCTTCGGCGTGATAGGCGGCAAAGCGCTGCTGCTTGTCCATTTGGGCGGCATCGAGAAAGGCCTGCCAGTCAATCCCCGGAGCCTTCTTCTCAAGCTCGGCGCGTGACCATTCGGTCGAGCTGGCGCGCATGTTCTCGCTCTGCTCGCGCGTTACGTGGGCCTGCGCGATCTTCATCTCCAGATCGAAGATGCGCTGCGCCCGGGCGTCGGGATCCGGCATTCCGGCATCGGTCAGTATCCGGGCAATATAGGCGCGGTATTGCGTGCGCAGATCGACCATCTTGGGATCGGCCGAGAGGTAATACTGCCGGTCAGGCATGCCGAGTCCGCCCTGCAGCAGGTAGGGCATGACCTGCGATCCGGACAGCGCTTGCGTGACAAACACGCCGAACAGGTTCTCGGTCTGGAACGCGGTGTTGTTCATCGGGTCAACATCTGCGCGGAGCTGTTCGCCCAGTACCTTTGACAGGGACTTTGCATCGGCAATCGCGGCAAAGCGATCAAGGTCGGGCTTGGCAGCCGAAAGGCCCAGACTGTCGATCGCCTTTGTGTCGTTATAGGCTGAGTAGAACGCCTTGATCCGGCCGGCATCACTATCGGGTGCAGGATCGCCTTTCGAAAGGTCGGCGATGAGATCAGTCAGCTGCTTTTCGGTCTGCATGTCCGCCATGACGAAGCCGCCGATGCTAGGGCGGTCATCGGGAATTTCGGTTGTCTTCATCCAGCTGCCGTTGGCGTAGAGGTAGAAATCATCCCCGGGCTTCACCGTCTTGTCGAGCGACTGGGTCACGATGCCAAGGCCCGTCCCGACAGTCTGCGCGACCTTGTCCTGCGCCGAGGAGCAAGCCGAAAGCGCAACCGAAAGACTGGCGGTCCCGAGCAACAGGGCGGCGGCAAAACGGTGTGATTGGAACATGATGCGGGATCCTCTGCTGCCGGGGCTTCCCCGGATCGGCGTGATGGCGACTATAAAGGGCGGCAGCGGCCTTCACCAGCGCCGTTTGTCGAATGACCTTGGCGCTTGGACGAGGGTGTTGGCCGCGGTTTCGGTATCGATTGGCACCACATTGGATCAAAATCAGCGGCAAAGCCTCGGTTTCAGAGCAAATTCACTCGAAATCCGATCCATCCCTCCGTGCACCCTTCCTGCAGGGTGCTAGCCCCTCACACGCACCTTCCGGATTGGGCCGGAGGGCGCACAGGGGCAAGCAATCCAGCCATGGCTAATGGCATTCCTGCACTCGTAGCCGATAGCGACAGCAGTTCACCTGCCGCCGCTATGCGGGCGCAAGCGCGCAGGCTTTCCGCCATGGCTGATGAGCTGATTGCCCTTGCAGATGGCCTGGATGACCAGGGTGACCTTCAGCAGGAAACCGCAGTGCTGCGTGATGATATCCGGTTACTGACAGTTGCCCGTGACGCCTATCGGGATCGCCGGTTTCGGGCAAAGGTGTTTGAAGATCCCAACCTGTTCGGGGAACCAGCGTGGGACCTGCTGCTAGACCTGTTCATCGCTTCGCTGGAGGGCAAGCGCGTTCCGGTTACCAGCGCCTGTATTGGTGCTGCCGTACCAACCACCACGGCGCTGCGCTGGATCGCCTTGCTTGAGGCTCAAGGTCTGATTTCCCGCGAAAACGATTCCAGCGATGCGCGGCGCGTTTTCGTCAGGCTGTCAGACGCAGCCTTGCAGTCCATGACAGATTATTTTGCCCGCATCGCCAAGGTGCGGAAGATCGATCACGCTGCGCTGCCTCCCGCAGCGATGAACGGTGGCGAAGTGCGGCCGTTCATGCTGCGGAATGGCGCGGGTTAGAGCCGCTTAAATCTTCAGGCGACCAAATGCCCCTGCCCCGGCATAGACCGCAGCAGCACCCAGTTCCTCTTCAATCCGGATCAACTGGTTGTACTTGGCAAGCCGGTCGGACCGGGCGAGCGAGCCCGTCTTGATCTGGCCGCAGTTGGTGGCGACCGCGAGATCGGCAATCGTAGCGTCCTCGGTTTCACCCGAACGGTGCGACATCACGGCGGTGTAGCCATTGCGGTTGGCAATGCTGACGGCGTCGAGCGTTTCGGACAGCGACCCGATCTGGTTGACCTTCACCAGCAGCGAATTCGCAAGGCCCATGCCGATGCCCATTTCCAGACGCTTGGGGTTGGTGACGAACAGATCATCGCCGACCAGCTGGACCTTGTCACCGATCTTGTCGGTCAGCGCCTTCCAGCCTTCAAAGTCGTCTTCACCCATGCCGTCTTCGATCGAAATGATCGGATAGCTGGCGGCGAGATCGGCGAGATAGTCAGCCATCTGGATCGGCGTTAGCGACAGCCCCTCGCCGCTGATTTCGTACTTGCCGTTCTTGAAGAACTCGGTCGCTGCGCAATCGAGCGCCAGCTTGATGTCGGTACCGGGCTTGAAGCCGGCCTTTTCGATCGAGGCCATGACGAAATCGAGCGCGTCGCGGGTAGAGGCGAGATTGGGGGCAAAGCCGCCTTCGTCACCCACTGCCGTTGCCAAGCCCTTCTCGTGCAGGCCCTTCTTCAGCGTGTGAAACACTTCTGCGCCCCAGCGCACGGCTTCCGCCAGCGAGCTGGCGCCCACCGGCATGATCATGAACTCCTGAAAGTCGATCGGGTTGTCCGCATGTTCGCCGCCATTGATGATATTCATCATCGGGACCGGCAGGACATGCGCCGAAACGCCGCCGATGTAGGAATAGAGCGGTAGGCCGCGTGCATTCGCAGCAGCCTTTGCCACGGCAAGGCTGGTGCCGAGAATGGCATTGGCGCCAAGACGTGCCTTGTTCTCGGTGCCATCGAGCGAGATCATCGCGAAATCGATGTCGCGCTGGTCCTCGGCATCAAGGCCGAGCAGGGTGTCGCTGATCTCGCCATTCACCGCGGCGACTGCAGCCCGCACGCCCTTGCCAAGATAGCGCGACTTGTCGCCATCACGTAGTTCGACCGCCTCATGCGCGCCGGTCGAGGCGCCCGAAGGCACTGCCGCGCGGCCGAACGATCCGTCTTCCAGCAAGACATCGACTTCAACTGTCGGGTTGCCCCGGCTGTCCAGAATTTCGCGGCCGTGAATATCGATAATGGCAGTCATGGGAAATTAATCTCCTGCGGGCCAGAGGGCGCATGTCGGTGATGGCGCCTCCCTTAGCAGGGGATGCCGTGCAGGCAAGTTGCTTCGCCTCATTTGTGGCTGCATCTTGATTGCGCTTGGTATAAGACCATTTACTGTCCAGTGACGCCCCATCCCGGGGCTAGCGCAGTGTTTTATCAGGGATTGAGACTCATGGCCAAAGCTCCCACTTCCACGCCTGCCAAGCCGAAAGCTTCGGCAACGCTCAAGTCATCCGCCAAAAAGCCGGCGACGAAGAAGGCGATCGTAAATCCCGATGCCAGCGAAGGCGAAGCCAAGGCCAAGTTTGCCAAGGCACTGGATGAAGCACGCGCTGGCGCTCAGGTGCTCGCCGGTCAGGCGCAGGGCAAGGCGAAGGCTATCGCATCGCAGGCCCAGGAAAAGGCTGGTGCTGCCCGTACCCGCGCAGTCGAACAGGGTGAGGCTCTGCTCGAAGACGCCAAGGCCTATGGCTCGCAGGCCAAGGAAAAGGCCGCTGACCTCGCTCGCGAAGGCAAGATCAAGGCCAGTGAGGCCATTTCGGGTCTCGGCCAGATCGTTGCTGAAACCGCACCGACTATCGATGAAAAGCTGGGCGAGAAATACGGCGACTATGCCCGCACTGCTGCCCGCACCATTCAGGAAGGCGCTGCCAAGCTGGAGGCCAAGGATCTCGGCGAACTCGGCAACGATGCCAAGGAGCTGGTCAAGAAAAGCCCCGGGGTTGCGGTTGGCCTTGCTGCCGTGGCCGGCTTCTTCCTCGCCCGCCTGTTCAAGGGCAAAGGCGCAAGCAGCGAAGATTGAACCGCAGGCTTAGCGGATTCACAGGAGGCCATGCTGGACAGCAAGCCCGAGCAGGAACCGCCGCTGATCGACGAGCTCAAACAGCTCGGCGATGAGGCGCGCGCCTATGCCGAAGCCGAATTTGCTTTCCAGAAAACGCGGGCAATCGCGCTGGGCAATGCTGCGCGCAAAATCGCGGTGCTGGGGCTTTGGGCCTTTGTCATTGCGGTGTTTGCACTGGTGGCGCTGGTCGCCGGGTTGTTGATGGCTCTTTCAGGCGTGGTCGGGCCGTGGTGGGCTACTGCGATCGTTGCGGGTGGACTGGTGTTGGCCGCTTTTTGCGCTGTGCTGATGGCGCGGGCGCACTGGCGGCGGATCAAGCAGCGTCTGTTCATCGACGGGGAAACCAAGTGAGCGAAGCAGGCGATTCTGTCACGAGCGAACGCGATGCCCGCGATTCCGCAAAGGCAGCGTTCACTAATCGCTATATCCGGCTACGCGATGGCTTGGCCGAGAAAGGTATCGGCGCGCGCATTGCTGACGATGTAAAGGGCACGGCCAAAGCTGCTGCAAAAGAAGCGGTTGAGATCGCCGTCGAAAACAAGGGCGTTATTGCCGCCACAGTTGGCGCTTTGGTTGTCTGGGTTCTGCGCAAACCCTTGCTGGATCAGGCGCAGAAATGGGCACCGCGAATCCCTGCCGCCTTCCGCGATATGGCGGGCGCTGTCAGTGATCGCTTCTTCGGCGAAGGCGACGACGATCAGGAGAACAACGCGTGAGTGAAGCCGAAACGACATCGCCCGCGACCAGTCTTGTGCCAACCCGCATTCCGGAGGGTGAACCGCCGGAAAGCTACACCGAACTTGGCAAGGATTACCCGGTCGCGTTGGTCGCAGGCGGACTGGCTATGGGCTTGCTCGCCGGAGCGTTGCTTCCGCGAGGTGTCGGTCGCCGTGTGGCTCGCGGTGCTATTGCTGCGGCTGCGATCGCTGGCGATATCAGCCGGAAGTATGGCGGGCAGGTCATCAATGTCGCTGGTGAGGCGGGCCGGGATAGCCGTGAGCTTGGTATCAGGTTTGCGCGCGACGTGGTCAATTTCGTGGCAGGTTTGCGCCGCTAACCCTTGGCGGTTCCTGGTTTCACCTGTAGGGTTAGGGTTCACCTCTCCCCAGGATGAAATTATTCATGCAGAAACTTCACCTCGTGATGGGCGGCCATGTGGCCGATCCCCAGAAGCTGGAATTCACCGACCTGAACAAGCTGGATCTCGTGGGCGTCTATGGCACCTACGATGAGGCGGAAGAAGCATGGCGCGGCAAAGCCCAACGCACGGTCGACGACGCCGCCATGCGCTATGTGATCGTCCACCTGCACCGGTTACTTACGCCGGAGCTACCGCACGACTGATTTGGTTCTTAGATGAACTCGATCTTCTGAACGAGATAGGTCCGCTCGCCAGCGGGCACGGTAACCTCGATCTCTTCCTCAACCTTGCGGCCGATCAGCGCGCGGCCGAGCGGTGAGGCATAGCTGATCCGGCCGACGCGGGCGTCTGCCTCATAGGGACCGACGATCTGGTACTTCACCGGCTTGTCGTCATCGTCGAGGAGCGTAACGGTCGCGCCGAAGATGATCTTGTCACCCGAAAGCGTTGTCGGGTCGATAATCTGCGAGCGGCTGACGCGGTCTTCCAGATCGGCAATAGAGGCTTCAACCTGGCCCTGGCGTTCCTTTGCGGCATGGTATTCCGCGTTTTCGGACAGATCGCCGTGCGCGCGTGCTTCCTCGATCGCATCAACGATCAAAGGCCGCTCTTCACGCAGCGCCTTCAGCTCTGCCGTGAGTCTTTCGTAACCCTCGGCCAGCATCGGCAGCTTTTCGACAGACGCCATTCTATTCCCTTTCAGCCCTGTTGTTCACATTGCCCCGTCATTGCGACTAGCTTGCTACCCCGTTCCCAAAGGGGAACAGGCAGGTTAGCCGCATGTGGGGAGGAACGCGAAACTTCAGCTATAATAGTCCTGCAATGAGCGGACTTCAAGTTTTGCGCCGCGAAGCGCCTCAATTGCCTGCACTGATGCGACCGAAGCGGCGGCTGTTGTGAAGTACGGGACCTTCGATTTCAGTGCGGCCTGCCGGATCGATTGCGAATCCTTCAGGCTCTGCCAACCCTCGGTGGTGTTGAAGATCATCGCCATTTCGCCGTCGATGATCCGGTCAACAATATGAGGACGCCCTTCGGCAACCTTGTTGACCCGCTCAACCGGCAGACCAGCCTCGGCCAGATAGCGCTGGGTGCCGCCGGTGGCGATCACCTTGAAGCCCAGTTCGATCAGCTTCTGCACGGCAGGCAGGATCACCGGCTTGTCGCCATCTTTTACCGAAACGAACACCAGCCCGCCATTGGGGAGAAGGGTTCCTGCGCCCAGCTGTGCCTTTGCGAAGGCAATCGGGAAGCTGGTGTCTATGCCCATCACTTCGCCGGTCGATTTCATTTCCGGGCTGAGCACCGGATCGACGCCGGGGAAGCGGGCGAAGGGGAACACGGCTTCCTTCACCGCCATGTAGTCAAACTCGCGCTTGAATGGCGGGAATGTGTTAAGCTTTTCGCCCGCCATCACCCGCGCGGCGATCTTGGCGACCGGCTGGCCGATGGCCTTGGCGACGAAGGGCACGGTGCGTGATGCACGCGGGTTGACCTCGATAAGGTAAACCTCGCCATCCTTTACCGCGAACTGGATGTTCATCAGACCAACAACACCAAGCGCACGGGCCAGAGCATCGGCCTGCCGCTCCATTTCGGAGACGATTTCTGCGGACAAGCTGTAGGGCGGCAGGGTGCAGGCGGAATCGCCCGAGTGGATGCCAGCTTCCTCGATGTGCTGCATCACACCGGCGACGACGACATCCGTACCATCGCAAAGCGCATCGACATCGCATTCGATGGCATCGCGCAGATACTGGTCGATCAGCACCGGTGAATCGCCTGAAACCTGAACGGCGGTCGCGATGTAGTCATCAAGCTGGGCAACAGAGTCGACGATCTCCATCGCGCGGCCACCCAGCACGTAGCTGGGGCGCATCAGGACCGGGAAGCCGATGTGCTCTGCAACCGCCACTGCCTCGTCGCGACTACGGGCGATGCCGTTGGCGGGCTGCTTGAGGCCCAGATCATTGACCAGCTTGGCAAAACGCTCACGGTCTTCGGCAAGGTCGATGGCATCCGGCGAAGTGCCGAGGATCGGAATGCCCGCATCCTCGAGCGGCTGCGCGAGCTTCAGAGGGGTCTGGCCGCCGAACTGGACGATAACACCAGCCAGAGTGCCGTTCATTTGCTCGACGCGAAGGATTTCCAGCACGTCCTCGGCGGTCAGCGGCTCGAAATAGAGGCGGTCGGAGGTGTCATAATCGGTAGAAACCGTTTCCGGGTTGCAGTTGATCATGATCGTTTCGTAGCCGGCTTCCGCCAGCGCGAAGCAGGCATGGACGCAGCAGTAATCGAACTCGATGCCCTGCCCGATCCGGTTCGGACCGCCGCCAAGGATCACCACCTTCTTGCGGTCGCTCGGTGCGGCTTCGCACTCAGGCGCGCCAAAGCTCGGGCTCTCATAGGTCGAGTACATGTAAGGCGTGATCGCCTCGAATTCGGCGGCGCAGCTGTCGATGCGCTTGAACACCGGATGGACGCCCAGCCGCTCGCGCAGTTCGCGCACTTCCTTGGCCGTGGTTGCCCCGGCCATGGCCTTCACCGCATCGTGCAGCAGGCCCGAGCGCGGCGCGCGGGTCTCGCCAAGGCCGCCAGCGATATGAACAGAGCGGACGGCCAGCGTGGCGAGTCGATGGTCGGAGAAGCCCATCGCCTTCAGGCGGCGCAGACCAGCGGCATCATTGGGCAGCCCATTGTCCATAATCACCGCTTCTTCGGCTATGATCTCTTCGATGTGGCGCAGGAACCAGGGATCGAAATGGGTGATCGCCTGGATTTCCTCGACGGTGAAGCCCTCGCGGAAGGCCTGTCCGACGATCAGCAGCCGGTCCGGTGTTTGGCGAGAAAGCGCAGCGGTGATCTCGTCGCGCCCTGCCCCTTCAAGGTTATGCACGCGGTTGAAGCCGTCGAGCCCGGTTTCCAGACCGCGCAGCGCTTTCTGCATCGACTCCTTGAAGTTGCGGCCAATTGCCATCACTTCGCCGACCGACTTCATGGCGGTGGAGAGAAGATTGTCGGCACCTTTGAACTTCTCGAAGGCAAAGCGCGGGATCTTGGTGACGACGTAATCGATTGTCGGCTCAAAGCTGGCTGGTGTGGCTCCAGTGATTTCGTTGGTGATCTCGTCGAGCGTATAGCCAACCGCCAGCTTGGCGGCGACGCGGGCGATGGGGAAGCCGGTGGCCTTCGATGCCAGCGCCGATGAGCGCGAAACGCGCGGGTTCATCTCGATAACGATCAGGCGGCCGTCCTTGGGGTTCACCGCGAACTGCACGTTCGAACCGCCGGTCTCCACCCCGATCTCGCGCAGCACAGCGATGCTGGCGTTGCGCATGATCTGGTATTCTTTGTCGGTCAGCGTCAGCGCCGGCGCGACAGTGATCGAATCGCCGGTGTGAACGCCCATCGGATCAACGTTCTCGATCGAGCAGATGATGATGCAGTTGTCCTTGCGATCGCGGACAACCTCCATTTCGTACTCTTTCCAGCCGAGCAGCGATTCTTCGATCAAAACTTCAGTGGTTGGAGAGGCATCAAGGCCAGACCTGACAATCTGCTCGAACTCGGCCTTGTTATAGGCCACGCCGCCGCCGGTGCCGCCAAGCGTGAAGCTGGGGCGGATGATCGAGGGCAAGCCGGTGCGTTCCAGCACGGCGAATGCTTCGTCCACCGTATGCGCCACACCAGAGCGAGCCGATTCCAGCCCGATCTTGTCCATCGCCTCGCGGAAACGCTGGCGATCCTCGGCCTTGTCGATGGCATCGGCATCGGCGCCGATCATCTTGACCCCGTACTTTTCCAGCGTGCCGTCATTGAACAGCGCCAGCGAGGTGTTCAGCGCAGTCTGGCCGCCCATGGTGGGCAGCACCGCGTCAGGGCGTTCCTTTTCGATGATCCGCGTGACGATCTCGGGCGTGATCGGCTCGACATAGGTCGCGTCGGCCATGTCAGGATCGGTCATGATCGTCGCCGGGTTCGAGTTGACCAGGACGACCTGATAACCCTCTTCGCGCAGCGCCTTGATTGCCTGCGTGCCCGAATAGTCAAACTCGCAGGCCTGACCGATGATGATCGGGCCAGCGCCGATGACGAGGATTTTCGAGATGTCAGTGCGCTTTGGCATGGGAATCGGGTTACCTGTCAGATCAGTTGGTCAGTTCGGCGAACTTGTCCGCCCAGAATGTTTCGCCGCCCGCCGCAGCTTCCGCCACGATAGGGTTGGCTGCGTTGAATGCGTCGAGTGCCTTGCGGAACTCTTCCAGCCGGAACGAATGCATCGTCCCGCCAAATTCGTTCGCCTGACTGGCCCAGCCGCCGTTTTCCAGCATATAAGCGACCAGCACCTCGGCCGCCGGACGAGCCGCCTTGCGCGCCGCCATGCCGAACTTGCGAACGGCCTGCTGGATCTTGTCATCCATATTGTTCACGACCTCGCTGGTCGGAAACCAGCGTGTGGCGATGTTGACGTCGAGCGCCTGGCCCGAGGAGTAATAGGCGAGGACGTGGGCTTGGAGTGGGGTGAGTTCGCTCATTTCAGCATCTCCACAAACTTCTCAAACAGATAGAAGCTATCCATCGGCCCCGGGCTTGCCTCAGGGTGATACTGCACGCCGAATGCCCGCTTGCCCTTCACGGAAATCCCGCAGTTCGAGCCGTCGAACAGCGAAACGTGGGTCTGTTCGATCGAGTCCGGCAGGCTATCGGCATCGACCGCAAAGCCGTGGTTCATCGAGGTGATCTCTACCACGCCGTCTTCCAGACGTTTGACCGGATGGTTCGCGCCGCGGTGGCCTTGATGCATCTTCACCGTCTTGGCACCGACGGCGAGAGCCAGCATCTGGTGGCCGAGGCAGATGCCGAAAATCGGTATATCGGCATCGAGCAGCGCCTTGATCACCGGCACCGCGTAAACGCCAGTCGCTGCCGGATCGCCGGGGCCGTTGGAGAGGAACACGCCGTCGGGCTTCAGTGCCTGAATGGCCTCAAGCGAGGTCTGCGCCGGGACCACAGTCACTTTCGCCCCGGCCTTCACCAGATTGCGGAAGATCATGTCCTTGGCGCCGAAGTCCATGGCAACAACGTGCGGGCGCTTATCGTGCGGTGAGCGGGCATAGCCCTTGCCCAGCGACCAGACGCCGCCTTCCCACTCTTCGTCTGCCGTGCGGCTGACGACGCGAGCGAGATCCATGCCTTCCAGCCCCGGCCAGTCGGCAGCGCGCTTGACCAGCGCGGGGACATCGAATTTGCCGTCCGGGCTATGGGCGATCACTGCGTTGGGTGCGCCCGACATGCGGATGCGGCGGGTCAGCGCGCGGGTGTCGATCCCGGCGAGGCCGATCTTGCCCTTGCCCGCCAGCCAATCGCCAAACTCTCCGCGGCTGCGGAAGTTGCTGGGGGCGGTAATATCTTCGCGCACCACGCAGCCGACTGCGCCTTCGACCTTGCTCTCGACGTCTTCGTCATTGACGCCGACATTGCCGATGTGCGGGAATGTGAAGGTGACGATCTGCGCGGCATAGCTCGGATCGGTCATCACTTCTTCGTATCCGGTCATCGCGGTGTTGAAGCAGACCTCGCCCACAGACTGGCCGACAGCGCCGAATCCGTGGCCCCACAGCACGGTTCCATCCGCCAATACGAGCGCCCCCGTGGCGCCATCCGGTTTGCGTGCGTGCGAAGAGGCGGCGTCGGCCATAAATGAGGCGCTCCGTCAGGGGTTCCAGCGATAGGTGCTAAGAGGCGGCGGCTAAACATCATGTTGCACTGCGTCAACCTATGAAAAGACGAAAATAGCGGTTATCATCCTGCTTTCCCCAGCCGGGGAGGCAAAATCACAGGAAACAGACACAAATGCTCCGCGACTCGATCAAGTCAGCGCAGGTCAGCGCCATGAAAGCGGGCGACAAGACCCGCCTTGCCGCCGTCCGCCTTATCCTTGCCAAGCTGAAGGACAAGGATATCGAACTGCGCACCGCCTCAAGCCTGCCGGATGATGACGTTCTGGTGGTCGATGTGCTGCAGAAGATGGCGAAACAGCGCCGCGAATCGATTGCGATGTACGAACAGGGCGGCCGACAGGAACTCGCCGATGTCGAAACGGCCGAGCTGGCGGTGATCGAGGAATTCATGCCGCAGCTGATGAGCGAGGATGAAGTCAAGGCCGCCATCGCCGCGATCATCGCCGAAACCGGCGCTGCTGGCATGAAGGACATGGGCAAGGTCGTCGGCGCACTCAAAGCGAAGCACGGCACCCAGATCGACATGGGCAAGGCCTCGGGCCTCCTCAAAGCGGCGCTGGCCTGAGGTGAGCCTCAGCCCGCAATGGCTGGATGAATTGCGCGCCCGCATCACGCTGTCTGGCGTGATCGGGCGGACAACGCGGCTGACCAAGGCGGGGCATGAGTTCAAGGCCTGTTGCCCGTTCCATAACGAGAAGAGCCCGAGCTTTACGGTCAATGACCAGAAGGGCTTTTACCACTGCTTCGGTTGCGGCGCCCATGGCGATGTGATCCGCTGGATGACCGACCAGCGCGGGCTGTCGTTCATGGATGCGGTGAAGGAACTGGCCTCTGAAGCCGGAATGGAAGTTCCCGCCCCCGATCCCCGCGCTGCCGAAGTGGCCGAGCGGCAGAGCGGGCTGCACGATGTGATGAAAGCGGCGCAAGACTGGTTCGTCACCCAGCTTGCCGGCAGCGAAGGGGCCAAGGCGCGGGGCTACCTTGCTTCGCGCGGTTTCGATGCCCATACGACCACCCGCTTTGGCTTTGGCTATGCTCCAGAGGGGCGGCAGGCGATGAAGGCCGCGCTGTCACAGTTCCCTGAGCCACTTCTGATCGAGGCGGGTCTGCGGATCGCTGTCGACGACAAGGAACCATACGACCGCTTCCGTGGCCGCCTGATGCTGCCGATCGAGGATGCGCGCGGACGGGTGATCGCCTTTGGCGGGCGTATTCTCGATGCAGCAAAGACTGACGCGCCGAAATACCTGAATTCGCCCGACACGCCGTTGTTCGACAAGGGCCGCACGCTCTACAACCTGCACCGCGCTGGCCCGGCTTCGCGCCAGAGCGGGCGGATGATCGTCGTCGAAGGCTATATGGACGTCATCGCGCTCGCCGCTGCGGGTTTCAGCGATGCCGTGGCACCGCTGGGTACGGCGCTCACCGAGCGACAGATCGAGCTGCTCTGGCGGATGGTAGAGGCGCCGATCCTCTGCTTCGATGGTGATGCCGCTGGTCAACGCGCCGCCTTCCGCGCCGTCGCCCGCGCCCTGCCCCTGCTCCGCCCGGCGCATAGTCTGCGGATTTGCCGCCTGCCCACCGGTCTTGACCCCGATGATCTGATCAAGCGTGACGGCCCCGCCGCGATGGAACGCGTGCTCGAAGGCGCGCAGAGTCTGATCGAGGCGCTGTGGCTGCATGAGCGGGACGCTCTTCCCCTTGCCACGCCGGAAGACAAAGCCGGCCTGAAGGCGCGTCTGATGGCCCATGTCGAGACGATTGCCGATCCAGACATCAAGGCCCTCTATCGTCGCGAGTTGACCGAGCGCTTCTCCGCCTATGCGTTCCCGCCGCGTGAAGCGCGCCCGTTCACCCCGCGAGGCCAATTCGCCAAGCCTGTTCCGCAACCCGCCTCACCCGAACTTCGCCAGCGCCTGCGCAAGGATCCGAAGGACGAGCTGCAACGCGCGCTCAGTGCGGCCATTGTCGCCGGGTTGATCCGCTGGCCGGACGAAGTTTCCCGCAATATCGATTCGCTTGGCCGGGCTGCGGCGCTGGATGTGCGGATCGAAGCGATCCTTGATCTCTATGATAGCGGCTCGGCCCTTGATTCGCAGGCAATAACCACCACATTGGCCTCTGCGGGGATGGCTTTGCCAGCGGCGGACGACTTCATTGGGGTGAGTACGGACTTTCTGGCTGAGGGCATTTCCGCAGCAGAAGCCCGCGCTTCATTGCAAGAGGCGATCAGCCTGATGGTGGAAAGACCCGCAATTGAGGCGGCATTGGCACAGGCAACCGAGCGGCATGAGCGGGAGTTTTCGGACGAAACTTTTGCCCAGCAGCAAGCCCTGCGAAAGAGACTACTGGAATTTGATGCGCGTCTGAGGCACATGGCCAGCGCGCGAGCGGCACCGGACAACGGGCCTACCTCCAAACAGATGGCGGAATAATGGACGAAGACGATAACATCGGCACCGGAAACGAAGGCGGCGATGCACCCCTGATTGATCTCAACGATGCTTCGATCAAGAAGCTGATCGCCCGTGCCAAGCGGCGCGGGGTGATCACGGTCGACGAGCTGAACGAGGCCCTGCCGCAGGACCAGATGTCTGCCGACCAGATCGAGGACATTATGTCGGCGATCTCGGAAATGGGCGTGAATATCGTCGAAAGCGACGAAGACGCGGTTGATCCTGACGAGAAGGAAGTCGACGAAATCGACGATTCCGACGGCATGTCGGAAAAGCCCGCGCTCGAAAAGAAGAAGGAAATCGTCGAGCGCACCGATGATCCGGTCCGCATGTACCTGCGCGAGATGGGCGCAGTTGAGCTGCTCAGCCGCGAGGGCGAAATCGCCATCGCCAAGCGGATCGAATCGGGCCGCGACACGATGATTCTCGGGCTCTGCGAAAGCCCGATCACCTTCCACGCGATCATCCAGTGGTCCGAAGCGCTGAACAACGGCGAGATGCAACTGCGCGAGATCCTCGATCTTGACGCGATGCTCTCGAAGGAACCGGCACCGGAAAACCTGACCGAAGACGCCGAAGAAGACGAAAACGCCGAAATCAGCGAAGCCACCGCCGGCCCTTCCTTCAAGGAAGAAGAAGAGCCTGAGGAAGAGGAAGCTGCCAGCGACGACGAAGACGAGGACGGTGTTGAACGCCGCGCCCGCCGTCCGGCCGAAGAGGAAGAGGAAGAGGACAACACCCTCTCCCTCGCCCAGATGGAAGCCCAGCTGAAGCCTGAGGCACTGGAAAAGTTCGCGGCGATGACCGCGCTGTTCAAGAAGTTCGAGAAGGTCCAGAAGGAACGCCTCGACGTCATGGGTGCGGGCGGGGCATTCTCTGCCGCCAAGGAAAAGACCTATAACCAGCTGCGCGAAGACCTGACCGCGCTGGTGGAATCGGTGCAGTTCCACGCGACCAAGATCGAATATCTGGTCGACAACCTCTATGCCTTCAACCGCCGCCTCACCGCACTGGGCGGGCAGATGCTGCGTCTGGCAGAGCGTCACAAGGTCAACCGCAAGGATTTCCTTGATAGCTACATCGGGCACGAGCTGGATGATGGCTGGCTGCAGTCAAACGCCGGCAAGGACAAGAAGTGGGCCGCCTTTGCCGAGATCGAAGCCGATCCGGTCGAACGCATCCGCGCCGAGGTTTCAGACATTGCTTCTGCGACCGGCATGGCGCTTGGCGAATTCCGCCGCATCGTCAACATGGTGCAAAAGGGCGAGCGCGAGGCGCGTATCGCCAAGAAGGAAATGGTCGAGGCCAACCTGCGCCTGGTGATTTCCATCGCCAAGAAATACACCAACCGCGGCCTGCAATTCCTTGATCTTATTCAGGAAGGCAACATTGGCCTGATGAAGGCGGTCGACAAGTTCGAATATCGCCGCGGCTACAAGTTCAGCACCTATGCCACCTGGTGGATCAGGCAGGCGATCACGCGGTCCATCGCTGATCAGGCCCGTACGATCCGTATTCCGGTGCACATGATCGAAACGATCAACAAGCTGGTCCGCACCAGCCGCCAGTTCCTCCACGAACAGGGCCGCGAGCCCACGCCCGAGGAAATGGCCGAGCGTCTTTCGATGCCGCTCGAAAAGGTCCGCAAGGTGATGAAGATCGCCAAGGAGCCGATCAGCCTCGAAACGCCCATCGGCGACGAGGAAGATTCGCATCTCGGTGATTTCATCGAAGACAAGAACGCGATCATTCCTGTGGATGCGGCGATTCAGGCGAACCTCAAGGAAACCGTCACGCGGGTTCTGGCTTCGCTGACGCCGCGCGAAGAGCGCGTGCTGCGTATGCGCTTTGGCATCGGCATGAACACCGATCACACACTGGAAGAGGTCGGCCAGCAGTTCTCGGTTACCCGCGAGCGTATTCGCCAGATCGAGGCGAAGGCGCTGAGAAAGTTGAAACATCCTAGTCGATCGCGAAAGATGCGTAGCTTCCTTGACCAGTAATATAAAGACCCCGCTTCGGCGGGGTCTTTTCGTATTAATACGTACAAACGGCGATAGACTAAGTAAGTATTTACTTGCAGCAAGACTAATAACCACACTTGTCCCGAATTTGGACGGCCAATGACACGGTGCTTTTCCTCAGAACATCGCGAACATAAGCGGAAATCTGGTCGCACCAACATCTGTCAGGGTTTTGTAAGAAACCTCTAGGGCTAAATAATCATGGTTACCTTGCTAGCTCCCCCCGCAGTCCGCACATTTAACTCTCACCTCGCCAAGCCGATGGTTATCGACGCCCGTTCGGGCGGAAAATACACGCTGATGGCCGTACAGACCTCTGCGGACTTGGGCTTGGGCGTTATTGATCCCGTGACAGGACTTCCCGTCAAAACCTCGATCTATGCCTACCAGCTGGCCAATCCTGATACTGCCTCGATGATCGGCGGGCATACGCACACCGCCACAGATGTTGTTTACAATCCGACATTCCTGGTGAGCAGCGGCACGCCTATTCAGATGAGTTGGATGAACATGCTGCCGGCTACCGGCGGACACCTGCTGCCACTAGATGGCAGTATCCTGATGTCGATGGGCGGCGCCGGAACTATGCCGGTTGATCCAAACATGATTCCCATCGTCACACACCTTCACGGCGGGCATGTTGCATGGATCTATGATGGCTATCCGTCTTCGACGCTATCACAGGACGCCATGAATTCTGGAATGGTCATGACCCCCGGCATGGCAATGCCTTCAACCACGACCTACACCTATGACAACAGCCAGCCTTCGGCGATGCTTTGGTATCACGACCACTCTCTGGGTTACACCCGACTGAATGTCTATGCGGGGCTTGCCGGTCAGTACTTCATCGAAGACCAGAACAGGCGCGACCTTGTAACTGCGGGCATTTTACCCGAAACACTTGGTCTGCACGAAACCAATCTTACGATTGCTGACCGTTCGTTCACGAGCGAAGGGCAGCTCTATTACCCTGGCGCCTCGGCAAGCGATCCATTGCCGGGCACAACCGATCTTGTCGGTGATGTACTTCCGCCAGACTACGAAGCACTTGGCGGGACATTCCCGACTGCGGTGCCAGAGTATTTCGGCGATTTCATTCTGGTAAACGGCACCGCTTGGCCGCACGCGCATGTCGCGCAGGGGCAGGAGATGTTCGACCTACTGAACGGCTCGGATTCGCGATTCTACACGTTCAAGCTCGATAACCCGTGGGTTAAGGTCACGATTATCGGAACCGATGGCGGGCTCCTGCCCAAGCCGATCACGGTCTTCAATGGCGATGGTATCGATGGTCCGGGTGAACAGATTACCTTGGCACCTGGTGACCGCCTGCAACTGATGTTTGACTTCAGTAACGTGCCAGTTGGCGAAAAAGTCCACCTGTTGAATGTCGGCGCCGCGTTTGAGCCTTTCAAGGGGCTTACATCCGAGGGTGCCCTTAGCCCGGGTTATGATGACCTTGGAAATCCGGTGCCGGTCGTTGCCGCGACAGCAGCTGATTCCGTCGGTCAAGTTTTGGAATTCAGAGTGAATGCTGCCACACCGTGGCATTCGGCAATGACCGACGACACCGTACTCAATCCCGATTATATTACTCTGGATCCCGCTACTGCAGCGGTCACGCGCAAATTGGGTGTCTTTGAAACGACCGACCAATATGGCCGGATCATGCCGATGATCGGCACGGCAGAAGCTCGACCTGACTTTAACGGCATAACGCATTTGGGCGGACTGGGATGGGACGCGCCAGTTACTGAATTTGTCAAACTCGGTGATACCGAGATTTGGGAATTCTATAACACCACTGCCGATGCCCACCCGATGCATATCCACCTTGGCGAGTACCAAGTGCTGGGGCGCTATACGATCAGTGCGACAGATACCAACGGCGATGGTGTGATGATCGATGGGTACAACAACGATCTGGGCGATCTGATTGATACCCGCGCTGACCTGCCTGGAATTCAAAACCTCTATCCGGAAGATACTGGCAATCAGGATACCGTCTGGGTAGGCCCCGGCGAGGTGCTGCGGGTTATTGCAAAGTTTGACCGCCCCGGCAGTTATGTCTGGCACTGCCACATCCTGAGCCACGAAGACCACGACATGATGCGGCCTCTAACGGTGCTCGGAATTGCTGGCGACTTTGCCGGCCTGATTACCGAGGATGCGTCATCGGCGGCCCTCGGCCTGGTTGAGTTGGGCAAGGCGGACTTCTCAAAGCAAGGCTTTGTTTGCGGTGACTTGACTGGCAGCGCAAATCTCGGCGTGCTCCATCTGGCAAACAATCTGATTTTGACCAATGGTGCCAAGGTTGACGGAAACAATGGTGAGTGGTCCTACACCACAAGTGCTGCCGCCCAAGCTCTCGCCGAAGGTGAAAGCGTTGTCGACAAGGTCACGATCAGCGAACTCGACGGCACGACCCATGTCATCAGCGTAACGGTTGTCGGCATCAACGATGCGCCGATCGTGTCTGGAACGGTTGCCCTTTCCGGCGCGCAGAACGTTGCGCAAATGATTACAAGTGCCCAGCTCTTGGCGCTGGCCAGTGATATCGATCACGGCGCTCGCCTTACCGTAAGCGGGCTCACAGCCTCAGCGGGGCTGTTGCAGGACAATGGCGATGGCACCTGGACCTTTAACCCCGATGTCAACGCTCAGGGGGCTGTCCAACTCAGCTACAATGTCAGCGATGGCATGGCGCAAACTGCTGGCAATGCAACGCTTTCGCTCGCAGCGGGTGCAGCGTTCAACGTGATGAACGGAACTGGACTGGTCAACAAGCTGGCCGGTACGAACTTGAATGATTACATGTCGGGCTTTGCCGGCAACGATGAGCTCAAAGGCGCAAACGGCAATGACGTCTTGGATGGCGGGACAGGAAACGACCAATTGAGCGGTGGCAATGGCAACGATGTGTTCATTGGCCAAATCGGGGATGGAAACGATGAATTGGTGGGTGGCAGCGGTATAGATACCTATGACCTTTCACGCACCAGTGCCGCTGCAACTGTCAACCTGCGTACCGGTAGTGCCACAGGCGCTGAAATCGGAACGGACCGCATCAACGAAATCGAGAATTTAATCGGAGGTCGAGGCAATGACCGGTTTACCGGCAATGACTTAGCCAACCTGCTCAACGGCGGTGTGGGTGATGATACGCTGGATGGAAGTGGGGGTAACGACACCTTGATTGGCGGCTCAGGCAACGACAGGATGACTGGCGGAGCCGGAAATGATGTTTTCAGCTTTGCCTATGACAGTCCATCATTTGCATACAACTTCGGCCATGACATCATCACCGACTTCACCGCCGGGAGCACAGCGACCAAGCCACACGATGTGATTGACCTGCGAGGCCTAGGATTTACGTCTTTCACCGATGTCATTTCGCATATCGATGGTGGACCGAATGCGGTGCTCCACGTTGGCGCAAATGACATCACGTTTATGGGAGTTCAGGTGAGCCAGCTGCATGCTTGGGATTTCATGATTTGACCTGTCCATAAGGCTGGCCCCATTGGCAATACCGTAGTTCCTGAAAAGGTGGCGGCGCGGTCTGGTCTTGGCGGCAAGTCAAGACCAAGGCGTCGCCATAGTTTCTTCGCAGCCGGGTATTCACATGCGCATCATGAACACCGGTCACACACTCGAAGAGGTAGGCCAGCAGTTCTCGGTTACCCGCGAAGGTATTCGCCAGATCGAGGCGAAGGCGCTGCAGGAGCTGAAGCATCCGTCAAGGTCGCGGAAGATGCGGTCCTTACTGGATCAGTGAGATGACTCAGGGCGGCGCCATCGTGCCAGCAGGGAAATAAGCGTGAAATAGATGGCAGTCGCCGTCATGGCGATGATGGTCGTGGGCTCCGGCTCCCGTTCCAAATGGACAGACACGCCAAGCAACATTTGCCAGCTTATGCAGAATACTCCGCCAGACAGTGCCGACATAACGACGAGCGGGATAGGGTGCAGCCGCCCTTTGCCGATCTGATATACAGTAGCTGCAGCGATGCTCGGCACGAAGCCCATGCTATACAGGATTTCCATCGTGCGAAGAGGCGCGGCAAAGAGCATAAACAGCGGCATGATCAACGGAATGATCATGATGAACCCAATCCAGGGCATGATGATGCCCGCCCGGACTATCGAAACGATCTGACTGGTGACTGGTTTCTGGTCCATGGCAACGGTCACTAATATAGTTGGCCTAACAACTCGTTCGACTTGCCTGCGGCGAACTTGTTGCCTCCGCTTGTCACAGGCGCTATGGATCGCCGCGTTCGCGTAACTGACGAGACAGGCGGAGCACCGCCGTGGAGCGCGAACGTGGCTTGCCGCTCGTCTGGGCACCTTTCAACCATCAGGTGCGCCATGAGTCCGATTACTGTGATAATTCCGGCCAATGATGGCCATCCTAGCTGGCATTTGCTGACGTGTAAGCCTATTGGCGCGAACGATTCTCAAGCATTCGCTGATTTCCAGAACCTTGCCGAGTAAGCTCATGCGCATAGCCATCGCCTCCGATCACGCCGCCATCGAACTCAAGGCGGAACTCCGCGAGTACCTCATCGGGCTTGGCCATGAAGTGGCTGACCTTGGTCCTGAAACCGCTGACCGGGTTGATTATCCGGATTTTGGCTACAAGCTCGCCGCGGCCGTCGCCGATGGTACTGTGGAGCGCGGCGTCGCGCTGTGCGGTTCCGGAATTGGCATTTCCATTGCAGTGAACCGCAACCCTGCCTGCCGCTGTGCGCTGGTATCCGAGCCGCTTTCCGCTGCCCTTTCCCGCGAGCACAACGATGCCAATTGCATCGCAATGGGCGCACGGCTGACCGGCGTTGATATGGCCAAGTCCTGCCTCGATGCTTTCCTCTCCACGCCTTTCGCAGGCGGTCGCCACACGGGCCGTGTCGAAAAGCTCTCCCATCCAACCTGCTGAACAGGAACCTCGCATGACCGCCGTCACTCCCGCCGGATTTTTCACCGCCAACCTCGCCGATACCGATCCCGCCATTGCCGGATGGATCGGCAAGGAGCTGGGCCGCCAGCGTGACAAGATCGAGCTGATCGCCTCGGAAAACATCTGCTCGAAGGCCGTGCTGCAGGCCGCAGGTTCGATCCTGACCAACAAGTATGCCGAGGGTTATCCGGGCAAGCGCTATTACGGCGGCTGCGAATATGTCGACGAGATCGAAACGCTGGCGATTGAACGCGCCAAGGCGCTGTTCGGCGCGCAGTTCGCCAATGTGCAGCCCAATTCGGGCAGCCAGATGAACCAGGCGGTGTTCCTCGCGCTGTTGCAGCCGGGCGATACCTTCATGGGGCTCGACCTCAACGCCGGCGGCCACCTCACCCACGGCAGCCCCGTCAATATGAGCGGCAAGTGGTTCAATCCGGTGCCCTACACCGTGCATCCCGAAACCCACCTGATCGACATGGACGAAGTTGCCCGCATCGCCCGCGAGAGCAAGCCCAAGCTGATCATCTGCGGCGCCACCGCCTATTCGCGCACCTGGGACTTCAAGCGCTTCCGCGAGATCGCCGACGAGGTCGGCGCATATCTGCTCGCCGACATGAGCCACTTCTCGGGCCTCGTAGCAGGCGGTGTCCACCCCTCGCCCGTGCCGCATGCCCACGTCACCACCACAACCACGCACAAGAGCCTGCGCGGCCCCCGTTCGGGCATCATTCTCAGCAATGACGAAGCCATCGCCAAGAAGATCAACTCGGCGATCTTCCCGGGCTTGCAAGGCGGTCCGCTGATGCACATCATCGCCGCCAAGGCCGTTGCTTTCGCCGAAGCCATGACACCGGAGTTCAAGGCCTATGCACAGGCTGTGGCGGACAATGCCAAGGCGCTTGCCGCATCGTTGCAGGCTGCTGGCCTGAACATCGTTTCGGGCGGCACAGATAACCACCTGATGCTAGTTGACCTCAGCCCCAAGGGCATCACCGGTAAGGCCACCGAAAAAGGCCTCGATCGCGCCTCGATCACCTGCAACAAGAACGGCATCCCGAACGACACACGTTCACCATTCGTCACCTCGGGCATCCGCTTGGGCACGCCCGCTGGCACCACGCGCGGGTTTGGCGTCGAAGAGTTCACCCAGATCGGCGGCCTGATCGCCGAAGTGGTTGAAGGTCTGCGCAAGAACGGCGATGATGGCGATGCTCAGGTTGAGGCTTCGGTCTCTGCCCGCGTCGAAGAACTCTGCGCCCGCTTCCCCATCTATCAGGGCATGTGAAAAGGAACCTGCTGCCATGGCCAAAGGTGACGATTTGGTCGAAGACCTGAAAGAGGAAATCGTTGGCATGGCGAAGCAGGGCGCCAAGCATCCGTCGACTGCGCCGGTGCTGACAGGCGCTGCGGTTGGTGCGGTCGCGGGGGCAATTCTGCCCGTCGTAAGCCTGCCGCTGGGCCTGATCGTCGGTGCCGGCTTCATGCTCTACAAGCGGGTTCGGCCCTGAATGCGCTGTCCCTTTTGTGCCCATGATGACAGCCAGGTAAAGGATTCGCGTCCCACCGAGGATAACACCGCAATCCGCCGCCGCCGCCAATGCGAAAGCTGCGGCGCGCGATTTACGACGTTTGAGCGGGTCCAGCTGCGCGAGATCACCGTGGTCAAAAGTGGCGACAAGCGGGAGCCTTTCGACCGCGCCAAGATCGAACAGTCGGTCAGTCTCGCGTGTCGCAAGCGCGGCGTGGCGCAGGAGCGGCTCGATCAGCTTGTTTCCGGCATCCAGCGCCAGATCGAAACACTGGGCGAGAGCGAGGTTCCCGCCAAGGAGATCGGCGAGATGGTGATGGAAGGCCTGCGCCAGCTCGACAGCGTCGCCTACATCCGCTTCGCCTCGGTCTATCGCGATTTCGGCGAGGCCCGGGACTTCGAGGAATTCGCCAGCACGGTTCGCGATGTCGGCGGGCAATAACCCCGTCATCGTCCTCGTCCGGCCGCAACTGGGCGAGAACATCGGCAAGGCAGCGCGGGCGATGCTCAATTTCGGGCTTACCGAGCTGCGCATGGTCACGCCGCGCGATGGTTGGCCTAATCCGTCGGCTGGCCCTGCCGCCGCTGGTGCAGATTTAGTTCTCGAAAAAGCGCAGGTGTTCGAAAGCCTTGCCGAAGCCGTGGCCGATTGTCCGCACGTCTATGCCACAACCGTGCGCAAGCGCGGGGTTACCAAGCCGGTGGTGACGCCGGAGGCCGCCGCGCAGGCCATCCACCGCGATGCCGGGCGCTCGGCGATCGTTTTTGGGCCTGAACGGTCAGGGCTGGAAACCGAGGACGTCGCGCTGGCGCGGGCGATCATTACCGTGCCCATCAACCCCGAATTCGGCTCGCTCAATCTCGCGCAGGCGGTGATCCTCTGTGCCTATGAATGGTCGAAGGGTGTCGCTCTTGCCCAACCGACGGTGGAAGACATGCTCCCCCCAGCCCCGCAGGAGGAACTGGAAGGCATGATCGCCCACTTCGAGGCCATGCTGGAGCCGCGCGACTATTTCTTCCCCGCCGCCCGCGCCGAGGCCACGCGCCTGACCTTGCGTACCATGCTGACCAAGCCGGGCTGGAACCATCTGGAGGTACGCACCATGCGTGGTGTGCTTTCGGCTCTGGAGCGGGTGCCGGGCGTACGCGGCCCGCGCAGGGGCGGCAGCTAGGTGTGGCATAGGCGGTAATTCGTGCTAGCACACAGTCACTTGAGAATGCCGGAGCAAATCCTTTCATGCGAATTCTGATTTCTGCTGTCGTTATGTCCCTGGCGATGCCCGCCATTGCGGATCAGCCTGCCGCCACGGGTGCTACTGCCCCGGCCAAGGTCGCAAAGCCCAAGAAGATCTGCCGCGAAGATCCGGCGCGCACCGGCAGTCACATGGGCGGCGGTCGCATTTGCAAGACCGCAGAACAATGGCGCGAGCTCGATCAGGCGGACGCCGATACTTCGACGGTGATGGGCGGCGGCCCTGCGGCTTCAAGCACGAAACAGGCCGACTAAGCCCTTCTTCGCTTGACTTTGCCCGCCCTTCCCGCCAAGGGCGCGCCTTCGCAATTGACCTCGCACTCCGGTGAAGCGGTGGTCGCATTCTGAGAATGTCAGAATGGTGCGGTTCCGGACTAGAAGATTGGGCACAAGGCCCGGTCAGGCAAATTGAAGGACTCGCTCGACATGTCGAAGCGTAAAGCATCTAAGCACAAGATTGACCGCCGCCTTGGCGAAAACATCTGGGGCCGCCCCAAGAGCTCGGTTAACCGCCGCGCCTATGGCCCGGGCCAGCACGGCCAGCGCCGCAAGAGCAAGGTTTCGGACTACGGTCTGCAGCTGCGCGCCAAGCAGAAGCTCAAGGGCTACTACGGCGACGTTACCGAAAAGCAGTTCAAGCGCACCTATCAGGAAGCGTCGTCGATGAAGGGCGATACCAGCCAGAACCTTATCGGTCTGCTGGAACAGCGCCTCGATATGGTTTGCTATCGCGCCAAGTTCGCGCCGACCATCTTCGCTGCGCGCCAGATCGTCAGCCACGGCCACATTCTGGTCAACGGCGTGCGTTGCAACATCGCCAGCCGCCGCGTCCGTCCCGGTGACGTTGTCAGCTTGGGCACGAAGGCCAAGGAAATGGCGCTGATCATCGAAGCACAGGGCCTCGCCGAGCGCGAAATCCCTGACTACGTCGCTCCCGATGGCAACGACAAGATCACCTACGTTCGCGTTCCGACGCTGGACGAAGTGCCCTATCCGGTGAAGATGGAACCGAACCTCGTCGTCGAGTTCTACTCGCGCTAAGTTTTGGTTAGCCGATCATTACCACGATCTAAGGCGAGGCCCCGTGCCTCGCCTTTTTCGTTTGTGCGCCATGTTCGTTCGCCGCCGCTTTACCCTGCCTGCGTTATGAGCCTCTCCGCTCCGGGGGGCGGTGCGAGCCTTTTTTGGGAGATTGGCCGCATGGAAATGTACAGATGCGTCACGCCGCGGCGGGCGGGCAAATGGTATCCGGATATCAGCGCGGCGCAGCGTCAGGCCTGCGCGATCGGTGCCGGGTTTGTTGATCCGAGAAACGGCCGCTTCGTGCTCTACCGCGAGGCGAAGCTGGAAGTGCAGGACCGGATCTAGGCCTTGCGGTAGTCTCGCCTGAAATCCGCTGCGAACTGGGCAAAACTGCCCGCCGCAATCGCATCGCGCATCCCCTGCATCAACGCCTGATAGAAGCTCAGGTTATGCTCGGTGAGCAGCATGGCGCCCAGCATTTCGCCCGATTTTATCAGGTGGTGCAGATAGGCGCGACTGTAGGTGGTGCAGACCGGGCAGTGGCAGCGCTCGTCCAGCGCGGCCGGGTCTTCGGCATGTTTGGCATTGCGCAGGTTGAGCGGGCCGTTCCAGGTGAAGGCTTGTCCGTTGCGGCCAGAACGTGTTGGCAGCACGCAATCGAACATATCGACCCCTCGCTCGACAGCGCCCACAAGGTCGTCCGGCTTGCCTACGCCCATCAGATAGCGCGGGCGGTCTGCCGGGAGCATATCCGGCGCGAAATCGAGCGTGGCGAACATCGCCTCTTGCCCCTCGCCCACTGCGAGGCCGCCGATGGCATACCCGTCAAAGCCGATCTGGGTCAGCGCATCGGCGCTTTCCCGGCGCAGGCCTTCGTCGAGCGCGCCCTGCTGGATGCCAAACAGGGCCGAACCCGCCGCATGTTCCTCACCCGCATCAAAGGCATCGCGTGACCGCTTGGCCCAGCGCATCGACATGGCCATCGATTTGGCAATCACATCACGCGGCTGATCTGCGCGGGGGCATTCGTCGAAAGCCATGACGATGTCGCTGCCGAGCAGCCGCTGGATTTCCATCGACCGCTCGGGACTGAGCATATGGCGCGAGCCATCAAGGTGGCTGGCGAAAGTCACGCCCTCTTCGGTGATCTTGCGCAGGTCAGATAGGCTCATCACTTGATAGCCGCCGGAGTCGGTAAGGATCGGACGGTTCCAGTTCATGAACTTGTGCAGCCCACCCAGCCGCGCCACCCGTTCAGCCCCCGGACGCAACATCAGGTGATAGGTGTTACCGAGGATAATATCGGCACCGGTGGCGCGAACGGATTCAGGCTTCATGCCCTTCACCGTCGCTGCCGTGCCTACCGGCATAAAGGCCGGCGTGCGGATCTCACCGCGCTTCATGGCAATGGTCCCGGTGCGGGCCTTGCCGTCGCGAGCGTGTATGATGTAGGCGAAGCGGGTCATTGCGGCGGCGCTTAGCGGTTTGCGCAGTTCGATGCCAGTCTGCTGGTTGATACCTGTCAATGCGCCGGTCAGGCCAGCCAAGCAGAGAGCTGCAATAACAGCAAAAGGGCTGAGCGATGACGTGGGAGGTTGAGCAGGCGCTGGTTGAAGCAACGCTGCACCGAGCTGCTGATCAGCTGGGTGACATTACGAGGCCAGTAATTGACCTGTACTACGCCCGACACCCCGATGCGCGGGCGCAGTTCCAGCTGCACGATCAACACAAACCCGAGCGGCTTGAAGGTGAGATGGTCGAGCAAGCGGTCTATTGCCTGATGCGTTGGTATGAGCGGCCGGGAGAGATCGAGATCGTCCTGGTCACCACCATCCCTCACCACATTGAAACGCTGGGAATAAGCGCAGAGCATTTCACCAATTTGATGGAAGCGGTGTTTGACACGATTGGTGCGACTATTCCGTGCTCCGCATTGGATGAATTGGCTACTTGGCGCAGCTTGCGCGGCACATTGCTCGATCTCTGCGCATTAGGCGTAAGCTATTCGAGACCAGAATTACTGCGTCCGCTGGCCTAACGCCAGATGGATGGCCATTAAGCTCAGGCGGGAAGAAGCAGGCTACTGTCGCCATAGGAGTAGAAGCGGTAGTAATTGCTGATCGCGTGACCATAGACCGCCTGCATCCGCTCCAGCCCCATCAGAGCGGAAACCAGCATGAACAGCGTGCTCTTTGGCAGATGAAAGTTGGTCATCAAGCCGTCGATGGCCTTGAAGCGATAACCTGGGGTGATGAAAATCGCGGTGTCACCGGCGAAGGGCATGATTACGTCGTCATCCCCGCAAGCGCTTTCGAGCAGACGCAGGCTGGTGGTGCCGACAGCAATGATGCGCCCGCCTGCTGCTCTGGCAGCGTTCAGCCGCGCGGCGGTAGCCTCATCAATGCGGCCCCACTCGGCGTGCATCTGGTGGTCTGAGGTGTCATCGGCCTTGACCGGCAGGAAAGTGCCTGCGCCGACATGGAGCGTGAGCGTTTCGCTCTGAATACCGGCCTGATCGAGCGCGGCTATCAGTTCGGGCGTGAAATGGAGCGCGGCGGTGGGTGAAGCGACCGCGCCATCTTCGCGGGCAAACAGGGTTTGATAGTCTTCGCGATCTTGCGCGTCTGTCGGCCGCTTGCTGGCGATATAGGGCGGGAGCGGCATGCGTCCAGCGCGCTCCAGCAGCACTTCGACAGGTTCATCGCCCGCGAAGCTCAGGGTCCAGCTGCCGTCGGCATGAAGCGCCTCCGCTACTGCGCAAACATCGGCGGGGAAGTTGATCGTGTCGCCAGCCCGCAGCCGCTTGCCATTGCGGACGAAGGCCTGCCAGCGGCGCAGGTCAATCCGCTTGTGCAGGGTGACGCCAACTTTAGCCTCACCGCGCAGGCCCTCCAACTGGGCGGGGATCACGCGGGTGTCATTGAACACCAGCACATCGCCCTTGCGCAGCAGCGAAGGCAAATCGCGCACAATGCGGTTGGCAAAGGGCTGGTCGCCATCGACAACCAGCATGCGCGCCGAATCGCGCGGACGCGCCGGGCGGAGCGCTATTCGCTCTGGCGGAAGTTCAAAATCGAAGAGATCAACGCGCATCGGGCGCGCCTAGCGCAAAACTGGAATCAATGCGACTTCGGCGCTGCCTTGGCGGGAGCCTTTACAGGCGCCTTTACCGGAGCCTTCACTGGCGCAGGTGGCGGGGCCAGCGGCTTCAGATCGTTAACGCTAATCGGTGCCGGTGCCGGAGCAGGCGGTGGCGGCGGAGGAGGCATCATTTGAGCCTTGTGCTCGCTGCCCAGCGAAGCCTGCAGGATCTTGGTCGGATGCTCAGGCGGCTCGCCGCGTTCGATGGCGTCAGCGACGTCCATGCCGCCAATCACCCGACCGAAATTGGTATATTTGTGGTCGAGTGCAAAGCGCGGGTAGAACACGATGAAGAACTGGCTGTTGGCGCTGTCAGGATCATTGGTGCGCGCCATTGAAACCGATCCGCGCATGTGCGGGATCATGTTGAACTCGGCCTTGAGATCGGGGAGCGGCGATCCGCCCTGCCCGGTTCCCGTCGGATCGCCGGTCTGCGCCATAAAGCCTTCGATCACGCGGTGGAAGATGATGCCGTTGTAGAAACCCTGCTTGGTAAGGATCTTGATCCGCTCGACGTGCCCCGGCGCCCAGGCGGGCATCAGGCGGATCGCGACGCGACCACCGTTCGAGAGATCAAGATAGAGCACATTGTCGGGATCGTGGCTCTGGTCGGTATCAACCACCGTGCTCAGGATCGGCGCAATCGGCGTAACAATCGGCGCAGGCTTTTGCTTTTTGGCGAATGCCGGCGAAGCGGCCAGCGACAGGGCCATCGTGAAAGCAACGATCAGATTACGGCGATTCATTCGGTCACTCTCAATACGGGGATTCTGTTCTGGCGCGGAGATAGCCGCGCGCGGCTGTCATGGCAATGAACGGGTTCAATAGTCCCCCAGTCGACCATTGGTATCGACCCGAGCCACAACATCAGTGCGCACTGCCGGACTGACAAAGCGCGCAATATCGCCGCCGAACAGGGCAATTTCCTTGACCAGCTTGGACGCAATCGGCTGAAGGCTGACATCGGCCATCAAGAACACGGTTTCGATTGTAGCGTTGAGCTGCTGGTTCATGCCGGCCATCTGGTATTCGTATTCGAAATCGGCGACGGCCCGCAGCCCGCGGATGATCACCGAAGCACCTTGCTTTTCCGCGAATTTCATCAGCAACGCGTTGAACCCGACAACCTCGACGTTTTCGATCCCGAGTGCTGCGACTTCACGCTGCACCATGGCAATGCGCTCTTCGGGCGAGAACATCGGGTTTTTCGATATATTGGTGGTGACGCCTATAATCAGCCGGTCAACCAGCTTGGCACCGCGGCGGATGATGTCGGCATGGCCGAGCGTGATCGGATCAAAAGTGCCGGGATAGACCCCGATGCGTGTCGCCATGTCAGTGGTTCCTCTCAACCACATATCGGGCAATTGCCCGCAAGAGATCAGCTTCCTGCCCGTGCGCAGCAAGATGCGCAATGGCCTGTTCGACCAGCGCCTGCGCCTGCGTTCGGGCGCGTTCCGGCCCGAGTAGCGAGACGAAGGTCGCCTTGCCCGCCGCCGCATCCTTGCGCAGCGCCTTGCCAGCCGCTTCCTCGTCACCTTCGTGATCGAGCAGGTCGTCGGCAATCTGGAATGCGAGGCCGAGGTCGCGGGCATAGGCGCGCAGCTGCGTGCGGCTTTCCGGCGGCGCGTGGCCAAGGATCGCGCCCATCTCTACCGCCGCTGCCAGCAAGGCCCCGGTCTTGAGCTGCTGGAGCCGGGTGACGGTGCCCAGATCAAAGGTCTCGCTCTCGGCGATGATGTCCATCATCTGCCCGCCGGCCATACCGTTCATGCCTGCCGCCGTTCCCAGCACCCGCAGCAGCTCGGCGCGGACGAAGGGGTCTCCAATGGTTTCCGGATTGGCGAGGATTTCAAATGCCAGCGCGTGCAAGGAATCGCCTGCGAGAACTGCGGTTGCCTCATCAAAGGCGCGGTGCAGCGTCTGTTTGCCGTGCCGCATTTCATCGTCGTCCATGCAGGGCAGATCGTCGTGCACCAGCGAATAGACATGGATCGATTCGATCGCGACCGCCGCGCGCAGGGCAGTCACCCGGTTGGTTCCATGCATCTCGGCGGTCGCAACCAGCAGCAAGGGTCGCAATCGCTTGCCGCCACCGATGGCCGCATAGCGCATGGCTTCGACCAGCCGTGCCCGGGCATCCTGCGGAATCGGCAGCAGGCGATCAAAGCCTTCGTCGATCTCTTCAGCGATCCGCTCGAGGTTATCGGCTAGAAGGGTCGAGTCGACCAGCACGGGAGGCAAGATCAGAGTCCCGGTTCGTCAAACGGTGCTGTAGCAGCCGGCTGACCGCCAGCCCCGGCAACGATCTTTTCGATCCGCGCCGATGCCGCATCAAGCCGCGCCTGACACAGCTTCCGCAGCTCTTCGCCGCGCTCGTATAAGGTGATTGATTCGTCCAGCGGCACTTCACCGCTTTCCAACTTGCGCACGACGTCTTCCAGCGCTTTCAGCGCGTCCTCGAAGCTCATGCCGGGGGTGCTTTCGCTCATGGGTAATCCATTGACCCCGCAGCCGCGCAGGGTCAAGCTGCAAGCAGGAGATTTGCCGATGAAATGGATAATTGCATATGTGTCAGCGGGCCTGAGCTTCGGCTTGCTCGATTTCCTGTGGCTCGGCTGGGCGGGGAACAACTTCTACCGCCCGCTGGTGGGAGAGGTTCTGGCCCCCAGTTTCCGCGGTACGCCTGCGATTGTGTTCTACCTTGCCTATATCGCCGGCATGGTCTGGTTCGCGGTGCGGCCCGGGCTTGCTGGAGGGATCGGGCAGGCAACGCTGAACGGCGCGCTGCTGGGGGCACTGGCCTATGCGACCTATGATCTGACCAATCAGGCGACGCTGAAGGTCTGGTTCACGCAGGTGACCGTTGCCGATATCATCTGGGGCACATTCGCTACGGCTGTCGCCAGTACCGTCGCTGTGTGGGTGACAACGCGCTTCGCGGCCTAGCCATCAATCGCGCGTGCGGCTATGGGCGCGCGCATGACGAATCCCGCCAGCGCCATCACCCCAGAAGTCGTCGCCCAGCACGGGCTTTCCGAGGAGGAATACGCCCGCGTGCTCTACGCGCTGGGGCGTGAGCCGAATCTGGTTGAGCTCGGCATCTTTTCGGTGATGTGGTCAGAGCATTGCTCGTACAAATCGAGCCGCTTTCACCTTAAGAAGCTGCCGACTGAAGCACCTTGGGTGATCTGCGGACCGGGCGAAAACGCGGGCATTATCGATATCGGCGATAATCAGGCCGCCATTTTCAAGATGGAGAGCCACAACCACCCGAGCTACATCGAACCCTATCAGGGCGCGGCGACGGGCGTCGGCGGCATCCTGCGCGACGTGTTCACCATGGGCGCGCGGCCGGTGGCGAACATGAATGCCCTGCGCTTTGGCGACCCCAAGCACCCCAAGATGAAGCATCTGGTGCAGGGTGTGGTCGCGGGCATCGGCGGCTATGGCAACTGTGTGGGCGTTCCGACGGTTGGCGGCGAGACCAATTTCCACAAGGCCTATGACGGCAACATCCTCGTCAACGCGATGACTGTGGGCGTGGCCGAGCAGGACAAGATCTTCTATTCGGCCGCCACCGGCCTCGGCAATCCGATTGTCTATGTCGGATCCAAGACTGGCCGCGATGGCATCCACGGCGCGACCATGGCCTCTGCCGATTTCGGTGAAGACATCGAGGAAAAGCGCCCGACCGTGCAGGTTGGCGATCCTTTCGTGGAAAAGCTGCTGATCGAGGCCTGCCTTGAACTGATGGCGACCGACGCGATTGTTGCCATTCAGGATATGGGTGCAGCAGGGCTGACCAGCTCCAGCGTCGAAATGGCGACCAACGGCAAGGCCGGGATCATTCTCGACATGGACAAGGTGCCATGCCGCGAAGAGGGCATGACGCCCTATGAAATGATGCTCAGCGAAAGCCAGGAGCGCATGCTCATGGTGCTCAAGCCCGGCAAGGAAGCTATGGCCGAGGCGATCTTCCACAAGTGGGAGCTCGATTTCGCGGTGATCGGCGAAGTGACCGACACCGGCCACATGGTGCTGACCTGGCAGGGCGAAACGGTCTGCGACATTCCGCTGGGTCCTTTGGCAGAAGACGCACCGCAATATGAGCGGCCCTATGTCACGCCCGAAGAGTACAAGGTCTGGGCCAACGTCGCGCCGCTGGGTGATGTGCCCGAAAGTGCCGACATCGGCGCTGATCTGCTCAAGCTTATGGCCAGCCCTGACCTCGCTTCGCGCCGCTGGATCTGGGAGCAGTATGATAGCCAGGTTGGCGCAGACACGCTGCAAAAGAGCGGCGGCGATGCTGCGGTTGTGCGCATCCACGGCACCCAAAAGGCGCTGGCGATCAGCACCGACTGCACCCCGCGCTATTGCTATGCCGATCCCTATGAGGGCGGCAAGCAGGCGGTAGCGGAGACCTATCGCAACATCAGCGCAGTAGGCGCAACGCCGCTCGCCATCACCAACTGCCTCAACTTCGCCAACCCGCAGCGGCCCGAGATCATGGCGCAGATCGTTGGTTGCCTCGCCGGAATGGGCGATGCCTGCCGGGCGCTGGATTACCCGATCGTGTCGGGCAACGTCAGCCTCTACAACGAGAGCAAGGCCACCGGTGGCGGCTCGGCGATCCTGCCGACGCCTGCGATTGGCGGCGTGGGGCTGATGGCCGATCATGAGAAGATGGCGACGATCGGGTTCAAGGCTGAGGGTGAGGCGATCTTTGTTATTGGCCAGAACAACGGCCACCTCGGACAGTCGCTTTGGCTTCGCGAGCTGCATGGGCGTGAAGACGGCGCTGCTCCCGCAGTGGATCTCGCAAAGGAACGCACGCACGCCGAATTCGTGCGCAAGCTTATCGATGAAGCCAAAGTCAGCGCTGTCCATGACATTTCCGATGGCGGCCTGATAGTCGCGCTGACGGAAATGGCATTGGCAGGCGGCATCGGCTGCGTGGTGGAGGAAATTGGTGACCAGTTCACCGCCTTTGGCGAAGATCAGGCGCGCTATATTGTGACTAGCTCTGTGGCCGAAACCATTCAGGCTGCGGGCATCCCGATGACGCGGATCGGCACCACGGGTGGCTCAGCGATCAAGGGCCCCGGTTTCGATGTCGGACTGGCAGATTTGCGCGAAGCCAGCGACAGCTTTTTCCGCGACTGGATGGAAGCCTAAGTCAGGCAGCCTTGGGCGCAAGCAGGTCGAAAGGATCCAGCCCCAAGCCGCGCCACGCCTTGTGGACCTCGTTGTACTGGCTCGCCGGTGTGATCTTCAGCCGTCGGCGGACCACTTCCAGAGGGATCGGCAAAAGCTCTAGGATCGACTGTTCGACCAGTCTCGGGCAGGCCTTGCCCAGCCTCTGCCCTTCGCGCACGGCACCAAGCACCGGAGCGCGGCTTTTCACGCGGGACTTGATCTCCATCCCGCCAGCATAGCCGAGGAACAGGTGCGCAAGGCTGGGCTGCTGGCTGTAGGTGAAGGCCAATACACAGACTTCGCCCAGAGCATCGCGGCTGTAACCGGTCAGCACATGCATCAGGTCGTGGACGTCGCGCATGCGGTTGAAATACCACTGGAAGCGATCGTCAAAGCGTGGCCGGTCACCCAGAAACGCCTCGAACTCGTCAACCAGACCCTGCGCGGTCAGGCCTTCCTTCTCCATGAAGTCGCAATAGGCGTGTGCCAGCGATCCGGCAGGCATCCGGCGCAAGGCCTCATGGTCATCGAGTATCGCGGGAAGAAAGGGTTCGGTGTGGAATATCGCCCTGCCCTGCTCGCTCTCACAGAACGTGCGCGCCGCTTCGATCAGGCCTTTCCACGGAAGCGCCTCGAAGATCGGGAAGACCTGCGTGGTGTCTTCCTTGTTTTGCACCAGCCGGCGGAAGTGGCGCCATGCTTTAGGCAGATCATAGCGAAAGTCTGGTCGTCCGGGGATCAGGAAAGGCGTTGCCTCGCGTGCGTAGACGAATTCATTGGCGAATGCTGGCCGGTTCATGGTTCTCGACTAACTATAACTGACATCAATGTCAATTACGTACCCTATTCCCAAACCCATTCGTCGCGCGGCACACCCAGCAGTTCCAACACCCCGGTGAGGTCTCCGCGATCTACCCAGCCGTCGGCCGCTTCACGGGCCTTGGGCTTGGCAGCATAAGCGATGCCATAGGTGGCCGCGATCAGCATCGGAATGTCATTCGCACCGTCGCCGGTGGCTAGGGTGATGGCCCCTGCCCCGATCCGCGCCGCCTCCTCGATCAGCACGGCCCGCTTTACGCCACTGTCGGTGATCCCGCCGACGAGGCCGCCGGTGAGCTGTCCGTCGCTGATTTCAAGGCGGTTCGCGACAACCATCTCGAAGCCAAGCTGCTCTGCCACCGGATCGGCGAACTGGTGAAAGCCGCCGGTTACCAACACGGTTTTGCAGCCCTTGGCCTTGAGAGTCTCGACCAGCACCCGCGCGCCCGGCATCGGCGCAATACGGGTGGCGAGGCATTCGGCGATAGCGCCTTCGGACAGGCCGCGGAGCAGCAGGACACGCTCCCGCAGCGCCGATTCGAAATCGAGTTCACCCTGCATGGCCCGCTCGGTAATCGCGGCGATCTGGGGCTTGAGGCCGGCAAAGTCGGCCAGTTCGTCGATACATTCGGCCATGATCATCGTCGAATCCATGTCCGAAACGAACAGCTGCGGCACGCGCGGTTCGCTATCGGCGATCAGCATGTCGGATGGCTTGAACGTGCGGTCGAGCACATCGGACAGCGTCGTGCGGTCACCGCCATGCGCGATGAACTGCAATCCACCGGGTGCAGCAAGCTTGCTGACATCAGCGCTCATGCCCCGATCTTCCAGCGCGGCGAGCGCTGCTTCACAATTTGCGGACAGATTGGCCTGATCTGCTATCAGCCGGGCAATGAACACCGGAAATTCCCCTTCGCAATCGGCAACACTGCCGCCGCTGGCGCTCATTGCAGGGCCAACGGCGAGCGGCAAGAGCGATCTCGCGGTGCAGCTGGCTGTGGCGCTGGAGAAACGTGGAAAACGCGGGGTGGTGATCAATGCCGATGCCAGCCAGGTCTATGCTGACCTTGCCGTGCTGAGCGCCCGGCCCTCGGTTGAGGACATGCACGGCATCGACCACCGGCTGTTAGGCACATGGGATGGCGCACAGGCATGCTCGGCAGCCGACTGGGCCGCCGCCGCAACGCGCGAGATCAATGCGGTCCATGCCGAAGGAGGCGTTCCCATCGTAGTCGGCGGCACCGGGCTCTATATCCGCACCCTGCTGGATGGCATCGCCCCGATACCCGAGATCGACCCGGCCATCCGCGCAGAGGTGCGGGATATGCCGCTGCACCGCGCCTATGCGGCGCTTAATCGCGAAGATCCCGCCCGCGCCAAAGCACTCCATCCCACAGACTCCACCCGCATTGCCCGCGCTTTGGAAGTCGTGCGCTCCACCGGGCGGCCGCTCGGCGACTGGCAGGCGGAGAAGCAGGGCGCGATTGGTGATGCGGTGGCGCTCCATCCGGTGATCCTGCTGCCCGATCGCCAGTGGCTCTATGCCCGGTGCGACCAGCGCTTTTCTGACATGCTGGAAGGCGGCGCGATTGCCGAGGTGGAAGCATTGCTGGCACGGAACATTGCGCCCGAAATGCCGGTGATGCGCGCCATCGGCGTGCGGGATATCGCAGCCTATTTGCGCGGTGATTGCACGCTGGAGGAAACGCGCGAACGCGGTAGTCAGGCAACGCGCAACTATGTCAAACGCCAGCAAACATGGCTGCGGCACCAGCCGCCCGCTGAATGGCCACGCGTTGAAGCGGAAAGTTTTAACGCAGAGGCTCTCTTTGTATCATTATTACAAGATTAGCTCTTGACGCGATATAAACAGCCGCCTATTGCGCTGCACAACATCCGCTTTATGGCGGTTTTGTGCGAATTTTGGAGAGGGTGGCCCGGCACAGCGAAGACTGTGCCGGGTCAATCTTTTGAGAGCGGGCTGATTTGTCGCAAGAGCCCGGACAGGAACGAATAATGCCTACGCAGTCCACAGAGCGCCCCGGCGCAGAAATTCTGGTTGAAAGCCTCGTCCGGCTCGGGGTCGAATTTGTCTTCGGCTATCCCGGCGGCGCAGTCCTGCCGATCTATGACGCGCTGTTCAAGGACGAGCGCATCCGCCACGTCCTCGTGCGCCATGAAGCTGGCGCGGCCCATGCGGCAGAGGGCTATGCCCGCTCCACCGGCAAGCCCGGCGTTGTGCTCGTCACCTCCGGCCCCGGCGCGACCAATGCGGTTACCGGCATTGCCGATGCCTTTATGGATTCGATTCCCTTGGTCGTCATCACCGGACAGGTCCCCAGCGGACTGATCGGATCGGATGCTTTTCAGGAAGCCGACACGGTTGGCATCACCCGGCACTGCACCAAGCACAACTACCTCGTTCGCGATCCCTCGGAACTCGCGGCGATTGTTGACGAGGCTTTCCAGATCGCGACCGAAGGCCGCCCCGGGCCGGTTGTCATCGACATTCCGAAGGACGTTCAGATCGCCTCTGCCTCCTTCACCGAAGGCGCGCCGCAGCGCCGCAACCGCTATACGCCGCAGCTGGAAGGCAGCACGAGCGACATTGCCAAGGCGATTGAACTGCTCGCCAATGCCAAGGCGCCGGTGTTCTATACCGGCGGCGGGGTGATCAATTCCGGCCCGCAGGCCAGCGCCCTGCTGCGCGAACTGCAGCGGCTGACCGGCGCTCCGGTTACCTCGACGCTGATGGGGCTTGGCGCTTTCCCGGCGCAGCACGCCGATTGGCTCGGCATGCTGGGTATGCACGGCACCTATGAAGCTAACTGGGCGATGAATCAGGCTGACCTGATCATTGCCATCGGCGCGCGCTTTGATGACCGTGTGACCGGACGCCTTGATGCCTTCGCGCCCAATTCGGCGAAGATCCACATCGATATCGACCGTTCGTCGATCAACAAGATCGTGCCGGTTGATCTCGGGATCATTGGAGATTGCGCCACTGTTCTGCAGCAGCTGGTCGACGCCTGGGGCAGCCGCAAGCCGCGCGATCTGGCACCGTGGAAGGCCCGGATCGATGGCTGGCGCGCCAGGAAGGGTCTCAACTATCCGCGCAATATTGCGCAGATCGCTCCGCAGTATGCGATTGAGCGGCTCTATGAGCTGACCAAGGCGCTCGATCCGATCATCTCGACCGAAGTCGGCCAGCACCAGATGTGGGCGGCGCAGTATTTCCACTTTGACGATCCCAACCGCTGGCTCACCTCGGGCGGGCTCGGCACGATGGGTTATGGCCTGCCCGCCGCCATCGGTGCGCAGCTCGGCAATCCGGGCAAGCTGGTGATCGACATTGCCGGTGACGCCTCGATCCAGATGAACGTCCAGGAAATGGGCACCGCCACCCAATACCGCGCGCCAGTGAAGGTCTTCGTGCTAAACAACCAGTGGATGGGCATGGTCCGCCAGTGGCAGGAACTGACCTATGAAAGCCGCTATTCGGAGAGCTATTCCGATAGCCTGCCTGATTTCGTCAAGCTGGCCGAAGCCTATGGCTGGATGGGCATCCGCATTGAGGGCGAAGACCAGCTCGACGCCGGTATTCAGGCGATGATCGACCATCCGGGTCCGGTCTTTGTCGATTGCTGCGTCCATAACGAAGCCAACTGCTTCCCGATGATCCCGTCAGGCGCGGCGCATACCGACATGATCCTGTTCGGCGATTCTGTCGCCGGCACCATGGACGACGAAGCCAAGGCGCTGGTGTGATGCAGTCCTCATCACTCATTATGATGGCAATTTCAGCGCTTTGCCTTGTGGCGTGCATCAGGGAATTCCGCCGCAAGGAGTTTGTCTGGTCAGCCCTTTTTGGCGCCGCTTTTGCCGCATTGATAATGGTTCCCGTTCCAACACATGCGGTCGTTGTCGACCTACCGAGCTCAAAATGATGAAGATCAAACACGAAGCCGAAGAGCGGCACGTCCTTACCGTCATGGTCGATAACGAGGCGGGGATTCTCGCCAAGATCGCCGGGCTGTTCACTGCGCGCGGCTATAACATCGACAGCCTGACCGTGGCCGATATCTCAGACAACCACGCGATCAGTCGGATCACTATCGTCACCCACGGCCCGCCGGCGGTGATCGACCAGATCCACGCCCAGCTTGAACGGCTGGTGCCGGTGCACAAGGTGACCGACCTCACCGAGAATGGCCCCTATGTCGAGCGCGAGCTGGCGCTAATCAAGGTGGCGGGCAAGGGCGACATCCGCGTCGAGGCGCTGCGCGTCGCCGAGGTGTTTCGCGCCAAGGTGGTCGATACCTCGACCGCAAGCTTCATTTTCGAACTCACCGGAACGCCCGACAAGATCGACAGCTTCGTAGCCATCATGCGCGAACTGGGCCTTGTCGAAGTGGGCCGCACCGGTGTGGTCGGCATGACTCGCGGGGCCGAAGGGGCCTGAAATCTGGCCGTCGTCCCGGGCTTGACCCGGGACCGGTGGCGTATCAAAGCGGCCTCCGAATTACGAGGCCAACGGTCCCGGATCAGGTCCGGGACGACGTTAGGAGCAAGGAAAGTACCATGAAAGTTTATTACGACGCCGATTGCGACATCAACCTGATCACCAACAAGAAGATCGTCGTGCTCGGCTATGGCTCGCAGGGCCACGCCCACGCCCAGAACCTGCGCGATTCGGGCGTCAAGGAAGTCGCCATTGCGCTGCGCGAAGGTTCGGCCACGGCGAAGAAGGCCGAAGGCGCCGGCTTCAAGGTGCTGAGCAACAAGGATGCCGCCGCCTGGGCCGACATCATCATGATCCTCGCCCCTGACGAGCATCAGGCCGCGATCTATGCCGAAGACATTAATGCCAACATGAAGCCCGGCGCGGCGCTTGCTTTCGCCCACGGCCTCAACATCCACTTCGGCCTGATCGAGCCGCGCAACGATATCGACGTGATCATGATCGCGCCGAAGGGCCCCGGCCACACCGTGCGCAGCGAATATCAGCGCGGCGGCGGCGTGCCCTGCCTTGTGGCCGTTCATCAGGACAAGACCGGCAATGCCCATGACGTCGCCCTCGCCTATGCCTCGGGCGTTGGTGGCGGCCGCTCGGGCATCATCGAAACCAATTTCCGCGAGGAATGCGAGACCGATCTGTTCGGCGAGCAGGCCGTGCTCTGCGGCGGCACCACCGCGCTGGTCCAGGCCGGTTTTGAAACGCTGGTCGAAGCCGGTTACGCACCGGAAATGGCCTATTTCGAGTGCCTGCACGAGCTCAAGCTGATCGTCGACCTGATGTATGAAGGCGGCATCGCCAACATGCGCTACTCGATCTCGAACACCGCCGAATACGGCGACATCAAGACCGGTCCGCGCATCATCACCGAAGAAACCAAGAAGGAAATGAAGCGCGTTCTCGCCGACATCCAGTCCGGCCGCTTCGTGAAGGACTTCGTGCTCGATAACCGCGCCGGCCAGCCCGAACTGAAGGCTTCGCGCATCGCTGCCAAGCGTCACCAGATCGAGGAAACCGGTTCGAAGCTGCGCGCCATGATGCCATGGATCGGCGCCAACGCTCTGGTCGACAAGTCGAAGAACTGATCAACCGATCTTTCGCCAAGTGATTGCCCGGAGGCGTCCTTTCGTTAGGATGCCCCCGGGTTTTCTTTGTGGGACGCAGCCGATGGAGCACGAGCAGCAGGTCGAAGGCCGGGCAGGCATTGCTCGCGTGGAAGCATTTTCGGATGCCATTCTGGCGATCATTATCACGATCATGATTCTGGAGTTGAAGGCACCCGAGCAATCGGGCCTTCAGCACCTCTGGGCGCTGTGGCCCAAGTTCCTCGCCTATGTGCTGTCTTACGCATACCTCGCGATCTACTGGGTGAACCACCACAAGCTGTTCAGCAAAGCGAAAACGGTAACAAACAGCCTTCTGTGGTCGAACGTTCTGGCGCTGTTTGCCCTGTCGCCCATCCCGTTCACCACCACATACCTCAGCGAGCAGCATTTTTCCGATGAGGCCAGCAAGGTCTATCTGGCCTCGCTGCTGTTTCCGGCCGTCGCATATTCATGGCTGCAGCGGATAATCCGGCGCACAGGTGACCAATCCAGCGCAGCAATGCGGTTCCACGACGCCACGATACGTAAAGGCGTCGCTTCCACCATCATTTATTCAATCGGCTTTGCTGCGACCTTCTTTGCGCCTTGGATCGGCATCGCCTGCGCCGTCCTCGTTGCGATATTCTGGTTCCTGCCATGGGGCCCCATCGACCGCCTGTTCCTGCGTTGCGAGAATCCCGACGCCTGCTGACCTGACAATTCTGTTACAATTTTTCCCTGATTTTCACCTGTTTGAAGGTGGAGAAATTTAACCACGCCCGATATAGACGGCGGCAGCAGGGGGCCAAGTCTTAATCAGGGACTGGCATTGCATGGTCGCATATTTGCCGTTTGAACTCGATGGTTTGCTGCTTGCAGCTATCCTCGTTCTGGCCTTCGGGCTGATCCGCATTCACTTGCTCATCGACTACGCCACGAATCTTTCGATCAACCAGCAGGCCCGGCAAATGTCGCGCCTGCTCGATCTGCAGCCGCTCCCCGGCATAGCGCGCGACGATCTGGTTGCCAGTTGCACGACCACTGCTGGCAGGCTCGGTACCTTGGCTTTGGCCATTGAATCGATCCTGTTCCAGACCGTCCGCCCCGCCCGGGTCATGGTCTATCTCTCCGATAGCATTCCGCCCGATGCCATTCCCGACTCCGTGCTCCGGCTTTGCCGTTACGGCGTGGAGCTGCGGTTTGTTGATGATATCGGGCCGCACACCAAACTGATCTATGCGCTGCAGGACTTCCCCGCACAGACGGTGGTGACCTTTGATGATGATATCTATTACCCTGCCAACACCTTCGAGACACTGATCGATGCCTCGACTGCCGCCCCCGGAGCCATTATCGGCAACTGGGTGCGCAGGCTGCGGTTCGGCTGGAATGGCAAAGTGCGCAAGGCGCGCGCCGGCAAATTGATGACGCCTGAAAGCCAGATCGTCAGTATCGAGCGCGGGGCCAAGCCTCTCGATATCGATTTCGGCAACTTCGCCTATGGCACCAGCGGCGTACTCTATCCGCCCGGCTGCTTCGATGCCCGCGTTTTTGACATTGCAACCATGCGCCGTCTTTGTCCGACCGAAGACGATGTCTGGTTCAAGGCGATGAGCCTGTTGAAGGGCACGCCTGTCGCAGCCACCGCATTGGGAATCACCCCCAAGCACCACTGCATCCAAGGCAGCCAAAAGGTCGCGCTGCGCCATCGCAATCATGCCGCCAACGGCAAGGCTGCGGCGAGACAGATACAGGCGGTGTTCGAGTATTTTGGGCTTTACGCTCGCCTGAAAGAGTTGCGGGCGCAAGGTCTGGAGGAACCTTCAATCCAGCGCAGCGATCCCGGCCCGCACTTCGCGAGCAAATATCTCCGGTTGCTCCCAGGCAGCAAAATGCCCGCCCTTCTCAGCATCGTTCCAGTAAACGATGTTGCGGAGCACTCGCTCAGCCCATTTGCGCGGCGCTTTGGTGATTTCGCGCGGGAAGGTGCTGACAGCACTTGGCACGTCAACTTCACCCGTATTGCCAACAGCAGCGAAGCTCTCCCAGTACATCCGCGCCGCCGAGGCTCCGTTACCGGGGAGCCAATAGAGCATGATGTTGTCGAGTATCGTATCCATCGACAAGGCATCCTCGGGCCGTCCGGCATTGTCGGTCCAGGCCCACATCTTCTCGTAAATCCACGCCGCAAGGCCGACAGGACTATCGACGAGTCCATAGCCAATCGTCTGCGGACGAGTTGACTGGATTTTGGAATAGCCTGAATCCCAATCCTTGTAGTGCTTGCTTGCTGCCAGCGCGGCCTGTGCTTCGGGACCTGGACTGATGCGATCTTCGGCGGTCGGTCGGGCCAGTGGCATGTTGAGGTGGATGCCTGCTAGCCCTTTTGGTGCCTGCGCACCCATGGCGGTGGTGACAATCGCACCCCAGTCGCCTCCTTGTGCAAACCAGCGCTTATAGCCCAGTCGTTCCATCAGTGTGGCCCAGGCCTGGCCGACGCGCTGGACATTCCAGCCACTGGTCTCCGGTTTGCCCGAAAAGCCATAACCCGGGAGCGATGGCGCGACGACATGGAATGCATCGGCCGCTGAGCCCCCGTGTGCCTCGGGGTTTGTCAGCATGGGAATCGCGGCAAGGAATTCGACAACCGAACCCGGCCAGCCGTGCGTGAGGATTATGGGCCGTGCATGCTTATGGTGAGACCGGACATGGAGGAAATGGAACTCCAGCCCGTCTATTTCTGTCACCTGCTGGCCTAGCCCATTGAGCAGCGTTTCGCACCTGCGCCAGTCATAATGGTGTCGCCAGTAATGGATGAGAGCTTGCAGACTCTCTAGTGGCACGCCTTGTGACCAATCGTTCACCGTTTCCTGTTCAGGCCAGCGGGTGAGGTCTATGCGCATTTTCAGGTCATCGATGGCCTTTTCGGGGATGGCCAGGGTGAATGGGCGAATTTTGGTCATCCCGCATTATTGCATGTGATCGCAGGATTGGAACCGGATTTAGCAACTTGCACCCCCAAGGTCTGCATTTTTGCGTTTGATCAAAGCACGATGAATGGTCTCGCCATATCCAGCCCATTGAGAACGCCGTTCTCAAGCTTTGAACCTGCAGCGTTCACACTGGTAAGGAAGAGGAAACGGAAATGGAAACGCCATTCGTTCAGTCACTGATCTCCGGGTATCACTGGCAACTGTCCCTGATAACCGCAGTAGCTATAGTCGCCATCACCATGGTCATGCGCAGCATCGGCGTGATGCTGGTACCTGCGTTCCGGGAATCATCGAAGCTCAACAAGCAGACCTTCAAGGAAAAGATGCAGCGGCCGTCCTACGCCGAAAATCAGGCGTGGAACCGCAAGTGGGGCGCCATCTTCTGGGTGACGATCTTTGCCGCGATCATGCCCTTCTGCCTCACCGCCGAGGTGCAATCACCGCTACGCATTGCGCGCGATATCGTTATCATTCTGTTGGTCTACGATTTCTTCTATTATCTGGTGCACCGCTTCGTGTTCCACGATTGTGGTTGGTTTCGCGGGCCGTTGATCTGGGTCCACGCTGTCCACCACCGCCAGCACAACCCCTGTCGCGGCGACTCGAGCTTCATCCATCCTCTCGAAGTGGCAGGTGGGCTTGGCCTTTATATCGGAACGATTTTCGGGCTGTCATTCCTGCTGGGCAACTTCTCGGTCCCTACAATAATCATCACCTGGATCGCATTTTCGGAAATAAACCAGCACAACCATGATCTTTGGACGACTAACAAATTCCCGTTCAAATATCTCAACACCATGTCAGTGATGCACCATAACCACCATGCACACTTCACGGGCGGGAATTTCGCGACGATCAGCCTGCTCTATGACTGGCTGTTTGGCACGCTCGATTATGGTGCGGGTTACGGCAATGTCGTTCATGCCAAACCAAAAGCTGCAGCTCGGGGCGACTGAAATCGACCTGGCCTTACCTTCCAATATGCCCCGCAAAGCGCCCTGATAAGCGCCGGTGCGGGGCTTGAGGATTCGCTACATTCAAGGTTAACCGGAGAGCTGTATTAGTAACAGCAACGACACTTGTCCGGTAAGGAGACAACCAACGCAAAGCTCCGCATTTCTGGCACACGACTAATTGCGAGACGCTTGCAATTGCGGTAACCGGAAATGGTTGATGTGCGGCCTTCTTTTGAACAGATCCTGCGCATCCGGGGGTGAAATCGATGCGCCGTTCTGCCTTTCCACTTGCTGCCTTGGTTGCAGTATTAGCCGCAGCGCCTGCAATGGCCGAGCAGGCCCAAGGAACCTACACACTCGATTCCGCACCCAAGCCAGAGCGCAACATCTACAAAGGCAACTACCTGATAATCGGCCTTGGCGTCGCCAACATGCCTACTTTTGAGGGGAGCAAGAACCAGGGCATCTTTCCGGCCGCCGGGATCATGGGTCGGTATCACGGGATCAGTATCAACCCACGCACAGCCGGTGTTGCAATAGATCTGGTCAAGGACCCCGAGGATAGCCGAATCGGCTTTACCTTTGGCCCGGTGATCCGCTGGCGCGCTGGTCGCGGCTCCAATGCGAAGGATGCCGTACTTGCCAGTCTGGGCAGGGTTAAAGGCAATCTGGAGCTAGGGGTAACCGCCGGAATCCAGATCAAGAAGCTGACAAACGGGTATGACTCGCTCAGTCTGGGTGTCGATGTACGCTGGGACGCCACCGGCAAAAGCGGCAGTAGGGTTATTTCCATAGGTCCCAGCTATTTTACGCCGGTCAGCAAGCGGCAAATCGTCGGCCTGTCTTCCTCGTTCGATTTCGTGAACCACCATTATTCGAATCTGAATTTCGGTGTTTCAAACACGGCGAGCGCGGCTTCCGGATTGCCGGTGTATGGCGGACGTTCAGGTCTGAAGAGCATTGGGGTCAAGGCGTTCACTGCTTTTGATCTTGATGGCGACCTTCGCAATGGCGGTTTCGCAGTTGGTCTTGGCGTGGGTTACACGATGCTTCAGGGAAGCGCCGCGCAATCGCCGATCACCGTGATGCGCGGCAAGCGCAACCGGTTCAATCTTGCGGCAGGCTTAGCCTACGCATTTTGACCAGGCAGTCCCAACAGCCCTCTTTACAAGGCTCGCCCCCTTCCCCATAGGCTCCCGTGATGACCCGGAACCTCGGCCTTACTCTGCGACTTACACGCCCTTGGGCGTGAACCCGCGCGTCGGCTCATCCGGCGTCGGTGACGCCCAAGGGATTGACCGCCAGACTGTCGCCTCAGCGCGCGCCAACCAGTAATTCCGAGACCTGACATGACTATGCTCAAAGACCCTTCAGTCAAATACCGCGCCTTCCCCCAGATCAATCTGCCTGATCGCCAATGGCCGTCCAAAACGATCACCAAGGCGCCGCGCTGGCTTTCGACTGACCTTCGCGACGGCAACCAATCGCTGATCGATCCCATGGGTGCGGAAAAGAAGACCCGCTTTTTCGATCTGCTGCTCAAGGTCGGCCTCAAGGAAATCGAAGTTGGTTTCCCCGCTGCAGGTGCAACCGAGTTCGATTTCATTCGCGGGCTGGTCGATACGGGCCGCATTCCGCAAGACGTTCTGGTTCAGGTGCTGACCCAGAGCCGTGAGGATCTGATCAAGACCTCATTCGAAAGCCTTGCCGGTGTTCATGCCGCTATCGTCCACGTCTACAACGCTGTCTCGCCGCTGTGGCGTCAGGTGGTGTTCGGCATGGAAAAGGCCGATATCCGCGCCATTGCCGAAGGCGGTGCCAAGCACCTGCGCGATCAGGCGGCACGCTTTCCGCAGACCGACTGGCACTTCGAATACAGCCCTGAGACCTTCTCGACTGCCGAGGTCGATTTCTCGATCGAGTGTTGCGAGGCAGTGATGAACATCCTGCAACCAACGCCGGAGAAGCCGATCATCCTCAATCTGCCGGCGACGGTCGAGGCGGCGACTCCGAACATATACGCCGACCAGATCGAGTATTTCTGCCGTAACCTGCCCAACCGTGACAGTGCGGTGATCAGTCTTCACACCCACAACGACCGCGGGACCGGCGTTGCGGCGGCCGAACTGGGCCTGATGGCTGGTGCGGACCGGGTGGAAGGCTGCCTGTTCGGCAATGGCGAACGTACCGGCAATTGCTGCCTGGTTACCGTCGGGCTCAATCTCTACACGCAGGGCGTCGATCCGGAGCTGGATTACTCGGATATCGATGAAGTGATCCAGACGGTGGAATACTGCAACCAGCTGAAGGTGCCAGAGCGGCATCCCTATGGTGGCGAACTGGTGTTCACGGCTTTTTCAGGCAGCCACCAGGACGCGATCAAGAAAGGCTTTGCCGCGCAGGAAAAGCGCAATGACCAGATCTGGTCAGTGCCTTACCTGCCGATCGATCCCGCAGATCTGGGCCGCAGCTATGAAGCCGTGATCCGTGTCAACTCGCAATCCGGCAAGGGTGGCTTTGCCTGGGTGATCGAGCAGGATCAGGGCCTCAAGCTGCCCAAACGCATGCAGGCCCATTTCAGCCGACACGTGCAGGAACTGGCCGACGAACTGGGCCGCGAGCTTTATGCCGACGACATCTGGAGTGTATTCCAGCGCGTCTATCGTCTTGAAGGGCCGCAGCACTTTCAACTAGTTGATTTTGACGAGACCAAAGCACCAGACGGAACGCGTTTGTTCGCTGGCAAGATCGGGGTGGATGGTCAGGAAAAGTCAGTTTCGGGTCGCGGTAACGGCCTCATTTCTTCAGTCTGCGCGACGCTGGCTGAAACCTTCGGTGTGACAGTTGAAGTGCGCGACTATTCCGAGCATGCCATGGGTGCAGGTTCGGATGCGCGTGCAGCTGCCTATGTTGAGTGCGTTGGCCCCGATGGACAGACAGTCTGGGGCGTTGGCATCGACGAGGATATCGCCACCGCCAGTGTTCGCGCTGTGCTGAGTGCTGCGAATACGATCAAAGGTTGATGGTTAGGCCGGAGGAGCCGGCATCAACCCGGCTTCTTCGGCAACCATATCTCGGCTGTGCCCGTGCACATCTTCACGCCGCGCTGATTTTCCATCAGATGCTTGACGTGGACCAGATGACGGCCATCGGTGTCGATTGATTTTTCAATAACTTCCGCTGTTTGAATGGTCACATCACCCGTGAGGGCGGGGCCGCGATAGTTGGCTGTCGAGTGCACAACCATGCCATGTTCGCCAGCCCATCCACTGAGGAAGTCGGTCACCCACGAACCCATCGACGCGCCATAGCCATAGCCGCGCGGCATGCCGATGCGGCGGGCGTATTTGGGGAAGAGATGCCCGCGTGATGGTCCGTAATAGGCCCCGTCAGTCAGGAAGGTATTATCGAGCAGCATGTCAGGATCATTTTCGTATCCCGCCATCTCGCGCGTGAAACCAAGCGCTTCAAGATCGTTCTTGCGCAGGTCCATCGTGCCCCAGTTGTTCACCAGATAAGCGCGCCATTCGGTGGTGAAGCTGGCTACCGAGTGCGGTCCGAACAGGCGCTCGGGCAGTGCATCGCCAATGTTTACATCGTCCCACCAGCGTTCCTTGTGGCCAAGGTCGCGGAGCATCTTCACCCAGGCGAAACGCCGCTGGTCAAAGGCGTCCATTTCCTCATCAGTCCATTCCGGTTCATCGAAGTCAGCTTCATTGACCGAACTGCCGCCAGCCGATGCCAAATAGCGGATCGCGGTTGAACGCTGCTTGGCAATAGCCTCACCGTTCTGGTTGACGTAGTTGTTGTCGCCGCGCTGGAAGCATGTGGGGCCAAAGCCGGTTTCCTTGACGACATAGTCAAACGGTACGCGCTTGTTTTCGATGATATCGCCCGCCGAAACGCGCGGGCCATAGAACCACCACTCGTCACCGCCGAACAGCAAGTGGGATTCCGGAATCTTGCCGACACAGGCAGGACCCGCGCCGTGCCCATCATCGGTGGCAATCGCAAAGCTTTGCGGAGCGACCAGTTTGCCCCACTTGCTGGCGGCGGCATAGGCAGGATCGAAATGTAGCAGGTTGGGATAATGCATGGCATGCACCCAGCGCCGGATATCATTGCCGGCCAGAGGTTCCCGCAGGTATGACTGGTCCATCGGCTTGCCGAGGTATTGGTCGATATCCGAACAATCGAAGGTCATGCGAATTGGTCCTTATGCAGGGCGCTGCGGCAATTCGATTTCTGCTTTGGCAGTCGCAAGGACTGAACCGAGCTGGTTAGTCATTCGCATATCTACCTGGACCATGGCGCGACCATCGGCATCGATGAACTTGTCGACGATTTTGCCGGTCTGGATGGTGATGTCGCCAGTCAGCGCCGGGCTACGGTAGTTGCAGTTGGAGTGGCGCACCATGCCCCACTCACCTGCCCAGCCCGAGAGATAGTCGGTGATCCACGCGCCCATCGAAGCGCCATAGCCATAGCCGCGTGGCATGCCGATGTAGCGCGCCCAACGCGGGAACAGGTGGCCGCGCGACGGGCCGATGTAGGCACCATCAGTCTGCTCAGGGTTGATACGCTCAAGCGTCGGGTCCTGTTCCTTACCAGCCATCGGACCAACGAAGCCAAGGGCTTCGATGTCGAGATCGGTGCGGCGGTGCGTGGTGCCCCATGAGGTGAACAAGTACGAGCGCCACTCCGTGGTAAAACTTACGATCGAGTGCGGACCGAACACGCGCTCGGGCAGTTCGTCACCCGTGTTTACCGTATCCCAATAGCGGGCATTGTGGCCCAGATCGTGGAGCATCTGAATCCAGGTGAACTTGCGGTCCTCTAGTGCTTCCAACTCCTCATCGGTCCACACTGGATCGTCATGGCCCTCGGTCTTTCCCGCCTGGCTCGCTTCACCGGCAGACTGGCTGTAACGGATTGAAGTGGAGCGTTGCTTGGCGATCAGATCACCATCCGAATTGTAATAGAAATTGTCGCCGCGCTGGAAGCAGGTCGGACCGAACGACGAGGTGTCTTTGACTTTGTAGTCGAATGGTATTCGCTCGTTCCACACCCGGTCTCCGCCCTTCAGGGTCGGGCCATAGAACCACCATTCATCACCGCCGAACAGCATATGCGAGTTGGGGATCATGCCGATGCATGAAGGCGCCGAACCATGCGCGCAGTCCATCACTACAGGGAAACTTTGCGGGGCAATCAGCTCACCGTGGCGACTTTGAGCTGCGAAATTGTGATCGTAGTGCAGAAGGTTGGGATAGTGCATTGCCTGCACCCAGCGCCGAATATCACTGCGGGCGATCGGTTCAATCATCCGCGCCGGTTGCATGGCCTTGCCGATGTAATTGTCCAGATCAGAGCAATCGAGGGTCGGGGCGCTCATATTCAGTCTCCGCAAATTTGTTGCACCTGCCATCGGGCAAGCATGGTGCAAAGGCAACAGATCGCCCGGCCCCTCTCAGCTAATCGCTGTCGCGATTGACTGAATGGCGCAGACGCTCGCCCCACTAATCAAAAGGCCGGAAACCTGATGCGACGGGTTTTTGCGCAAGCGGAAATTCGGCAGCAAAGCCCGGGAAAGAAAGCTGGCGATCCGGTTCCGGCTGGCGAGCTCTTGCGCGAGCGGGGCTCTTGCCGATGCGGGCCGATTGGCTGATCGGTGGATGCTGCCCAGCCACCAATCCGCACACAGCGGATTCTGGTTCCTTCAGTCGCGCCGAGCTCGCGACCCAGAGCGTATCAATCATTGCGTCAATCTCGAAGAAATCGGGCTGCTTGTGCGCCGGGTCAGAGCGGTTGAGCGCAAAAGGCCTTCCCCGTGGATCCAGCAGTCGGCGCCGCAAAGCGTTCTGCAGCAATTCGAGCCTATAGAAGGCTGCAATTGCAGCGTCTCCGGCCGACACAGAGCGATGGCGTGACCAGCCTGTTTCAATCTGGCCAACGCGCTCTATCACCAGATCGTTGTAAGCCTTGTGCGGCCCCCGATGCAGAGGAAGCCCCATGAGAATTGCCGCACTTTTGTTTGCCGGGAGCAAGAGCCCGTTGGTGCGGAAATCATCAAACCGTTTGCGGCGAAAGCCGACAGCATCGAGCATTCTCGCGAGGGATTCCTTGGCGAGTAGCTGAAGTGGTAGAATGTGATGGCGTTGCAGGCCTGGCTCAAAACCCGGTGTACCAAACCGATTGACCGCCCTGAAAGGCAGTGGTGGCAGGTTGCGGGCCCGCTCGCGGATGCGCGCGTCGTAGGCAGCGAAATTATCGGATTCAGACGGATCGCGGGGATTTTGTGTGTTTGGTTTTTCTTGCGAGCCGTCGCCAATCAGCCCTTGCGCCACAGACGAAGCAGGCCGAGGCCTCGCTCCTCGTCGTGGAAAATCGCGCGGCCCTTGGCATCGGTAATCGCTTCAAGCCCCTTTGCGCCCGACTGGGCAAGAACGTGGATCGCGCGGGCGGCCAGTTTTGCGGTTTCGTGTGGTTCTTCACCCGAAACGGGCTCAACCAGAACTTCGTATCCAGCGAACAGCGACAGCCCTTCGCTTTGGAATGCTCCACTTTCCTTTTGGGTAAACGCCGTCAGGCCCATGGCCGGAAAAGCTCCGCCAACCAACCAGGCGCGAATAGCGGTCATGAACCAGGCAGGCGCCATCCAGCTGCGTGAGGGCTCCCAGCCTACTGCACGCAACCCCGGCAACCGGGCAAGCTCTGCGCCAAGTCCGGCTAAAACACGGATGATCGGCAGCAGCATCCGCCCGCCGGACAAATGGGGACCGGGAACGACACGCAAAGCCTCAAGATTTGCTTCAAGCGCAATGTTTTCCAGGCCGAACATATGCTCTGCGATCAGGGCCGGGGCAGGCTCAAAGGGCATCAGGCCGCTGACATCGAAGGTCAGCCCCATCGCAATCAGCTCAAGCCAACCCTCTTCAACCTCCGGATAATGGCTCAATGCAAACTTGGTCGTTTCCATTGGCTTTTCAGCCAGGCGCAGCAAGTCCTTTGCAGCCGGACGCGTGCCCGGTGCGAACAGAAGCGTCAGAGCGGTTGGAATCGAAGGTTTGGGTTCGATCACATTAGCGGCAAACGGAGTTGCCCTCCCTGTTTCTGGAGGATGATTTGTCACGCTTTTCAAATGCGTCGAGTCCCAATTAGATAATACGCCATTAAATTTCATTAATGTCAGTAGATACCGAGTTTTAAGCCTTCGGCAAATGCCCTGCCAAGATCATGGCATTGGCGGCCTTGTTCAAGGGTGATCACTTTGGGCGCGGCTATGGCTTCAGCGGTCTGAGCGCCAAGGTTTACGATCACCGAATCTGCAACCCGGCGCAAACGCCAGCCGGTAACGATCCGGTCAATTTGGGCCTCGGCGCCCTGCCCTGCTGATCCGGCAGCGATGGCTGTGACATAGGGCCGGCCTTCAATGCGGCCCAAGACATCGTAATAGCACCTATCGAACATGTCTTTCATCGGACCGCTCAAGGCGCCAAGATTTTCTGGACAAACAAAGACATAGCCTTGCGCGCCCAAAAGCGCGTCAACTGTACACGCTTCAGCACGGATCAATTCTGCACAATCGGCCGCACCTTCGGCGACGTGGGCGGCGATCGCTTCACTCGCGCCAGTCCGGCTGTGCCAGATGATCAGCAGGGTCTGGCGCGAGCTAGCCAAATGTCAGCAACCCGAGCCGCCGCCCAGCACACCGCCCATGATGCCACCAAGACCGCCAAGGCCACCGCGCGGCTTGCACTTGGGCGGGTTCTGGGGTCGGTTCTGGGGTTGGCTTGGCCGATCCTCATCGTCAGTATTACCGAAGCCCCCACTGGGCATGCCGGGGATATCCATCCATGACGTGGTGGAACGATGGCGCACGCGCGCGGTCCAATCGAGCTTCCACGCCACCTTGGGGTTGGCTGGACGCGGGGGATAGGAGAAGTCCTCTTCCGGGCCATAGGCGATCAGGCGGCCCATGCGGAACTCGGTCGCTGCGCGAACCTCAGCCGGGACGATGCAGGTGGTCTGGCTGGGCGGCATCGCTGTTCTATCTCGCACAAGCGCGGCTACTTGCCCCGGGGTCAGCCAGTCTTCCAGTGCCCCGCCGAACTGCCGTGAGGCACTGCTGGACCACATCACCATATCGCCACTGCCGCCTCTGCCCATGTCCTTGCCGCCAAACAATGTGGCGTAATAACCTGTGGCATCGGGCACAGCATTCCACCGCAACAGTGAGCCGCCGCCGGGAGTTGATCCAGTGGTAACATTCAGTGCCGCCATGAAATCCTTGGTCAGAGAAAAGGCGATTTCCGGCGAATAGTTGCCCGCAATCCGGTGTGGACCAATCAGTGAGGCATCGGCACGGATATTCTTGTTGCCACCTTGATTGTCTTCGTTCGGCCAGCGGCCAAAGGTCTTGCTGTTCTGGAGCGTTGGCCCCCAATCGCGCATGACTGCAGCGTTAAACAGTCCTGGCGGCACCTGACCCGCGGCGAGTTTGCTGAAATCGATGATGACTGGCTGGCCCTTGCCAGCGTGTTCGCCGCAGCCCCAGAATATCAGCATCCGGCCCTTGGGGCGTTCTCCCGGAATCCCATCGACCGGTGCCTTTTCCAACTGCGGTGTGAGCAGAGGCACCGACTTTCCAAGCTTCGCGGCAGGCGGCATGAAATGGTCCGCCTTCGGTCCACCCCCAGCCACTGGCTGCGACGAGCCAAGGCGCAGGTAAAGCTCGTGCTGAATGGAATTGCCCCGGCCACCGCCGAACATCATCCCCATGCTCATGCCGCCCCCGCCCATGCCTCCGTTGCCGCTGACAGTGCCGACGCGCATGTCATAACGCGCAACTGGCCCACTAACCGGGTTTTGCTGGGCGACCAGCGGCCAGGCGACAAGCACGAGTGCCGCAGATCCTGCGGTAATTGCTGCGATACGGCGTGAAGGCATAACCGGATACTCCATGGAGGCGGACGGCCCGAAGGGAACACATACCCAGAAGCAATCATTGTCAATTCCCGACAATCTTTGACCAAGCCTTTGCCTGGCACATCTATTTGTCTAACCCGTGACAATGGCATCCGGTACATCATCGCTATTCGGCATCGATCAATCGCTTTCGGGCAAGGCCTGGCGCTGGCGCGGCGGCAATATGGACCTGTCAGACGGCGGTTTGGGTGGCGGCGATGATCTGGTCGCGCAGATACTTCTGGCGCGCGGTGTGCCCCGCGAAGACCTTGACCGGCAGCGCACCCCTTCATTGCGCGCGTTCTTGCCCGACCCTTCGATTTTCCGCGATATGGATGCGGCGGCCGACAGGCTGGCTCAGGCGGTTTTGAGCCAAGAGGCCGTTACCGTCTACGGCGACTATGATGTGGACGGTGCAACCAGCGCGGCTCTGCTTATCCGCTTGCTGCGCGATTTGGGGCTGGAAGCGCGGTACTACATTCCTGACCGTTTGCTTGAAGGCTATGGTCCTTCGGGCGAAGCCCTGGTCAAGTTGGCGCAGGAAGGCTCCAGCCTGATCGTCACCGTCGATTGCGGGGCAATGGCCTATGAGGCACTCGGCATGGCCCGCGATGTCGGGGTCGATGTCATCGTCGTCGATCACCACAAGTGCGCGCACGAACTGCCGCCGGCCATGGCGCTGGTGAACCCCAACCGGCTCGACGAGAGTGATATCGGTGCAGCGCATGGCCATCTCGCGGCAGTGGGCGTTGCTTTCCTGTTGGCAGTCGCAACGGTTCGCACTTTGCGTGAGCAAGGCTTCTTTGAGGGCAAAAAGGAACCCGATCTCTTTGCCTTGCTCGATCTCGTCGCTCTAGGCACCGTGGCAGACGTCGCGGCGCTGCACGGGCTTAACCGGGCCATGGTGGCGCAAGGGCTGAAGGTTATGGCCCGGCGCGAGAATATCGGCATGGCTGCGCTGATCGACACCAGCCGTCTGTCCCGCGCGCCGACCTGCAGCGATCTGGGCTTCGCTCTTGGCCCGCGGGTCAATGCCGGTGGCCGGGTGGGCGAATCGACTCTCGGAGTTCGCTTGCTCACCACACAGGACATCGATGAGGCGCGCGCGATTGCCGCGCAGCTTTCAGCGCTCAATGAAGAGCGGCGCGGCATTGAGGCCGTCGTTCAGGAAGCGGCCGAAGCCCAGATCGATCGCCAGCACAATCGCGCGGTCATGGTTCTGGCGGGTGCAGGCTGGCACCCCGGCGTGATTGGCATTGTCGCGGGGCGAATCAAGGAAAAGACCGGCAAGCCGACGCTGGTTATCGCGCTGGATGCCGATGAACATGGGCATGGCAAAGGCTCCGGCCGTTCGATCAGCGGCGTTGATCTGGGCGCTGCAATCATTGCCGCGCGTGAGGCAGGATTGCTGCTTGCAGGCGGCGGTCACGCGATGGCGGCGGGACTGACCATTTCCCCTGATTGCCTCTCTCCGCTGGCCGATTGGCTGGATGAACGCCTAGCGCGCGATGTGCTGGCAGCCATGGAGAACCAAAGTCTCGCGATTGACCTGAGCCTCACCCCGCGCGGCCTGACGCCCCAGCTTGTCACTGAACTCGAAAGCGCGGGGCCATTCGGCATGGGCTGGCCCGCGCCCAAACTGGCGGTTGGCCCGGTCCGGCTCGTCAAGGCGGACATCGTCGGCAATGGCCATGTTCGCCTGATCGCCAGCGGCGGTGATGGCGCGAGTTTCAAAGCCATCGCTTTCCGCGCAGCCGAGAGTGACATGGGGCAGGCCCTTCTGCATGGCGCGCAAGGACGCAAGCTGTGGCTGGTCGGTCGCGCCAAGATCGATGACTGGGCTAGCCGCCCGCAGGCAGAACTGCACGTTGAGGATGCCGCCTGGGCAGACTGACATTGTCCGCCTGACGGCGGATAGCGGCACCGGCCCGCTCCCCCGCCCGACCTCCCAACGAGATT
>CANFXW010000020.1 GCA_947451145.1 Sphingomonadaceae bacterium | reverse complement strand
TCGCGATACACGCCTTCACGCTGCAGCTTCTTCTTGAGCGCGCGGAGAGCCTGATCAACATTGTTGTCGCGAACCATGATCTGCATAAAAAGCCAAACCTCACAAACGTTGGCGAGAGCCCGCAATTGCGCGGGGTACACCCGAATCGAAAAACACGAAAATGCGCCGAATCCTTATAGGACCGGCTCAAACCGAGCGGGCGGCTAGCAAAGAGTTGGAGTGAAAGCAAGTCGCAAAGGCCGCAGGCAGCGCGGGAATTGCGCCGGAACGGGTTTTATGGTCACTGCGGCCATGCATACCAGCTTTACCTTTGCAGATTGGGCCGTGCTTGGCGGATATGTCGCAATTCTGGCCCTGACAGGCTGGTTGAGCACCCGCCGGGGTCTTGCCAGCCGCGACGATTACTTCCTCGACGGCCACCATGCGCCCACCTGGCTGGTGGCGATTTCGGTTCTATCCACAGTCCAGTCTGCCGCGACGTTCCTCGGCGTGCCCGATTATTCGTATCGCGGCGACTATACCTATGTCGGCGGCGTAGCAGCGGCACTGCTGGCGGCATGGATCGTCGCCAATGTGCTGATCCCGCGGTTCTATGCGCTGAAAGTGGCGACGGTTTACGAGCTGCTGGAACTGCGGTTTGATCAGCGCGCGCGGCGGGCGGCGGGGCTGATGTTCCTGATCGGTCGCATATTCGCCAGCGGATCGCGGCTGTATCTCGCGGCGATTGCCGTTTCGATGATCCTGTTTCTCGATATTACGCCCGGCCATATCGTCATCGCGACCGGTCTGCTGCTGGTGCTGGGGCTGGCCTTCACGCTGAAAGGCGGGCTGCATTCGGTGATCTGGAGCGACCTCATACAGGTGGTGCTCTATGTCGGCGCGGCATTGGTGGCAGCGCTGTTCCTGTGGTGGCACCTGCCGCTCAGCTTGTCCGAGACCGTAACCGAGCTGATCCATGCGCCGGGGGGACAGAACAAGCTGGCGCTGGTCAATCCCGCGCCGTCATTCTCCGCTCCCTTCTCGCTTTTCGCAGTGTTCACCGGCGTGACCCTGCTCAATGTCGCGAGTTCGGGCCTTGATCAGGACACCACCCAGCGCCTGCTCGCCTGCCCCGATGCCAAGCGGGGAGCCCGCGCGCTCTATAGCTCGGTGCTGATCTCGCTGCCGGTTATCCTGCTGTTTCTGGTGATCGGATCGCTGCTGCACCTGACCTATGCCCGGCCAGACATTCTGGCCTCGGCAGGCCTGCCCGCCACGACGTTCGAGGGCGAGAAGATCACTGTCTTCATGCACTATATCCTAACTGCCCTGCCCGCCGGCCTGCGCGGGCTGGCGACCGTGGGCGTGCTGGCGGCGGCCGCGATGAACAGCGAGCTGATCGCCATGGCCTCGGTGGTGATCAACGATTTCTACCGACCGTGGTCCGCCAAGCGCGGCAAGCGCGACGAAGCGCATTTCGTCCGCGCGGGCCGGGTGGCGACGGTGGTGATGGGGCTCGCGCTGTTCTCGATGGCGATCCTTTCCTACTACTGGCAACACTATTCCGACGCCGGGCTGCTGGATTTCGTGCTGGGGGTGATGAGCTTTGCCTATTCCGGCCTGCTGGGCGTTTACGGCGTGGCGCTGTTCACCCGGCGCGGCTCGACCGCCAGCGTGATCGCTGCCTTCGCCACCGGATTTCTGACAGTTCTGGCCTTCCAGCCTTTCGTGATCGACATGGCTGGCCTGCCGCTCGGGATGAAGGCGATTGCCTTCCCATGGCAGCTTTGCCTCGGAACTCTGGTGGCAGCCGCAACCTGCGCGTTGGGGCGCGGAAAGGTGGAAGTGGCAATAAGCAGCGATGCGGGCTAAGGGGCGCCGCATGAACTCTCCAAGTTTCCTCACCTCCTCCGCCCTCGTCGCCCTTGGCGGCGGGTTTGGCGCGTGGCTGCGCTTTGTCACATCGGTGCTCTGGACCCGGGCTATCGGCCCCGTCGCTGCCAGCGCCTTTCCCTACGCCACGCTCAGCGCCAACGTTTTGGGCAGCGTCGCCATGGGCCTGCTGGTCGGCTGGCTGGCGCGGCATGGAACCGGCGGCGAGCAATGGCGCCTGCTGCTCGGCGTCGGCGTGCTCGGCGGTTACACCACCTTTTCCTCTTTCGCTCTGGAGTTTGCTCTGTTTGTTGAGCGCGGTTCGCTGGGTTCGGCCATGGCCTATGTCGCGATTTCGCTGGTGGCGGGCTTTGCCGGGCTGTTCCTTGGCCTCGCCATGATGAGGGCCGCAGCATGACCAATCAGCCAGACGATACCAACGTCCGCCAGTTCACCGTCGAGGCCGATGATGACGGCGTGCGGCTTGACCGCTGGTTCAAACGCCACCTGCCGCAGATCAGCTTTGCCATGGTCAGCCGCTGGGCGCGCACCGGGCAGATCCGGGTCGATGGCAAGCGCGCCGCGCCGGAAGATCGCCTCACAGCAGGCCAAGTGCTGCGCGTTCCTCCCGGCGGCACGACGCCAGACAAGGGCGCCAACCCGCGCAAGGAGCTGACCGAGGAACAGATCGCCAAGGCTGATGCCATGGTCATCCACCGTGACCGCGCCGCGATTGTGCTCAACAAGCCCCCCGGCCTCGCGACGCAGGGCGGATCGGGCATGAAGGAGCATGTCGACGGCTTGCTCGATGCCTACGTCCAGTCAGGCCCTCGCCCGCGCCTCGTCCACCGGCTCGACAAGGATACGAGCGGAGTCCTGCTGGTTGCGGCGACACCGGGCAGCGCGGCCTATTTCTCGAAGCGCTTCTCTGGCCGCTCGGCGCGCAAAATCTATTGGGCGCTGATCACCGGCGTACCCTCGGTCGATGACGGCCTGATCGAGCTGCCGATTGCCAAGCAGCCCGGCACCGGCGGCGAGAAGATGTATGTCGATGAGTCCGATCAGGGCCAGCCCGCCCGCACCCGCTACCGTGTGATCGACCGCGCGGGCAATCGCGCCGCCTGGGTGGAACTCCAGCCCTTCACCGGCCGCACGCATCAGCTGCGCGTCCATATGGCGGCTATCGGTCATCCTATTGTCGGTGACGGCAAGTACGGCGGGCCCGAGGCTTTCCTTACCGGCACGATCAGCCGCAAGATGCACCTCCACGCACGCCGCCTGATCATCGATCACCCCGATGGCACGCCACTCGACATCACCGCCAGCCTGCCTGAGCACTTCGCCAATTCAATGGCCCAGCTCGGCTTTGACGAGGCCGATGGCGAGGCTCTGCCCGAACCGATCCGCCTGCCCGAAAAAGAAGTGGTGAAAACCGCTGCCAAGGCTCACGCCAAGCAATACCGCAAGGAACGCCGCGGCGAACGTCGCGGCCGGACCGCCGGCGAACGCGCGCCCGCCGGTAAGGCAGGCGCACGCCCAGCCCCGCCCAAGAAGCGCGGACCGACCAAGGGCAAGGGGTCGCCGGGGTTAAAGAAGTAATGCACCCCAACTCTGCCTTCCGTCACGATGACCGCGCCCTGCTGGAGGCACTGATCGACGAGATCGGCTTCGGCATGGTCTTCGCAAGCACCCCCGATGGCCCGCGCGTTGCCCACACGCCGTTGCTGCAGACCGGAGACGGCGCGGTGCAGTTCCACCTCGCGCGCGGTAATGCGCTGACCAAGCACATCGACGGGATGACCGCGCTGGTGGTGGTCAACGGCCCCGATGGCTATGTCAGTCCGCGCTGGTACAGCGATGACCAGCAGGTCCCGACATGGAACTATGTCACCCTTGAACTCGAGGGCCGGGTGCGCCGGATGGATCAGGACGGGCTGGTCAATATGCTCGACGATCTCACCATCCGGCAGGAAGCGACGATTGCCGAAGGCAGCCCCTGGACAATGGACAAGCTCAGCGACGAGACCCTGCGCGGCAAGCTATCCGCGATTGTCGGTTTCGAGATGGAAGTGCAGGCTTGGCGGCCCACCTTCAAGCTAAGCCAGAACAAGTCGGCTGAAGACCGCGAAGCCCTCGCCGCCGGGCTGGAAGCGCAGGGATCGCCAGCGATTGCCCAGTTGATGCGAGCACTTGCCCCGTGACAATCCGCCTTGCCGTGTTCGATTGCGATGGCACCTTGGTGGACGGACAGGCCTCGATCTGTCTGGCCATGGAGCAGGCCTTTGCCGAAAACGGCCTCACCGCCCCGCCCCGCTCGACAATCCGCCGCATCGTTGGCCTGAGCCTTCCCCATGCCGTGCGCCTGCTCGCGCCAGAGGCGGAAGAGGCCAGGCAGTTCCGAATGGTCGAGGCCTACAAGGCCGCCTACCGTGCCGCGCGGGCTGATGGCTCGCTGCAGGAACCGCTGTTCGATGGCATCGCGCCCTTGCTCGATGCCCTGCGTGATGACGGTTGGCTGCTGGGCGTCGCCACCGGCAAATCGAGCCGTGGCCTCGTCCATTGCCTCGCCACTCACGGACTCACCGAACACTTCATCACCCTGCAGACCGCCGATCACCACCCGTCAAAGCCGCACCCGGCGATGCTGGAGGCGGCGCTGGCCGATGCGCTGGCTGATCCCGCAGAAACGGTAATGATAGGCGACACTGCCTATGACATGCAGATGGCCTGCGCCGCCGGGGCCCGCGCGATTGGCGTGGACTGGGGCTATCACGAAACCAACGAATTGCTGGCTGCCGGTGCCGAATGGGTCGCCACCAGCCCTCTGGAATTAGGGGAGTACCTGCTGAAATGATGACCCCGGAACAAGAGGCCCTCGCCAAGAAGCGCTTCCTGGCGCTGAACCTCGTTCGCCTGTTTGCCCTGTTGCTGGTGATTGTCGGCATGCTGTTCGTTACCGACAAGGTCGAGATCGCGCAGCCGCCGCGCCATATTATCGGTTTGATCCTTGTCGCCATCGGCATCGTCGATTTCTTCGTCATGCCGCGCATTCTCGTCAAACGCTGGAAAACGCCCGAGGCATGAAACGGTTTTACAAACAGGCTGTTGCCGCCCCGTGCGATGGCGGCTGGCAGGTCACGCTCGATGGCCGCGCGGTAAAGACCCAAGGCAGCCGCACGCAGATCGTCCCCGCACAGGCGCTCGCTGAAGCCTTGGCCGATGAATGGGCGGCGCAGGGCGAGGAGATCGTCCCCGGCAGCTTCATCCTGCGCGACATGGCGGACTATGCCATCGACGTTGTTTCCACCGACCGCGCCGGAGCGCTCGCCGCGCTGCTGCCCTACGCCGAGAGTGACACGCTGTGCTACCGCGCCGAGCCGGGCGAAGCGCTCCACCGCCGTCAGGCCGCGATCTGGGAACCGCTACTCACCGCTGCCGAACAGCGCTGGGACGTGCACTTCACCCGGGTCAGCGGCATCATCCACCAGCCGCAGCCGCCCGCCACGCTGGAGCGTCTGGGCAAGGTGCTGGCCGCCCACGATGACTTCACCCTTGCCGCGCTGCGCACGCTTTCCGGGCTTTCCGCCTCGCTGGTGATCGCGCTCGCCGCGATCGAGCCGGGCGCCGGTGCAACCGCGCTGTGGGATGCCGCCAATCTGGAAGAGGACTTTCAGGCCGAGATCTGGGGGCAAGATGCCGAAGCCCTCGCCCGCCGCTCTCTGCGCCTGCGCGACTTTACCGGGGCCATGCGTTTCGCGACGCTTTGCAGGGTTTTACAATAACCGGTCTTGCCGATTGCCACGCTGCCAAATGCTGGCATAATCCCCTAAATACGACTCGGTCATTGGGGGCATATGATGAGGCAGCAAAATCACAAGCGCTATGGACGCAAGCCAACTGCCAAGCAGCAATGGCTGAAATTCGCCGTTCTGGCGTTCGGCGTGGCCGATGCCGCGGGCATCTATTACGCGCACGAAAAGCTGAACAAGCCAGTGCCGGACAGCCTGCAGGGTGAACTGGTGGCCCTTCAGCAGAAATCGCAGGCGGAAACGCCGCGCCTGGTCAATCCCGTGCCTGATGAGCGGCTTGCGGTCGCCCAGCCGGGTCTCAGCGTCAATCCGGAGCTGCGCTTCACCCCTTCGCCCAGCGTTCCTGAAGTTGAAGCCAAGGCCCCTGCGCCCAAGCAGCTGGCCAAGGCCGAACTGCCAACCCCGGCATTCGGCAATGCCGCCCGCCCGGCAATTGCGGTTGCACCGGTGGCAAAGCAGCCTGTCGTGATCCAGACCACGCTGGCCAAGCCCGCGCTGGCCATTCGCAGCAACACCATGACGAGCAAGGCTGCCACTTCTTCGCTGGTGGCGCCAACACGGCTCGTTCCAGCCTTCACCGCCGCGCCGGTGATGAAATCGATTCCGGCTCCGACATTCGCCAAGGCTTTGCCAGCTCCGGCCGCCAAGGCTCCAGCCAAGGTGATCCGTCAGGCTGCGACGACGCTGCACACCACAGTGCATAAGGCTTCGGCTGAGCGTCAGGCCTCGGTCCAGCCGATCCACCACAGCTCGGTTGGTAACCAGACCGCAGTGTTCAACACGGCCTTTGCCGATCTGAACAACACGCCGGATGATGTGCTTTCGGTACAGGACGATCAGCAACACGTCGCCAGCGCGCCTGCTGTGGTTGATCTGCCAGATAGCGCTGCCGCTCCTGCCGCGTCTTCGGCAGAGCTTCCGGCGATGGAATCTTCAGGAAACTCGGCAGGCTAAGAAAGCCTCAGCCCAGCCAATCTGCAACCTGCGCCGCCACTTGATTGGCGGCGCGGTTAAGTGCGGGTCCGACCAGTTCGGGCTTGGCTGCCACGCCCGGCACTTTCGCTTCAAACCGCTTGGTTGAAACCGAACCGCCTGGCGCAGTCCAGACTGCGTCATAGCGCACAACTGCGGCCTGCTCGCGCGCGTCATAGCCAAACGCGATCAGCCTGCCGCCGAGCCGTGTACCGCTGGACGTGACCGCTTCATCAGCCGTGAATACCAGATGCTTGCCGCCGGCCCGCACGGTTTCAGCCACCAGAGCGGCGAACATGTGCGATGGCCGCTCTACCCACAGCGCCGCCGGCAGATAGGCGACATTGCTGTCATCCACCTGCACCTCGACGCGGGTCACCGCCAGACTGCGATCAGTTTCGGGATCGAGCACGACAATAGCATCGCTGACCTTGCCGCTGAGCGCGGTTCCCGCCGGAGCCGATTGGGTGGCGCTCAGCCGCAGCAGGGTTGGCGGAGCCTTGCCGCCGCCGCCCAGACTGACACAGCCGGAAAGCCCGAGCACCAGCGCTGCGGCAATTGTCCAGCGTGATGAATGCATCGCCCCCGTCCCCCCAATCATGGCAAACCTCATGGCTTGTAATCCGGCAGCTTCTGCCCGCCGAGCACAGCCGCGGCGCCCTGTTCGTCAATCTTTTCGGTGACCACGCGCAATGCCTTGGTGGTGGCGCGCAGATCGCGGATCGCGGCTTCGGCCTCTGGCAAGGTCGATGCCGAAAGCTGGTGCACCGCAGGCCCCGCCTCGGTCAGCGCCACCTGCAGCGAATCCGCCGCGCCCTTGGCCGAACCGATCGCGTCACGCAGCTGCTTGGCGAGCGCCTTGCCATCGCCGCCCAGCGCATTGTTGGCGGACGAGGCCACAGCATCGAACGACGCCAGCGTCACCGTCGCCTGCTTCAGCGTGCCCTGCAGATCGGTGAGCATCAGCTTCACCTGCGGCGAGGCATCGGCGAGTTCACCGGTCATCCGGTCGGTATTCTTGAGGATGTGCCCGATCGAAGCCTGGTTCTCGTCCGAGAGCAGGTTGGACAGCTTCTCGGTCACCGTCGCCAACCGTTCAAGCAGCACCGGCGCGTTGGACAGGATCTCGCCCAGTCCGCCGCGCTTGGTCGGGATCACTGGCACAGAGCCGGGCCCGGGTCCGGGCTCGTTTATCGCCGGAGCGCCCTTCACGCCGCCGTTAAGCTGGATAGTCGAACCGCCGGTAAAGCTGCCCTGCATCGTTGCGGTGGTGCCCTGCAAGACCGGAATCTTCCTATCGACCTCGATCCGCACCCGCACAAAGCTGGGGTCTTGCGGCCACAGTTCGATCTGCGTCACCTGCCCCGCCGGAACACCGGCATAGTTCACCGCCACGCCCTTGGTCAGGCCGTCGACCGATTGCTTGAAGAAGATGTCATATTCCTGCTGGTGGCCTTTGCCGAACTGGGTAACCCAGATGACAAACGCGGCGACCAGCGCCAGCAGCACCAGCGTGACCGTACCTACCCAGACATGGTTGGACCTTGTCTCCATTACCCCCTCTATGCCCGCCCCCCGGCAGGATTGTCCACGACTTTGGCAGTGCTTTTGGCGCGCGACTGACTTTCCTGCGCCGCTCTTCCGCGCGGACCGTTGAAATATTCCTGAATCCACGGATGATCGGTGGCCAGCAATTCGGGGATCGTGCCCACGGCAATCACCCGCTTGTCTGCCAGCACCGCCACCCGGTCACAGATTTCGTACAGCGTATCGAGATCGTGGGTGATCAGGAACACAGTGAGCCCCAGCGTGTCCTGCAGTTCCATGATCAGCCGGTCAAACGCCGCCGCGCCGATGGGATCGAGACCCGCAGTCGGCTCGTCGAGGAACAGCAGTTCGGGATCGAGCGACAGCGCCCGGGCCAGACCAGCACGCTTGCGCATACCGCCCGAAAGCTCGCCCGGGTACTTGTCCGCCGCAGATTCGGGCAGGCCCGAAAGCACCACCTTGTAGAGCGCGATCTCGCGCCGCAAGGCATCGCTGATCTCGGGGTAGAACTGACGCAACGGCACTTCGACGTTTTCCGCCACGGTCAGCGTCGAGAACAGCGCCCCGCCCTGAAACAGCACGCCCCAGCGGCTGCGGATGTCGATATCGTCATCGGCGCGGGCATCGGTGATCGATTCACCCAGCACTTCGATCGAACCCTCGGTGGGGATCTGCAGCCCGATGATCGAGCGCATCAGTACCGATTTGCCAGTGCCCGATCCGCCGACAACGCCAATGATCTCGCCCCGCTTCACCGCGATCGAGAGGTTCTCATGCACCACCTGAGAACCAAAGGCATTGGTCAGCCCGTGAACGATGATCGGGTATTCGCCATCAAACCGGTGCGCGACCGCCTGAAAGGACTTGTCCCTCTTTTCGGGCTTTTCAGGAGCGCCGTTCATCCCCAGCCCACTTCGTAAAAGAGCACGGCGAAAAAGGCGTCCATTACGATCACCATGAAGATCGCCTGGACCACGGCCATGGTGGTGCGCAGGCCGACTTCCTCGGCGTCAGACTTCACCTGCATGCCCTGATAGCAGCCGGCCATGGCGATGATCAGGCCAAAGAACGGCGCCTTGACCAGCCCCACCCAGACATCATGCAGCGGCAGCACCTCGCGGATGCGCAGCAGGAAGGTGACGAAGGGAATGCCCAGCGTGAAGGCCGAAATGAACGCGCCGCCGATGATCGCGACGCAGGCAGCGTAGAAGCCGAGCAAGGGCATCATCACCACCGAGGCGAGCAAGCGCGGGATCACCAGTGCCTCAATCGGCGAGACACCGATGGTGCGCATGGCGTCAATTTCCTCGGTCAGCTTCATCGTGCCGATCTGCGCGGCAAAGGCCGAGCCGGAGCGGCCGGCGACCATGATCGCGGTCATCAGCACGCCCAGTTCGCGCATCGAGATGCGTCCCGTCAGGTTCACCGTCAGCATTTCCGCGCCGAATTCCTGCAGCTGCACCGCGCCCTGCTGGGCAATCACGATGCCGACGAGGAAGCACATCAGCCCGACAATCGGCAGTGCGGTAACCCCCACCAGCTCCAACTGCCGCGCCAGTGCCTGCCCGCGCATCCGCGAGGGGTGGCGCATGATGTTCCAGCCGGAAACCAGCACCGCGCCGAAAAAGCCCATGATGCCGACCAGCCCGGCGCCGCTGGTTGATACCAGCTTCCCCACAGCCTCTGGCAGCACGGCGGCAACCGGAACCTTTACCGGCGGTGCTTCTGGGCTGCCGCTTGATCCCTTAACGGCGTCGATCAGCCGCAGCGCCTGTTCGCTCGCGCCGTGAATTTCCGCGCCGCTATCGCGCGAAAGCCGCCAGATAAGCCAGGCACCCACTGTATCGATCTCGCTCACGCCCGAAAGATCGAGCGCGCCAATCTCCCGGCCCAGCGCCCGCAGGCGCTGTTCGGCAGGGCCTAGCGAGGACACGGTCATCGGCCCGGAAAAGGCGATGCGCACCTTTCCGTCGTCCTGATCCTCGGATGTGAAGTCTACCCAATCGCGCATCGGGATCGTGTCTGCGGGAAAATTGTGGCGGCGGCAAGGTGGAGGTTAACAAGGGTTCACGCGGAGGCGCGGAGCCGCGGAGGCGCAGAGAAGAAATGCGCCGCAGGCTGCAATGTTCTTTGCTCCGCTTCTCCGCGGCTCCGCGCCTCCGCGTGAACAAACCCTTTGCGCCTTCGCGCCTTCGCGTGAGTCAATCTGAACCCATGCCTTGCGCCAAGCCCCCCCCGCTGGCAAAGGCCGCGGCATGGCACTCGACAAGACATTTGATCCCGCCGCCATCGAGGCGAAATGGTATTCCCACTGGGAGGCAAAGGGCCTGTTCCGCCCCGAACGGCCGGACGCGACCCCCTTCACTATCGTCAACCCGCCGCCCAATGTGACGGGCAGCCTGCACATCGGCCACGCGCTCGATAACACGCTGCAGGACGTGGTGATCCGCTATGAGCGCCTGCGCGGCAAGGATGCGCTGTGGGTGGTCGGCACCGACCACGCCGGCATCGCAACGCAGATGGTTGTCGAGCGGCAGATGGAAGCCAAGCAGGACAAGCGCACCAACTATTCCCGCGAAGATTTCATCGCCAAGGTCTGGGAATGGAAGCACGAAAGCGGCGGCACCATCACCCAGCAGCTGCGCCGCCTTGGCTGCTCGATGGACTGGTCGCGCGAGCAGTTCACCATGGACCCGCACTTTACCAAGGCGGTGGTGAAGGTCTTCGTCGACCTCTACAATCAGGGCCTTATCTATCGCGACAAGCGGCTGGTGAACTGGGACCCCAAGCTGAAGACCGCGATTTCCGACCTTGAGGTGGAAACCCGCGAGATGAAGGGCGGCTTCTGGCACTTCAAATACCCGCTGGCCGACGGCGCGCGCCGCGATGACGGGCTGGACTATATCGAGGTCGCCACCACCCGGCCCGAGACGATGCTGGCCGATATGGCCGTGGCGGTGAACGCCGATGATCCGCGCTACAAGTCTGTGATCGGCAAGGAGATCCTCCAGCCGCTGACCGGCCGCCGGTTCAGAATTGTCGCTGACGAACACGCCGATCCGGAGCTGGGCTCGGGCGCGGTGAAGATCACGCCGGGGCATGATTTCAACGACTTCGAAGTCGGCAAGCGCGCCGGGATCAAGCCCGGCGACATGCTCAACATGTTCGATGCCGAAGCAAAGGTGGTGCAGACCAGCGATGGGCTGATCCCCGAGAAGTATCTCGGCCTCGACCGCTTCGTGGTGCGCGATATGATCGTGGCGGACATGAAGGCCGCCGGGTTCCTTGTGCCTCACGTGACCAAGGACAAGGAAGGCAACGAGGTTCTGGCCGACGCCGAACCCCGCACCATCCAGACCCCCTTCGGCGACCGCGGCGGCGTGGTGATCGAACCCTGGCTGACCGACCAGTGGTACGTCAACGCCGAGGAACTCGCAAAGGCTCCGCTTGAGGCCGTCCGCTCGGGTGCAATCGAAATCGTCCCGAAGAGCTGGGAGAAGACCTTCTTCAACTGGATGGAGAACATCCAGCCGTGGTGTGTGTCACGCCAGTTGTGGTGGGGGCATCGGATTCCGGCTTGGTACGCCGAAGATGGCGAAGTCTTCGTCGCCGAGACTGAGGAAGAGGCACAGTCGCTCGCAGGCAATCGCCAGATTGCGCGCGACAACGACGTCCTCGACACCTGGTTCTCCTCAGCCCTCTGGCCCTTCGCCACGCTCGGCTGGCCGGATGACACCACGCTGTACCAGCGCCATTATCCCAACGATCTGCTGATCTCGGGCTTTGACATCCTGTTCTTCTGGGACGCGCGGATGGCGATGCAGGGGATGCAATTCAATGGCGGACAGGTGCCGTGGAAGCGGCTCTATCTGCACGGGCTGGTGCGCGCTGCGGACGGCCAGAAGATGTCCAAGTCCAAGGGCAATGTCGTCGATCCGCTGGGGCTGATCGATCAATACGGCGCCGACGCGCTGCGCTTTTTCATGGCCGCCATGGAGAGCCAGGGCCGCGACGTGAAGATGGATGAAAAGCGCGTCGAAGGCTACCGCAACTTCGCGACAAAGCTCTGGAATGCCGCGCGTTTTTGCGAGAGCAATGGCATCGGTGCGAGCACGTCGATCACTGCCCCGCCCGCCACGTCGGCGGTCAACAAGTGGATCATCGGCGAAGTCGTCGAATGCCTCGGCGCGCTCGATTCTGCGATGGCCGACCTGCGTTTTGATGCTGCGGCGAACACCATCTACCACTTCGTCTGGGACAGCTTCTGCGACTGGTACATCGAGCTGATCAAGGGCAGCTTCGACGAGGAAACCAAGGCCGTCGCCGGCTGGGTGCTCGACCAGATCCTCGTCATGCTGCACCCCTTCATGCCGTTTGTGACCGAAGAGCTGTGGGGCTCGCTGGGCGACCGCGCGCACTATCCGCTGATCACGGCAAGCTGGCCTGCGCCGGGCGTGGGTGTCGATGCGGCCGCCAAGGCTGAGGTCGATTGGCTGATCGCGCTGGTCGGAAACCTGCGCACCGCCAAGAACGAACTCGGCATCGCGCCGGGCGCCAAGCTCGACGCCTATCTGCCAGACCCAAGCGCCGCAACGCGCGGCATCATCGAGCGCAACCCTGCCGCCATCGAACGTGTTGCGCGCCTCAACGGCATCCGCTTCGAAGCAGCCCCGGCTGGCGCAGCGATGCAGATCGGCGCGGGCGATGCCAACCTGATCGTGCCGCTGGAAGGCGTAATCGACATCACTGCCGAAAAGGCCCGCCTCGCCAAGGCGCTGGAGCTTTCCACCAAGGAAGCCAAATCGCTCGAATGGCGGCTGAACAACCCGTCCTTCGTCGAAAAGGCCAAGCCCGAGGCGGTCGAAAAGGCCCGCGCGGATCATGCCGCGCATGCGGCAGAGGCTGAGCGGCTGGCGGCGGCTTTGGCGCGGTTGGGGTGATGGTGTCGCTTCCTTCCCTCTCCCCGTCGGGGAGAGGATACGGAGGCTTGGCAACTGGTTGCCTAGCCGAAGTTGGAGAGGGAGTTGTGCCCTCTCCGCTGCGACTAATTCACTGCGCTCATAAGTCTCGCTCCTCTCCCCGGCGGGGCGAGGGTTAGGATGCTAACCCTCGCCACCACCTCCCCGGGCGAACCCGAGATCTTCGCCTCGCTCCAAGGCGAAGGCCGCTCATCCGGCAAGCCCTGCGCTTTCGTGCGCCTCTCGCGCTGCAATCTCGCCTGTGTCTGGTGCGATACCGCTTACACATGGAGGTTCGTGGGCGATAACCGCCCGCACCGCGATGACGCGGACTTCGATCGCAGCGCCAACCAGATCACCCTGAGCGAAGAGGACGTCGCCGCCCGCATCGCCGTGCTCGGCCAGCCGCGCTTAGTGATCACTGGCGGCGAACCATTGCTGCAGGGCGCGGCGCTGGCGCGGATGGTGGCGTTGCTGCCAGACATGCAGATCGAGATCGAGACCAACGGCACCGTCGCCCCCTCGCCCGCGTTCGATGCGCTGGTGCACCAGTACAACGTCAGTCCCAAGCTCGCCCATTCGGGCAATCCGGCCGAGCTCGCGCTGATCCCGGAGCGGCTGGCGGAATGGGCGGCAAACCCACGCGCGATGTTCAAATTCGTGATCGCCCAAACCAGCGATATCGACGAAGTCCTCGCCCTGATCGCCGCGCATGCTATCCCTCATCACCGCGTCTGGCTGATGCCCGAGGGCCGCGATTCCGCCACTTTGCGCGAGCGCAGCCAGTGGCTGGCCGATATTTGTTCAAAACATGAACTGAATTTCTCGGATCGCTTGCATATCCACCTCTATGGCGACACGAGGGGGACATGAGCGACAACGTAACCCCTGAAGAGCAGTTCATTGCCGACGAAGCGATAACCGAGGCGGAAAGCCCGCGGATGCAGGGGGACCTGACCAGCGGTCCGATCATGAAAACGCTGATCGCTTTTTCGATCCCGATGCTGATCGGCAACCTGATCCAGACGCTGAACGGTTCGATCAACGCCATCTGGGTGGGCCGCCTGATCGGCGAGAACGCGCTGGCAGCGACGACCAATGCCAACGGCGTAATGTTCCTGATGTTCGCGCTGATTTTCGGCTTCGGCACGGCGACCACAGTCCGCGTCGGCCAGCATTTCGGCGCGCGGAACGTGCTGGAAGCGCGGCGGACCTTTGGCTCCGGCCTTGGCTTTTGCGTGATGATGTCGGCGGCGATTGCTGTGCTGGGCTGGATCTTTTCGCCCGGCCTGCTCCATCTGCTGGCTACGCCGGAAGGCTCTGAAGCCATGGCCAACACCTATCTCAGGGTCATTTTCATCTCGATACCGTTCGGAACGGCCAATATGATGCTCGGCATGGGGCTGCGTGGAGCGGGCGATTCCAAATCGCCGATGTACGCGATGGTGCTCACCGTGGTGCTGGATATCGTGCTCAACCCGCTGTTGATCGTGGGTCTGGGACCGATCCCGGCGCTTGGCATTGCCGGATCGGCGATTGCCAGCGCGCTGGCCGGGCTCGGCGGTGTCTTGCTGTTGCTGTTCAACCTCTATCGCAAAGACCTGCCGCTGCGGCTGCGCGGGGCTGAATTCGGTTTTCTGATACCGCGCAGTGCCGAGCTGAAATACATCCTGGGCAAGGGCATGCCGATGGGCGCGCAGATGCTGCTGGTGTCGTCGGCGCAGATCGTGATCATCGGACTGGTCAACCGCGAGGGCGTCGATTCCACCGCCGCCTATGGCGCATCGATGCAGCTGTGGAACTATCTGCAGATGCCCGCCTTCGCCATTGCCACCGGGGTGAGCGCCATGGTCGCGCAGAATATCGGCGCGGGTAACCACGACCGCGTGGCAGCGGTAACCAGCGCCGGAATGTGGGCTAATGCCGCGATGACTGGCGTGCTGGCGGTGCTCGTCGTCGGCTTCTCGCACCCGCTGCTGGCGCTGTTCCTGGGCGAAAACAGCCCGGCCCTGCCGATTGCCCAGCACATCCAGTATGTTGTGACCTGGAGCTTCGTGGTGATGGGCGTCTCGATGATATTGGGCGGAACCATGCGCGCCTATGGCGTGGTGGTCTGGCCGATGATCTTCATGGCCATCTCGTTTTACCCGGTGCGGCTGGGCTTCTACTTTATCTTCCACCCGACCTATGGCGCAGAGGCCCTGTGGTGGGCCTTCCCGGTCGCCTCAATGGTCTCGGTCGCGCTGACGGTAGGGCTCTATCTGCGCGGCTCGTGGCGGGATAAGCGGCATGAGGTTTATTCTGCCGCCTGATCCGGCTTAGCGCCCCTGCGCTCTCCAACGCATCACCGTCCGCTGCACGGAAGCCTCTTCGCCGCCGGATTGGCGCCACAGATCGACAAAGCTCGGGTCGGCCGAGGCCGGGCGCTTCATCTCGTCAAGCTCGTCAAAGGTCACGCGCATCGGGATCGACACGCCCTCGCCCGAGATAACGCATTCGCGATTGCGCAGCGCCGGGATTGAATCAAGGAAACCGCGCGAACCTTCGGGCATGGCCGCCTTCACGAAGGCCTGGTCGCGATCGTTGTTGAGACGCATGGCGATGATCGTGCCGCACTGGGAAAGCACACCTTCGGCAAGGTCAGACGGACGCTGGGTAATCAGCCCCAGTGAAACGCCGTACTTACGGCCTTCCTTGGCGATCCGCGAAAGGATCTTGCCAACCGAGGAACCGTCGATGTTCTTCTCGTTCGGCACGTAACGGTGGGCTTCTTCACAGACCAGCAGGATCGGACGCATCTTTTCGTCGCGGCCCCAGATCGCATAGTCGAGCACCAGTCGCGCCAGCACGGCGACTACGGTCGAGGTGATTTCCGAAGGCACGCCCGAAACATCGATGATCGAGATCGGTTTGCTGTCAGCCGGCAGACGGAAAATCTTGCCGATGAAATCCGCCATGGTGTCAGTCACGAGCATGCCGGAAAACATGAACTGGAAGCGCGGATCGTTGCGCAGCTCGTCGATCTTGGTCTTGATCCGCATGAACGGCGCAGAAGTGCTTGCTTTATCGAGCTTTCCTGCCTCGTTCTGCAGGATCGTTGTCAGGTCCGACATGACATAGGGGATCGGTGAATCGACGGTGATCCGGCCCATGGAATCGGCCAGCCGGTTCTTCATCCGCGCCGCCAGCAGGCAGCGGGCGAGAATATCGGCGTCTTCCTGACGTTGTTCACCCTGCGAGGTCAGCATGGCCTCGCAGTGCTCTTCGAAGTTCATCAGCCAATAGGGCATGGCGAGGTTCGAAACGTCATAAACCTGTCCGGTTGTGCGGAATGCCGAGGCATATTCGCCGTGCGGATCGATCATCACGATATGGCCCTGCGGTGCGGATTCGCAGATGCGATGGAGGATCAGCGCGGCGCTGGTCGACTTACCGGTACCGGTCGAACCCAGCAGCGCGAAGTGCTTGCCCAGCAGGGAATCGATATAGAGGCCCGCGCGGATATCGCGCGTAGGATAGACCGTGCCGACCTGGATCGAGGAACGGCCATCGCTGGAGTAAATTTGCCGGAGATCGTTGGTGGTCGCAGGGTAAATCGGCGCGCCGGGGAGCGGATAGTTGGTAACGCCGCGGCGGAAGCCGTGGATGCGGCCGGTCAGACGCTCTTCATCGCCCTCGCCCAGAAAATCGATTTCGGCGCGCACGCCGCCGGGGGTCTTGCTATCCTGCTTCTGGGTGCGGACCGAAGCCAGCAACCAGCCGCGGTTGACCCGGATCTTGATCTGGCTACCAACCTGTCCGGCCAGCGCAATCGAGGGATCGATATCAGCCGAACATTCGATCAGCCGCTGCAGATCGAGCGCGATTGCCGAGCTTGAACCGGCAATTTCCTGAACGATACCGATGGGTTCGTTGGCATTGTCGATATCCTGAGGCACGGCTTGTCCGGCCACATCTTCAGGACTTGCCGGACGTGCTGGCTCGAAACCGTGGGAAGTCAGGTCATTCATAGCAGGCTAACTCGTGCACCCTCGTTGAAGTGGGTAACCTAGGGTTAACGCGTTAAGATTGCCCTAAAAGCGGCTGAAAAGGCGGCCTGCACCAAGCCCCATACCGACAGCTATCGCCACGGCCAGAAAGCCATAGACCAGCCCCCACTTGGCCGCGAAATCGGCGATCACGCGCTCGAACCCGCGCTTCTTCACCTCGACATGGGCCATGGCCGAGGCCACCACGCGCCCATCACGCACGGCCAGTGTTTCGGCGGTATAGATGCCCGTAGGCACGCTCGATGGCAGGCGGATATGCGCCTGATAGAGCACTTGCCCGCTGATCGTTACGCCTTGGCTATCTTCCTGATAAAGATTGTCTTTCGCCATTTCTCCGACCAACCCGGACGAGAACCGCTCCTGCTCGGCGGGATCGATCGCGCCGATCGGCGAGAGCTGGATGAAGGGCAGCCCCATCTCGTAAATCGCCGCCATCCGGTTATCGACGATATCCTTGATCGGCCGTGAACTGGCGACAGCGTAATAGCCCGGGGCCGAGCGGAACTCGCTGCTCGCGCCATTAACCCAGATGCCGCCGAAACGCTGCTTTTCCAGCACGCGAATGGCGCGGGTCGGCCCTTTCAGCACGACCACAATATCATAGTCACGCCCGGCGCGGATGCCCTGCGGATCAAGGATCGCGCCATAGAGCAGCAGATCGGTGCCAACAAAGCCCTGCCGCACCTCCACTTCGTGTTGGCTGACTTCGGGCACGAGGATCGGGTCGGTCGCGCCAACCAGCATGAACAGGCTCAGCAGGGCGAACAGGCGCTTCAAAGCGGCACCATCGTGTAAATCGCCTCGGGCCGGTAGGTCAGGCCCAGTACCATGCGAAAGGCGATCACCAGCACGAGGAAGGCCAGCGCCATGCGCAGCCGCTCGGCCGGAACCTGCATGGCAAACCGCACACCAAGCTGCGCGCCGGTTACCGATCCGAATAGCAGCAGGAAGGCGAGCACAAGGTCAACCGCATGGGTCGTTACCGAATGCATCAGGGTGGTGGCGATGGTGGTGAACAGGATCTGGAACAGCGAAGTACCGACCACCACCGAGGCACTCATGCCCAGAATGTAGAGCATGGCCGGCACCAGAATGAAGCCGCCGCCCACGCCCATCAGCATGGTCAGGATGCCGGTGACCATACCCAGCAGCAGCGGTGCCAGCGGCGAGATGTAGAGGCCCGAGCGATAGAACCGCCAGCGCAGTGGCAGGCTGGCAACCAGCGGATGGTGGCGGCGCTTTTTCGCGGGGATCGGCACGCCGGTCCGCTTGGCCTGAATCTCGCGCCAGGCATCGCGCGCCATGAAGCCGCCGATACTGCCAAGCAGGACGACGTAGAGCACGTTGATCAGCGTATCGATCTGCCCGAGCGCGGTGAACAGGTTGAACAGCAGCGCGCCAAGCCCGGTGCCGATGATCCCGCCGACCACCATTACCGTGCCCATCCGGTAGTCCACCCCGCCGCGCCTGCTATGGGCGAAAACGCCGGAAACGCTGGCTCCGGTCACCTGGCTGGCAGCCGAGGCAGCAGCGACTGTGGGGGGGACGCCATAGAAGATCAGCAGCGGCGTGGTCAGAAAACCGCCGCCCACCCCGAACATGCCCGACAAGATGCCGGTGAGCATGCCAAGCCCGACAATGACGAAGACATTGACCGCCAGGTTCGCGATGGGAAGATAGACGTGCATGGTCGCCGCGCAGGCTAGACCAGCCCCCTGCCCCTGTTAAGTGCTAAAGACCTAGAAACCTGCGGACAAGGTCAGCGCCGGGCCGGAACTCGGCGCCGCGTGGCCGCCGACACGGAAACGCCAATCGGCGCTCAGTCTGGCACCGACGGTGTCTTCCAGCCGGAACGACAGGCTGGCGGTGGGGCCGATATCCAGCCGCGACGCGCCGGTCTGCGCGCCGCCCCATGCACCGCCGCCAGCGCGCATCTCTGCCTTGCCAAGGTTGAACAACTTGGCATCAATCCGCGCCTGCCCGTCAACAAATGCGCTCGCGCCCTTGCCGCCAACATAGCCGGCCTGAACATAGGCCTCACCGCGCAAGCCGAGCGGCAGTTTGGCGCTCGGCAGTTCGGTCACCACGAATGCGGCAGGACGGACGCGGGTGCCCAGTGAATTGCGCGTTACGCGGGCTTCGGCCAGCGCCAGAACCGGCAGCTTGCCCAGCGGGCGCAGCGACAGGCCAAAGGCGGCGTCCTGCTCGCGCGTGCCATTCAGCGCGGCACTGGTGCGCAGATAGAGCGATGGCTTGTTGGCGCTGGCACGATCGAGCCGATAGCGCAGCACTGCTCCGATCTGGCTGGCACCATAGGAACCGCCACTCGGCGCAAGGCTGCTTGTCCCGCCATCGCGGCGGAGCAGCACCCAACCATCGGCTGACCAGCGCGGGGCAAGCGAAGTATCGCGGTTCTGGCTGCCGTCGCGGGTCGGCACCAGCTCGGGCGGCATCGGCACCATGCTCAGCGCCGCCATGAACAACAGCTGGTGTCCGCCAGCCAGCGTCGGATTGGGGCGCGGCTTTGCCGGATCGATCGCCATCGGAGCGGACGGCCCGGGCACGGACGGCGCGAGCGCCGGCATGGGCGGCGCAAGCTCAACCGGGCTCTGCAGCGCAGGCGCCACGGGCATCGCCGGCATGGGCGATGGGATTGCCTCCGTCGTTTGGCGTGACGGCGCTTTGGGGCTGAATGGTACGGCGGGTTTGGCGGCAACCTGCGCGGCTTCCGGCTTGGCCGCACTATCGCCCCCGGCAATTGCCACAACGGGCACCGCAGCACCAAAGGTCCAGGCCAAGACACGAACGGCAGTCCAGCAGGCGAGCACACCGCTCAGCACCACGATCGGCTGGCCGCGACGCCTGGCGGAGGAGATCGGCGGAAGGTTCATGCCTTCACCTCACTCGTGGCGGTGAAGGCGGGGTGGGCATGATGCTCGGTCTTGTCCCAAGCCGGTGCCGTGCCCGCAAGGCTGCGCAGATAGGCGGCAAAGGCGCGGCGGCCGGACATGATGGCGATGATATTGGCGAGCGGTATGCGCAGCACGGCCCGCGCGCCTTCCACCACGCCATATTCGCGGGCGGTGAAAGCAAAGCGCATGATCGCGCGCCATACCAGACCGGCAAAGCAGATGCGCACCAGCACATCGAGCAATGGGGAATCGATCCTCGGTCCAACCAGACCAAAGTGCCCGGCCAGCATCAACAGCGGCGTGAGCAACAGCAGCGCATAGGCAACCGCCAGGATCAGCGCCACCAGCGGTCCGCGGCGATCGCGCAGGGTCATCCAAAGATCGACCGGACGGCCCCACCAGCCCATGCGCTCCCAGCCCTGAAAGGCGATGCCATGCATCCAGCGCGTCTTTTGCCGCACCGCTTCGGGCAGGCCGGTGGGGAAGAAACTGCGCGTCGAGATCAGCGAGCCTTGCGCATCGCGCAGCCGCAGGAACCGGCTGACGCCGCCGCCGCGGGAAACCATCAGGCCCAGCTCATAGTCTTCGGTCAGGCAATCGGCCTCGAACGGCCCCGCCATGCGCTGATGCCCGCGCCGGAAAGCCATGGCAGTAAGCACCTCGCGGGCGACGGCGCAGCCAACGCCCGCGGCAGGCAGCGCCGCGCCCAGCGCATCGCGCACGACCATCGCCTTGGCATGGCTCTCGGTAAATTCGTCGATGTAATGCCCGGCGATCCAGCGCGATTCCTTCTGCTGTTCGGGCCGCACTGGGATCTGCACGAAATCGGCCTCGGTGATCGCCACATCCATCAGCGCCAGCGCCGATGGGTGGACCATGTCTTCGGCATCGTGGAGGACAACCATCCGCGCCTTTTGATGCGCCCGCGCCTCATCCTCTACCAGCGCGGCATAAAGCCGGTTCAGGCAATCGGCCTTGGTCGTCGGGCCTGCTGCATCATGAATGACAATCCGCACGCGCGAATCTGCCCCGACAGCCGACATGGCGGCGATCAGCGTCGCGGGATCATTGCCATAGACGCCGACATAGAGCCGCAGCCGTTCTTGCGGCCAGACCTTCAGCGCATGGGTAATCGTTGCGCCGATTACGGCTGCCTCCTGCCAGGCAGGGATCAGCACGGCGGCCATGCCCAGCAACGGGCGGCGGGAGATGTCTTCGCTGAGCAGATGGGTGCGCTGGCGGCGGAACAGGCGGTTCCAGCCATAGACCAGATCGATAGCCAGCTCGTCAGCAATGCCAAAGACAAACCAGAAGGCGGCGAACAGGGTGAGTTCGTACTCGACAAGGCGCAACCATTCGAAGGCGCGAGTTCCCTCACCCAGACTTGTAAAAGTCGCTGCCAGCATGTTCACTCTTCGCCATCCCCCGATGCGAATCTGCCCCTAAGCATTTACACTTATTTGCAATCGGTTTTCCTTGCAACGCTGCTCTTGATCGAAGAAAACGCGGAATGCCTCGCTCCCGAAATTTTATTTCACGAATTGCCAGCGCACTGGTGAGGCTGGCGCATGGCGACAGCGGTGCCGGGATCATCCTGATTGCCGCCGCCGGGGCCGCCCTGATCGCCGCCAATTCAGCGCTCACGCACGATTATCACGAGCTGCTGCACCATCCGTTCTTCCCGGTCATGGCTCAACCGCTTTCGAGCGTGCACGGCTGGATCAACGATGCGCTGATGGCGGTGTTCTTCTTTGTCGTCGGGCTGGAAATCAAGCGCGAGGTGCTGGACGGCGAGCTGGCGAGTGCGGCAAGGCGGCGGCTGCCGGTGATCGCCGCACTGGCCGGCATGGCCCTGCCCGCGCTGGTCTATCTGGCGCTGGCCGGAACCGCCCGCCCGCTGGGTGCCGGATGGGCGATCCCGGCGGCGACCGACATTGCCTTTGCGGTGGGCGTGCTGGCTCTGGCGGGCAAGCGCCTGCCGCCCTCGCTCAGGGTATTCCTGCTGACGGTTGCGATTGTCGATGATCTGGGGGCCGTGGCGATCATCGCACTGTTCTATACAGCAACGATCAACCTGCTGTGGAGCGGCGCAGCGCTGGCTGTGCTGGCAGCGATGGCGCTGATGAACCGCGCAGGCGCAACGCGCGCCCTGCCCTATTGTCTGGCGAGCCTGCTGGTCTGGTACTGCGTTCTGCACAGCGGTGTTCACCCGACAATTGCCGGGGTGCTCGCTGCAATGACCATACCGCTGCGGCTGAGCAAGCACGGTGACAGCCTGCTGCTGCGCATGGAGCACGCGCTGGCCCCGTGGAGCGCCTATCTGATCGTGCCGCTGTTTGGCTTTGCCAATGCCGGGGTGGAACTGCCGCAGGGGCTGGCCAACCTGATCGCCTCCCCCCTGCCGCTGGCGGTGGCTGCCGGGTTGTTCCTCGGCAAGCAGACCGGCATATTCGGCGCGATCTGGCTGAGCGAAAAACTGGGCGTGGCTCCAAGGCCCAGTGGAGCGAGCTGGCTGCAACTATGGGGCCTGTCCGCGCTCTGCGGCATCGGTTTTACCATGAGCCTGTTTATCGGCGCGCTGGCTTTTCCCGCCGCGCCCCAGCTGGTCGATGCGGCGAAGATTGGCGTGTTGATCGGCTCTGCGCTGGCCGGGCTGCTGGGGTTTGTCGTGCTGAAACTGGCCGCGCCTCCGTCGTCCCGGACTTGATCCGGGACCGCTGGCGTCATTGAACCAGGGTTGCGTGAACCGGCGACCGGTCCCGGATCAAGTCCGGGACGACGTGCTCACCAGCTCCCCGTATTCTCCATACTCGCCCAAGGCTCCTGCGGAGGCAGCGAGCCGTCCTGCAGCAGTTCGATCGAGATACCGTCCGGCGTCTTGACGAAAGCCATGTGCCCATCGCGCGGGGGGCGGTTGATCGTTACGCCAGCCGCCATCAGCGCGGCGCAGGTGGCGTAAATATCGTCCACCCGGAACGCAAGGTGGCCCATGTTGCGTCCACCGGTATAGCCGCTTTCGTCCCAGTTGTGGGTGAGCTCAACCTCGGCAATCCCTTCATCGCCCAGAGCCGCAAGGAAGATCAGCGAGAAGCGGTCCTTTTCATTGTCGTAACGGCGAATCTCCTTCAGGCCGATCAGCTCGAAGAACCGGATCGTCGCCGCAGGATCGGAAACGCGGATCATGGTGTGGAGGTATTTGGTCACTGGGGGCTCCGCTTGGCTTTCGGATGACCTTATCGCCATTCACGCCCAAACGAAAGCGGCCCGCCCCGGTATTCCGGGACGGGCCGCCGTTCCTTCCTGCGGAAAGGATCAGAAGCTGGCGGTCAGTGAGACTACGCCAACAGTCTTCGACATACGATCAAACGCGGTGATGCAGGCAACGTTGTTCGCGCAGCCAAAGCCCGTGTTGATGTTAGCCTTGCTGACGTTGGTGCCAACCAGCGAGGCGTCGAGCGTGAGCGCCTTCCACTTCACCGAAGCGCCAACGTTGTAGTCAAGGTAAGCCTTGCCCCAATCGAAGCCACCGCCGGTGTAACCGAGGTGCGAGTGCAGGGTGATCGGCGTGCCGGGGATGCCGCTGCTCAGTTCACCATAGACATAGGTGTTGCTGCGCGTCGGCGAGGTCCAGTTGAAGTTGAACACCTTTTGAGCAGGCGCGAAATAGACGCCTACCTTGCCGGTGGCAGGACCGAAGGTCTTGGCGACTGAACCGTACAGTTCATAGTAGTTGCCTGCAGTGGCACCCGGATAGAGATAGCCATAAACGCCGCCATCAACCGTCACGCCAGCATCGCTGAACGTGTGGGTGTAACCGCCATAGACGTCGATTTCAGTGCCGCCGATGTTGATCGGAGCAGTACCGGCCGATGCGCTGGAACCCCAGGTCGAGATATAGAAACCCGACGAGTGGCTGAGCGTGATTGCACCCTGGATCGCCGGCTTGTTGTCCGACTGGGCAAGACCACGGAAGCGATACTGCGATACGATCGCGGCGCTGCCGGTGATGGTGAAGTCGCTGGGCGGAGCTGCCTCATCTGCAAAAGCAGGAGCGGCGGTGAAAAGGACGCCAGCGAGGGCGGAAGCAGCCATCAGGCTGCGGATGGACGTAAGCATGAGAATTCCCTCAGTTATTGAGTTGCTTCGTCCCACCTGCACCAGCGCCGGAAGCCTCTTTTTTGGGCCAACCTTTGCTCTGGTGAAGCTTTTGTGACTCGCTTTGCTGCATTGCACAAGAAAAATGTTGCACCTTGTCCGATAAGGCCCAAACCTGTTGCAATCAGGCAACGCCGCCCCTCGCCGGGCAGCCATTCACAAAACGGAAAAGTTGCTTGCGCTAACGGCTGGGACTAAGGGCGACCCGCCCAAAGGCTAATAAAACTGACCATGTTCAAAACCATCCGATCCCTTTTCAGCTCCAAGCCGGAACGCGCCCTGCCGGCTGTGCCTGCGGGGCAGCGTATCTATGCGGTGGGTGATATTCATGGACGGCTCGATCTGCTGGTCTCGCTCGCCGAAGCGATCGAGCAGGACAACAAGGCGCGCGGGCCAGCCGATACCACGGTGATCCTGCTCGGCGATCTGGTTGATCGCGGGCCGGACTCTGCCGGTGTGATCAAGGCGGTGCGGATGTGGTCGCAGGTGCGGCAGATGCGCTTCATCATGGGCAACCATGAGGAAATGTTCCTCGAATCGTTTGGCGATCTGGAAACGTTGCGGCCCTTCCTGAAATATGGTGGACGCGAGACACTGCTGAGTTACCCGATAGACCCGCTCGCCTATTCCGCTGCAGAACTGGGCGAAGTGCAGGAACTGATGTTCGACGCCGTGCCAAAGGAAGATCTCGATTTCCTGCGCAGCTTTGAAGATTCGATCGTCGTCGGCGACTACCTGTTCGTCCACGCCGGGATCCAGCCGAATGTGCCGCTGGGTGATCAGCGCGTCAGCCACCTGCGCTGGATTCGCGAGCCGTTCCTCAGCCATGGCGGCGATCACGGCTATATCGTGGTTCACGGCCATTCGATCATGGCCGAAGCCGAAGTGCTGGCGAACCGTATCGGGATCGATACCGGGGCCTATGATTCGGGCAAACTTACCGCGTTGGGGCTTGAAGGCACAGATCGCTGGCTTATCGAGACACGCGACGATGACGGCGCTATAAGCACCGTAACGAGGAGCGCTTCATGAAGATTGCGATGGTGGGATCGGGCTATGTCGGCCTGGTTTCGGGGGCATGTTTCGCCGATTTCGGCCACGAGGTTGTCTGCATTGACAAGGATCCCTCAAAGATCGAGCGCCTGAATGCGGGCGTCATGCCGATCTATGAGCCCGGCCTTGCCGAGCTGGTAGCGGGCAATGTGAAGGCCGGACGCCTGAGCTTCACCACCGATCTGGCCGAAGGCATTGCGGGCGCCAGCGCGATCTTCATCGCTGTAGGCACCCCCAGCCGCCGTGGTGATGGCCATGCCGACCTGTCTTTCGTCTATGCCGTTGCCGAGGAAGTGGGCGCGAGCCTTTCCAATGACGCGGTGATCGTCACCAAGTCGACTGTCCCCGTTGGCACAGGCGACGAGGTTGAACGCATCCTGACTGCTGCCGCACCAAAGCACCGCTTTGCCGTTGCCTCAAACCCTGAATTCCTGCGCGAGGGCGCGGCCATCAGCGATTTCAAGCGGCCGGACCGCATCGTCATCGGCACCGATGACGAATGGGCGCGCGGTGTGATGAACGAGGTTTACCGCCCGCTGTTCCTCAACAAGGCGCCGATCCTGATGACCAGCCGCCGCTCGTCGGAACTGATCAAATATGCCGCCAACGCCTTCCTCGCCGTGAAGATCACCTTCATCAACGAGATGGCAGACCTTTGCGAAAAGGTTGGCGCAGACGTGCAGGACGTCAGCCGCGGGATCGGCATGGATGGCCGTATCGGATCAAAGTTCCTTCACGCCGGCCCCGGCTATGGCGGATCGTGCTTCCCCAAGGACACGCTCGCCCTGCTGAAAACTGCCGAGGATTACGAAGCGCCCACACGCATTGTCGAAGCCGTGGTCAAGGTCAACGAAGCCCGCAAGCGCGCCATGGGCCGCAAGGTGATCGACGCGCTGGGCGGCATGGAAGCGGCGCGCGGCAAGAAGGTCGCGCTGCTTGGCCTCACCTTCAAGCCGAATACCGATGATATGCGCGACAGCCCTTCGATCGCGATTGCCATGGCTCTGGCCGATGCTGGGGTGCAGGTTTCCGCATATGATCCTGAAGGCATGGAACTCGCCGCGCCGATGATGCCCGATGTTACCATGTGCAACAGCGCCTATGCCGCCATCGAAGGCGCTGACGCCACCGTGATCGTCACCGAATGGGATGCCTTCCGCGCGCTCGATTTCGAGCGGGTAAAGGCGCTGATGAACGCCCCGGTGCTGGTCGATCTGCGGAACGTCTATGAGCCTGCGGAGATGCGCGCGAAGGGCTTTGCCTACACCGGGGTTGGCCGGGGCTGATCCCAGCCTATCCTTCGGGCTGGATTTCGTGGAAGCGGCCGTAATCGATCCATCGCCGCCCGTCGCTGTCTGTGCCAAGGATATCGGCAAAACGGTGGTTCCACTTCACGCGGTCCGGACCGAAGGCATGGCGGGCAGAAATGAACTGGGCAAGGCTTGAATCGGTGCCTGTCATCAGCACAACCAGCTCATCGCCGCTTGCCTCCCAGTCTTCCTGCTTCATCCCGTAGAGCGGGCTGGCCTCATCGATCCGGTGCATCACCAGCCATGACAGCGAAAAGGCTGGAGATGTCGATCGCACCAGGGGCAGATCATAGAACCGTCGCAAGGTTCCATCCCCGTCAGCCTCGGTACGCAGTAACGATAGCCGCACGCTGGCCTCGACGATGAAGTTGTTGCGCTGGTTGGCGGCGCGGAACATCAGCGTCGGAACGCCCTCGAACATGCGTACAATCGCCACGTCGGAAAACAGGATCCGCGCTGTCGGGATCGAAAACCGGGCGAACGCGAGGCCCGATGTCAGCGCGATCACCAGAATGCCCACGGCAATCTCGATCACCACAACCGCGTTTACATAGAGCGAGGCGGGATAGACGTTGCCATAGCCGACAGTGGCAATGGTGTGGACGCTGAAGAAAAAGCACCGCAGGAAGGGGCTCGTCGTTCCGGTATCGACGCCGTGCACCAGACCTTCGGCATCAAGCAGATAGAGCCCGGCAAAGAACAGGTTCAGCGCCAGAAACACCAGTGCGAACAGCCCGAAGAACGCCGTCCAGCCCATGCGGACCGAGCGGTGGTACAGATCTTCGAACAAGTGCCCCTTTTGTCCGCGACGACCAACGTCGAGCCAGTCCTTACCCCTGAGAGACTCAGAAAACGAACGCGGAGGGACGGATGGTTCGGCCATATGGCTATGGATAGCGGGAATAATCGGATGCGGCAATTCCGCCAGAAACCGGTAATCGCGCAGGCAAATCCAATATCTTTAGGTAAAAATCATTATCTTATCGATTATTCCTAATATTGTTTTGTCTTTCCCGGGTATTCCCATAGTCTTACCCACGGACAACAGGGCAGCCAGGGGCATTGATGGACGAACCGGCAGAGCAAGCACAGCTATTCGGCCATCCGCGCGGTCTGACAGTCCTTGCCACCACCCACCTGTGGGAGCGTTTTTCATTCTACGGAATGCAGGCGCTGCTCATGCTTTACATGACCAAGTACCTGCTGCTGCCTGATCATGCGCAAGACGTGATCGGCCTCCGGGCATTCCGCTCGGCACTGGAAAGCCTGTTCGGGCCGCTGACCGATCTGGCCTTTGCCGCGCAGACCTATGGCATCTATTCAGGGCTTATCAGCGGCACGCCGCTGCTGGGGGCCTGGCTGGGTGACCGAGTGCTGGGCAAGCGGCGGACGGTAACGCTGGGCTGCCTGATGATGTCGGCCGGACATTTGACCATGGCGTCGGAACACCTGTTCCTTGTTGCCCTGTCGCTGATCGTGCTCGGCGCGGGCGGCGTGATCGGCAATATGTATGCGCAGGTTGGCCTGCTCTATTCACAGGAAGACCACCGCCGCACCCGGGCCTTTGGCATTTACCTGATCACCCTGAACATCGGCGCCCTGATCGCGCCGCTGGTGATTGGTACGCTGGGCGAGAAAGTATCGTGGCACTGGGGTTTCGGCGTCGCCGGCATCGGCATGTTGATCGGACTTGCCACCTATCTGGCGGGACAGCGCTATCTCCCGTCTGGTGACCTTGCCCCGCGCAGCGTCCGACAAAAGCTGACCCGGGCGGAGTGGCGCCGGATTGGTGCGATCTTGTGCCTTCTGGTGCCCTATACGCTCTATAATACAGCGGCCTTGCAACCCTATGGCATCATGTTTGTCTGGGCTGACACCGCAGTTGATCGCAATATCTTGGGCTGGGAGATGCCGGTAACCTGGATGGGAACCATCGATGGCCTGTTCACAGTTGCTGGCGTCATGATCTCCAGCCGCCTGTGGATTGCCATGAACAAAAGTCGCCGCGAGCCGCATGATTTCACCAAGCTGGTAATTGGTTATGGCGGTATCGCACTTGCTTTCCTTCTGGTCGCCGGGTTTGCCCTGCTGCCGCTGGTGCCGATCCTGCTTTGGATCCTGTTCTTCTTTGTCTTTGATTTCAGCTTCGGATGGATCGAGCCGCCAATCCAGTCGCTCGTCTCTCGCGATTCCCCCGCTTCTGTAAACGCAACAATGATGGCGATCATGCAGGCGAGCACGATGCTCAGCTATTTCCTGCTCGGCTGGATGGGGCGTTTCTATGAACCGCTGGGGGCGCCGCTTTATTGGACCTTGCTTGCTGCAGTCGCCGGTTCGGCGAGCCTGTTCATGGTGGTGTTCCACAAACCGATCCTGCGACTGCTGGAACCCGAACAGGAAATAAAGCCAGGGGGCCTGTAAGCCGGGTTCTGTAGCGCGGACGGTATCCCAGAAGAGACCGTATCCGCACTGGCAACCATTCCTCTAGGCCGTGCATTGCTGCGCGGCTCAAGCAACCAACCCGGGCGATCTGGTGCGAAACACACCTGCTGATCCTTGCGAACCAGCGCGCCGCCCCTATTCGGTCTTGCTCCGGGTGGGGTTTGCCATGCGAGCGCCGTTACCAGCACCCCGGTGCGCTCTTACCGCACCCTTTCACCCTTACCCTTGGGGCGAACCCCGCAGGCGGTCTGCTCTCTGTGGCACTTTCCCTAGGCTTGCGCCCGGCGGGCGTTACCCGCCACCCTTGTTTCGTGGAGCCCGGACTTTCCTCGGCAGAGTTACCCCTGACGCGGCTGCCCGGCCCCCTGGCGGGATCGCCCTAGCACGCTTCACGAAAAGCACCAACCTACCGCGCCTTCCCCAAATCCCGCTGCAGCAACAGCTCGAACAGCAGCGCGCAGATCTCGCCGTCGACTTCGCCGGTGATCAGGTCCGGCCGCCAGCGCCGCTCGAAGGCGCGCACCGCGGCAGGTCCATCGGTGATGTCATAGCCAAACCGCTCCAGCGCAAGGTAAAAGGCGCCGTCGTTGTCGAATACCTGCTGGTATGACGGCCGCGGCATCGGCAGGGCGAGCTTGTGGCGCGCCAGTCGCTCCCACGGGAACTTCTCGCCAGGGTCCATCTTGCGCGCCGGGGCAATGTCCGAATGGCCGACCACGTTGGACCGCGAGATGCCGTGCCGCTTCTTGATGTCGCCCAGCAGCGGCAGCAGCGCCTCGATCTGCGCATCGGGGAAATCGGTGTAGCCCCATTCGTGCCCGGGATTGACGATCTCGATGCCGACGCTGGCCGAATTCACATCGCGAATGCCGCGCCAGTAACTCGCGCCCGCGTGCCAGGCGCGGTGTTCTTCATCGACCAGCTGGATGACCTTGCCGGCCTCGTCGATCATGTAATGCGCAGACACCGGATTGGCGTGGCCGCCATCGGTCAGCCGCGCCAATGCCTCCTCGGCGGTCGGCAGGCCGGTGTAGTGGAGCACCACCATCGTGACGGGCAACAGCCGCGCGTTGAAATTGGGCGATGGCACGTGGGCATGGACCAGCCAGTCACGCATGTCGCCAGCCATCGCCGGTCAGTTCGCAGGCAAAACCGCGCCCATCACGAGCGCTTCGGGGCTGAGGGCATATTGCAGGCCGCCACCAAGGCCAGCGGCCAGCTGGTGGATCAGCGCGGCTGGCGCGGTGCGGCTGGAAAGTTCGCTCTCGGGCAGACTGCCATCAAGCGCCTTGCCGACGGTTTCGTCAAAGGCGATCTTCGGACCCGTAGCGCGGACAACAATCTCGCTCGAACCGTCGCGCAGTTCCGCGCCCAGTTCCAATGTGCCGCCGCGTACCAGCGCCTCGATCCCGAACAGCGCGAGATTGAGCAGCACCTTCACCGCAGGCTTCGGCAGGGTCGGTGAAGCAACATTCCATTCCAGCGTGATGCGGGCACCCGCCAGCGCCTCGATCACCGAGCGTGCCTCGTCCACCGGCACCGCATCGCCAAAGCCGCCCGCCGCGCCGAAGGCCAGCCGGAAGAACTTGAGCTTGTCGGCGCTGGTCTTGGCGCTCTGTTCGAGCAGCTCGACAATCCGCACCCGCATCTCGCTGTCGCGCTCCTCGGCGAGCAGCTCCAGCCCGTTCGCCATCGCCCCCACCGGGCTCAACATATCGTGGCACAGCCGCGAACAGAGCATGGAGGCAAGGTCTATGGCGGAAATGGTCATGGATGGGCTTTCACTGACTTGGTTAGCGTTCCTTAGCCTTCGATGAGTCGCGTGGGAAGCGCTTCAAAGCCATCAATTGTGTCCTGCCAAAAGGTTACCCCCTCGTCCGCGACAATCGCCCAGACCCGGCCATCGCCGGTCGCCTGTTCGCGATCGGTGGCGGAGGGATCGGAAAGGCCATTCGGGTGCGAGTGCCAATAGCCGATCAGTTGCGGCCCGCCCTCGCGCTCAGCCTTGTGCGCGGCGATCAGTGCGGCGGGGTCGATTTCGAAATGGCGCGCGGGATCAGGCGAAACATTGGCGCAAAGCTGCGCGTTTTCGATCACCCCGCCCTGCCCCAGCAGCAGCCCGCAGGCCTCGTTCGGGGCGGCCAATTGCGCTTCTTTGCGTAGTGTGGCCATTGCGCCACTTGTCACCCTGATCTCCATACCCAACTACCTTAACATGAACGGGGGAGAAGACATCATTTCCGGCGTGATCGCTGATGGGGGGGAGCGGCTCGATAAGGCCCTCGCCTCGGCCAGCGGGCTCAGCCGTGAACGCGTCAAGGCGCTGATGGGCGAAGGCCGGGTGGAGCTGGGCGGCAAGCCGGTTTCGCAAGGCTCGCTGAAGCCCACCGCGGGCACGCCCTTCACCATCCGCGTCCCCGCCGCGATCCCGTCCGAGGCGCAGGCGCAGGATATTCCCCTGACCATCGCCTATGAGGACGAGTGGCTGATCGTCGTCGACAAGCCCGCCGGGCTGGTGGTCCACCCGGCGGCGGGCAATCTGGACGGCACGCTAGTCAACGCGCTGCTCCACCACTGCAAGGGCCAGCTATCGGGCATAGGCGGTGTTGCACGGCCAGGGATTGTCCACCGGATCGACAAGGATACCTCGGGGCTCTTGGTGGTCGCCAAGTCGGACAAGGCGCACGAAGGGCTGGCGCGGCAGTTCTCAGACCATTCAATCGAGCGCGCCTACCTCGCGATCGTTGGCGGGCATCCGATGCCGGTGGCGGGAACCGTCAGTGGCACCATCGCCCGCTCGAACAAAGACCGCAAGAAGATGGCGCTGATCCCCGACGACGAAGATACCGGCCGCGGCAAGCATTCGGTCACCCATTACAAGACCGTGAAGCGGCTGAACGGCGCTGCCCTCGTCGAATGCCGGCTTGAAACCGGGCGAACCCACCAGGTACGCGTTCATATGGCGTCAATTGGCCATGGGCTATTGGGCGATCCAGCCTATGGACGAATCCACGCAAAAGTGCGCGCCAAACTCAACAATCTGGATTTCCACCGCCAGGCCCTGCACGCCGCCGAGCTTGGCTTCATCCACCCCGTTACGGGCGAGCATCTGCACTTTTCCGCCAAGTTGCCCGCCGACATGGAGGCGCTGCTCGTCGAATTATCGTGAATTTTTCTATCGATTGAACTATAATAACTCCCAGTGGTTACCACCGATGGATGCCTATTAAGGGTCCAGCAAGGGTAAGCCGACGAAGAAAGGATTATGAAGACCATGTCCGAACACGACAGCAACCTGCCGGCTGCGCCAACTTCAGTTCCTGCGCTGAACAGCGATGCCGGTCTGAACCGCTATCTCGCAGAGATCCGCAAGTTTCCGATGCTCGCTCCCGAGCAGGAATACATGCTGGCAAAGCGTTACGCCGAACATCAGGATCCCGAAGCGGCCAAGCAGCTGGTTACCAGCCACCTGCGGCTCGTGGCGAAGATCGCCATGGGCTATCGCGGCTATGGCCTGCCGGTTTCCGAGCTGATTTCCGAAGGCAACATCGGCCTGATGCAGGGCGTCAAGAAATTCGAACCCGATCGCGGCTTCCGCCTCGCGACCTACGCGATGTGGTGGATCAAGGCTTCGATCCAGGAATTCATCCTGCGCTCGTGGAGCCTCGTCAAGATGGGCACCACCGCCGCGCAGAAGAAGCTGTTCTTCAACCTGCGCCGGATGAAGAAGAACCTCGATGCCTATGAGGATTCGGATCTTCACCCCGATCAGGTGACGGCAATCGCCACCAAGCTGGGCGTTTCCGAGCATGAGGTGGTCAACATGAACCGCCGCATGATGATGGGCGGCGATGCCAGCCTCAACATCTCGTTCAACGAAGATGGCGAAGGCCAGTGGCAGGACATGCTGGAGGACAACGGCCCGCTGCAGGACGAAATGGTCGCCGATGCGCAGGAAGCCGGCCACCGCCACGCGCTGCTCGCCGAGGCGATGGGCGCGCTGAACGAGCGCGAACAGCACATCCTGACCGAACGCCGCCTGATCGACGAGCCCAAGACGCTCGAAGACCTCTCGCAGCAGTACAACGTCAGCCGCGAGCGCGTCCGCCAGATCGAAGTGCGCGCTTTCGAAAAGCTGCAAAAGGCGATGCTGAAGATCGCTGGTGAAAAGCGCCTGCTTCCGGCGGGCTGATAGTCCTTGGGGCAACCCGCAAGGCAGACAAGAAAAACCCCGCAGAACCAAGCCGGATCTGCGGGGTTTTCTCTGTTCAGCGCAGACGCTGGAAGGGCTTAGACGCCCTTGTAGCAGTACTGGACGCCGAGATAGTAATAGCACTTCACGCCGCCGCCGACTGACTGTGCGCCTTCGCGGGCATTGGCGGTAGCGCTCAGCGATGTCGCGCCGGCAGCGATAAGAGCCGCAGCAGCAGCGCAGGACATAAGCTTCTTGATCATCGTAATCTCCAATTTCGGGGCGGCAGAGCGATCAGCAGAAGCTGCGTTTCACCTTGCACAGAGATACAACGCGGCAGGGCGGAGATTATTCCCGCAGCGCCAAAAAAATTTCGACAGAGCTGTGGTTCAGCGGAAACGCCGCGCGAGACCAACCATCAGCGAGTGATCGGGGACACCGCCGGCCAGTCGCTCGTCGGCCTCAATATCCAACTGGAACCGCTTACCCGCCTGCCATGCAAGCGATTCCGCAACCATGGCCTGCGTATCGTGGCCTGAAGGGTCGAGATCGCGAAAGACACTCGCCTCAACGGTCAGCGACAGCGCCTTGCCCAGCCCATGCGAAATCCCCGCCGCGCTGCCGAAGGCGAAGTGCCGCCCAGATCCGCTGGCATTCACCGCCGCATCGGCCTCGGGCGTAAGGGTGAACTGGAAGCCATGACCAAGGTTGAACCCCATCGGCACCAGCATGCCCGCGCCCCAATCGCCCGCGCCACCCGGCGACTTGCCCACCGGCAGCGAGACATAGGCCTGAAGGGCAATCGGCCCGTTCGGTCCCGCAAGCCCGCGGCGGAAGGCGATGGTCGCATCGCCGGTGCTGGCGGAAGAGCTCACGCCCGATGCATCGCGCGTCCGGTCACGGACGTAAGAGGTAAAGCCCAAATCAATCTCGGATCGCGGCGTAAGGCCCAGCCGCAAGGTGGTGTCACCCAGCGTCAGCGTATCATCGCGGCCTGCGGCATCGCCCTGATGGCTCCAGCCTAGCAGCCCGACCTCGATCATCGCGTCACCCGGCGCCAGCGTACAGGCAGGCGTATCGAGCCCCGGCCGGTTGGCGCAGAAATCGCGTTCCTCGGCCAGAGCAGGCGATGACAAAGCAAGCGCCAACACGATTGCGGAAACGGACAGTTTTATCGGCATTTTGGGACCCTCCGGTCCGGCCCATTCAGCGATCTTCGCTGCCAATGCAACAGGAACCAGACGATCAATATTGGCGAAGCCGTCAGTAGCGGCTAGACCTGCCGCAGATGCTGCGCCGCCTCCGCCTTCCCCGCCTGCCCCGCCCCAGCCCCAACCGCGGCTGGTTTTACCGCTCGTGCTGGTGGGTGGCGCGCGCCATCGTGTGGTTTGTCGGCCTTAGTCTGTTCTATGTTGTGCTGCTGAAATGGCTGCCGGTGCCGATCACCGCAACGATGATCATGGACCCTAACGGCATCGAGAAAGACTGGACGCCGCTCTCTCGCATAGACCGCAACATGGTCGCCGCGGTGATCGCAGGGGAGGACGGAAAGTTCTGCAGCCACTCGGGCTTTGACGTTGATGCGATGCAAAAGGCCTTTGAGCGCAACCAGCGCGGCGGGCGCATTCGCGGCGGATCGACGATCAGCCAGCAGACCGCCAAGAACGTGTTCCTGTGGCAGGGCGGCGGCTATTTCCGCAAAGGGCTTGAGGCCTGGTTCACCGTGCTGATCGAGAACATCTGGGGCAAGCGCCGGATCATGGAAGTGTACCTCAACGTCGCCGAGACCGGCGTCGGCACCTATGGCGCAGAGGCGGCATCGCAGCGGTACTATGGCCACTCCGCCGCGCGGCTGAGCACGGTGGAAGCCGCAAGGATCGCCGCCGCCCTCCCCAACCCCAAAAAGCGCGAAGTGGTTGATCCGGGCGGCTTTACCCGCAGGCACGGCAACGCGATCGCGCGGTCAAGCCGGGTCATCAAGACATCGGACTTTGATGAGTGCGTTTATGATTGAGGTGTGAGTGCTGGCGGAATTGGGGCCGCGTAATTTCCGCAGCTCCCGCCCACCCTCGTCATCCTGAACTCGTTTCAGGATCCATCGTGCCGTGAGCCCAGTTCCCGACGGGGAGAAGCAAACCGTGAGGCATTGCTTGCCTAACGGGGCTTCGGTCTGAGTGGAGAAATGGATCCTGAAACGAGTTCAGGATGACGAGCTATTTTTTGAAAGGAGCGCCCCCCGCCCGCACAAAAAGAAAGGGACGCCGAAGCGCCCCTTTCCCTTTAGCTTTGAACGGGCAAGCCCGGATCAGAAACCAACGTTAACCGACGCGCGGATGGTGCGCGGCGAACCCAGCGAGAAGTTGGGGTTGGCACTGTTGGCAGCACAGGTCGCACCAGTCGGGCAGATGTTGCCAGCGTTGATCTGGGTCGAGATGTTACCGAAGTAGGCCTTGTCGAACAGGTTATCGACGTTCAGCTGCAGATAGGCCTTCTTGAAGCCGAACTGCTCCATCGAGAAGCGAACATCGAGGTCGACCAGATCATAGGCCGGCGAGATGACGTCGTTCACGTCGGTAGCGAAGCGGCTGGAAACATGCTTGGCCTGAACACCCACGGTGAACGGATCAAGGTTCAGCTGGGCACGGCCGCCAAAGGTCCAGGCCGGGGTTTCGGTAACCCGCTTGCCTGCCGTCGGTGCAAAGATCTGCGTGGTCGACGGGGTCGTGGCATTGCCGAGCAGGATGTTATCCTTCAGCTCGCTGTGGTTGTACGAAGCATTGCCGAACAGGGTGATCAGCGGCGAAGCGCGCCAGGCGAACCCGGCATCGATACCATAACCCTGAACACGGCCGACGTTACGGTCAACCGAGATACCCTGAACCGAGTCGAACGAGGTGACGATGCGGTTCTTGAAGTTGATCAGCCAGCCCGAAACCTGCGCCTGCAGCGTCGAGTTCGAATAGCGGAAGTTGAGGTCATAGGCGTCGGTGGTTTCCGGATCGACCTTCACGATCGGCTGACGATAGAGGTTATCGGTGCGCGGCGCCGAGAAGCCCTTCGACCAGTTCGCCGAAAGGCTCATCGCGTCGGTCAGCTTGTAGCTGAAACCGGCGCTCGGCAGGATCTGGTGGAAGTTATAGGTCGTGTGGAACGGCGCATAGAGCGAGCCGCTCGGGAACGGAGCAACCTGCGTGGCCGGAACGATCGTCAGCGCCGATAGCGGCTGGCTGGTGCAGGTAGCAAAGCCGCTGCCGCTCGTCTGGGTGTAGCAGTTGTTGGTCAGGTCACGATGGAAGAACGGGGCGCGGATGCCAAGTTCTACACGCAGCTTTTCTTCCATGAACTTGCCGACGTACTTGCCCGAAACCTGGTTGAGCAGAGCGATAGAGGTACGGTCGCGCTGCTGCAGCTTGAAGCCGTCGGAAGCGAAAACGCCGCCGCTGTTGCGGCCGCCGAAGACGTCGAGCGGCTGACCGGCGGCATCAAGATAGCCCCATTCACCGGTCTGACGGTGGCGGGCACGGTCAAAGGTGTAAGACAGCTGGATCGTGTGGCCAGCGGCAGGGGTGTAAACCAGCGAGGTGATCGCGGTGATACGGCGGGTGTTGGTGTTGTTCGGGGTGTAGAACCCGACGGTGTCGAGGAAGTCACCGTCCTTGTTGAAATCAACGCCCGGGCCAGTGGTGTTCGAACCCTTGGCCAGCACGTTGCTTTCGGCCAGCGTGGTGTAACCACCGCCGTTGGCGAGGACGTACTGCCAGCTGGCGTCTGCCGTGAAGATCAGGTTGTCAGCCAGCGTGAAGCGCGAGTTGAAGCGCAGGTTGCCGGTGTTCGACGGATTTACGCGAACGCCATAGAAGTTGGTGCAGGTAACGCCGGTGGCGCCATAGTTCTGTGCCGTACCATTAACCGCGTTGGGCTGGGTGCAGTTCGCGTCGTTTTCGAACGCGTACAGGCTTTGCACCTGGGCTCCCGGCAGGGTCGAAAGGTCAAGCGGAGCGGCTGCCGAAATCGCCGACGTCGCAGGGATCGTCACCGTCGATGCGGCGAACAGGGTCCGCATGTCGCTGATCGAAGGGTTGCGATAGAAGGCATTGCGGTTCTGGTTGTAGTGCGCCGCAAGGCTGACGAAATCGCCATTGCTGCCGATCGGCTGATAGATACGAGCGTTGTACTGCTGCTTGTAGATTTCGCCCGGGCCCTTGAACTTGTCGTTGCGGGCGTTGCTCGCCGCGACGAACAGGCGCAGGCCGCTGCTGGTCAGATCACCCGACTGGAACATGCCGAAGATGCGGCGATAGTTGTAGGTGCCGAAGGTTGCATTCAGCCGCGCACCCAGATCGTGCGAAGGCGTGATCGTGCGATAGTTGACCGTACCGCCAGCAGCCGAAGCCGTAGGGCTGTCGATGTCGGTGGTGCCAAGGTTGACGTTGACCTGCTCGATCAGTTCACCATCAAGCTGCTGGTTCGAGAAGATCGCGTAGTTGCCCGAATCGTTGAGCGGGAAACCGTCGAAGGTCAGCGAAATGCGGTTGCCGTCAAAGCCGCGGATACGCAGGTTGCCGCCCGACGAGCCATAGGCATCGCTGTTGGTGAAGTTCACGCCGGGGATCTGGTTGATCGTGTTGAGGATCGAGTTACCGGCACCCTGACGCTCGATCAGTTCCTGGGTGATCACACCGCGCGACTTGGTCGAATCGGGGGTCACATAGCCGCTGACGCCTTCCTTGGCGCGTGCGCCGGTGACGATGATCGCCGGCTGTTCGTCGGTTTCAATCGTACCGGTCGACTGGGCGTAAGCCGGTGTAGCAAAACCGAGAACGATCGGCAGGCTGGCCGCAGTGGCGGTAAGGAAAGTCTTGAATTGCATGGTATCTTGCCCCGTTTTCCTGAGTCAGGAATGAAAATGCACAAATTCGGTTCGGTACCGCGAATCACTCGCAGAACCGGCGCTGGCGGCGTTCTAAAGCCACTCGCCGCGCTAAAGAACACCCAAGTGTGACAGTCTGTTGACAGTCTGGCACCCCGAAATCCCCGTGCGCGCCGCAATGGTAAGAAGATTCCAAAATGGACTGTTACAGCGTAACAATTCGTCGCAATTGGGCATTTCTGACTGACTTTGACGAAATTCCGGCTATTGGACCCGAGTCGAATCTTGCTGCACTGCGGCAAATCTGCAACGGTGTCAGTAAGCAGCAAAAAGGCCGGAAAATTGGGCGCACATCACCATCACGGGCATGATCACGGTCATGGCCACGGCCATTCGCATGGTTCCGCCGTTCACGGCCGCGCCTTTGCGATTGGTATTGCGCTGAATACCGGCTTTGTCCTTGTGGAAGCGACGTACGGGTTCATTTCAGGCTCGATGGCGCTGGTGGCTGATGCCGGACACAACCTGTCGGACGTGCTCGGGCTGATCATTGCCTGGACCGCATCGGTGCTCGCCGCGCGGCCACCTTCTGCGCGGTTTACCTATGGCTTCAAAAGCTCCTCGATCCTTGCCGCGCTCGCCAATGCCGCCCTGCTGATCGCCGCGATTGGCGCGATTGGCAGCGAGACGATCCACCGCTTCATCAATCCCGAGCCGGTTGGCGGCGGCACAATGATGGCCGTGGCCGCGGTAGGCATCGTGATCAACACCCTCACCGCACTGCTGTTTTTCCGCGACCGTCATCACGACATCAACCAGCGCGGCGCCTTCATCCATATGGCGGGCGATGCGGCGGTATCGCTGGCGGTGGTGATCGCCGGTTTCATCATCGTGCGAACCGGCTGGCAGTGGATCGATCCGCTGACCAGCCTGATCGTTCTGGCGGTGATCGGCTGGAGCACCTGGGGCCTGTTCATGGCATCACTGCGGATGGGTCTGCTCGGCGTTCCCGATGGCATCGACCACGGGAAAGTGCGCGCGTTCCTGACCAGCCAACCCGGCGTCGCGGCCGTCCACGATCTCCATATCTGGCCGATGAGCACCACCGAGACCGCGCTTACCGCCCACCTCGTGATCCCCGGCGGCTATCCGGGCGACGCGTTCCTGCATGAGCTTGCGCACGAGCTGGAACATGACTTCGGCATTGGCCACGCCACCTTGCAGGTTGAAACCGGCAGCGGCGCAGACTGCGCGCTGGAGAGCGAAGCGGTGGTGTGATTACCGGGCTATCGGGAGAGGCCCCAGCTCGCGGTTGATCAGGGCGTTACCCAGGTTCTTTTCGAGCCGGATCGTCTGGTCAAAATCCGCTTTCGCCTGCTCATAGAGACCAAGCCTGTGCCGCGCGAGGCTGCGGTTGTTCCAGGCCTCGGGCAAGTCGGGCCGCAGGCGGATCGCAGCATCGTAGTCACCCACAGCAGCAGCGAACTGCCCGGTTTCATAGCGGATGATCCCGCGGTTGACATAGGCCACCGCCAAGCCCGGATCGAGCCGGATTGCGCGGGAATAGTCCGCCAGTGCGCCGCGCAGGTCACGCGCCGCCGCTTTGTCGCCGCCCCTGATCGCCATGCGCTGCCGCGATCGGTGATGGCGCGCCAAGGCCCGGTCGAAGAAGGCGGCGGCCAGCGCCTCGTGGTCCGGCCCGTCCTTGCCGATGATCGTGCTGCAGGCCGCGATGGCGGCGTCCGGCTCCCCTGCGGCGCAGAGCTTTGCCGGATCAGGCGGCGCAGAGGCGGCCAGCGCACCCGCCAGCACCGCCAAACAGAAAAGGGGCCGCCGCAGCAGCCCCTTCCCTTTGTTCATGACCGAAGGGCTCAGAAGCGATAGCGGGCCGATACACCATAGGTGCGCGGCTCGCTGGGATAGCCCGAGATCGAACCCGACTGGGCTGGCGAGTCAAAGATCTGCAGGATGGTCCGCTTGTTGAGCACGTTGCGGCCCCAGATCGTGAACTCCGGACCGCTGCCGAGCGCATAGGTGATCGAAGCATCAACGTTGTTGATCGTCTGGGCAAAATCGGTCGCAGCCTGCAGCGCGGCAGCGGTCGAGGTGACCACACCGGCCGAGTTCTTGACCACCAGACCCGGCAGACCTTCAACCAGACGGAACTTGTCTTCGTGACGATAGTCGGCGTGGAGGATCAGGCGATCGCCGTTGCCGAATTCGTGGTTCCACTGCATGCCGAGCACGGTAGCAAACTGGGTTACGCCCGCAGGCATGGTGCCCGAAAGGTCGCCAAAGGCCGAGAGCTTGAACTCGTCATACTTCGGATCGAGGTAGGTCATTGCAAGGCTGAGTGTCAGCTCCGGAATGGGCTTAAAATTGCCTTCGAATTCTACGCCGCGAACCGATTGCTTGCCCGCATTGGCGAGGAAGAAGCCGGTGCCGGTGAAGATGTTCGACTGGAAGCCCTTGATGGTCTGCTTGAACACCGCAATGTTGACGTTGCCGGTAGCCCACTTGGCCTTCACGCCGGCTTCATAGACCGTCGATTCCTCTGGCAGGGCATAACGGCTACCCGAGCCGAGGTTGGTCAGGCGCAGCGCGGCATAGGCCGCATTGGTGCTGATCGAGGTCAGGTCGGCAGCCGTGGGACGGCTATCGCGCGAGAGGTTGACCGAAGCGGCCTTATAGCCGGTGGCAAAGCTGAGATACGCGTTCACACCCTCGGTAACATCAAAGGCGAGGCGCGCGGTCCAGTTCCAGTGGCCATCGCTCAGCTTGCCCGTTTCAAGCGCGTTGGGCACGTTGAGGAAAGGCGGCACCAGCTGGAGCGGACCCTTCAGGCCAGCCAGCGGGTTGGCTGCCGGGTTGTTCTGGTTGGCATTGGCGAAAGCAGTCGCGCCGGGAACGATCTGCGTGGCGTAGGCCGTTGCACCAGCAGCGCCAGCAGCACTGGTACCCGTGGCGAATGCCGTGATTTCAGCCACGGATGCGCTGCGACCAAGGCCCAGTGCGGTACCCACCTGCTGGGCAATGGCACCGTTCTTGATCAGGGCATTGCGGAACGGCGCATAAGCGGCCGCATCGAGATCAATGGCCGAGAACGCTTCGCTCGAAACGTCATTGGTCACGAAATCCTTCTTGTCATGGGTATAGGAAACGCCGCCGGTGAAGGTCAGGCGATCCATGACCTTGAAATCGGCCTGGGCGAACAGGGTGAAAGCCTCATCCTTCAGGTTGGCGTTTTCGGTGAATACCCGCCCGGCCTTGAAGAACTGGCCGGTGTACTTGGTCGGGTTGCCTTCCAGAGTGCCGAAAGTGGTTTCAAGGTCGGAACCGAATGCGCCGCCGCCAACGTTCAGTGCGCCGCCGCTAGCCTGCTGGATCGAGAGGTTGGCGAAGGAACGGAAGCCCGTGCCGTAATCGATCGCGCCGGTCTGGTTGACCTTTTCGTTGAAGTAGAAGGCGCCAGCCAGAACGCTGAACGGACCATCCCAGTTCGAACTGAAGCGCAGTTCCTGCGTGAAGGTATCGATGTTCACGTCAGCCGCGTTCTTGCCCAGCAGGTCAAAGCTGGTGAAATCCGAGTCCTGGTTGGTGATCGAGTGTGACTTGCGATAGGCGGTGATCGAGGTCAGCTTGACCGGACCAAGATTGGCATCAATCTGGCCCGAAAGGCCCCAGTTATCGATCTTGTTGGTCGAATCGAAGTTGTTGTATGTTACGTCTGCAAACGGCGTCGTCGGATCGGTCAGCTTGCCGCCGAGCGCGATAATCGCACCCGAAGCAGCAGAACGGCGCAGGTTGACGACCGCGCAGCAGACTTCGTCGATCTTGCTGTAGTCACCGATGAGGCGGACCTTGAGGTCGCTCGACGGTTCAAACAGCAGCTGGCCACGAACGAAATAGCGGTTGCGGGCGTTGACCTTGCTGCCGGTGTTGAGATCGGTGACATAGCCATCGCGGCGGTTGTAACCGGCGGCAAGGCTCGCCGCGACGGTCTCGCTCAGCGGGCCAGTGACCACGCCCTTCAGGACCACGGCGTTGTAGTTGCCATAGCTGGCTTCAACATTGCCGCCGAACTTGAACTGCGGTGCCTTGGTGACGATCGAGATAATACCGGCCGAGGCGTTCTTGCCGAACAGGGTCGACTGGGGGCCGCGCAGCACTTCGATGCGCTGCACATCGGGAAGATCGCCGATCATCGAGGCCGAGCGCGAGCGATAGACGCCATCGACGAACAGGCCGACCGAAGGTTCGATACCAGCGTTGTTCGCGCCATTGCCGAAGCCGCGGATGTAGAAGTTGGTGTTGCCCGAGCTCTGCAGCTGGTTAACGCGCAGCGAGGGAACGACCGAGGAAAGATCGCGGATATCGCGGATCTGGGCCCGCTCGATAGTTTCAGCCGTGGTCACCGTAACGGCAACGGGCACGTCCTGCAGTGTCTGTTCGCGCTTGGTTGCGGTAACGACGATCTCGTTTCCATCGGCTTCGGTGGCATCAACCGCCTTGGCGGGAGCGGCCTTGGCCTCTTCTTCCTTTTGCGCATAGGCCGCAGTGGGCAGCATCAGTGAAGCAGCAGCCACGCCGACAAACAGGAGGGCGCGATTCGATGCGGCAGAGCCGGAAACGATCGATTTCATGCAGGTATGTCCTCTCATCTACGGGGATTGACGTTACGGCACCGCCGCGAAACCCTCGTCCGCCCCCTTTATTATCGAGGAATCATAGGATTCCTGCGGCAGACAAGCAATGCCAAATAGTTTCCGCAGAAACGCAATATCACCGCTGTTGCAGCCATGACACAGGTGCGCGCTTGCTCATGAGGGCTGGTTCGGCTAGGGGCGCGGCCATGTTGCGGCGCAGCATTGAATCTGCTCGCCCCTCCCTGCCCGATAATCTGAAAGCCCATCATGTCCGCCTCGCTTCGCAATATCGCCATTATCGCCCACGTTGACCACGGCAAGACCACACTGGTTGACCAGCTTTTCCGCCAGTCCGGCACCTTCCGTGACAACCAGCGCGTGGAAGAGCGCGCGATGGATTCGAACGATCTGGAAAAAGAGCGCGGCATCACGATTCTGGCCAAGTGCACCTCGGTGGAGTGGGACGACCAGCACGGCACCACCACCCACATCAACATCGTCGACACCCCCGGCCACGCCGACTTCGGCGGCGAGGTGGAGCGTATCCTCTCGATGGTCGACGGCGTGATCCTGCTGGTCGACAGCTCGGAAGGCGCGATGCCGCAGACCAAGTTCGTTACCGGCAAGGCGCTGGCGCTCGGCCTCAAGCCGATCGTCGTCGTCAACAAGGTCGACCGCCCCGACGAGCGCATCCAGGAAGTTCTGGACGAAGTGTTCGATCTGTTCGTCAGCCTTGACGCCACCGACGAGCAGCTCGATTTCCCCGTGCTCTACGCATCGGGCCGCAATGGCTATGCCAACGAAGACCCCAGCCTGCGCGAAGGCACGCTGACCCCGCTGTTCCAGAAGATCGTCGACCACGTCCCCGCCCCGGCGGCAGACTTTGACGGTCCGTTCAAGTTCCTTGTCACCCTGCTCGATCGCGACAACTTTCTTGGCCGCATCCTCACCGGCAAGGTGCAGAGCGGCACGATCAAGGTGAACTCGCAGATCCACGCCATCGACCGCGACGGCAAGGTTGTCGAAACCGGCCGCGCCTCCAAGCTGCTGGCCTTCCGCGGGCTTGAGCGCGTTCCTGTGGAAGAGGCGCGCGCGGGCGACATCATCTCGATCGCCGGGCTTACCCAGGCGACTGTGGCCAACACCATTGCCGATCCTTCGGTTACCGAGCCGCTCTATGCCCAGCCGATCGATCCGCCGACCCTGTCGATGCGTTTCGCGGTGAACGATTCGCCGATGGCCGGCCGCGAAGGCACCAAGGTGACCAGCCGCATGATCCGTGACCGTCTGGAGCGCGAAGGCGAGAGCAACGTCGCTATCCGCGTCACCGAATCGGCCGACAAGGACTCCTTCGAGGTCGCCGGTCGCGGCGAGCTTCAGCTGGGCGTGCTGATCGAAACCATGCGCCGCGAAGGCTTTGAACTCGGCATCAGCCGCCCCCGCGTGCTCTTTGGCGAAGACGAGAACGGCAAGCGCACCGAGCCATACGAAACTGTCGTGATCGACGTGGACGATGAATATGCCGGCACCGTTGTCGAGAAGATGGCGAACCGCAAAGGCGAGATGACCGACATGCGCCCATCGGGCGGCGGCAAGACCCGCATCACCTTCTCCGCCCCCAGCCGCGGCCTGATCGGCTATCACGGTGAATTCCTGAGCGACACGCGCGGCACCGGTATCATGAACCGCCTGTTCGAAAAGTACGGCCCTTATCGGGGCGTGATCGAAGGCCGCAAGAACGGCGTGCTGATCTCCAACGGCAACGGCGAGGCTAACGCCTATGCCCTCGGCCCCCTCGAAGAGCGCGGCATCCTGTTCGTCGGCGTCGGCACCCCGCTGTACGAAGGCATGATCATCGGCGAGAACGCCAAGCCGGAAGACCTTGAGGTCAACCCGATGAAGAGCAAGCAGCTGACCAACTTCCGCGTCTCGGGCAAGGACGACGCCATCCGCCTCACCCCGCCCAAGGTGATGACGCTGGAACAGGCCATCGCCTATATCGACGACGATGAAATGGTCGAAGTAACACCAAAATCGATCCGCCTGCGCAAGGCCCTGCTCGATCCGAACGAGCGCAAGAAGGCCGGACGCAAGAAGGAAGCGGCGTAAGCTACTCCTCCGACCCGGCTGCGCCGGGTTACCTCCCCATTTGGCTTCGCAAGATGGAGTGGGACTGTCTGCAGTTCCGCTCCATCATCGCGCAATGCAAATAGGAAGGTGAATCGCCCGCAGTGCGCAACGAAGGGGCAGTTTCCTGCGCGCCCTGCCTCAACCACCGTTGCGTTCAGCACTTTCATATCGTCCAACTCCTGTTCCTCGCGTCGCTTCGCCGCGATCGCGCAAGGGCTCAAAATCCTGAACAATTGCAGCAAGAGCTGCTCCCAATCAGGCTCGCCAACCGGCGGCGTCAGCGGCTTCTTCAACGATCCGCGCACCTTTGGCGTTGAATTCAACATCAAGATGTAATCTACCGAGACCGAACAGGAGAACTTGGACATGATCAGCAAGACCGTTACCTTCGCTGCACTCACTCTCGCGCTGGTTCCGGTCTGCGCTTTTGCCAAGGCTCCTGCCGATGCCGCTATCGAGCGGACGAGCGAGGGGCAGCTGAACGTCAGCTGGTCCTCGCCCGACCCGGTTGATGTGCTGGTATCAACCAGCCCCCACGCACCGGCCAAAGCTGCAATGCTTGTCTCGGCGCGTGACACTGATGGCAAGGCCACAGTGCCCGCCAGCGGACTGCAGCGCGACTACATCCTTCTGCGCGATGTCCGCACCGGCGAGATCACCCGCGTTGCCGAGCGGCTGATCCCGCTTGAGGCCGGATCGAACTTCCGCGACATCGGCGGCTATGCTGCGGCCGGCGGCAAGCACGTGCGCTGGGGCCTGATCTACCGCTCGGGCGCTACTCCGCTGATCACCCCTGCCGACCAGGAGCGCATCCACGCGCTCGGCCTCGCCAACATGGTTGACCTTCGCTCTGACGAAGAGCGCGTGCTCGCCCCCAGCCGCGTCGACGGCGTGCCTTATACCGCGGTCGGCTATTCGATGAACAAGATGAACCTCGCGGGCGGCATGGAAGGCACCTATCGCGCCATGCCGGCAACTTTTGCGCCCCAGCTCAGGCAGATCTTCGCCCGCCTGCTGCGCAGCGAAGGCCCGCTCGCCTATAACTGCTCGGCAGGACAGGACCGCACCGGCTTCACCACCGCCATCGTGCTCTCGGCGCTCGGCACCCCGCGCGATACGATCATGGCGGACTATCACCTCTCCACCAGATTCCGCCGCCCCGAATTCGAAATGCCGCACATCGACCTGAAAGCCCACCCCGGCGACCCGGCAGCCGCCCTCTTTGCCTCATACCAGGATAACCCCGAGGCCAGAAAACCACGCCCGCTGATGACCGCAGAAGGCAAGGCCTTCCTCAGCTTCGCGCTGGCAGAGATCGATGCCAAATGGGGCTCGGTCGATAGCTATCTCGCCAAGGAACTGGGCGTGGGGCCGAAGGAGATCGCACGGCTGCGGGCGAGTTATACGGAGTAGGCGCTAGCGGACCGGGCGGTCTGGCTCACCCTTTCCTACACGCCCCGCCTCTGCCACCATCGCTAGCTGCTCTTTCATACCGTCAGATCCCCCGCCCCGCAGCGCTGCGTCGCAGCGTTCAGGCCCCGTGCGCGCTGGTGTTTTTATTTTTCCGTGGAATCCCGGTTGTGCAAATCTGCCCCGAAAACCGGGCTGAAACCCGCAGGAATGCTGGGGTTTGTGATGCCGGCCTCGAGGTTGACAAGGTGTCAACTGTGTCAACCTCAACCGCCCAATGCGTTCACACAAAGGTTCACAAACCTGAACAGTTCCTGCAAGGCCTGCTCCGAACCCGTTCATTTTCGCAAGCCTATTTATGAACTCAAGCGGCGAATCACTCGAGGCATGGGGCCACGAAAAGCGCTGCAGGAGACTTACAATGTTCAGTCTTTTGAAAAAGGCCACCCTCGCCACTACCCTCGCCGCCACGGCGCTGGTCAGCGCTGCTCCGGCTTCGGCCCAGTCCTATCCTTACGGCGGCGGCGGTTATCGCAGCCATGATCGCGGCGACACCACTGGCGCGGCCATCATCGGCGGTATCTTTGGCATTGCCATCGGCGCGATGATCGCCAGCAGCGGCAACCACAATCGCGACCGTGACCGCTATCGTGATCGCGGCTGGGAATATCGCGGCGGCTATTACTGGGACCGCCAGGGCCACCGCTATGACCGCGACGGCCGCCAGTGCGATGAAGATAATGGCGGTTACTATCGCGGCAATGACGGATACCGTGGCAACGACGGCTACGGCTATCGCGGCAATGACGGGTACCGCGGAAACGACGGTTATCGCGGCAACGACAACTACCGCGGCGGCTATCGCGGCTGGTAACGCGCCCGGGTTTGAATGAATGAATGCGCTGGCGGCGGGCTTGTGAAAAGTCTGCCGCCAGTGTCATGGTAGGGCGACAGTTAATTCAGGAGCATGCCATGGTCACCGAAATCGCCCAGATCACCGTAGCCGAAGGCAACGAAGCCTCCTTTGAAAAGGCCATGCGGGAGGACGGCGGAATTGCCCACCTCTCGGCCTGCGCCGGGGTGCAGAGCGTGCGATTTGGCCAGGGCGTGGAAAACCCGAGCAAGTTTGCTTTCGTGGTCGAATGGGATTCGGTTGAAGCCCATAATGCGGCACGGGACAGCGAGAGCTTCAAGGCCTTTTCCCTGCTGATCCGCCCTTGGGGTATCGGCGGGGTCATGGACCACTTCCAGCTCGCCTGAACAAAGGCCTCTCGCCAAGCCATAATCGAACGCGTAAGGGGCCAGCCGATGACTGCTGAAGATCAGGCCTGCGCGGGCCAAAACTTCGATGGAATGCGTGTTGCCCTGTTCAGCGGCAACTACAACTGCGTGCGCGATGGCGCCAATCAGGCGCTCAACCGTCTGGTAGGTTACCTGCTCCGGCAGGGTGCGGCGGTGCGCGTCTATTCACCAACGATTGAAAACCCTCCGTTCGAGCCGGTGGGCGATCTCGTCAGCCTGCCATCCATCGCAGTGCCGCCGCGCGTGGAATATCAGGTCCCGCTCGGGCTTTCACGCGCCGTCCGGCGTGACCTGAAGGCCTTTGCTCCCAATGTCGTCCATGTCTCTTCACCAGACATTTCGGCCCACCGCGCAGTAAGCTGGGCCCGCAATCGCGGTTTGCCGGTGCTGGCTTCGGTGCACACGAGGTTTGAAACCTACTTCCAGTATTACAACCTCGCCTGGTTCGAACCGGTTGCAGTGGCCATCCTGCGCCGGTTCTATCGCCGCTGTGACGCGCTCGTCGCTCCATCGGAAAGTTTTGCCCAGGTGCTGCGCGGCCAGCGGATGAACTATGACATCAACATCTGGTCACGCGGCGTAGACCGCGACATCTTCAATCCAGCGCAGCGCTCGCTTGAATGGCGGCGCTCGATCGGCATTGCTGATGATGAACTGGTGATCGGTTTCCACAGCCGGCTGGTGATGGAAAAGGGCTTGGATGTCTTTTCCGACGCAATTGACGAACTGGCGCGGCGGGGCGTGAAGCATCGCGTGCTGATCATCGGCGAAGGCCCGGCGCGCAAATGGCTGGAAAACCGCTTGCCGCAAGCCGTGTTTGCCGGGTTCCTCGCCGGTAAAGACCTGTCGCGCGGGGTGGCGTCGATGGACCTGCTGTTCTTCCCGTCGGTCACCGAAACATTCGGCAATGTGACGCTGGAAGCCATGGCCTGCCGCTTGCCGGTAGTTGCCTCACAGGCCGCCGGGAGCGAAAGCCTTGTTGCCGATGGCGCGTCAGGCCGACTGATCACGCCGGGCGCGATTTCGCAGTTCGCCGACGCGCTGCAAGGCTATCTCGAGAATGCCGGTCTGCGCACCAAGCACGGGGCTGAAGGCGAGCGTCGCAGCCTTGATTACGCCTGGGACCGGATCAACCAGACCGTAGCAGATACCTACACCCGGCTGATCCGGCAGAGGACCGTTAAGGGTTAGCCCAGCCATCCCCGCGAAGCAGCACGGCGGCTATACCACCATTGCAGGACGATCGCTGCAAGGATGACGAAGGGCATAACCTTGCCTGCACCAGTATCGAGCGAAGCGGGCAGCGGGTTCATCATCTGGCCGGCAAAGCTGCCGATTGCGCCAACGAGCGAAACCAAAAAGGCGGTGACAGCATAGCGCGAGCGCATCAGCATCAGGAGCGATGCCGCAACCGAGCCCCATACCCCGACAGGCCAGAGGAACTGGGTAATCATCGGAAACTTTTCCATCCACGCGATAACCTGAGCGGGATCCCCCATCTGGCTGAGGTATTCCACGTTCTTGGTCCGCGACATGATGTAATCGTACCCGCCAAAGGAGTTCCACAGCAGGCTGACGATTGAAACCACCCAGAAAACCGCTGGAACCGCAGGCTTACGTGCTTGATCATTCATGACAATCTCCCCACCCCATGATTATCGCGGGGCAGGCTATGCCCGACTGGTATCATTTGCAAATAGTTTGAAATGCGATGCAAGGTCGTTCGTGCAATTTTTCGACGAACGGCTATCGTAGCGCCCCATGTCCAGCCTGTTCGCCGATGCCCCCCCTCAATCCGCTCCCGATTTGCCGCGTGAAGACGCGCCGCTCGCCGATCGCCTGCGTCCCGCAAATCTTGGCGAAGTGATCGGGCAGGAACATGTGACCGGCCCCGAAGGCGCGATCGGGCGGATGGTTGCGGCGGGGAAGCTCTCGTCGATGATCCTCTGGGGCCCGCCGGGAACGGGCAAGACCTCTATCGCCCGCCTGCTCGCCGAAGCGGTTGGCATGCGGTACATGGCGGTGAGCGCGGTGTTCTCTGGTGTAGCCGACCTCAAGAAGGCCTTCGCCGAAGCGGAACTTGCCGCCAAGGCCGGACAGCGCACACTGCTGTTCGTTGACGAGATCCATCGCTTCAATCGCGCCCAGCAGGATGGCTTCCTGCCTTTTGTTGAACGCGGTACGGTGACGCTGGTCGGGGCCACAACCGAAAACCCCAGCTTCGCGCTCAACGCCGCGCTGCTCAGCCGGGCACAGGTACTGATCCTGAACCGGCTCGGCCCACCTGCCCTCTCGGAACTGCTGACCCGCGCCGAGGCTCTGGAAGGGCCGCTGCCGCTGACTGCTGATGCCCGCGAAGCTCTGGTTGCCACGGCGGATGGGGACGGGCGTTTCCTGCTCAATCAGGCGGAAACGCTCTACGCCGCCAAAATCGCCGAGCCGCTCGATCCCGCCGCGCTGGGCAAATTCCTGCAACGCCGGGTCGCGGTCTATGACAAGGATCGCGACGGGCACTACAATCTGATTTCCGCCCTGCACAAAGCGCTGCGTGGATCCGATCCCCAAGCCGCGCTCTATTACATGGCGCGGATGCTGACCGCGGGAGAGGAGCCGCTTTATGTCCTGCGCCGGCTGGTGCGTTTTGCTAGTGAGGACATTGGCCTCGCCGATCCGCAGGCGCTCACCCAGTGCCTCGCCGCCAAGGATGCCTATCTGTTTCTGGGATCGCCAGAGGGTGAGCTGGCGATCATCCAGGCCTGTCTCTACCTGGCAACAGCTCCCAAATCGAACGCCGCCTACAAGGCGCAAAAAGCGGCCTGGGCCAGCGCCAGGGAAACCGGATCACTTGCCCCACCAGCGAATATCCTCAACGCGCCGACCAAGCTGATGAAGGACATCGGCTATGGCAAAGACTACGCCTACGACCATGACGCCGAGAACGGCTTTTCCGGCGCAGATTATTGGCCCGAAGGCATGGAGCCGCAGACCTATTACCGCCCGGTCGAACGCGGGTTCGAGCGCGAAGTGATGAAGCGGATCGACTGGTGGGAAAAGAAACGCCGGGAACTGCAAGGCTGATGCAGGCGGAACGGTTTCGGCATTTCGTCGCGATTGATTGGTCCGGCGCACTCGGGCTTCGCCACAAGGGCATAGCGCTGGCGATCTGCTCCGCTGGTAACAAGGCGCCCGAACTGGTGAGGCCGGGACACCAATGGTCGCGCGGTGAGGTGCTCGATTGGCTGGTGCATGACCTGCCTTCTGATTCGCTGGTGGGCATGGACCTCTCCCCTGCCCTGCCCTTCGTCGATGCTGGCGCATATTTCCCCGGCTGGGACGAATCGCCAGACAATGCCCGCGATCTTTGGCGGATGGTCGATGCCTTGTCCGACGATGACGAGGGACTGTCAGTGCAAAGCTTCGTCACCCACCCCGAGGCCAGTCGCCACTTCCGCCACGGCAAAGGCATTTGCGGTGATCGCTTTCTGCCCGGCGCGGGCCGGATGCGCCAGACCGAGCAGCGCCAACGCGTGCACCGGGTAACGCCAACCAGTTGCTTCAACCTGGTGGGCGCGGCACAGGTCGGGAAATCAAGCCTGACGGGGATGCGCATTCTGCACCGGCTGGAGAGGCGAGTTCCGGTCTGGCCGTTCGACTCCCTGCCGAACCAAGGCTCGTTGATCGTCGAAATCTACACCAGCCTCGCAGCCCGCGAAGCCGAAATCCCGCCCGGTCGCAGAAAGATGCGTGATCCGGACGCGCTCGATTCTGCGCTGGCGAAACTGGGAAGCGGCCCTCACAGTCCGATCCTGAAATACCACGACCACGCCACTGACGCACTGCTGACCTCCGCCTGGCTGCGGCGTGCAGCGCACAGAGCCGATCTCTGGTCGCCGGAAGGATTGGACGAAGTCGCGCAAACAGAGGGGTGGACCTTCGGTGTCCGTTGAGGCTATGGGCGCAATCGTTGGAGGCCGGCTTAGCTCAGTTGGTAGAGCACCTGATTTGTAATCAGGGGGTCACGAGTTCGAATCTTGTAGCCGGCACCATACTCTTCGCACCGCGATCAGTTCTTTGAGACTGGCCTCAGTCAGGCACCCAGAAACGCCGCGTTGTTTGTCCCCATATCGCGGGCCGGACCCCAAATTTCACGCATTTCATACAGCGCCGCAGTGTCCGCAGTGGCCATGGTCTGCCATTGTTCCAGCTCTGGCCCGACTGCGATTCCTGCCTGCATGGCAAAGGCCGTGGTTCCGGCAAGCGACAGGGAAATGATTCCGCTCCGCCGGTCACGCCAGGCCGCCCAGGCCGCCAATGCCGCGTGGATGCCAGTCAGCGGGTCGGCGATGGCATCACCGGCAAACATGGCCTGCCCCCAATGCTGTTCCATGCATGCGGAAAGACCTGCGGCGATCGCGGCATCGTCGCCAAACCCTACCCGCTCGGGGTTCCCGTGTCCGGTGATCGAGATCCATATCCCGCCGCGTGCAGCAAAGCGCTCGCGGTCTATCCCGAGGCGCCTGAGCGCTTGCGGTCGCGATGCTTCGATCACGATGTCAGCGCGATCAACCAGCGCCAGAAGGCGAGAGAGTTGGTCGGGGTCGGCAAAATCAAGCGCAACACTGCTCTTGTTACCATTGAGCAAATCATAGAAACTCTGGTTGCCCTGCCGCGCGCCGTCCGGTCTGCGGGTGCTTTCGACTTTGACCACTTGGGCACCCATCATTCCGAGCAGCGATGCGGCAAGCGGACCTGCCCAGAGCGCGGAAAAATCAAGAACCAGTGGCGCGCTGCTGTGCAGTCCGGTGGAAGGCGGAGAGAGGGATCCGGCCAGCGAAAGTTCGGGCTCCAGAAAGCCCTCAAGCGCAATTGGCAGGCCCAATTCGATGCCAAGCTCTATCAGGCGATCTGCGGGAATTTCGGCCACCCGGTTAGTGACATCGTCCCAGCCATCCACTGCATCACAACCCAGCAGAATTGGCATCAGGTCCCAATCGTCTTGCCGGGCAAAGTTGAGCGCTATCCGGCCATCCAGCGCATCGAGCAAACGGCAGGAAAGGTTGGCGGAAATACGACCTCGCCGTTGCAGCTCCAACAGCCTCGCCCGCTCTCCCAGCAAAACAGCGCCATTCGCTGGCAGCGCAACGGGATCGGGAGCCAACGCCCGAAGCGCCATCATCGCGCCGTCGGCCGCGGCGGTCAGGGCGGCGGGACATACGAGCCCCGGACCTTCTGGCTTTCCGGTTATCGCCATAAGTCCGCTGCGGCGCCATGCCAGAGCAGGATGATCCGCCTGTCCCAGTGCCTCGGGCCGACTCCCAAGCATGGACATCAAGCGCCGCGCATAGAGCAAAGCCGTGTCTGGCACGGTCGTCAGTTGCCGCCCAGTGTGATTGTTGATCCGCCATCGACCACGATTGACTGGCCCGTAACAAAGCGGCCTGCCGGACTGGCAAGGAATATGGCAGCTCCGGCAATCTCCTCTGGCTCGCCGATCCGGCCTAGCGGCGTGCCGCGCAGAGCCTTGTTGAGATTGGCTTCGTCTTCCCAAAGGGATCGGGCAAAGTCGGTGCGGATCAGGCCGGGAGCGATGCAATTTACCCGCACATTGTCCGGCCCGAATTCCACGGCGAGGTTCCGCGCCAGCTGGAAATCGGCGGCCTTCGAGACGTTATAGGCACCGAGTGCGGCCGATCCGCGATACCCGCCAATCGAGGAAACGATGATGATCGAACCATCGCGCCGCTGCCGCATGGCCGGGGCGGTCATCTGCACCAGCCAGTGGCTCGACATGATGTTGTTGTGCAGGATCTTCTCGAATTGCGAGTCCGAAATGCCCTCCATTGGACCGTAGTAGGGATTGCTGGCGGCATTGCAGACAAGGATGTCAATCTGGCCAAATGCAACCAGCGTTGCTGCAGCCAGTTGCTGGAGGCTGGCTTTGTCGGCGATGTTGGCCGGCACAGAAATCGCCTTGCCCTGGCCCTGTGCATTGATGCTCTCGGCAACAGCATCGCAGGCCTGTTGCTTGCGCGACGAAATGACAACATTGGCGCCGCGGGCCGCCATGGCTTCTGCGATGGCCTTGCCGATGCCGCGCGATGATCCGGTGATCAAGGCCGTCTTTCCGGAAAGATCAAAGATGTCGCTCGTCATTGGAATTCTCCCCCTGCCCAGCCATTCGCTTTGGTACGTCAACAAACTACCGCCAGATCAAGGCCGAAGCCAGAACAGAGGTGAGAGCCAAAAACATTTCCGGCACAACGATCACTCCGGAATGCAAACTCAGCCCTTGCAGGATGCCCGGAAACAAACGACTTGGGAAAGGCGATCCGCAAAGTGATGCCGATGTGGTCGCACAGCGTGCGCAATTGTAACAGTCTATCCAGGGGTGCCAGCCGGGGATGAGTTCGAAAACGCCAATGCCCCTGTCACCGGTTCAGCTGGCGGATCTGATCGGCGCGCATCCTTCGCCGGATGAATTCGGCCCGGGCAGTGAGCGCCCGGCGCTGGTTTTCCGTCTCGACAATTCCGATGCACGGCTAGGCGCGGCGCTTGAAGGTCTGCCCTGCCCGATTATCGGGATCGGCCAGGGTGCGCTGGCAGACATATGCGATGTCGTTTTGCCTGATGAAGCGCATTTGCGCCAATTGATGAACAACATCATGGCCGCGCCCTTTGCCGCGATGGTTCTTGTCCAACACTTGCGCGCCTCGGCATCGCAGCCGGTCAAGGCTGCCTTGTCTGCGGAAAGCATGGCCTATGCGACGCTGCAGTTCGGCCCGGAATTCAGGGCGTGGAGAGCTTCCGTCCAAATTGACAATGGCATTGCCGAAGAAGGACCAGCCCTGCTGATCGATCGTCAGCCGCGCGAACTGCTTTTGACCATGAACCGGCCGCGAAGCCGCAATGCCATCGGGGTGGAGATGCGCGATGCCCTTTGCGAAGCCTTTGATCTGGCGCGGCTTGATGCGGAAATCGGCAAAGTTGTTCTGAAAGGTGCCGGACGATGCTTTTCTGTCGGCGGCGATTTGGCTGAATTCGGCACCAGCAGCGACCCGGCAACGGCGCATTGGGTGCGATCAGTCAGGCTCCCTGCGCAGCGCGTGGTCTCTATCGCAGACCGCTTGGAAGTTCGGACACAAGGCGCTGTGATCGGGGCGGGAATTGAGATCGCCGCCTTTGCCCGCCGGGTTGTCGCGTCACCCGATGCATGGTTCCAGCTGCCGGAAATCAAATATGGTTTGATCCCTGGAGCCGGCGGCACCGTCAGCATTCCGCGGCGGATCGGGCGGCAGCGTGCGGCGGAAATGATGCTTTCCGCGCGGCGGATTTCGGCCGCGACGGCTTTGAACTGGGGCCTGATTGACGCGATTGAGTGATTTCAGCTTCGGTGCTGAGCAATTTCACCGGATGAGGCGTAGGCCTGCCGCCCCCCAACCAGTGTGAGCCGCACGCCCACTGAGGCCAGATCAGCCCGTGCCGCTGACCATGGCCGGTCCAGCAGGCAGAGGTCGGCAGCCTGGCCGGGAGCGACCTTGCGCGGACCTGCTCCGGGGGCTTCGGGTGGACCTGTGAACAGCGCCAGCGCTTCTTCGGGCGTCAGCGCCTCGTCCTCGCCAAAGCCCGGGTAGCGGCTGACTGCAGCGGCCATCGACTGCCACGGATCAGCACTGCCGAAGGGGGCGTCGCTTCCCGCAGCCAAGGCAATACCCTGCCGCTTGAGCCCGGCAAGGCGATAGAGCCAGGGCCGGTCTTGCTCATCCACATCTGCCAGATAGGCATCGCCGCGCTCGGTGAGGAAATGGGGCTGTGACACCACGGTCAGGCCAAGCCGGGCGATCCATTCGGCATTGTCCGGGCTTATGACCGAGCCGTGCTCGATGCGATCCCCAGCCATGGGGCCAGCCTCTTCCATGGCGAGCAAGGTCAGCATCAGTTCGGCAGGCGTGGTGCAATGCGATGCGACAGGGCGACCGGCATCGTGCGATTCAGCAACGCGGCGGACCAGATCTTCCAAGGTTGGCAGATCGTGATCGTGGTAATGGAATTTGGTTGCGCCTATTCGCGCCATTGCCATGGGCGGCGCACCGTTCAAGTCGGCGGTTCCCATGACCAGCAGGCGCTGCGCCAGGCCGGCCGAGGCCAGCCGCCGATAATCGGACAAGCCATTGCGCGGGGTCGTTTCGGTAAGGCCGGTGATACCCTTTGATGCCAGGTAGGCTCCCACTTCGGAGAGGTCGGGCAGCGCCGAGGGCATGCGATCTCGTAGCCAGCTGTCACTATCGAGCAATCGCCCGTCGCTTTTGCCATCGATGCCCAGTTCGGCCAATGCGCGCGAATTCATGATCCACATGCGGCCGCTGCGGTGCTGGATCCGGATTGGCCGGTCAGGGCCATGCTGATCGAGCCAGCTCCGGTCCAATTCCCCGGCCACGCTGTCGTGATAGCCAATACCGCGCAGCCAGCCGCTGCCGGGCGCGGCAAACAGCGCCTTGATCAGCGCATCGGCATCGCGCACTCCGGACGGGCCGCACCAGACCGAAGCCATTGCTGCGGCTGTCGCATTCAGATGGATGTGGTGGTCGTGCAAACCGGGCAGCAGAGCGTGCCCCTGCCCCGCGATAACTGTCATTCCCGATTCTGCGGGCAGATTTGAACCTATGGCATTGACCTTGCCTTGGCGGATGCTGACATCGGCAATCGCTCCATCAAGCTCGACAGAACGCAGCATCAGCGGCGGAGCCACTGGGTCAATTACCGAATTTGCACCGACCAATTCTGACAAAATCAACTCCGGCGCGAACTGCCGCCAAATGCGCCACCAGTCTGGCATGACAATGGGGGAATTTCAGGTTCTACCTGCGGGCAGCAGTGAATGAAATCGTCTTGTTCTAAAGGGACCATGCCGTTTTGCAATTGTTGATCCCTTGGTGAACCGCAATTCGATTGCGATTCCCAACTCAAGCAAATATGGCACTAATCGTGGCAAAAACGGCACAAAATAGTAGGCTCGATAACTTCTGGCTGTGGGCAGTATCACCGCTCAGCTGGCCTTTGGGCGTGCGCCGTGCATTTTTGATCACTCTGCCGCTGAGTCTGCCGCTTTATCTGCTGCTTTTGGTGACAATGGTTGTGGTTATGCTGATTCGGGCAATCGTTGCGCCAATTGCAGAGTTCTGGAATGCACCGCCCGAAAAACTGCGCAGCAGTTATTATTACGGATATGAGCGGCGGCAAAAGCGCAGGCGGCTGACAGACCAGAGAAAACGGGAAGAACTGCCGCTGGACGATTGACCGGCGGGATTAGCCCCGGCCGCGATAGCCGGCGACCCCCTGATCGGGCAGCCACAAACCTTCCGGCGGGTTGCCGGACTGCCAGAACACATCGATCGGCATGCCGCCGCGTGGATACCAGTAACCGCCGATGCGCAGCCAATGCGGCGCCATTTCCGCGTACAGGCGCTGGCCAATACCCAGAGTCACGTCCTCGTGAAATCCGGCGTGATTGCGGAATGATCCGAGGAACAGCTTGAGGCTTTTCGATTCGACGATCCGTTCAGCCGGGGCATAGTCGATCACCAGATGGGCAAAGTCGGGCTGCCCGGTAACCGGGCACAGCGAGGTAAACTCCGGCGCGGAAAACCGCACGAGATAGAGCGACCCGGTGCGCGGGTTGGGAACATAGTCCAGCACTGCCGCTTCCGGCGAGGCAGGCAGTGCGGAAAGCTGGCCAAGGTGCAGTGGCGATGCAGGAATATCACTCATTCTGCTGCCATGCCGCCATCTTTCCCGTTGCACAAGTCAGCGGTTTATGTGCAGCGGTTCACCGGCTATTCACGGCCCGGCCTGTTGGCTGGGGCAAAGCGAGGGGACGAGGATCAATGCGCGCGATTTGGGCACTGACAATGGCCGCAATGGCCATCGCACTGCCGCAAGTCGTGACTGCGCAGGCGACGGGCGATTTCCGGCTGCCACCGGCAGGCACGCCCACGCCGCGCATTCAGGGCCCGACCGATTCCGAGCATCCGGTGCTTCGCCCGGTCACACCAGTACGCACCGCCACACCAACGCCAAGCCCGACACCCAGCGCAACGGCAAGCGCCCCCGCCCCGGCACCGTCGCGGACAATTCCTGCCCCGGTCGCCTCGCGCCCGCCCGTCGTTTCTCCCTCGCCCGCGCCCACAGCCAGAGCGAACCGCACGCCCGCGCCGACGCCCAGTGAAACGCCATCGGCGACACCGGCGGCTGAGGCTACGACAAGCAGCCCTTCCCCCACCCCGGTTCCCGTAGCGGCAGCCAGCACCGCCGCGCCCATTCCTGCGCCGCAAGCCACGGGCCAGTCCATGCCGCTTTCGTGGCCGTGGTTGCTGGCCATCGTCGCGGCCGTTCTGGCCCTTGGCGGGTGGTGGCTGCATGGCCGTCCGGCAAAGGTGGCGGAAGACGATTGGAGCGAAGCCGATTGGCTGGTCGCGAATGAACCATCCCCTGATGCAGGCGTTGCGCCAGAGCCAGAATCGGCGCCCAAGGCCGCCCCCGCCACTGCTCCAACGCCTTCTCCCCTCCCGCCGGTAGAGACCCCGGTCAGGCCCGCCTTTGGCCGCGAAACCCTGTCGCTGTCGCTTGAGACTGTGCGGATGAGCGCGACACTGACCAGCACCAGCCTGTCATACCGGCTGACGGTGACGAACAAGGGATCCCAGGTCCTGGGCCCGGTGGTGATTGCCGGTTCGATGGTTTCAGCCCACGCCTCGCTGCCAACCGAAGCGCAATTGGCAACCGATGGTCAGCTGCTAGAGGTTCTCCACGAAATCGCCACGCTTGCCCCCGGCGAGTCGGCCGTGGTGGCCGGTGATCTGCGCCTGCCCTTGCCCGAAATCACCCCGATCAAAAGCGGTGAATCGCTGCTGTTCGTTCCGCTCGCCCGGTTTCGCGCCGAGGCTGCAGAAACAAGCGCCATTGCTGCATTTGCGATTGGTGAAACGTCTGCGGCTTCGACCGGTGGACTGTTGCCGCTACGGATCGATATGGGGCCGCGAATCTGGAACAACATCTCGCGTCGACAGATTGAAATGGCAGTCGCCTGATTCAAAAGCGTTGCTGCACTGCAACACAAATAAAGCAATGCGGTTTGCCCCAAATGCCCCACTCGACGGAATAGCCCGGTGCGGCTAACCTCGCTCCATTCGCTGCGAAGAGGAGGTCGCGCGGGTATGGACAGCTTAGTGACGGCTGAGTGGCTCGCCAACGAAATGGCGGCGAGCGACCTCAGAATCGTCGATGCCAGCAAACACTTGCCCGATGCCGGCCGCGATGCGCGTGCCGAATATGCCGCTGCGCATATTCCCGGCGCGGTGTTCATGGACCTTGAATCGCTGGTGGATGCTCAGGCAACGGTGGAAAACACCCTGCCCTCGGCAGAGCTCTTCGCCAGCCGCATGCGCACGTTGGGGCTTGGCGATGGCAGCCGCATCGTAATCTATGATGACAGCGCGATCCGCTCGTCTTCGCGGGCATGGTTCATGCTCCGCATGTTCGGCGCGCAGAACGTCGCGATCCTGGACGGCGGGCTAGCCGCATGGAAAGCGCAAGGCCGTCCGCTGGCAAGTGGTGTGGAAACGCTGCGCTGCCGCCACTTCACCACCTGGGCCGACACCACGCAGCTGCGCACCAAGGCTGAAGTGCTCGCCAATGTATCGACGCGCTGCGAACAGATAATAGATGCCCGCAGCGCCGCCCGTTTTTCCGGCGCAGAGCAGGAAGTCCGGCCCGGTCTTGCCAGCGGACATATCCCCGGCGCCCTGAACGTGCCGGTCGGGCAGCTGTTCAATGCCGATGGCACATGGAAAGGCGTTCCCGGCCTGCGTGCTGCGTTCGAGGCGGCAGGCGTAGACCTTTCCCGTCCGATAACGACCAGCTGCGGCAGCGGGGTTACCGCTTGCTGCCTGCTGTTCGCGCTGCACCTGATCGGCAAGGAAGACACCGCGCTCTATGACGGCAGCTGGACCGAGTGGGGCAGCGATGCCGCCCTGCCCAAAGAAGTGGGCGAAACGCAGACCGCCTGAGACTCGCTTGCGGGTGCGAGTGTCAGCCGGTAAGCCAAACTGATGGCCCAAGATTCCGAAGACCGCAAAGCCGCCACGCGCGTAACCCATCTCGGCCGCAAGCCTGAATGGACCGGGGTTGAAGGCCACCCTTCCGCCGTGGTCAGCCCGCCGGTCTGGCGCGCCTCGACGCATCTCTATCCCGATACCAAGGCGCTGAAGGAAGGTCCGAAGCACAATGCGGACGGGCATTTCTACTATGGCCGCCGTGGCGCACCAACCCAGTGGGCGCTCTCCGCCGCGCTGACCGAGCTGGAGCCGGGGGCCGCGGGGACCATGCTCTATCCTTCGGGCGTCGCCGCGATTGCCGGAGCCTTGCTCACGGTGCTGCGCCCCGGTGACGTGCTGCTGATGACCGACCACGCCTATGAGCCATCGCGCACCATGGCGCGGGCTTTGCTGAAGCCGCTGGGCGTGGAAACGCGCTGGATCGATCCAGCCGACCCTGCCGCCATTGAAGCCAACGCCTGCGCAAATACCCGCGCCGTGCTGCTCGAATCGCCGGGTAGCCTGACCATGGAAGTGCACGACACCCCCGCCCACTGCGCCGCTGCGCGCCAGCGGGGGATTGTCTCGATCCTCGACAACACCTGGGCCGGGCCGCTCGGCTATGCTGCCCTCGCCAAGGGCGCGGATATCAGCGTGATGAGCCTGACCAAGCATGTTGGCGGCCATTCCGACCTGATGATGGGTTCGGCAACGGCCGGGCCGCAATGGTACGAGAAGCTGCGCCACAATGCGCATGTGATGGGGCAAGTCGTCTCGCCCGATGACGCGGCGCTGGCCTTGCGCGGCCTCAGGACCATGGCTCTGCGGCTGGAAAAGGCCACCCAGAATGCACTGGCGATTGCGACATGGCTGGCGGGGCGAAGCGAAGTTGGGCAAGTTTACTGCCCGATGCTGGCCGGATCGCCCGGACATGATCTGTGGAAGCGCGATTTCACCGGCGGCTGCGGGCTGATCGGCTTCACTTTTGCCGGCAGCGATGCGGCGGCCCGGAACCGGTTCATCGATGCACTGGCGCTGTTCGGCATCGGCTATTCATGGGGCGGCTTTGAAAGTCTGGTGACGCCAGCAGACCCGGCAACCATTCGCACCGCGAGCCAGCCCGATCCCCGCCCGGGCATTCGTCTGTCGATCGGGCTTGAAGATGCCGGAGACCTGATTGCCGATCTGGAACAGGCGCTTGGCGCGTGGAGCGCCCCATGATCGCACGGCTGGCCGAGATCATCGCCCGGTTGGACGAACTGGGCTTCACCTATGGTTCCACCCGCATCTCGCTGTGGCGGGCGTTGATGGTGATTATCGTTGTCGCCGGGATGATGGTGGTGGCGCGCTTTGCCTCAATGGCGGTGCGGCACGTATTCCGCAGGCTGACGCGGCTTGATGCTACCGAGCAATTGCTCGGCGAAAAGCTGATGGCGATTGCTGTGTGGATCGTCTGCTTCCTGTTCGGCATGGACATTCTGGGCATCAGCCTGACCGCGCTGACCGTGTTCTCCGGTGCTTTCGGGCTCGCCATCGGCTTTGGCTTGCAGAAGACCTTTGGCAACCTGCTGGCCGGGATCATCCTTTTGATGGACCGATCGATCAAGCCGGGTGATGTGATTGCCATCACAGTCGGATCAACCAGCACAGTCGGCCAAGTCAAACGCATCGGCCTGCGCGCCGTATCGGTAATCACCCGCGACAAGACCGAGTTCCTCATTCCCAACGAGAACCTGATGATCAATCAGGTGGAGAACTGGTCCTATTCGACCAAGGATGTGCGGCTGAAGATTCCGGTGGGGGTCGACTATGGCACTGATATCGATTTTGCCGAAAAGCTGATGCTGCAAGCCGCCCGCGAAACGCCGCGGGTGATGAAGAAGCCTGCGCCGACGGTGTGGATGACGGCTCTGGGCGAAAACGCGATCCAGTTTGAAATCCAGATCTGGATCGACGACCCCGAAGACGGCATCGGCGATGTGAAGAGCGAAGTGCTCAAGCGGCTGTGGCGGATTTTCCGCGATAACGGCGTGAAGATCCCCTTCCCGCAACGCGAGATCAGGGTTGTTGCACCAAACGGTGGACCTGCCGCAGACAACAACGATCCCCCGCTGGCGAATGCGGACTGACGCCGGGAAGGCAAGCGGACGGGGGAACCGGCGCTGGCATGGCCTGACACGACAGGCTTGGCTGGTGTGCCTGGATAGGCGAATGGCTGAAAAGCTGCACACCGGATGACTTAACAGGCTC
>CANFXW010000019.1 GCA_947451145.1 Sphingomonadaceae bacterium | reverse complement strand
CGCGGCGGCTTGGCCGATCCAGGGTCTGATCAAGCACTTCCGCCCCGAGCTGGAACGCCGGATCAACGAAAACGTGCGGGAGGCCGCTGAGTAATGCCAAAGGTAACCGTAGACGGCATCGAACTCGAAGTTCCCGCAGGCGCGACTGTCCTGCAGGCCTGCGAACTCGCGGGTAAGGAAATTCCGCGTTTCTGCTACCATGAGCGCCTGTCCATCGCTGGCAACTGCCGCATGTGTCTGGTCGAGGTGGCTCCCGGGCCGCCAAAGCCGCAGGCATCGTGCGCGCTGCCCGCTGGCGAGGGGCAGGTGATTCGCACCGACAGCGAAATGGTCCGCAAGGCGCGTGAAGGGGTGATGGAGTTTCTGCTCATCAACCACCCGCTCGATTGCCCGATTTGCGATCAGGGCGGCGAGTGCGATCTGCAAGACCAGTCGGTTGCCTATGGCCGCGGCAAGTCACGCTATGACGAAAACAAGCGCGCCGTGACTGAAAAGTACATGGGCCCGCTGATCAAGACGACGATGACCCGCTGCATCCACTGCACCCGCTGCGTGCGCTTCTCGGAAGAGATCGCTGGCGTGGACGAAATCGGCGCGCTCTATCGCGGCGAGGCGATGCAGATCACGACCTATCTGGAACGCGCGGCGAGCCACGAAATGTCGGCCAATGTCATCGACCTCTGCCCGGTCGGCGCGCTGACCTCGCGGCCCTATGCCTTCGAAGCGCGGCCTTGGGAGATGAAGAAGACGCTGTCGATCGACGTTTCCGATGCCTGCGGGGCCAATATCCGGCTCGACGCACGCGGCCGCGAAGTGCTGCGTATCCTGCCGCGCATCAACGATGACGTGAACGAGGAATGGATCTCCGACAAGGCGCGCTATCAGGTTGATGGCCTGACCAAGCGGCGTCTCGACAAGCCCTGGCTGCGCAAGAACGGCAAGCTGGTCGCGGCGAGCTGGGACGAGGCCTTCGCCGCGATTGCCAAGGTGAAGCCGGGGAATTCGGTAGGCGTTGTCGCAGGCGACATGGTCGATTGCGAAACGATGTTCGCGGCCAAGGCTCTGGCAGGAGCACTGGGTTCCAGCCTGCTCGAAGGCCGCCAGACCGGCCTTGATTACGATTGCTCGAACCTCGCGGCAGTGAACTTCAACAGCACCTTCTCCGGCATCGAAACGGCTGACGCGATCCTGATCGTAGCCAGCCACATTCGCTGGGAAGCGCCACTGGTGATGACCCGCATCCGCAAGGCCGTGAAGGCTGGCGCCAAGGTGTTCGTGGTCGGGCCTGAGTGGCAAACCACTGTGCCGACGACTTTCCTCGGCAATGACCTCTCGGTGCTCGACAAGCTGCCCAAGGACGCCGCCGATGCGCTGTCGGGTGCTCAGCGTCCCGCGCTGATCCTTGGCGGGGCGGGGCTGGGCAAGGGTGCGCTCGGTGCCTGTTTGGCACTGTCCGACAAGTACAAGCTGGTGCGTGACGGCTGGAACGGCCTCAACGTCCTCCACATGGCGGCGAGCCGGATGGGCGGGCTGATGCTCGGCTATGCGCAGAAGGGCGGCATTGGCGATCTGGTTGCTGCCAAGCCCAAGCTGCTGATTTCGCTCGGCGCGGATGAAGTCGATTACTCCAAGTTTTCGGACTCGATCATCGTCTACATCGGCCACCACGGCGACAAGGGCGCACATGCTGCCGATGTGATCCTGCCCGCCGCTGCCTTCAGCGAGAAGGCCGGAACCTACGTCAACACCGAAGGCCGGGTGCAGTTCGCTGACAAGGCTGTGTTCGCTCCCGGCGATGCCCGCGATGACTGGACGATCCTGCGCGCCATGGCTGATGCGCTTAGCGTTACTGTTGGTTTTGACAGCTTCGACCAGCTGCGCGCCGCGATGGTAAAGGCTGTTCCGGCGCTCGGCGTTGAAGGTCTTGCTAACTACGGCGCGCTGCCCAAGGCAACAAAGGCCAAGGCAAGCGGTACGATAGAAGCCTATCCGATCAAGGACTTCTACCTCACCAACCCGATTGCCCGCGCCAGCACGACCATGCAGCGCTGCTCGGCCGAACTGCTCCATGGCGAAGCCTTGGCGGAGGCGGCGGAATGACCCAGTTTTTCGCACAATGGCTGCCCTATGACTGGGCATGGGGCGTGGCCACCATCTGCGGCATCCTGCTGATTGCCTTGCCGCTGATGCTCGGCGTGGCGATGATCATCTATGTCGATCGCAAGATCTGGGCCGCCATGGCGCTCCGCCGCGGACCGAACGTGGTCGGCCCTTGGGGCCTGCTGCAGAGCTTTGCCGACGGCCTGAAGGTCGCGCTGCAGGAAACCATCATTCCCAGCGCTGCGAACAAGGGCCTGTTCCTGCTCGCGCCGATCATCACCTTCACGGTTGCGCTGATGGCCTGGGCGGTGATCCCGTTCAATTCGGGCGCCATTCTCGCCAATATCAATGTCGGCCTGCTCTACGTCCTCGCGATCTCGTCGCTGGGTGTTTACGGCACGGTGATCGCTGGTTGGTCTTCGAACTCGAAGTATCCGTTCTTCTCGGCGATGCGCGCTTCGGCACAGATGATCTCCTACGAAGTCTCGATCGGCTTCATCCTGATCTGTGTGGTTCTGTGGGCCAAGTCCTTCAACATGAAGGACATTGTCGAGGCACAGCATGGCGCGGTTTCGCTGGCCTATTGGTTCCCAGTACTCGACGGTGTTCCGGTGCTTGGCTGGAAGATCAACGGCTTCGTCGCCAACCCGCTGCTGTTCCCGATGTGGGTGATGTTCCTGATTTCGGGCATGGCAGAAACCGGCCGCGCACCTTTCGATCTGACCGAGGCCGAAAGCGAACTCGTCGCCGGTTACCAGACCGAATATTCCTCGATGGCTTTCGCGCTCTACTGGCTTGGCGAATATGCCAACGTGCTGCTGATGTGTGCGCTTAACGCCACGCTGTTCTGGGGTGGTTATCTGCCGCCGCTGGATATTCCGGTGCTCTACTTGATCCCGGGTTTCATCTGGCTGTTGCTCAAGATCCTGTTCTTCTTCTTCATCTTCTCGTGGGTGAAGGCGACTGTTCCGCGCTATCGCTATGACCAGCTGATGCGGCTTGGCTGGAAGGTATTCCTGCCGGTTTCGCTGATGTTCGTCGTGGTGGTGAGCGGCTTCCTGATGTGGAAAGGCCATTTCGCATGATCGAACTTCTGATCCTCGCTGCTGCCGCCAAGGCGGCTGTGCCCACCGTATCGGGAATCTTTGACTGCCAGTCTGACATGCCAGCAGTAATCGCCGCGAATGACGGCAAGGTGCAGCTGCAGGCCATGGGCGGCATCGCAGCTGACCGGCTGAAGTTCACGCTCGCCCTCAAAGGCGCAAAGGCCGAGGCAAACTGGCCCAACAGTCCGGTGAACATCGATGGCAAGGCCAAGGTTATGGCTACCGGCACCGATGCCGGAATGGCGCTGTTCGATTCCGATGGCCCGTGCACATTCACCGAGAAAGGCTGCGCGACCATGCTGCACTATGCCAAGCAGGCTGATGGTTCGCTCAAGCTGCTGCTCTCTCCCACAGCGCTGATCACCGATCAGGCGAAGACGACCCGGTCGCCATTCCTGGTGATCGTCGCCGCGCGCTGCACTGCGAAAAAGGACGGGTGATGTCCGCCGCCCAATTCATCAAGTCGTTCACCCTCTGGGAGTTCGTCAAGGCCCACTGGCTGACCTTGAAGTATTTCTTCAAGCCCAAGGCGACGATCAACTATCCCTTCGAGAAGAACCCGATTTCGCCGCGTTTCCGCGGTGAACATGCGCTGCGTCGTTATCCCAATGGCGAGGAACGCTGCATTGCCTGCAAGTTGTGCGAGGCAGTCTGCCCGGCGCAGGCGATCACCATCGAGGCTGAACCGCGTGATGACGGCAGCCGCCGCACCACGCGCTATGACATTGATATGACCAAGTGCATCTACTGCGGTTTCTGTCAGGAAGCCTGCCCGGTCGATGCGATCGTCGAAGGCCCGAACTTCGAATACGCGACCGAGACGCGCGAAGAGCTGCTTTACGACAAGGCCAAACTGCTGGCGAACGGGGACAAGTGGGAGCGGGCGATTGCCGCGAACCTTGAAGCCGATGCGCCGTATCGATAGGGGCGCGAGCGGAATATGATCCAGGTTATCGCCTTTTACCTCTTCGCCTTCATGGTGATCGCTTCGGGCGCATTCACCATCCTTGCGCGCAATCCCGTGCATTCGGTGCTGTGGTTGATCCTCGCCTTCTTCAACGCGGCAGGCCTGATGGTGTTGTGCGGGGCAGAGTTCATCGCCATGCTGCTGGTCATCGTCTACGTTGGCGCAGTGGCGGTGCTGTTCCTGTTCGTGGTCATGATGCTCGACATCGATTTCGCCGAACTTCGCGCCGGATTCATGAAGAACGCGCCGCTGGGATTTGTCCTCGCGATTGTGCTGTTAATGGAGCTGCTGCTCGGCGTTGGTGCCTACAAGGCGGGCGCGCTGAAGCTCGGTACGGCTTCGGGCGCTGCAGCTACGCCAGCCGGCGTCAGCAATATCGAGGCCATCGGGGCGCTGCTCTATACGCGCTACCTGTTCCTGTTTGAAGCGGCGGGCGTGATCCTGCTGGTCGCGATGATCGGCGCCATCGTGCTGACCCACCGCCAGCGGACGGGCGTACGTGGTCAGGACATCGCCAAGCAGATCGCGCGCAAGCCATCCGAGGCAACGCGCAATGTGAAGCCCGGCGTGGGTGAGGGGGTTCAGCTGTGATCGGTATCGAACACTACATCGTCGTCAGCTCGATCCTGTTCGTGCTCGGCGTGCTGGGGATTTTCCTCAACCGCAAGAACGTGATTGTCATCCTGATGGCTATCGAGCTGATCCTGCTCGCGGTGAATATCAATCTCGTCGCCTTCAGCAGCTTCCTTCATGATCTGACGGGGCAGATATTCGCCATGTTCGTGCTGACCGTCGCCGCTGGTGAGGCTGCCGTCGGGCTGGCCATTCTGGTGATCTATTTCCGCCGCCGGGGCACGATTGCGGTTGATGACGTCAACCGGATGAAGGGGTAAGTCCGTTGCATTCCATCCTCATCATCGTTTTTGCGCCGCTGCTCGCCGCGATCATCGCCGGGCTGGGTAATCGCGCGCTGGGCAACACGGTCGCCAAGTCGATCACGACCGGCGCGCTGTTCCTCTCTGCCGCGCTGTCATGGCCGATTTTCCTGTCCTTCGTCAGCGGCAGTGCAGAGCCGAGCGTTACGCCGGTGCTCCACTGGGTGCAGTCGGGCAGCCTGAATTTCGATTGGGCACTGCGGGTTGATACGCTGACCGCAGTAATGCTCGTGGTGATCACTACGGTTTCGGCGCTCGTCCACCTCTATTCATGGGGTTACATGGACGAAGACCCGGATCAGCCGAGGTTCTTTGCCTACCTCTCGCTCTTCACCTTCGCCATGCTGATGCTGGTGACCGCCGATAACCTCGTGCAGATGTTCTTCGGCTGGGAAGGCGTGGGGCTCGCCTCGTACCTGCTGATCGGTTTCTGGTTCAAGAAGCCCTCTGCCTGCGCCGCCGCGATCAAGGCCTTTGTGGTCAACCGCGTGGGTGACCTTGGCTTCATGCTGGGGATTTTCGGAACCTATCTGGTGTTCAACACGGTTTCGATCCCCGAGATTCTCGCCGCCGCGCCGAGCATGGCCGGCAGCACCATCGGCTTCCTCGGCACGCGCTGGGATACGATGACGATCTTGTGCATCCTGCTGTTCATCGGCGCTTGCGGTAAGTCCGCGCAACTTGGCCTCCACACCTGGTTGCCCGACGCGATGGAAGGCCCGACGCCGGTTTCGGCACTGATCCACGCCGCCACGATGGTGACCGCAGGTGTGTTCATGGTCTGCCGCCTCTCGCCGATGTTCGCGACCAGCGAAACCGCGATGCATGTGGTGACATACGTTGGCGCGGCGACCTGCTTCTTTGCGGCCACAATCGGCACCTGCCAATGGGACATCAAGCGGGTGATCGCCTATTCAACCTGCTCGCAGCTCGGCTACATGTTCGTGGCGGCAGGCGTTGGCGCTCCGGGGGCGGCGATGTTCCATCTGTTCACGCACGCTTTCTTCAAGGCGCTGTTGTTCTTGGGCGCCGGTTCGGTGATCCATGCGATGCACCATGAGCAGGACATGCGTTACTATGGCGCGCTGCGTAAGAAGATCCCGTTGACCTTCTACGCGATGATGGCAGGTACGCTGGCGATTACCGGCGTTGGTATCGTCGATGTCTTCGGCTTTGCAGGCTTCTACTCCAAGGATTCGATCCTTGAGGCAGCCTATGCAAGCGCCAGTTCCTCGGGTTCGTTCGGCTTCTGGTGCGGAATTTCCGCCGCTCTGTTGACCAGTTTCTACTCGTGGCGTCTGGTATTCCTGACCTTCTACGGCAAGCCGCGCTGGTCGCAGTCAGAGCATATCCAGCATGCTGTGCATGATGCGCACGGGCATGGCGATCATGCTCATGATCACGACGATCACGGCCACAATCATGGGCACGACGACGGCACCGCTGGCTATCACCCGCATGAAAGCCCGCTGTCGATGCTCATTCCGCTGGGCGTACTTTCCTTCGGCGCAGTCTTCGCCGGTTTCCTGTTCAGCCATTCCTTCATCAGCGAAGGCACGGGCGAGTTCTGGAAGGGTGCGGTCGCTTTTAATGAGCACCTGATCCACCACATGCATGAAGTGCCGCTTTGGGTGAAGTGGGCACCGTTCGTGGTGATGCTCACCGGCTTCGTGATCGCCTGGAACAATTACATCCGCAATCCGAAGGCACCTGCTGCATTCGTCGAGCAGTTCAGTGTTCTGCACCGCTTCGTTTACAACAAGTGGTTCTTTGACGAGCTCTACAACTTCCTCTTCGTGCGCCCCGCCTTCTGGTTCGGCCGCCTGTTCTGGAAGGCTGGCGATGAAGGGACGATTGACCGCTTCGGGCCAGATGGCGCTGCGTGGCTAGTCGCCCGTGGCACCCGCTACGCACAGAAGGTGCAATCGGGTTATCTCTACTCCTATGCGCTGGTCATGCTGCTTGGACTTGTCGGGGCAGTCAGCTGGGTGATGGTGCGATGAACGGCTTTCCTATCCTCTCAGCCATGATGCTGGTGCCGCTGCTGGGCGCAGTGGTATGCCTGTTCGCCAGCGCTAGCAGCGCGCGCAAGATTGCTCTGGCGGCGACGCTGGTCGATTTCGCGCTCGGACTTGTGCTGTGGAGCCAATACCGGATCGGCGGCGATCAATGGCAGTTCCGCGAAAGCGTGGCGCTGTTCCAGGGCTTCTCGTGGAAGCTTGGCATCGATGGCATTGCCCTGTTGCTGATCGAGCTATCGGTGTTCCTGATGCCGATCTGCATCGGCGCGAGCTGGAAGTCGGTCGAAAAGCGCGTTGGCGAATACATGGCGGCGTTCCTGCTGATGGAAATGTTGATCATCGGCGTGTTCACTGCGCAGGACCTGTTCCTGTTCTACATCTTCTTCGAAGCCGGCCTGATCCCGATGTACCTGATCATCGGTGTATGGGGCGGGGCGAACCGGATTTACGCCAGCTACAAGTTCTTCCTCTACACCCTGCTTGGCTCGGTGCTGATGCTGATCGCGATGTTGTGGATGGCGAACGATGCCGGAACCACCGACATTCCCACCCTGATGGCCTATGATTTCGATCCTGCCGCGCAGAAGTGGCTGTGGCTCGCGTTCTTTGCCAGCTTTGCGGTGAAGATGCCGATGTGGCCGGTGCACACCTGGTTGCCGGATGCCCACGTGCAGGCACCAACCGCCGGTTCGGTGCTGCTGGCAGGCGTGCTGCTCAAGATGGGCGGCTACGGCTTCATCCGCTTCTCGCTGCCGATGTTCCCTGAGGCTTCGGCGCAGTTTGCCTGGCTGATCTTCGTGCTTTCGATGGTTGCGGTGATCTACACCTCGCTGGTCGCGCTGGTGCAGAGCGACATGAAGAAGCTGATCGCCTATTCATCGGTCGCGCATATGGCGATTGTTACTGTGGGTCTGTTCGCCTTCAACCGGCAGGGGCTTGAAGGTTCGATGATCGTCATGCTCAGCCATGGGTTTGTCTCGGGCGCCTTGTTCCTTTGCGTCGGCATCATCTATGACCGGCTGCACACCCGCGAGATCAGCCGTTACGGCGGCCTGTCGATCAACATGCCGCGTTATGCGTTGTTCTTCATGCTGTTCACCATGGCCTCGGTCGGCCTGCCGGGAACCTCCGGCTTCGTCGGCGAACTGCTGAGCCTGATGGGGGTCTATCAGGTATCTAGCTGGGTAGCGGCGATCAGCGGCACCGGGGTGATCCTCGGCGCAGCCTACATGCTCTACCTTTATCGCCGCGTAGCCTTTGGCGACCAGAAGAACGCTGACGCCGCTGCGATGCCAGACCTTGATGCGCGCGAGATCGCCATGGTTGTGGCGCTGGCCATTCCGGTGTTGTGGATGGGCGTTTATCCTGAGTCTTTCCTCGCGCCGATGCGTTCCGATATCGCTGCACTTGAAGCGCGCGTAGCCCGGGCCAAGCCTGCAGGTGACGCACGTTTTCTAGCTGGAAAGCCAACAATTCAAACACATGCCGAACATGAGGGGGCAGAATAATGGACTGGGGCCATGTCCTGCGCCTGATCGCGCCTGAACAAGTGTTGAGCCTTGCCGGCCTCGCATTGCTGCTCGTTGCAGCATGGGGTGGCGATAAGGCCAGCCGGCTGATCACATGGGCTGCGGTTGCCATGTTGGCTGTATCCGCCGTACTGGTTGTCCCCGCACTGTGCAGCGGTGCCGAGGGGGCTGATACGCTGCTTTTTTACGGTCAGTTGCGCGTCGATGCATTTGCTGCCTACGCCAAGTTGCTGATTTATGCTGCGGCGGGTGCTTCCCTTCTCGTTGCGCCTGCGTTCTTCGATCAAGCCAAGGCAATGCGTGCCGAATATCCGGTGCTGGTCCTGTTCGCGACGCTCGGTATGGGCATCATGGTTTCGGCAACCGACCTGATCTCGCTCTATATCGGCCTCGAAATGAACTCGCTGGCCGCCTATGTGCTGGCTGCATTCCTGCGAACGGACGAACGCTCGGCCGAGGCTGGCCTCAAGTATTTCGTGCTTGGCGCGCTGGCCAGCGGCATCCTATTGTTTGGCATGAGTCTGGTCTATGGCTTCGCCGGAACGACGAGCTTTGACGGCATTCACGCCGCCACGACATCGGGCATGAACGCTGGCATGATTGTCGCGGTGACCTTTGTTCTTGCGGGCCTTGCCTTCAAGATCAGCGCCGTACCGTTCCACATGTGGACGCCCGACGTGTATGAAGGCGCACCGACGCCGGTAACCCTGTTCTTTGCCTCGGCGCCCAAGGTTGCCGCCATGGCGCTGACCATGCGGGTGGCGCTCGATGCCTTTGGTGCACAGGTTCACGTCTGGCAGCAGATCGTCATATTCGCCGCATTGGCTTCGATCATTGTTGGCGCGCTGGGCGCAATCGGACAGTCAAACATCAAGCGCCTGTTGGCCTATTCATCGATCAACAATGTCGGCTTCATCCTGATCGGCCTAGCCGCTGCAACACCCGCAGGTGCGGCGGCGATGCTGACCTATCTCGCGATCTATGTCGCCATGACTGTCGCAGGTTTCGTCGCCGTGCTGATGCTCAAGGATGAGAATGGCGATCCGGTTGAGGCAATTGCCGATCTTGCCGGACTTTCACGCGAGCGCCGCGTCTTGGCGCTGTGCATTGCTGCGGTGATGTTCAGCCTTGCCGGCATTCCGCCGCTGTTCGGCTTCTGGGGCAAGTTTGTTGTGTTCCAGGCGGCTGTTCAGGCTGGGCTGATCCCGCTTGCCGCCATCGGTATTGCTGCGAGCGTGATTGGCGCTTTCTATTACCTCAAGGTCGTCAAGGTCATGTACTTCGACGAGCCGGTGGGCAAGGCATGGGGCAAGAGCGACTGGGTGCATCAGGCGCTGCTGCTGATCGCCACGCTTGCGATCTCGCCGCTCGGCTATCTCGCCACCAAGTGCCTTGCCAGCTATGCGGACAAGGCTGCGGCCGCGCTGTTCCACCTTGTCTGACGCGCGTTGATCGAACACCTTTCCAGCACGCCATCAACCAATGCCGAACTCGCCGCGCGTTTGTCGCGCCATGAAGCCGTGCGCGAAGGAGATTGGCTGATCGCGGACCGGCAGACTGCAGGACGCGGTCGACAGGGGCGCGAATGGTTTGATGGCGCGGGAAACTTCATGGGCTCCACCGTAGTGCAGTCCGCAACCGGCGATCCGCCGCTCGCCAGTCTCGCACTGGTTGCCGGGTTGGCATTGCATGAAGCGATCACACCGCTCCTGAATCCGCCGCAGTTGGCGCTGCTCAAATGGCCCAACGACGTGATGATCAGGCAGGCCAAACTGGCCGGAATTCTGCTTGAACGGGTTGGCGATGAAGTGGTTGTCGGGATCGGTGTGAACCTTGCTTCCGCGCCAGTGTTGTCTGATCGCAAAACTGTTGCGCTTACCGAATTCGGCCCGGCACCCGACCGGGACTTGTTTGCCGCAGCCTTGGCAGAGTGCTTCGCCACCGAACTCGTCCGCTGGCGGACCTATGGGCTGGGTCCGGTTATCGCCCGTTGGCAGGTCGCAGCGCATCCGCAAGGTACGGCCTTGCTGGTTGGCGAACCGGGTGAGCCAGCCATTTCAGGCACTTTTGCGGGGCTAGGCGATGATGGAGCCTTGCTCTTGCGTCTCGCAGACGGCACGAAGCGCAGCATCCATGCCGGTGAGGTTCGCCTCGCTGGCCCGCAATAGGGACAGGGCCCATGCTGCTCGCGATTGATGCTGGCAATACAAACGTGGTTTTTGCGCTGCTGGAAGGCCGCAAGATCAAGGCGCGCTGGCGCATCGCCACCGATGCGCGCCGCACCGGCGACGAATATGCTGTCTGGTTGATGCAGCTGCTGGAGATCCGGGGGGTTAAAGCCAGCGAGATCGACCAGATCATTGTCTCTACCGTGGTGCCGCGCGCGCTGCACAATCTTGAGGTGCTGTGCAAACATTACTTCAATATCGATCCCTTGGTGGCTGGTCAGGGTGCCGCGAGCTACGCGATCGATGTCGATGTTGATCAGCCAGGCTCGCTGGGTGCGGATCGTGCGGTTAATGCCGTTGCTGCCCATGCCAAGTACCCCGGCGACCTGATCGTCGTTGATTTCGGCACGGCGACAACATTTGATGTTGTTGATTTTCGCGGGGCCTACAAGGGCGGGATCATTGCACCGGGCATCAACCTTTCGCTCGACGCATTGGTCGGTAACACCGCCATGCTGCCGCGCATTGCCATTGAAGCGCCCAAGAATGACTCGGTTATCGGTACCAATACCGAGGACCAGATGCTGATTGGCGTATTCTGGGGCTATGTCGCGATGATGGAAGGTCTGATTGCTCGCATGCGCGCCGAGATCGGCAGGCCGACCAAGGTTGTGGCTACCGGTGGCTTGGCCGTGTTATTTCACGAGCACACCAACATTTTTGATGAAGTTGATCCCGATCTGATGCTGGATGGTCTTGCTATTCTCGCGGAACGCGCCCTTTAAGCCCGGATGAAACCTGAAAATGAACTGATTTTTTGCGCGCTCGGCGGATCGGGCGAAATTGGCATGAACGTCAATCTCTACGGCTGTCAGGGCAAGTGGCTGATGGTCGATTTGGGTATGACTTTTGGTGCCAATGAATACCCCGGCACCGAGCTTGTTTTCGCTGATCTCGATTTCATCGAAGAGCGCAAAGCCGATTTGCTCGGTGTCGTCCTGACACATGCGCATGAGGATCACATCGGTGCGGTGCCCTATTTTGCCGAAGAGCTTGGCGTTCCGCTCTATGCCACGCCGTTCACCGCCAGACTGGTGGCGAAGAAATTGGAAGAGGCAGGGCTGCTCGGCAAGGTCGAACTCAATGTCGTCCGCGATCTTGAGAACTTTGACTTGGGGCCATTCGGCATCCGCTATGTCCCGCTCGCCCACTCGATCGCCGAGGGCAACGCGCTGGTTATCGAAACGCCCTATGGCCGGATCTTCCACACCGGCGACTGGAAGCTGGATGACGAGCCGCTGGTCGGCGTACCCGCGACCCCGGATGAACTGACACGCATCGGTGACGAAGGCGTGCTCGCGATGGTCTGCGACTCGACCAACGTATTCAATCCTGAGGCTTCAGGCTCGGAAGGTGATGTTTTCCGCGGTCTGCTCGCTGAAGTTGGCAAACATAAAGGCCGCCGCGTTCTGGTGACGACCTTTGCCTCCAACGTAGCGCGATTGCAGACGCTGGGCGAGGTCGCCAGTGCATGCGGGCGCAAGCTTTGCGTCAGCGGGCGTTCGCTTGACCGCATTATAGAGGTCGCGCAAGCCTCGGGTTACCTCAAGGACTTTCCCGATGTCATCGACCCCAAAACGGCAATGAACCTGCCGCGCGGTGAGGTGATGATTGTCGCTACCGGCGGGCAGGGGGAATCGCGCGCGGCTCTGGCCCGCATCGCAGAGGGCAATCACGATATTGGTCTGGAATCAGGCGATGTCGTGCTGTTCTCCAGCCGTCAGATCCCCGGCAATGAGATCGCCATTGGCCGCATCCAGAACAAGCTGGCAGGAGATGGCGTTCTGATCGTTACTGATCGCCAAAGCCATATTCACGTTTCCGGGCACCCGGGCAGGCCTGAGCTCAAAGCGCTCTATGGTTGGATTCGTCCCCAGATCCTGATGCCGGTGCACGGTGAAGTCCGGCACATGCACGAGCAGGCGCGGTTCGCCAAAGAATGCGGCATCCCAAAGCAGGTGATCCAAAAGAATGGTGATCTGGTTCGCCTGGCACCGGGCAAGCCCGGTAAATTTGGCGAAGTGCGTAGCGGGCGGCTGTTGCTCGATGGGGATATCATTGCCCCGGCTGGCGGCATGGCAATGGTTATGCGCCGACGCCTTGCACAGAACGGAGTGGTCATGGTCACTGTTGGGCCGGGCAAGCAGGCGCAGGTCGCCGGACTGGGGTTGCCGCTTGAAGAAGATTACGATGCCTTCCGCGATGAAGCAGAAGACGATGTCATTACTGCGCTCGGCAAGCTGAAGGGTGCAAAGGCCCATGACAAGGAAGAGATAATCGAAGCGGCCCGTCTGGCCGCCCGCCGCGCGGCACAGCGTTGGTGCGGCAAGAAGCCGCAGGTTCACGTGATGGTAGTGGAGTAGGGCTGATGCGCTGGACTTCGATGCTCGCGATCTACTTCCTGTTTTGGGTGCTGAGCGCATTCCTGGTAATGCCGTTTGGCAACCGCACGCATATGGATGAGGAAGCACAAGGCAAAGATAGCAGGATGGTGCCCGGCCAAGTAGCTAGCGCGCCGGTCAATTTTCAGCCCAGGCGTATCATGAAGCGCGCAACAATCCTGAGCGCCATTCTGTTTGGGCTGTTTCTGTTGAACTATGTCGAAGGCTGGATAACCGCAGCTGATCTCGATTACACCGGCTGTGCGCCCAACTTGCACGGTGAGCGAAGCTAAGTCCGCAATCGCTCCAGTGCCTGGGCCAGCGCTACGTAGAGTTTGCCCATATCCGATGAGAGCAAGGTCACGCTGAGGGCATGACCATCGCGGGTTGAGAGCAACTGGCGCAGCATGGCTTCGAAATCGTGGATGTAGCGGCTGACATGTTCGCGGAATTCGCTGTCCTCGCCATAGATTTGCGCGATTGAACGGGCTTCCTGCGTTTCGAGCAGGCGTACCGCCCGGCGCGTGAAAACGCCGCGATCGCCGCGCAGATAGGATGCCCAGGCCGTATCAGTAACATCGCTCGACAGTGCCTTGGCAATGTCGATCGAATTGGAATTCAGGCTTTCGGTGATCAAGGCCACCCGGCGCGAGAAATCGCTATCGACCTGTTCTTCGGCGCGCTGACGGGCCTGATCGACGCGGCGTTCAAGGTTGCCGGTCAGTTCGTCGATGCGGGCGAGTTGATCGCGCAGCTGGATCGCCGATTCGCGGCTGACGCCTGCGGCATGGCCGGCTGCCTCTTCCAAGGCACCAACCGCTTCCGCAGTCCGGGTGCGCAGCACACGTTCGATTGTCGCGCCGCTCTCCTCGCCCAGCTTTTCCGCCAGTGAGGCGATGGTTCGGGTGCCCGATTGCTCGAGGATGGTAACCGCCTGCTTGGTGGCTTCGGTTAGCGAGTTCAGGGCTGCCGTGAGTTCACCTTGCGAGAATTCGGCAAGGCGTGTGCTTTCGGCATCAAGACTTTCGAGTGAAGTCCTGAGATCGCCCAGCACATGGCCGTGGCGAACCGCGCCATCCTCCAGGCCGCGTTGCAGGGCACCGATTTCGCCGAGCGACAGTCTGATGGAACTGCGCGTTGCCTCGACACTCTTTGCCACCGCTTCACTGCGGGTTGCAGTCTGCTCAACGCCATCGCGAAGCGCGGCAATCCGTTGTTCGAATTCTTCAAGCCGTGCCTCGCCATGGGCAAGTGCTTCAGGCAGACGATCGTTGCTCTGCTGGGCGCTGGCTTGCAGCAGTTCGAGCAGGCGGACACTGTCATCGGTGAGACGGGCAATTGCGCTGCTGGATTCGACCAGCGCTGATTGGCTGCTCTCCAGCTGCGCGGTCAGCTTGGCGAGACTTGTACCCAATTGACTGTCCGCCTGAGTAACCTGGGCGGCAATGGCAGCGACGCGGCTGCCCGCAGCATCAAGTTGTGCGGCGATGGCTTCGCCGCTTTCGCTGATCTTGAGGCTGTGGGCCTCGTGCTCTTCTGTGCGCGCCTTCAATCGCTCGTCAATTCCGGCGATTGCGGCATCAAGTTTTTCAGCGTGAGCGAGATGGGCTTCGTGCGCCAGCACTGCGCGTCGCTCGGTCTCTTCGGCAAACAGGCGATTGCGCTCGGCCAGACGGGCATCAAAGTTTCCGGCTTCCTCGGAAAGCTGTGCGATGCGGCTGCGCGATGCCGCCATCGCCTGGGCGTCCAGCGCATCGATCCGTTCAAGCATTTCCTTGACGCTGCGCTCCAGTTGGTCGCGCGTCCTGCCCAAGGCTTCCATCGCACCAGTCTCACCGTCACGCAGCGCGCGGGCGAGGGTGGCACTCTCTTCGCGCAGCACTTCCAGGCGCGAGCGGAATGCGTTCAGGCTCTCGGTTTCCTGCGATTCGAGAGTTTCGCGAACAGCTGCCAGTTCGTCCAGCAACTCACGTGACCGCTCGCGTATTGAGGCCAGAACTTCATCCTCATTGGCGTTCATCCGTTCGCCGAAATCGGCGTTCTTCGCCTCAATCTCGGCAAACCGGGTTTCTGCCCGTTCGCGCAAGTCATCAAGGCGCGTGCCGAGGAATTCGACGACATTGTCGATCCGTGCCCGCAGATTATCGACGTGGGTTTCGCTCGCCTGACCGAATTCGTTGAGGCGCTTGAAGCCGTCAATCATTTCGCTCAGCTGGGCATGGGCAGTGCGGCCGGCATTGCCGATATTGTTCGCAACGTCCTTGGCCGAGCTGGCAATCACAGGCAGGTGCCCGCGCAGTTTCTCCATATTGTCGAGCGCGGTGGTGCTGACGGTGGCGATGGCCTCTATCTGCGATCCGTTGTTCTGAACCAGCGATTGCAGGTGATCTGCATGTTGCGACAGCTTTTCACTCGCCGTGCGGCCCAGCGATTCCAGATCGCGCGATTGCGATGCGAGGAATTCTCGTGCCAGACTGAGCTCGCGGTTGACGGTGGTCAGTCGCTGCTCGAGCCGCGCTGATTCATCAGACAGCAGCCGGGCCGTTTCGCCAAACCGCAGAGCTTCCCGGCGGCTTGAGCGCATGGCGATCAGCCAGGCAACGGCAATGAGCAGCACCGGGATGGCCCATGATGTTGTCAGGGATATGCCCTGTTGCGGAGTTACGCCGCCAACCATCCATTGGTTGGTCCAGACAAAGAACGCGCTCCAGGCGCCGACCGCGGCCAGTGCGAGCAGTGGCACGATCCAGCCGTGCGCCGGTCGTTGTACCGGCTCCTCTTCATACCATTCATCAGTGGCGGTCGTGTCAAACGACTGCCCAGCAGCGGCGATGGCCTCGTCAGCAGCTTGGTCTTGATCGACCCCGCCGCCGATAGCGATAATACGTGTTCCCCCGGTCATAACGCGGAGATACCACAGTCTTACCCTGTGGATAAACCAGCATTTAACCACTTCGGCCTATTTCCCTGTAATATGGCCTACGAAGCGATTGAGTTTGATGCAACTTTGGCAGCAGCTGCCGGCGATGACGCCGCGCTCGCCAGTGAACTGCGCGCCGTCTTTGCCGAGAGCGTTGCGCGGCAGGTGGACCTGCTGCGCCGGGCCCGCTGTGATGGCAACTGGCAGGTCGCGGCGCTCCGTTTGAAAGGCGTTGCGGCGAGCTTTCACGCCAGACCGTTGATCGAACTGGCTGACGAGGCATTCGAGGGAGTGCCCGGTGAACCGGGGATCATTCGCCGCATTCAGGGCTTTCTCGACGAGTTCACCACGCACTGACTTCACTTGGCATCACCTGCTGGCTGCTCTAAAGAATGGGCCCCTGACAGGAGAAAGCCGCTGCGGGTCGCTTTGCTATCGATGATGGAACCGGCTCAAGTCGGAAGCCCTCTGCCTCGCGCATTTTTGCGGCTTGGCGGTGTTACGCTTGCGCAGCACCAGTTGCTGGTCGCGCTGGCGGCCGGGTGCGAGCGCATTGCCTGTGTGGCGAAGGCGCTCGATGCCGATCTGATTGCCTTGCAACACGCTGCCGAGCGTGCAGGTGCGCGGTTCCACATGATCTCCGGACCGCGTGGTCTTTCAGGGCTGGTTACCGCGAATGACGAACTGCTGGTCTTTGCCGACGGTCTGGTTCCTTCGGTCAAGGATGCGGTTGAATTGATCGGGCAGACGCCGGTTGTGCTTGTAATGCCTGCGGAAAGTGCAGTTCCACTGGGTTATGAACGGATAGACCTGAACCATGCTTCTGCGGGTTTGATGCTCTTGCCGGGCAGTCTGGCCGAGCGTTTGAACGATCTTTCACCGGATGCTGAGGCCGGGTCAGCCCTGCTGCGCATTGCTTTGCAGGCGGGCATCACCCAACGCCTCGTGCCGCAGGGAACAATCGCCAGCGGACACTGGCTGCTGATCCGCAATGAAGATCAGGCGCAGAGCGCCGAGTTGGACTGGATGGATCGCCACACGAGTGGGCGCGGAAAGTCGCCGGGACTGGCAATTGCGACATTTGCGGTGCGCAGTTTTGGACCGGCTTTGCTCCATGCCGGAACCGGCGGGCGGGCACTTGCCTTGGCATCGCTGCTGTTGCTCGCGATGGTGGCGGGCCTCAGCTGGTTTGGCTGGTTCACTGTCGCTATCGGTTTTTGTGCGCCGGCGTGGCTGTTGCACAAGACGGCAAGTATTATTGAAGAAATTCAATCGGATGCATTGGGCCGCAAACAGGGAATACTCGCAGCCGATCAACCTTTCGGATGGCTGTTTGATATAGTGCTTGCGGGAGTTTTGGTCTTCGCCACCGCCTATGTTCCAGGCGAGGCGCTGTGGCAGCGGGCCTTTGGGCCTTTCATGCTGTTCGGACTGTTGCTGGTGGTGAAGCGCGGAATTGGTGCGCGCTGGAGCTGTTGGGCGGGTGACCGGATGGCTCTTTCGCTGGTGCTTTGCGCTTTGTCTTTTGCCGGTTGGCTGGCAATCGGCGTGCCTGCTTTGGCGGCCGCATTTCTGCTCGTAATCATATTTGTTCCGTCGCCTGCAATTGCTGTAGATGGGATAACGCGAGCTTAACCATGCTTCGCTATGGCGGAAGGCATGAATGATACGTCCAAAACTGTTGCCGGTCCTGAAGTGATCGAAGGTGTGCTTCGCGCCGAGCTGGCGCATGCCGATGCTATGGCCGGAACGATCATCCCGATCCTGCGTCATCTGGTAACCAACGATGATTCTTCGGTATTTTCTGAAGAAATCGTCGCGCGGTCACGTTCCATGATCGAAGATCTCGCTCGCCAGTTACTGACAGCCCGCTCGGAAGCCGGGAAGAGTGACAAGCCGCATGAGGTTGCCCGGGACAGCGTTGGCACCCTGTCAGTTCTCCTCGCCAGTGATGCCAGCCTTCTGGCGCATGTCCATTCGCTGGCTATTGAGTGGCAATTGACCGAGAAGATGCATGCCAGACTGGCACTTGATCCGCTGCTTTCGCCGCTGCTGCAGGCTTTGATCGCCTCAAGCGATGCCCCAACCGCAGCTTCGGCCATGAACTTGCTCGCCGCACAAGCTCGCTTTGCCCAGACGCAGCGCAGGATGCAGTTGCCGATGGCAGACTTGCCTGCCGAACTGCTTCATGCGGCGCTTGTCGCGCTGCGGAACCAGTTTGGTGCGGATGACGAACCTGTAACCCTTGCCGAACGAACTATCTGCGAACGCCATGACGAAAGCCGCAACCGACTGGGCCTGATGGCGCGTCTGGTGATGGGAATGGGCGGCGGGGCCCATGCCGCGCTTTCAGTCGAACATGCAGGCGTTGCCCTGTTCCTCACAGCTTTGGGGCTTGCCAACGGGCAGGATCGCAGTCTTTCTGTGCTTTCGACCAACGAGGGCCAGCTTGCGCGTCTGGCTCTTGGCTTGTCGGCTTCTGGCTTGAAGCCGCAGGCAGTTGAGGAACAATTCCTTGCGCTGCACCCTGAAATTGCCTTGCCTGATGGGTTTGATGCCCTCGGGCCTGATCGTGCAGCGGCAATTCTGGCGCTTGGGTCACGGTATCCCGGCTGATCCATGTCCGCCCCGCCAACCGCAGCGGCACAAGCCAAAAGCGATGCTGAAGACCGTCTGGTTTCAGCCAGCGAGCCACTGCGTGGCTTGCAGGAGCGCTGTGGTGGTGAATTTCCGGGCACCATTGCGATCCCGGCATTGCTCGAAGCCGTCCGAAAGGCTCGGCAGCTCGGCATGAAACTGGCCCGGCCCTTCACAACGCGAGATGGGGCTGAAGCGATTACCGCATGGGTGGAGATCGAGCCAGAACCGGAAGGTGGCTGCAAGATAATGGTGAGCCACTGGCAAGCTCGTCCACTACCGGCCGAAGTGCCGGGTGCAGTATCAAGGCAGGCGGAAATCGACCGGAACCTCGCTGAATTTCACGCCCGGTTGAATGCCAATCAGGCGGCTTTGACTGCCGGGGCCGAGGCAAATGAACTCAAGGGCCTTGCCAACGCCATGCTGGCATCGCGCGGGAAGCCCTGGACGGACTTTGTCACGATTAAAGGCGCGGTTGCGGGGCAGGCTTTGCATTGGCGTTTGCTCGATGGCGCAGAGGTTGAGGTCGCAGGATCAGATCGCCTGTGGCGGGTCTCCCTGTTGCCGCTTTGCGCGGGGGAAGGGGAGCCGGAGGGTTTTGACCTGACTCTGGCTTCAGACACTTTGCCGACGTCGCCATCGGCAATTGCTGCGCCAGCCAAGGCGAATGGTGCCCGCTTGATCGGCCGCGATGTTGCCCCGGTGTTGCGGCAGCCGATTTCGCGGATCATCGCCAATGCCGAAACGATCCGGACCCGCCTCGCAGGGCCTATTGCTGAGGAATACAGCAATTATGCGGCTGACATAGCCGCTGCAGGGCAGCATCTGCTCGCCCTGATCGATGATCTTACCGATCTGGAAGTCGTTGAATCCGAGGATTTCATCACCGCGCCGGACCGTATCGATCTCGCCGATGTCGCGCGGCGGGCTGCAGGAATTCTCGGCGTCCGCGCACGTGAGCAGGGCATTCTGGTTGACGCCCCCCGCGCCGGCGAAACCCTGCCTGCCGTCGCCGAATTCCGCCGCGTGCTTCAGGTGTTGCTCAACCTGGTTGGCAATGCCATCCGTTACAGCCCTGCCAACTCGCAGGTGTGGATCAGGCTGGCCCAGGAAGGACAAATGGCGCAGGTCATCGTTGCCGACCAAGGGCCGGGCCTTGCCGAAGACCAGCAGTCACGTGTGTTTGAGAAGTTCGAACGCCTTGGCCGCAGCGGTGACGGTGGTTCGGGGTTGGGGCTGTATATCTCGCGCAGACTTGCGCGGGCCATGGGTGGCGATCTGACGGTTGAAAGCGCGCCGGGTCACGGCGCGCGTTTCATCCTCTCCGTGCCTTGCGGCACGGAGAATCAGTCAGGAAGCTGAGCCGCTCCGACGGGCGATAAGCAGCGATGCTGCACCAGCCAGAGCAATGATCAATCCGTTGGTTACCCAATGACGGTTGGCGAGCATGAAGCTTTCAGCCGGCCACATGATAATTCCCGCGCCCTGAAGCGCGAAGAAGATTCCCATGACAACCAGCAGGCCCCCGATGCCTTGCAGAATGTTACGCAACATAGTGTTTCCCCTAAAGTAGAATCCGCAGATTCACTTATACCTTAGGTTACAACTGTTAACGTTTTTCGATAGGTACATAATCACGCGCTGTCGGGCCCGTATAGAGCTGCCGTGGGCGACCAATCTTCTGGCCTGGATCAGAGATCATTTCGTTCCACTGGGCCACCCAGCCGACGGTACGGGCGAGGGCAAAGAGTACGGTGAACATCGTCGTCGGGAAGCCGATCGCCGAAAGAATGATGCCCGAATAAAAGTCGACATTCGGGAACAGCTTCTTCTCAACGAAATACGGATCGTTCAGCGCGATTTCTTCCAGACGGAGCGCGGTTTCGAACAGGGGATCATTGACCTTCAGCGCATCGAAGACTTCGCGTACGGTCTTCTGCATCACCGTGGCGCGCGGATCGTAGTTCTTGTAAACGCGGTGGCCGAAGCCCATCAGGCGGAACGGATCGTTCTTGTCCTTGGCGCGCGCGATGTAGTGCGGGATCTTGTCCGGCGTGCCGATTTCCTTGAGCATGTTCAGCGCAGCTTCGTTGGCGCCGCCATGTGCCGGGCCCCAAAGGCAAGCGATGCCTGCTGCGATGCAGGCAAACGGGTTCGCACCCGAAGAGCCAGCAAGGCGCACAGTAGAAGTCGACGCATTCTGCTCGTGATCGGCATGAAGGATGAAGATCCGGTCCATCGCCTTTTCAACAGCAGGTACAATCTCGTATTCCTCGGCGGGAACGCCAAAGGTCATGCGCAGGAAATTGCCGGCATAGGACAAATCGTTCTGCGGATAGACAAAGGGCTGTCCGACCGAATATTTGTAAGCCATTGCCGCAATCGTCGGCATCTTGGCGATCAGACGGTGCGCCGAGATGCGGCGCTGATCAGGATCGGCGATGTCCGTCGAGTCATGATAAAACGCTGAAAGCGCGCCAACGACACCACACATGATCGCCATCGGGTGCGCATCACGGCGGAAGCCGCTGAAGAAGCTAGAAAGCTGTTCGTGCACCATGGTGTGGCGGCTGATCGTGGTGGAGAAGTTCGACAGCTCGTTCTTGCCCGGCAGTTCGCCGTTGAGCAGCAGGTAGCAAACTTCCATGAAGCTGGAATGCTCGGCCAATTCGCCAATGGCATAACCGCGGTGAAGCAGAATGCCCTCGTCACCGTCGATATAGGTCAGGCCGCTTTCGCAGGCGGCGGTTGAGGTGAAGCCCGGGTCAAAGGTGAACTTGCCGGTCTGGCCGTAAAGCTTTCGGATGTCGATCACATCCGGGCCAACTGTGCCGCTCAGCACGGGAAAATCGAAGTCCGCACCATCTGCGCTCAGCTTTGCGTTACCCACTGTCGTCTCCTCACTCATACCTGTTCGGGCAAGCTGGCCTGAGCGACAATGCGCGCCAGACTTTCTTCCTGCCCCAATAACACCAGAACGTCGAAAATTCCCGGAGATGTAGTCTGTCCGGTCAAAGCGGCGCGCAGAGGCTGCGCCAGCTTGCCCAGTCCGAGACCCCATTCTTCGGCCAGAGATTTCACCCTTACTTCAAGCGATTCACTTGTCCAGTCCGCACACTCCGCAAGACTGACAGCAATCTTGCCAAGCAATCCGCGAGCATCGTCGGTCAGCAGGGCAGCTGCCTTGTCCTCGATCGATAAGGGGCGTGTCGCAAACAGAAAACCTGCGCTGGCGGCCAGTTCGTGCAGATCTTTGGCCCGAACCTTGAGGATCGGCATGGCATGGGCGAGCAGGTCAGCGTCGACTGTTCCCTGTACCAACGGAGCAACCAGTTCTGCAAGGCGCGAATCATCGGCCTCTCGAATGTAATGCCCGTTCAAATTCAACAGCTTGGCTAGGTCAAAGCGCGATGGGCCCTTGCCAACATGGGCTATGTCAAACCATTCAACAGCTTGTTCGCGGGAGATGATCTCATCATCCCCATGGCCCCATCCCAGACGGAGGAGGTAGTTAAACAGCGCTTCGGGCAGGACGCCCATCTCATCACGATAGGCGTCAACACCCAGCGCACCGTGCCGCTTCGAAAGCTTCGCTCCGTCAGCGCCGTGGATCAGCGGGATGTGTGCATAGACCGGCTTTGTCCAACCCATCGCAGTGATGATGACGAGCTGGCGGAACGCATTGTTGAGATGGTCGTCGCCACGGATGACGTGCGTAACGCCCATATCGTGGTCATCGACGACCACGGCCAGCATATAGGTTGGCGTTCCGTCCGAACGGAGCAAGACGAAGTCGTCGATCTCGGCATTGGCCACTGTGACACGGCCCTGAACCTGATCGTCGATTACGGTTTCGCCCTCACGCGGCGCTTTAATGCGTACGACGTAAGGCGCGTCACCGGGCCAGCTGGCAGAATCGGCATCCCGCCATTCGCTTTCAAGGCGGAATGGGCGGCGCTCGGCCTGTGCCTGTTCCCGGCGCGCGGCCAGCTCTTCGCTGCTCAGATAGCAGCGATAGGCGTGACCTTGAGCAATCAGCTGCGCGGCCACTTCAGCATGGCGCGGAGTCCGGGCGAACTGGAAAACCGGCGGTTCATCGCCCTCAAGTCCCAGCCAGGACAGACCATCGAAAATCGCTTCAATTGCCGGTTCGGTTGAGCGAGCGCGATCGGTATCTTCGATGCGAAGCAGGTACTTGCCGCCATGGTGGCGCGCAAAAAGCCAGTTGAACAGCGCAGTGCGTGCGCCGCCAATGTGGAGATAGCCGGTGGGTGAGGGGGCAAACCGCGTGACGACGCTGCGGCCTGCGCCTGCATCTTCGCCAGACTGTGCCACGTCGCTTGCCAACCTCTCTACCTTTCTGTCCTATGCAGCCCATGGTGGGTGAGCCTGAACCTGCGCCGTTGCCGGGCGATTCGCGGAGGACCACCTCTGTTCGCGCTGCATTGCAGCAAAATCCATGGCGCGTTGCAACGCTCTTGTCCAGCGCACTTGATGGGGTCGAGCGATTTCTTGCCCGGGCAGGATTTGATCGGGCGCCCTGGCTGGCGGCTGGATTCGCTGCCGGAGTAGCAATTTGGTTCGATTTACCAAATAAATGGCAGTGGGCGAGCCTTATTACTGCGCTTCTGGCGATAACCCTGGCAGTCGCAGCTTTTACCCGCGAAGATGGCCGGCTACCGTTCCTGCGACAGGCAATCAGCGGGATGGCCTTGCTTGCGGCTGCCGGGTGCGCCGTGGTGTGGACCAAGTCGGCGCTCGTCGGGATGCCGGCGATAAAAGCCCCATGGGTTGGAACCATCGCTGCCAAGGTTATCGAACGCGAAGAACAACCTGCTGACGAGCGGGTGCGGTTGACATTGGCGATGATCGAACCGGGCGGCGATCGACCGATACGGGTGAGGATTAACGTGCCGCTCGAGCGCGATGCCATTGGCGCGCAAGAGGGGGCCATGATCAGGGTGCGGGCGCGATTGGTTCCTCCGGCACCGCCAATGCTGCCCGGTAGCTACAATTTCGCCCGTGCAGCATGGTTTGAAGGCCTGGCGGCGACCGGCTCCGCGCTGGCCCCTATCGAGGTGCTGCGCCCCGGCAGAGACAGCGATAATTGGCTGGCCCGGCTGCAACGACGCATTTCGGCGCATGTCCAAGCGCAGATCAGCGGATCAGCAGGCGGCATCGCCGCTGCTTTTGCCAGCGGGGATCGCGGCGGCATTGCCAAAGACGATGAGGATGCCATGCGCAATTCCGGCCTTACCCACTTGCTGTCGGTAAGCGGGCTGCATGTGAGTGCCGTCATCGCCATTGCCTATTTTCTTGCCATGCGGCTGTTCGGGCTGTGGCCCTGGTTGGTGCTGCGCGTGCGACTGCCGTTGCTGGCCGCAGGTACAGGCGCGCTGGCGGCGGTTGCCTATACGTTGCTGACCGGCGCTCAGGTTCCAACCGTCCGAAGCTGCGTGGGGGCGCTACTGATCCTTGTCGCGCTGGTGATTGGTCGTGAACCGTTGAGCTTCCGGCTGCTGGGCGTTGCCGCATTCATCGTCATGTTGATCTGGCCCGAAGCTGTTGTTGGGCCGAGTTTCCAGATGAGCTTTGCCTCGGTTATCGCGATCGTAGCCCTGCATAGCTCTGCGCCGATGCGTACATTTATGGCGCCCCGCGAACAGGCGTGGTGGCGGCGCGGACTTCGCAATGTGGCGATGCTGCTGGTTACGGGGGCCGTGATTGAGGCTGCGCTCATGCCGATTGCTGTTTACCACTTTCACCGCAGCGGGATTTACGGTGCACTGGCCAATGTTGTGGCTATTCCGATGACTGAGTTTCTGACCATGCCGCTGATCGGACTGGGCTTTGTCCTTGATTCGGTGGGGCTGGGCGGACCGGCCTGGTGGCTGGCGGGGAAATCGCTCGAAGCGTTGTTATGGATGGCGCACTTCTTTGGCGGTCTGCCAGGTGCGATTACGCGATTCCCGGCGATGGGTGAGGGTGGTTTTCTGCTCTTTGTTGCCGGGAGCCTTTGGCTTGCGCTTTGGCATGGCAGGGTTCGTCTGTTGGGCTTCGTCCCGGTGGCGATTGGCACTGTCTGGTTGTTCATGCTCCGCGCGCCCGACCTGCTCGTGGCCGGAGACGGTGTTCACGTCGGGATCACCGGCCTTGCCTCCAACGAGCTTGTTGTCCTGCGTCAGATGCGGAGCGATTTTGCCCGTGACAGCCTCACCGAAATGGCGGGGATGGAGGGCGAGGTTCGTTCGCTGGCTGATATGCCCGGCGCACGGTGCAGCGCGGCCTTCTGTGCCTTTGATCTTCAACGCGGTGGCCGGATCTGGCGCTTGCTGATGGCACGCGGCAAGCAGCCGGTAACGGTTCGTGATCTGGCCGCTGCCTGCGAGATCAGCGATATCGTGATTGCCGACCGCTGGCTGCCGCCATCCTGCAAGCCAAGGCTCTACAAGCTCGACCGGCAAATGCTTGGCCGGACCGGCGGCCTCGCCATTGATCTGGAGCGCGGCACGATCACCAGCGTGGCAGAAAGCGAAGGAGATCATGGCTGGTGGCACGTTGCCGTGCGACCGCCTTATCGCCGCCAGGAACCAGCCACCGCCGCGACTAACCCGCCGACAGGCTCAGAAGCCGCCCAACCGCCCGATCAGTGATAGCGGCGCAGCAGGCCTGCGAGCTTGCCCTGAACCTCAACCTCGCCGGCACCGTAGTGTTGCGGATCATAGGCTGCATTGGCGGGATCGAGGCGAACGCCGCCCTGCTCGCGGTGGAGGTATTTCAGCGTCGCTTCCTCGCCGCGAACCAGTGCGACGACGATCTCTCCGTCGCGCGCGGTGTTGGTGCGGCGGATCAGGGCGAAGTCGCCATCAAGGATGCCGGCCTCAACCATCGAATCCCCCGAAACCTCAAGCGCATAGTGCTCACCCGGCCCAAGCAGGGCAGCGGGCACCGGAAGCATCGACTGGCCTTCAATGGCTTCGATCGGAACACCGGCAGCGATGCGGCCGTGCAGCGGAATCTCAATAACGTCATTGGCGGGTTCAGGCCGCGATGCCGGTGCACGCAGCGGCGGCGTGACAGTGTTCGAATTGGCAGGTGCTGGCTTGGCCGGACGCGAATTCACGTCTTCAGGCTGGCGCAGGACTTCCAGCGCTCTTGCCCGATTGGGCAGGCGGCGGATGAAGCCGCGTTCTTCCAGCGCCGAGATCAGCCGGTGGACGCCCGACTTTGATTTGAGGTCAAGCGCTTCCTTCATTTCCTCAAAACTCGGGCTGATGCCGGTGTCTTCGAGACGGGCCTGGATGAAGCGAATCAACTCGTGCTGCTTGCGGGTCAACATCGCAAGGTCACTCCCAAATCAGAGCGGGCAGGCAACGGATGTTCCTGCGCCGTTCAGTGAACGAATGCGGAACAATTAAGCAACGATTCGGCAGGAGTCAAGCGATCCCGCCATTTCCGATCAGAATGGCTGGAACATCCGCTCCGGCGGGCAGAGCGGGGGCATGGGCGGGGCGATCAATGATGGCGGATGCTGCCGAAAGGGCCGCCAGTGCGCCGCTGTCTTGCTGGGTCAGCACCTGTAGGCCGTCTGCCGTCATTCTGGCCCTGAGGAATTCGCGGCGGTCTCCGCCAGCCGCAACCGGCGCAGAAAGTCGCATGGTCAGGGCTTTCGGCAATGGATCGGCCGCGCCGAGCATGGCCCGGATCAGCGGCAGGAGGAACAGCAGGGCGGTTACATAACTCGAAACCGGATTGCCGGGCAGCCCGAGCACGATCTTGTCGGCCTTTGTTGCCACCAGCAGCGGCTTGCCGGGCTTGATCGCGACCTTCCAGAAATCGAGACTGGCACCCCATTGCTCCAGAGCGGGCCGGAGCAGATCGTGATCGCCAACCGATGCGCCGCCGGTGGTGACGATGATATCTACACCAGATGTTGCGTCCAGAGCGGCAACGATATCCGCGACCTTGTCCGGCACCGGGCCGTGATAGTCGGGACGGCACGGTAGAGCGGCAACCAGAGCAGCCAGCATCGCGCCGTTGCTTGCGGGGATCTGGTGCGGCGCGCAGCAATCGGGCTCGGCAGCGAGTTCATCGCCGCTGTCGATAATCGCGACACGCACTTCGCGGCGGACGGCAAGGTGGGTCTGCCCCGCCGATATCGCCAGAGCCAGTTGCGCAGCGCCGATATAGGCACCCTTATCGAGTAGCACTGCGTCGGTTTGAAAATCCTTGCCCTTTTTCCGGACGTGCTTTCCGGGCGGCGAAGGCGGAGTGCCGTGCAGGGTCAGGCTATCGCCTGTTCGTGTGACATCCTCCTGCACGATCACCGCGTCTGATCCGGCTGGCAGCAACGCGCCGGTAGAGATCCGCACGGCTTGGCCCTGTCCCACATGCCCGCAAAATGGGTGACCCGCAGCGCTCTCACCGATCACCGTCCATGGGCCTGAAAGATCAGGTCCAGACACGGCATAGCCATCCATCGCTGACATATCTGCCGCAGGCTGGGTGCGGTGTGCCTTGAGCGGTTCTGCAAGGTACCGGCCCAGTGCGCTGCGTGTATCAACGCGCTCGATTGGCAGAGGGTGAGCGAGGGCGAGCAGACGCGTCTGCGCCTCCTCCAGTTGCAGCAAGGCGCTCATTCCGGAGCGACCCAGTCGCCGGATTTGCCGCCACTCTTTGATAGCAGCCGAACGCCTTCGATGATCATCGCCTTGTCGACAGCTTTCGCCATGTCGTAAATTGTCAGGAGTGCGATGGAACATGCTGTCATCGCTTCCATTTCCACACCAGTCCGCCCGCTGAGCGAGGCTGTTGCCGTGGCGCGCACGGCGTCTGCCTCGATGGTGAAATCGACCGTCACCGAATCGAGCGCCAGCGGGTGGCACAGCGGGATCAGCTCGGCAGTTTTCTTGGCTGCCATGATCCCGGCGATGCGTGCGGCGGCGAGGACGTCTCCTTTGGGTGCATTGCCGTCCCGGATCGCGGACAGGGCCTCCGCCGACATGCGGATGCGCCCCGAAGCCACCGCAACGCGGCGGGTCTCTGCCTTGCCGCCAACATCGACCATGCGCGCCTGACCCGATTCATCGAGATGGGTGAGTTTGTTCATGCTGCAGCCCATTTTCCTGACTGAATTGCGAGTTGAGGTTGACACAGTTGACACTCTGTCAACCTCGAATGTGGCATGAAAATGTTTATAAAACAGCGAATTAAGCCACCAATTGACAGCAAGTGGATTCGGCGGGGAAAAACAAGCCCCATCCACTGGAATGGACGATGATCAGCAAGAGGCGCAGCGCAAAACATGTCGCAGTCCATGGCAGTTTTGCGCGGTGTAGGACAGTGATTCTGTTTACCAGTTCAGCGCGCGATGGCTTGTGAATCGCAATTCAGGCCGGAAGGTCCGCCGTCGAGCGAAGGAAAGGCATGGCCGCACGGAACTTTGCATGCTTTGCTTCGCCGTCACCCAGCAGTTCAACCGCATTCACGACATGGGCAAAGCTTAGCAGCAGGTTCATCAGGTTGGTCTGCTTCTCATTGAATTGGTGCAGCGGGGTCTGATCGAGTTCGGCCAAGGCGCGCGGGACATGGTCCTTGGCGATCTGGTAAAAGCCCTTGCGCTGCGCCTCGCTGCTGGCGGTGCGCTTGGCATCGCGGGCGGCGGTGCCGTGGACGGCCCAAAAATCGACAAAGGGCTCCAGCACTTCATAGCCATCGGGAAGCTGCTGGTGGTTCATGCGCGTTTTCCCTGCTCGGCCTGCCATTCATCGATGGCCTTCACCACGTTCAGGTAGAGGTGGCGGCACAGGCCCTCCATGTTCATGAAGTGGATGTTCTTGATCGCTCCAGACAGCAGCCCCTTTTGCGCGCGGTTGATGATGTTGACGTCCTCGGTGTGGATGTCGTGGATCGAGGCGAGGGCATATTCGCGCGAATATCGCTTTGACGCGCTGTCATCCTCGCCGATCCAGTAAACCCGGAACACGCCGCGCGAGCGGGTCGCCGAGATCGGATAAACCTTGTGGCTGAAATGCTGCACCGGGGTGCCGATGATGAAGAAGCTCGGGAAAATGGCGAAATAGGTGCGGGCGTGCGGGCCGGTGAGCACGCCTTCTTCCTGCGCGAACTTGGCAGCGAGGCCAAAGTTGTAACCCTGCATCGGGGTGATTTTGGGTTCGGGATTGCTCCAGATCTCCTGCGTGCGGTTGGCTCCGTCGAAGGTGTATTTGGTGGGGTAGCCATAGAGGTTGTCGGGGTGGACTGTGGCGATGCCGGTCAGCCCGTGGACGTGGCGCAAGTGGTAGTTTTCCTGGAAATTGTCATAGGTGATCTTCCAGTTGGCATCGATCTCGTAAGTGTATTCGGCGAAGTGTGTGGCGCGGGCGACCGGCAGGGTCTCCATACCCTCGGCGTAAGAGCCGAGATGTTCGCGCAGGGTCTGCTTCGGATTGGAATCCAGATTGATGAAGATCAGCCCGGCGCAGGTATCGACCGAGACTTTGGGGATCTTGCAGTCTTCCTTGGTCAGCGCGAAGCGATTGAAATCGGGCGCGGCGATTAGACGGCCATCATAGCCGAAATTCCAGAAGTGATAGGGGCAAAGGAAATTGCTTCCCCTGCCGCTTTCCTCTTCTACCAGCTGGGTGCCGCGATGGGTGCAGGCGTTGTAGAACGCGCGGATCTGGCCATCCTTGCCGCGCACGATGAGGATCGAGGCATTGGCGAATTCCAGATCGCGGCGAATCCAGGTGCCGGGCTCGGGCAGTTCGCAGACGTGGCCGATCTCGATCCACGTGCGCATGAAGATGGCCTGCCGTTCGAGTTCGAACCATTCGGGATCGTAATAGGCTTTGGCCGGGATAGGATCGGTGCCCATCCACGCCACGGCTTCGTCGGGGCTGGTGTAAACGGGGGTATGCTCGTTCATCGCGGCCACTTCCTCTCCAAGGATAGAGAGAAATTACCACAAAGCTGTTGTAAAAATTTGACCCGCGTCAAACGGACTTCTGGTTCTTAGCCCCCAAGCAGGGCGCGCGTGGCTGCCTCGACATCGGCTTGCCGCATCAGGCTTTCGCCGACGAGGAATGTCCGGACATTGGCGCGGGCGAGGCGTTCGATATCGGCGTGGCTGTTGATGCCGCTTTCGCCAACCAGCAAGCTCCCCTCTGGAGCCAGCGGCGCGAGGCGCTCGGTGGTACCGAGATCGGTGACGAAGCGCTTCAGGTCGCGGTTGTTGACGCCGATCAGGCGGGATTTGAGGCGCGTGGCGCGCTCCATCTCGGCCTCGTTGTGGACCTCGACCAGCACGTCCATACCGTGTTCCATGGCCGCCGCCTCGATCTCGACCATCTGGCTGTCATCGAGCGCGGCGACGATGATCAGGATCGCGTCGGCACCGATGGCGCGGGCTTCGGCGCACTGCCAGGGATCGACCATGAAGTCCTTGCGGATCACCGGCAGGGTGCAGGCGGCGCGGGCGGCGATCAGGTAGTCCTCATGCCCCTGAAAGAAGGGCGCGTCGGTGAGTACCGAAAGGCAGGTCGCACCGCCAGCCTGATAGGCGCGGGCGTGGGCCGGGGGATCGAAATCGGGGCGGATCAGGCCTTTGGATGGGCTGGCCTTCTTGATCTCGGCGATCAGGCCGTAACCGGTGGCCGAGGCGCGGCGCAGCGCAGATTCGAACCCGCGCGGGGCGGTTTGGGTGGCGGCGGCGGCATCCAGATCCGCCAGCGAGCGCAGCGCCTTGCGGCGCGCCACTTCAGCGCGGGTGGTGTCGCAGATTTCGGTGAGTTTGTCGGTCATTGCGTTGCGGCGATCCAGCAGTCCAGCAGAGCTTTGGCAAGGCCTTTGTCGATGGCCTCGGCACCTTCCTCGATGCCTTCGTGCCAGTCGGAGACCTCACCTGCAACCATCAGCGCGGCGGCGGTGTTGAACAGCACGGCGTCGCGGTAGGCACCCTGTTCGCCCATCAGCAGCCGGGTGAGGGCGGCGGCGTTGAAGGCAGGGTCGCCGCCACGGATTGCCTCGATAGGCGCGTTGGCAAGGCCGACATCGGCGGGGGCAATGCGCTTCATCGCAACATGTTCGCCCGAGACCACAGCCAGTTCGTTGCCGCCTGCGAGGCTCAGTTCGTCGAGGCCTTCGTCGCCCGAAACGACGAAGGTCCGTTCGGTGCCCAGCCGGGCTATGGCCTCGGCGTAAATAGGCACATAGGCGGGGCGGGCGATGCCGACCAGCTGCCGCGTCACGCGAGCGGGATTGGCGAGCGGGCCGAGCAGGTTGAAGATCGTCCGTTTGCCGATCGCCTTGCGGATCAGCGCGATGCGGCCGAGCGCGGGGTGGTGGGCCTGGGCAAAGAAAAACGCGATGCCAAGGTCGCCCAGCGTATCCGCCGCTCGCTGGCTGGCGTTGGCGAGGTTGAGGCCCAGTTCCTCGAGCGTGTCGGCGGTTCCGGCCTTGCTCGAAGCCGCGCGGTTACCGTGCTTGGCGACTGGAACCCCGCAAGCCGCAACCACGATGGCAACGGCGGTCGAGACATTCAGCGTGTGCTGCCCGTCGCCGCCGGTGCCGCAAACGTCGATAGCATGGTTCAGCCCTTCGACCGGGATCATCCGCTCGCGCATGGCGCTGGCCGCACCGGCGATTTCGCTGGCAGTTTCGCCGCGCTCGGTCATCTCGATCAGGATCTGCGTGATCTCCGCATCGGACATCGCGCCATCGAGCATGCGGCCGAAGAGCGCGCTGGCTTCATCGAAGGAAAGGCTCACGCCGGAACCTGCGCGGCTACCCCGCAGAGCTTCAGGAAATTCGCCAGCATGGCGTGGCCGTGCTCGGTGGCGATCGATTCGGGGTGGAACTGAACGCCGTGGATCGGCAAGCTCGCATGGCGGAAGCCCATGACGTGGCCATCATCGCTGCGGGCGTTGACCACAAGGCATTCGGGAATGTCGGTGACGATCAGCGAGTGATAACGCGTCGCCGTGAAGGGCGAGGGCAGGCCTTCGAACAGCCCGGTGCCGTCATGGGTGACCGGCGATGTCTTGCCGTGCATCAGCCCGCCGCGCACCACTTTGCCGCCGAAGTATTGCCCGATTGACTGGTGCCCGAGGCACACGCCGAGCAGCGGCTTGCCCGCCTCCGCCGCCGCGCCGACCAGATCGAGGCTGATCCCCGCTTCATTCGGCGTGCAGGGGCCGGGCGAGATCAGGAATCCCTGAGCGCCGCTGGAGATTGCCTGTCCGGCCGAGATCGCATCGTTGCGCACCACTTCCACCTCGGCACCCATTTCCATCAGGTAATGGACGAGGTTCCAGGTGAAGCTGTCGTAATTGTCGATAACGAGGATCATGCTCTTAGTCCGGTTTGCCGCGCCGCTTGAGCGCCATGAGGGTGCCTGCGTCAAGTTGCGATTTGGGAAAAGCACAGAAAGTCGTCTGGCCGGGGCATAGGAGGAGCAGGTTATCGTCCTCGATTGTCCGCCGCAATTCGCGCCAGGGAATGCGGTTTGTCACGCCATCGACGGTCATGGTGAGGGCGCTGCCGTCGATCCGGTAGTCGATGCGTTTGGCATCACCGGCAAGTTCCAGTCCGCGCTGTGCGATGCGGGCGACCAGCGACAGCAACATCATGTATTGAAGGCCAAGGAACAGCATGGTTCCCGCCAGCCCCTTGGCAAAGATCGAGAGCAGCGCCCGGTTTGTGGTTTCAGGATGGAAGTGGTGCTTTGCCAGCGCCAGCAGTGCGCCCAGAACCAGCCCCATGCCCAGAATCGCCCAAGGCGCCAAACGTCTCACCGGATGTCCGCGCAAAAGCAGCATGCTGGCGGCAGCCAGTTCCTGCCTGCTCAGGGTGACGGAGAACTGGCGCTCCATCGCTGCGCTTACTGGCCGAAGCCGGGCTCCGAGGCCACCCGCACTGCTTCTCGCGCGGCTGCGATCAAGGCCCCAGCCTTGGCTTCGCATTCGCGCTGTTCATAGGCGGGGTCGCTGTCAGCAACGATGCCTGCACCGGCCTGCACGTGCAGCACGCCGTCCTTGACCACGCCGGTGCGCAGGACGATGCAGCTGTCGACTGAGCCATCGGGGGCGAAATAGCCCACGCCGCCTGCATAGGCCCCGCGCGTTTCGTGCTCCAGGCTGGCGATGATCTCGCAGGCGCGGACCTTGGGTGCGCCTGAAACGGTGCCCGCCGGAAAGCCGGCAAACATCGCATCGATGGCATCGTGCTTCTCGGTGTCGAGTTGGCCGACGACGTTGCTGACGATGTGCATTACGTGGCTGTAGCGCTCTACCGTATAGCTTTCGGTGACGCGGACCGAGCCCTTGGCGGCCACCCGGCCCACATCGTTCCGGCCAAGATCGAGCAGCATAAGGTGCTCGGCGCGTTCCTTGGGATCGGCGAGCAGCGATATCTCGTTCTCGGCGTCCTCTTCGGGCGTCTTGCCGCGCGGGCGGGTTCCGGCGATCGGACGGATGGTCACTTCGCCATCGCGGACCCGCACGAGGATTTCCGGGCTCGATCCGATCAGGGCAAAGCCCGGCAGATCGAGGAAATAGAGGAACGGCGAAGGGTTCACCCGGCGCAGCGCTCGGTAAAGCGCAAAGGGCGGCAGGGTGAAAGGCGTGGTAAAGCGCTGGGCGAGGACGACCTGGAAGATGTCGCCCGCAGTGATGTAGTCCTTGGCCTTCAGCACCATCTCGCCATAAGCGCCGGGGGCGAGAACCGGGGTAAGCTGCGGTTCGGGCAGGGCGGCGTCCTGCGCAATAGCTGGCGCAGGCTGGGCAAGGCGGCGCAGCGCCTCATCGATGCGCTCGGCGGCCAATTGCAGCTGGCTATCGGGCGAGGTGCCTTCGGGCCAGACGGGCGCGACGCACCACAGGGCGTCGGACAGCCGGTCAAACACGAGGATCAGCGTTGGCCGTACGAACAGCATGTCGGGCAGTTCGAGAGCGCTTTGCGGTGCGCGGGGCAGGGTTTCGACCAGACCGATTGTCTCATAGCCAAAGTAGCCGACCAGACAGGCCAGTGCCTTGGGCAACACATCGGGGACATCGATCTTGCAGGCACCGACCAGCGCGCGCAATTCGGCGAGGGCATCGCCTTGCAGCGCGTCAAAGGCCTCGCGGTCTTCGCGCCATTTGCGGTTGATCGCTGCGCCATGGCCGGTCGCGCGGAACACCAGATCGGGATCGAGGCCCAGCAAACTGTAACGTCCGCGCACTTCGCCGCCCTGTACCGATTCGAGCAGGAAGTCACCGCGCCCCGGTTCGATCAGCTTCAGCGCTGCGCCAACCGGCGTTTCGCAATCGGCAACGAGCTTGCGCCAGATCAGCGCAGGCTTTCCGGCGCGCAGTTGCGCCCCGGCCGTTTCCCAGTTCTCGGGCAATGCACCACTCATCGACGGATCAGTTGCTGCCGGTGCCGGTGAGCTGCTTGGCCAGCGTCATTACCGCGTCCTTGTTGGTCTTGGCGCCAATTTCGGCCCGGATCGCGCTGCGGAGCTGCTCGGCATATTCCTGGCCGGCCAGACCCGCCATTTCACGCGAAGCCTGCGCCAGGCCCGGATCCTTGGGATCGACAGTGCCGGGTATGATGTTCTTCAGGGCGATGATGTACCAGCCGCGGTTGTTCGGCCCGGGCAGTAGCTTCACGGTACCCTTGGCCATGGCGAACAGCAGCTTGAGCGGCGGCGGGGTGGCGCGGCCATATCGCTGCAGTTCCATGCGCTTCATGTTGACCTGATCAACCGGCGGCAGCTGCATGCCAAGCGAGGCCATCGCGGCATTCAGGTCACCGGACTTGCGGCCTGCTGCAAGCACCTTGTTTGCCGCTGTTTGCGCAGCCGCTGCGCCCTTTTCGAGCTGATAGTCGGCAATCACCTGCGCGCGGATTTCGGCGATCGGGGCAGGGGCGCCGGGCTCGATCTGGCCGACGGTGAAAGCGATGAAGGTCTTGCCCGGCACAACTTCTGCAAGCTGGGCCTGGCCTTCCTTGTCCATCAGGAATGCCGTCTGGATGACGCGCGCCAGTTCTGGCGGAGCGCTCTGATCAGGCTTGCCGAAGACCTTGCCGTCGGCGGTCAGCGGTTCGGTCTGCTTGATCTCGGTGCCAAGCTCCTTGGCGACGTCGCTGAGAGAACCGCCCTGATCGAATTCGTCTTCGATCTTGGCGGAAAAGTCGGCAAATGCTGCGCGCTTCTTGACGGCCATCAGCGCGTCGGAGATTTCTCCGCGCGCCTGATCGATCGTCTTGCCCGGATTGCGTGTGATGCCTTCGACCTTGACGATATACCAGCCAAGGCCGCCCTTCACCGGTCCGGCAATCTTGCCCTGCGCAGTGCCAAAGACGGCATCAGCCGCAGCAGGAGAGTTCTGCGCGGCATAGGCGTCCTTGGTGATGTTCGCGAAGGCGGCAGTAGCGAGCTTCTTGGAGGCGGCAGACTGCTGCAGGCTCACGCCCTTGGCCAGTTCATCGATCACGACCTTGGCCGCCGATTCGGTGGGGAGCACCAGCTGGGTCAGCTTGCGGGTTTCGCTGGATGCGTACTTGGCCTTGTCCGCTTCATACTTCGCGGCAATTTCCTTGTCGCTGGGGGCGGGGACATTCTTCAGCACAGCATCATCGAAGGAGATGTAGCGAATCGTGCGGCGCTCGGGGCGGGTGTATGTGGCCTGATGGGCGGTGTAATAGCTCGCCAGTTCCTGTGGGCTGGGTTCGCTCTTGGGGGCGAACACAGCGGCTGGGATCAGGGCGATCGAACCCTCGCGGGTTTCGGTGAGCAGCGATGCATAACGGTTCACGAATTCCGCAGGGACTTTCGCGCCGAACGATGCCGGGATCTGGACTTGCTGCGAAACCAGCACGTCAGAAACCAGCTGGCGGTAGTCCGCATCCTTGAAGCCCTGTTGCGCCAGAGCGCCACGATAGGTGTTTTCATCGAAGGTTCCGGTCAGTCCGCGAAAAGCCGGCTCTTTCGCCAGCTCGCTGCCAATAAGCCGGTCGCTGGAGACAATGCCAACCTTCTTGCCGAATTCGGTGATCGAGGCGTTGTCGAGCAGTTCGCCCAGCACAACATCGAGGCCGCCAGACGCAACCATCGAGCGCAGCGTGGCGTTGGGATCTTTCTCATGCACCTGCTGCAGCCTGCGGCGGGCGAAGAAATCCAGCGAATTGGCTGATATGCTGCGGCTGCCTGCGGTTGCGACCGACGTTCCGTTATTGGTCGCGCTCACCCCGAAGCTCAGGATGTCGCCGCTGGCAAATGCGAGCGCAATCAGCACCAGAAAGGCCAGCGTCACGCCAACGCCGAATTTCGACTTCATGAAGGACCGGAAAAAATTGAGCATGTGGCCTGTCGCTTATCTAGGTGGAAATGGCGGAACTTATTGCGCGGGGGCTTTAGGCTGCGATGCGGCTGATCGCAATGGCTGGGCATAGCGAATTGCGCGGTGTATTGATGCGAACTGCGACCAATTCATCGCAACCGCTTTTGACTTTCGCCACTTCCCGGCCTAACCGGCGAAAAATGCTGCAGTGCAACCTGCGGTCAATTTGTGCGCTTTTGTGCGTAATTCCAAGGAGTTATACCAGGCTATGCACGCCAATCCTTATATTGTCGGCAATTGGAAAATGAACGGGACTCGCGCCATGCTGGCCGAAGCCCGCGCTATTGACCGGGCGGCGGCGCGCTATCCCGCAGTGCAGGTGGCCTTGGCCCCGCCGTTCACACTGATCCATGCCATGGCGGATGAGGTTTCCGCGATCGGCGTTGGCGGTCAGGATTGCCATGCCCAGCCAAAGGGTGCGCATACCGGAGATATTTCGGCGGCGATGTTGCTCGATTGCGGCGCGGACTTCGTCATTGTCGGCCACTCTGAGCGCCGCAAGGACCATGGCGAAAGCGATGCCGAGATAAAGGCCAAGGCCGAGGCTGCGCTGGCCGCAGGGCTCGGCGTGATCGTCTGTGTTGGCGAAACGCTCGAACAGCGCGATGCCGGCAAGGCCGAGAAAGTGGTTGGCGCACAGGTCGATGGCTCGTTGCCGTCTGCCGAAGCCATCGCCGAACTGGCACCGGGCAAGGTTTCTGTGGCCTATGAACCCGTCTGGGCGATCGGCACAGGCCGGGTTGCCGAAGTGGCTGATGTCATCGCCATGCATGCAGCGATTCGTCTGCGCATCGAAGCGGCCTATGGTGAACGTGCCGACGGCGTTCGCATCCTTTATGGTGGCTCGGTAAACGCTGAAAACGCGTCCGGTTTGCTGGAAGCAGAAGGCGTAGGCGGCGCACTGGTCGGCGGCGCGAGCCTGACGGCGGAGAGCTTTGTCGCGATCATTGCGGCGGCAGGGGCAGAGCGGGACTGATTTCGCCCACCCTTGCGTGCAGGGCTTCGCAGGCCTAGATGCGCATTCATTCATTCTGGTCCGGATTAGCCCATGTTTCTCTTCGTTACCGTCGTTCAGGCAATTATCGGCGCGCTGCTGGTGATCGTTATCCTTATGCAAAAGTCTGAGGGTGGCGGTCTTGGCGTGGGTGGCAGCCCGGCAGGGATCATGTCGGCGCGCGGCGCTGCGGATTTCCTGACGCGGGCAACGGCCATTCTGGCGACGATCTTTGTTGCTCTGTCGATTACCCTGGCAGCCATGGCGGTTGGTACCGCCAGCGGATCGAAGATTGATACCTCGCTGCAGCGGACTGCTCCGGCTCCTGTCGCACCACCGGTTGATCCGCTGGCCGGGCAAGCCAATCCTGCGGCACCAGCACCCGCTCCGGCTGGTTCGGCTCCCGCAACCAAGTAACCCTCATCGCAAGATTGTCTGGTGCCGGGCTTCATGTCCGGCACCAGACCTGTGGATTGCGCGCATCCGCGCCCGATCCGCGCTTGCTCTATCCCCACACATAGGTTTAAGGCCCGACTCCCATGGCGCGGTTCATTTTCATTACCGGCGGCGTGGTCTCCTCGCTTGGCAAAGGTCTCATGGCAGCAAGCCTTGCTGCGCTCCTTCAGGCGCGCGGTTTCAAGGTGCGCATCCGCAAGTTTGATCCCTATCTCAACGTCGATCCGGGGACGATGAGCCCCTATCAGCACGGCGAAGTCTATGTGACTGACGACGGGGCGGAGACCGATCTCGATCTGGGGCACTACGAGCGCTTCACCGGCGTATCGGCGCGGCAGGCGGACAACATCACTTCGGGCCGCATCTATCGCGACATCATCGCCAAGGAACGCCGCGGCGACTATCTCGGCGCTACCGTGCAGGTGATCCCGCACGTGACCGACGCGATCAAGGAATTCGCCCGCGCCGATGTTGACGATCTCGACTTCGTACTCTGCGAAATTGGCGGCACGGTGGGTGACATCGAAGGGCTGCCCTTCATCGAAGCCCTGCGCCAGCTGCGCAACGAATTGGGCCGCGAGCAGACCTGTTCGATCCACGTTACGCTGGTTCCCTATGTTTCCGCTGCCGGTGAACTCAAGACCAAGCCAACGCAGCATTCGGTGCGCGAACTGACCAGCCTGGGCATCCAGCCCGACATGCTGCTGTGCCGCTGCGAGCATCCGCTGCCTGATAACGAGCGCGCCAAGATCGCGCTGTTCTGCAACGTGCGCAAGGAAGCGGTGATCCCGGCGCTTGATGCCAGTTCGATCTATGCCGTGCCGCTGCAATACCACGAAGAGGGGCTTGATGCCGAAGTGCTGCGCCACTTCGGCATGACGAGCGCCGCGCCAGACCTTTCGCGCTGGGTCGATATCGTCGATCGCTTTCAGCATCCCGAAGGCGAGGTTACGATTGGCGTGGTTGGCAAATATGTCGGCCTGCCAGATGCCTACAAGTCGCTCAACGAAGCGCTGGTTCATGGCGGCATGGCGCACCGGGTTAAGGTCAACATCCGCTGGATTGACGCGGAACTGTTTGAAAAGGGTGACGACGAAATCGCCGCCCGGCTTGAACCGATGCACGGCATCCTCGTACCCGGCGGGTTCGGTGAACGCGGCACCGAGGGCAAGATTGCCTCTGTCCGATTCGCGCGCGAACGCAATGTCCCGTTCCTCGGCATTTGCCTCGGCATGCAGATGGCCTGTATCGAGGGCGCGCGGAATACAGCGGGAATCGCCGCTGCCAGCTCGACCGAATTCGGCGAAACCACTGAGCCGGTTGTCGGCATCATCACCGAATGGATGACCGAAGAGGGCTTGCAGACCCGCGCAGAAGGCGGCGATCTGGGCGGCACCATGCGGTTGGGGGCCTATGAAGCGAAGCTCGCCGGTAATAGCCACGTCGCAGCGATATATGGCACGACGACTATCTCGGAGCGCCATCGCCACCGTTACGAAGTTAACGGCGCCTATCGCGAACGGCTGGAACAGGGCGGTCTCGTTTTCTCGGGCATGTCACCCGATGGCCTGCTGCCAGAGATCGTCGAACGGCCTGACCATCCGTGGTTTGTCGGGGTGCAATTCCATCCCGAGCTGAAGAGTCGGCCATTTGATCCGCACCCGCTGTTCTCCGGTTTTATCGGTGCGGCGCTGGCGCAGGCCCGGCTGGTCTGATCAGGCTATCTTTTCGTCTTAATTAATTAACTCTGTCGAAAAACCTTGCATTCACCGGGTGTGGAAGCATAGCGATAGCGTGTTGCAGGTATTAACTGCCGTGCGCGATTCATCAGGCCCTCGGGGAGCCGCGTGAATCGGACTTGGGCTTGGCCTCGAATTGATCGTCTTCTGCGACCCGGACGATCATGTGGGGCAAAGGCGGCTTAAACGCCGCGGGGGCGGATCTTCCCAGATCCGCCCCCTAATTTTTTACACAATCTGTTGGGTTTAGGCTGCTGCTTCACCCTTGTCGGTATCGACAAGAGTAAGCGTTTTCTGGCCGTTGATGGCGATCCGCTTTGGCTTCATCGCCTCTGGCACTTCACGCACCAGATCGACGAACAGCAGGCCATCCTCAAGATTGGCCGCATCGACTCGCACGAAGTCGGCAAGTTCGAACCGGCGTTCGAACCCGCGCTGGGCAATGCCAAGGTGCAGGAACTGGCCCTGATCCTGCGCATCGCTCTGCTTCTTGCCGGCGACAACCAGCAGGTTCTGCTGCGCGGTGATCTCGATTTCGTCTGGTTTGAAGCCGGCGACGGCAAGGGTCACGCGATAGGCATCTTCGCTGCGGCGTTCGATGTTGAATGGGGGGTAATTATCGCCCGAATTGGCGCGGGTTGCGCCTTCCAGCATGTCAAACAGCCGGTCAAAACCGACGGTGCTGCGGCGATAGGGGGTAAGGTCCAAACGGTTCATGGCAAAAATTCTCCAATGAGCAATCTTCGATAGTTTGAGGCCCCAGCTGGGCGCCCCGGTTACTTGTGCCATGACCGGTCTGGCTCATGACACGTTAAGTGAGATATGTTAGCGCGAGCCTGTTTCAAGACCTGCGGGTGCTTCAAGGGAAATTCATGCCGAAAATCGAAATCTACACGCAATGGGGCTGCGGCTTTTGCGTGCGTGCCAAGGCTCTGCTCGATTCAAAGGGTGTCGAATACACCGAGTATGACACGACCATGCACACGGCCAAGCGCGCCGAGATGGTTGCGCGTAAGCCTGATGCCCGCACCGTGCCGCAGATTTTCGTCGATGATGTCGCCTATGGTGGCTGCGATGATATCCACGCGCTCGATCGTGCGGGCAAGCTGGATGCAATCCTCGGGCTGTGACTGTGGTTCGCGCCGCCTTGCTGCAAATGTGCTCGGGCATTGATCCGGCGGTCAATGCTTCCACTATTGTTGGCGGGATAGCCGAAGCCAAGGCGGGCGGGGCGGCGATGCTGTTCACGCCTGAAATGTCGAACATCATCGACCGGGATCGCAAGCGCGCTTCGGCCAAGGTGGTTTCGGAAGAGCACGATCCCGCACTCGCGGCGGCTCGTGACGCTGCCGCCCGCGAAGGTATCTGGGTGGCGCTGGGTTCCTTGGCGATTGATCGCGGCGATGGACGCTTTGCCAACCGGGCATTCGTGATCAATCCGGCGGGCGAGATCGTCTGTCGCTATGACAAGATCCACATGTTCGATGTTGACCTTGCCACGGGTGAATCATGGCGCGAATCGAATGCCTATGCGCCGGGTGAAGCACTCGGCGTGGTCGAGGATACGCCGTTCGGGCGATTGGGCCTCGCCATCTGCTATGACATCCGTTTTCCCGCGCTGTTCGAGGCGCTGGAGCAGCGCAAGTGCGATGCTATCGCCATTCCAGCCGCCTTTACCGTGCCGACAGGCCGCGATCACTGGCACCTGATGCAGCGCGCGCGGGCGGTGGAGGCCAGCGCCTTTGTGCTCTCCGCCGCGCAGGTCGGGCATCATGAGGATGGGCGTGATACCTATGGACACAGCCTCGGGATTGATCCCTGGGGCAAGGTGCTGCTCGACATGGGCGGTGATGCGCCGGGGCTGGGCTTTGTCGATTGCGATCTCGATCGTCTGGCCGAAGTCCGCGCGCAACTGCCCAGCCTTGCCAACAAGCGCGTCATTCCCACATAGCACTCTGCAATGATTGTGTTCGATCTTGAATGCCGCGCAGGCGGGCACCGGTTCGAGGGGTGGTTCGGCTCCTCGGACGACTACGCGAGCCAGCAGGAGCGCGGGCTGGTGACGTGTCCGGCATGTGGCAGCGCCGATGTCGGCAAAGCGGTTATGGCCCCCAATGTCGGCCGCAAGGGCAATCAGGCCGTGACTGCGCGATCCAGCGCTCCAGCCGTAAGCGAAGCAGGACCCGATGCCACGGCAGTGACCAACGCCGCCCCGCAGCTTCCGCCTGAAGCCATGGCCATGCTCCACGCCATCGCCGAGAAGCAGGCCGAAGTGCTGAAGAAATCGCGCTGGGTCGGCAAAGGCTTCGCCGAAACCGCGCGTGCCATTCACTATGGCGAGAAAGAGCCGGAACTCGTCCACGGCCAGGCGAGCCCCAAGGAAGCACAGGAACTGATGGAAGAGGGCGTGGGGATTGCCCCGGTACTGTTCCCCATCGTTCCGCCGGGCGAAGCCAACTGATTGCATCGGCCCGAATGCGCTTCTAAGGAAGCCGCGGCGCGCCCGTAGCTCAGCCGGATAGAGCACCAGATTCCTAATCTGGGGGCCATGGGTTCGAATCCCGTCGGGCGCACCATTTCCATCCCCCCAGCGCTTTATCCGCAGCCCCTCTGGCATGGCGCGTTCGCTCGCGCTAACCCTTGAACCAAGCAACCGCTCGACCAGAGGGCCATAATGCAATTTACCTGGAACGAGGAACAGCAGGCCTTCCGGAAAAGCCTCTGCGCATTCCTCGATGCAAATTTGCCCGATGACTGGGAGAAGTTCTCGCAGCACGGCCCGGCGAGCCCGGCGCTGACCAGGTTTGCTGCCGAATTCTGTCGGAAGCTGGCCGATAACGGCATGCTGTTCCCCCACTGGCCCAAGGAGCATGGCGGGCAGGGGCTTGATCCCTGGCACCAGCAAATGCTCGCCGAAGTGATGTGGGAATATGGCGAGCCGCGTGGCGGGCAGTACATGAACGTCAACTGGATCGGGCCGACGCTGATGCGCTATGGCACCGAGGCTCAACAGGCGAAATACCTGCCGCAGATCGCCAAGGGTGAAATGCTGTGGTGTCAGGGCTTTTCGGAGCCGGACAGCGGATCAGACCTTGCCAGTCTGCGCACCCGCGCGGTGCTCGATGGCGGTGTCTACCGCGTCAACGGACAGAAGATCTGGACCAGCTATGCCGGGCTGGCCGACACCTGCTTCCTGCTCACCCGCACCAGTGACGACCGCAAGCGCGGTATCACTATCCTGTTGGTGCCGATGGACACGCCGGGAATCACAGTGCGGCAGATCCCCAGCCTGATCGGCGAGGGCGATATCCATGAGGTGTTCTTTGACGATGTCGAAGTGCCCGTCGGTCAGCGCTTTGGCGAAGAAGGGCAGGCGTGGGAGATCATCGGTTTCTCGCTGACCAATGAGCGGCTCGGTATCCCGCGCTATCATCTGGCGCGCACTTCGCTTGATCGTGCGGTGGAGATGCTGAAGGCCAATGGCAGCTGGCGCGGTGAGGCGGTGAAGATTGAGGCGGCGCGGGCTGCTGCGATGTGTGAGGCCGCACGGACAGCCAACTATGCCATTGTGCAGAAACGCGTCGAAGGTTTGGCCGTGGGTCCGGAATCGAGCTCCGCGCGCTATGCCACGGTGCAGGCCGAACGGGCGGTGTGCGAATTCGTCGTGGAATATGTGCCAGAGGCGCTGGCCGATGCCTCGCCCTATCTCAAGATGCACCACCAGCGCGGGATCGTTGCCGGAATCGCCTCGGGCGCGGCGGAGATCCAGCTCAATATCATTGCCGGCGACGTGCTTGAATTGCCACGGGAGCCGCGCTGATGGACCTCGCTCTTTCCGACGACCAACGCCAGATTCTCGATTTCCTCGACGGCCTGACGCGTCCCTATGCCTCGGTGCCGATGCACGATTGCTCACTGGCACTGACCAGCGATGCGCTGGATGCAGAACTGACTGAAGGCGGCTTTCTCGATGTTGCTGCGATGGAGGAACTGGGCCCGGTAACTGCGGCGCTGGTGGTTGAGCGGCTGGCACGGCTGCCCTTTGCGGTTGAGGCGGCGGCGTCAGCCCTGCTGCGGATTGCGCTCGATCCGGAATTGCCCCGCCCGGTTTGTCTGGTGGAAGTCGGCAATCTCTCGCGCCCGGTGCGTCATCTCAAACCCGGCGCGACGGTGATCGTAGTCGGCGATGATGTGTGCAGCTTCACGGCGGGTGAAGGCGATGTGCGCTCCGTTACGGACGAGCCGCTCTATGCCTATCCTTTGGCCTATTTGAATGGCGTGCCTGCGGGCGCCCGACAGCACGATATGGCTCCAGTTGAAGCCCGCCGCCTGTGGCGCGTTGGCCTTGCTGCTGAAACCGCCGGGTTGCTCGCTGCCGCGCTGGACAGTGTCAAAACCTATACCTCAGAGCGCAAGCAATTCGGGCGGCCGCTGGCGACATTTCAGGCGCTGCGCCACCGCATGGCCGAGGCTCAGGTGCAGACCAACGGAGCCTATTGGCTCGCCCTTCGCGCGGCTGGTACGGGAGATGCAGGCGATGCGGCGCTGGCGGCGAGCTATGCGCTCGATGCGGCCAAGCGGGTGGGATATGACTACCACCAGTTCATGGGCGCGATGGGCATGACGCTGGAGCATCCGCTGCACCTGTGGACCTATCGCCTGAAGTTCCTCACGGGCGAACTTGGCGGGCGCGGGGCCAATGCTCTGGCGGCGGCGGAGGCTATCTGGGGCTAGGCCTCAGGCGATTGCCGGCATGATCTCCTCGGCCACCCACTGGGTGTAATCGTAGTAGGCCTGGATATCCTTTACCGGCGGCACTGAAAGGCCGCTCATCGTTATGCCCAATGTCGCGAACCATCCAAGCCGATCAATGATTTCCTGTTTGGTCATGCCGGGGCGCACCTTGGGATCGTCCTGCGGAACATGGCCTTCTCCAAGCAGGCTGGTGGCGAAACCATAGAACACCTGATCTAGCTTGCCGTTGTAGTCTGGCTGGCTCTTGATGAAATCGATCCGGTCAGGAATATCCTCGGGCTTGGTCAGGAAGGGCCACCAGCCCGAGGCGTGCCGACCCAGTCGGCGCAGCACGGCATCGGCATCGCCGCCCATCCACACCGGCAAGTGCGGTTTCTGGATCGGCTTCGGCTCGAAAGCGACATCCTTGAACGAGACATATTTTCCTTCGAACTCAGGGCTGTCACTGGCCCACAATTCAATGATTGCAGCGAGATATTCCTCACAGATTGCGCCGCGTTGGTTGAACGGCACGCCCAGCGCGTCGAATTCTTCCTTGAGCCATCCTGCAGCAAAAGTGATCGTACAGCGCCCGCCCGAGAACCAGTCGATTGTCGAAAGCGCCTTAGCCGAAACGATGGGGTTCTGCAGCGGCAGGATCGAAATGCAGGAATTGACCCGGATCGTCTCGGTCGCCCCCGCGAAATAGGCCATTCCGGCATAGGCGTGGAAGTAGAACTTCCCCGACAGGTCGACGTGATTGCTAGAGATCACATGGTGTTCCGGAACGCAAATCATCGCGTAGCCCAGTTGTTCCGCCCACTTCGCCAGCTTCGTCTGTTCCGCGCCGCTGACCTCGGCTTCCCAAGGCTGCATCATCGATTTGATCTCGAGCATGTGCGGCATTGAAAACGACAGTTTCATCAAATTCTCCCTGAATTGGCAGGAAGCTGGATCAGTCGATGACCTTGCGCAACTTCAGATCGGCAATATCGCCGGGGGGAAGGCCGAGCAACTCGCCGTAAACGTAATCGTTGTGCTCACCGAGCAGTGGCGCACCGCGTTCGATCTTGGCTTCATCCGGTTCCATCCGCCACGACGGGCCAATGATCGGGCGGGTGCCATTGCGGTGATCGCTGACCATCCGGTAGCCGCCGCGCTGCCACAGCCAGTCGTCCGAGCACAGGTCAAGCGACGACATCGAGCGGAATGCCGGAATGCCGAGGGCGCGCAGGTGTTCGCCAAGTGCGGAGGCATCCCAAGCGACGGTTTTGCTGGCGATTGCCGCTTCGATGGCGTGACGGTCAGCTTGCCGTCCGGCAAGGGTTGCGTGGGCTTCTGGCGTTTCCAGTTTCAGTGCACTGGCCAGCGCGACCCACTGTGCATCGTTCTCCGCGGCAATCGAAATCCATGTCCCATCGGCACAAGGGAATGCTCCGTGCGGGCACATCTCGGCGTGGGCGTTGCCATCGGCCTGAGGCACCTCGCCGGTGACGCTCCAGGATAGCAGGCTGTCCCCAATCAGGCTGGTCATCGCCTCAACGGCAGAAAGGTCGATGAACTGCCCTTCGCCAGTCGTTTCGCGGTGGTTTAGCGCCGCGACAATCGCCAGCGCGGCATAGGCACCGGCGGTGGAATCGCCGTAGCGGATATTCATGCCCCGTGGCACTTCGCCCTCGTGGCCGACAAGGTAGTTGAGGCCTGACAGCGCAGCGAAACAGGGGGCATAGCCGGTCTGATAGGCGAGAGGACCTTCATTGCCCCACATCTTGATCGATAGCTGGATGATGTCCGGCTTGATCTTGCACAGGCTGGCGTAATCAAGGCCCGAGCGCTCCATTGCGCCGCCGCGGATGTTGTCGATCACCACATCGCTTCTGGCGACCATCTGCTTGACCAGATCGAGCCCCTCGGGCGTCTTCATGTTGACCTGAACCGAAAGAATCTCCTGATTGATCGACAGGAAATAGGGCGCAGCATCCAGATCCACCCCACCATAGGCGCGCATCTCGTCGAGGTTGGTGCGCGATTCGACCTTGATTACCTCAGCGCCAAGGTGCGCGAGATATTTGCCGGTGTAAGGCCCGGCCCAGACCTTGGTCAGTTCGAGCACGCGCACGCCAGCGAGAGGACCGCCGCGATCAGGAAGCGGCATCAGGCGATCTCCCCGTCATGTTCGCCCAGCGCCGGGGCGGGGGAGGTGAGCGTCACCGGGGTCTTGCTCATGCGGTAGGATGCCGTTGGGTACAGCGCTTCGCCGAGCACCGGATGCGTCAGTTTCTGGAAGAAGCCCCGGTGTTGCATCTGGATATTGCCGGGCAGGTCAGCTGCGCTGTTCACCGGAACAATGGTCACCCCTAGCTTTTGTCCCAGCTCTGAGACTACATGCTTTTCCTGGGTGCCAGCCCAGCCAGCGAAGTGCTGTCGAAACAGATCAACGCGGACTGGGGTGCAGGAAAATTCCAGCCAATCCTCAGGGAATTCGGCCATCCATGCGGGATCACCCATCAGTTCGCGCAGGCCCTTCCAGTGGCCCTTGGTTGTCATGAAAATATAGAGGAAGCCGTCCTTGCAAGCGAAGGCGGCGGCGGGACCGCCCATGTCATAGGCGGTGCGGGCGTGGCTGGGTTCCTGCTCGCCCGCCAGCATGCGGCCCAGCACGCAATCAACGCGGTTTATCTGCACTTCGACCTCGGCAATGTCGACAAACTGGCCGCTGCCGGTGCGTTTCTGGCGATAGAGCGAGGAAGCCACGCAAAGCGCCGCATCGATGCCGGCTTCGTAATCGGGAAGGAAGCGCCCGGCGCCTTTCAGCGGCGGCTTGTCCGGAGGCGTTTCGCTAGGTGTGTGCCATGCCCAACCGCCTGCGTTGATAACACCCAGCGGACCCGCAATCTGCCAGTCTTCCGGCGCGCCCTGACCGAACGGGGTGATCAGGCAATGGACGAGGCGGGGGAAGCGGCGCGCCACTTCCTCGTGGGCCATGAAGGGCTTGGCGTGATCATCAATCAATGCATCAGCCCGTGCGAGGAGCGCCGCCAACCGCGCACAGTCTGCGGGATTGGCAGTATCGAGCACGACCGATTTCTTGTTGGTGTTGAAGAACGCAAACAGCGTCGAGCGTTCCGGCCCGGCAATGCCATCCTTGAATGGCCCCATTTTGCGAGTTGGTGAGCCGCCGGGGCGCTCGACCTTGATCACTTCGGCACCAAAATCGGCGAGCAGCTTGCCGCAGTATTCGCCGCAAGGCCGCTCTGCCAGTTCGACTATCAGTGTGCCTTTCAACGCGCTCACAGGCTTTGTCCGTCGTCTATGGTAAACACCGATCCCGTCACCTGACGCGAGTGGTCTGACAGCAGGTAGAGCAACATTTCGTCCAAAGCATTGCATTTGAGCAAACGGCGGCGGTGCAGGCCAGCCACGTCTGCTTTGCCGCGATCGCTGGCGAACCATTCGGCATTGATTTCGGTCGGGATCCAGCCGGGCTGGAGCACGTTGACGTTGATCCCCTGCCGCACCCATTCACGGGCAAACTGGCGGCCGAGGTGGGCGAGTCCGGCCTTGCTGGCGGCATACATGGCATCGCCGGTGCCGTTCTGCCCGGCGGTGATTGAGCCGATCAGGACTATCCGGCCATCCTCGCGCTCTCGGCTGCCAGCGACGATCATGCGTTTTGCTCCCTCGCGGGCGACCAGATTAGAGCCGAGGAGGTTGGTATCGAGCACAGACCGCAAGCCCTCTGCCGCAACGTCCGTCGAGCGCCCCCCAGTCCCGACACCAGCATTGCAGACGACGGAATTCACGATGCCAAAACGTGCCTCGGCTGCATCGTAGGCCGCGATGACGGATGCTTCGTCAGCCACACCAAGCGAAACCGCACAGGCTTTACCGCCCGCTGCGACAATCTCTCCTGCAATTACTTCGCAGCGATCCAGCCTGCGGGCACCGAGAACCACCCGTGCGCCAGCCTTGGCCAACACACGGGCAAATCCCTCTCCGATGCCTGACGATGCCCCGGTTATCAGGACCGTTCGGCCTTTCATCCCGGCATCAGCGCTTCACCGCATTGCCCGGCGTGACTGGCGGCATGGCGACATAACGATCTATTGCCCTTTCAAAGTGGCGGATGCGGATTTCCTGATAGTTGCCGAGCGTAATCCCCGGTTTGGCGCTTGCCTCAAGGCCCTCCTGCTGGGCGTAGAGGTTATCGGTATCCTGATCGAGGATTTTGCCAAAGCCCGGGTCCATGCCCTCCGCCTCTGCAAAAGACTGGTGACTGGCGAGGATAACCGGTTCGGCAGGATCGGGGCGCGGGCCGGTCTTGGGCACGGGGCGCAGGAACATTACCTCATAGATGCACGAGCGGTGGTCCTTCGGATCCGGCCGAAAGCGATAGACCATCGGCAGCGAGATGCCGGGGAACAGGTAGCAATTGGGGAACACGGTATAGCTGAAGCAATCGAGCAGTTCGGAATCCGAAACGCCCGAAAGGTCGCTGTTGGTGGCCTGTTCGAACATGCCGCGGAACATATCAGCCATAGCCTGCCGCGCGGTGCCATCGCCGACCATCGGCCGGTCATCCGACAGCACCGATGAATCGCCAATAGTGAACTGGTCGAGGATCTGTTGCTCGGTGAACTTGCCTTCCAGATGGGGGCTGATCACACCGAGACACGAGATGAAGCGGTTCACATGCTCGCCATAAACATCGTACTGCGAATTTGCATCGGCGTTTGATGGCGCGACCTGCGGGTGGGTATCGAGCACGTGGTAGGCTTCCATGAATGCCTCGACGGTCAGCTTCCAGTTGGCTGGGTAGGTCTTCTGGACGTGGCAATAGATGTAGCGGTCTTCCATCTTCCACGCTTCGATATGTTCGAGCGCCTTGGGGCCAAGGTATTCGCGCAGACCCGGCGCGGCAGGGTCCATGTTGATCCACACGAACCCGCCCAGCGTTTCAACCCGCGCTTCGGGCAGGTTGAGCGCGGATTTGTCGACGTGGGGGAAATCCCAGTCGCACAGGACGGCTTTGTTGCTGCCATCGAGGTTCCATGTCCAGCCATGGAAGGGGCACTTCAGATTGGGCGAGCAGCCAGAAGTGCCTGACGGTTTCAGCTTGGTGCCACGGTGCAGGCAGGCGTTGTAATAGGCGCGGATATCGCCTGCATCGGTGCGGGTGATGATGAAGCTGTAGGGGCCGATGTCATAGACGTAATAGTCGCCCGCTTCGGGGATGTGCTCCTCGCGGCAGGCGAATTGCCAGGTACGGGTCCACAGGCGATCGAACTCGGCCTTGGCGAAGGCGGGATCGATGTAGCGGTCTATCGAAATGTCTTCGCTGCCGAGGTATTCGTAGTCCTCTGACCGCACCCAACCGGGCGCGCTAACCTTGTCGCTGGCGATGATGTCCTGCGTCGAGATGGCGGGGCAGCGTGCCGCGCCGGGTTGAAGCTTTCCGCTTTCAGCATTCATGACTGCTTGCTTTCCTTTTGGATCGTTCGGCGACTTATGCGGGTGACTTGTGAAGCGCACCGTCCTTCATGATTATGGCGATGCGCGCAGGGTCTGTAAGGATCGAAATGTGGGCAAGGACATCGCCATCGACGAGGATCATGTCGGCCAGCTTGCCTGCCTCGATCGTGCCAAGGCTGCCGTCGCTCATCATTGCCTGACCGCCATTGCGCGTGGCGCAGATCAGGGCTTCGGCGGGGCTGTAGCCATAGTATTTGATGAAGTGCTGCAGATCGCGCGCCTGCTGACCCTGCTGGCTCCAGGCAAAGCCATAGTCGCCGCCGATCAGATGCCGCACGCCGCGCTGGCGCAGGGCCGTGTGGGTTTTGACCGACTCTTCGATCAGCGGCGGAATGCCCATCCAACCAGCGACTTCGGCAGTAATGCCCCAGTTCGCCGCCGCGCCGCTCGCCATGCAATCGAACAGATCGATGGTCGGCACCACGAAAATCCGGTCCTTCGCCGCTTCCATCAAATCGAGCAGCTCCTCGTCGGAATACTCGCAGTGGAACAGGCCATCGACACCGGCACGCACGCAGATTTTCGAGCCTTCAATCGAGCGGGTATGCGCGTTGATCTTGCGGCCATAGGCGTGGGCGGTATCGACCGCCATCTTCACCTCTTCAAAGCTCATCGGCGTGGTGTTGCCGGGGGTTGAGGGGTAAAACGGATCGCCCGAGACATCGAGCTTGATGTTGTCCACGCCCTCGCGGCAGTGCAGCCGCACCGCCTTGCGCATCTCTTCCGGCCCATCGACCAGCGTTGAAGGGCCGACGCGCGGGTTATGTTCCTTGCTCTCGTCCCCCATCGCGCCGGTGACGCTGATCTCTAGTCCGCCGGCACGAATGCGCGGGCCGGGGATGCGCCCGGCATTGACCTCATTACGCACCGCAACGCCCAGCCGCAGCTTGGCTTCGGACGCGCCATAGACGCTGGTGAAGCCGGCATCGAGCAGAGCCTTGGCCCCGCGCGCGGCGGTGAACACCTGTTCTTCGGGGGAGGGCGTGATCAGGTTCTCGGTCGCGGTGACGTTTTCGAAAGACAGGTGGCCGTGGCCTTCGACCATGCCGGGCATCAGGAACTTGCCGCCGGCATCGATTACCGTTTCGCCAACAGGGGCTGCTCCACCTTTTTGCACCGAGGCAATGCGGTTGCCTTCGATCACCACGTGCCCGGCGAAAGGCGCTGTGCCTGTTGCATCAAAAATGCTCGCGTTTGCTATGACGATCCTAGCCAAGGCCGTTCCTCTCGCTCGGGCTTTTGCCGCCCATCCTTGCGGCAAGAATAGGCAGGTCAAGGCTCCAGCCAAATGACTGGCAGTGCACTCCCCGTTTCCCGTGGCGGCGCGGTGTGGCGATATGGGGGGAAGGAGGGCTTGCAGTGCGGCTCCGGCTTTGCTTGGCTGGCAATCAAGCCGACCGAAACACAACCGGAGTACCATGCCCATGGGCAGCCTGACCGTGACTATGACTGACGTAAACGGGGAAATCCGCAGCTTTTCCGATGTCGATGAAGGGCTGAACCTGATGGAAGTCGCCAAGGCGCGCGGCGTTGAGGGGATATTCGGCGATTGCGGTGGCGGCTGCTCATGTGCCACCTGCCATGTCTATGTCGCGGCCGAATGGATGGCGAAAGTGGGCGAGCCAGACGATATCGAATTCGGCATGCTCGACATGGTTTCCGATGTTCAGAGGGAAAACAGTCGCCTGTCGTGCCAGATAAAAATGAGCGCCGATCTGGACGGCATTTCGGTTACGGTCGCGCCAGCCTCGTCGTACTGAAAAGCTTGTGCAGCAAGGGGCAAGCGCCCATTCGAGAATGGGCATGGCCTAAGGGGCCGCTAGTGGTCCATGCTGCACACCATCAGAACAACATGAGAGCAGGATGATACCGATGGCTGATGCCGCAGAGCTGGACCTGATCGAGAACGGCACTTTGGCTGACTATGCAATCCAGTCGCAGCCCAATGCGTTTTACGCGGCGCTGCGCCATGGCGATCCGGTGCACCATGATCCGAAACTCGATTCATGGCTGATCACCCGGCACGAGGATATTGCCTTCGTCCAGTCGGACCCGATCACTTTCTCGGTCAACAAGGGCTATCACACCCAGCAGGCCCGCGGCATGCAGGCCGAGTATCAGGAAATACTGCGCACCGAGGGCGGCGGTTATTTCCCCGACGCGATCATGTCGGACCCGCCATATCACACGCGCATTCGCAAGCTGATGGAAAGCGCCTTTACCGCGCACCGGGTAAAGGACCTTGAACCGCGCATTACTGCCGTGGTTTCGGAGTTGCTCGATTCGGTGGCTGACAAAGGCACTGCCAATGCGGTGAAGGACATTGCCGTGCCGCTGACGATCCGCGTGATTGTCGAGCAGCTCGGTCTCGATCACGGTATGGAAAACAAGATCAGCCGCTGGTCTGTCGCCGTCACCGCGCAGATTGGCCGGATGCAGGACCGCGAGCAGATGCTCGAGAATGCCCGCCAGATCTGCGACCTGCAGCACTACCTGATCGGCAAGATGAAGGAGCGTGAGGCGAACCCGGGCGAGGATATGATCTCTGACATCGTCCACGCCGAACTGCCCAATCCTGATGGCACCACCGACAAGCTGACTTTCGCCGAAGCTGTCAGCCTGATCCGCGCCATGCTGATCGCCGGGAACGACACTACCGCGACCGCTATCGGCAACCTGTTCTTCCTTATGGCGACCCGGCCGGAAATTGCCGACAAGCTTAAGGAAGTGGCCGAGGACGATCGCAAGCTCAGCCGCTTTGTCGAGGAGCTGATGCGGATTGAACCGCCGGTGCGGGCACTCTCGCGCATGGCGACCAAGGAAGTTGTCATTGGCGGGACGACCGTGCCCGAAGGCGCGCATCTGTTGCTGGTCTATGGCTCGGGCAATGATGATGAAACGGTGTTCCCTGATCCGCGCAGCTTTGACATCGAACGCCCCAATCTTGGCCGCCACGTTGCCTTCGGCGGCGGCCCGCATCGCTGTGTGGGCCTGGCGCTTGCCCGTATGGAGGTGAAAGTCATGGCGCGCGAGATCGTCAGGCGGCTGGATGGCATCAAGCTGGCAATTCCGGTTGAAGACATTCGCTATGTTCCCACCGTGGCAACCCGCACGATCGAATCGCTACCCATCACCTTCACGCGGCGTGCCACCTGATGGGCGAGCTTTCCGGCAAAGTTGCAGTCATCACCGGTGGGGCGAGCGGAATCGGCCGCGCCTCGGTCGAGCTTTTCGTCTCCGAAGGCGCCAAGGTCGTCATCGCCGATATGGACGAGGCGGGCGGGCAAGGGCTGGCGGACAGTCTGGGCGACAGCGCAGCTTTCATCCGCACCGATGTTTCATCGCGTGAGCAGGTTCAGGCTGCGGTTGATCTGGCCGTGTCCCGCTTCGGCGGTCTGCACATCATGTTCAACAATGCCGGTATGTCATGCGGTGCCTATCCCGATTTCATTGATGACAAGCTCGACGATTTTGACCGGGTGATGCGGGTCAATGTGCTCGGACCAATGCTCGGCACTCAGATCGCAGCGCGGCATATGAAGGACCATGGCGGCGGGGTGATCCTGCAGAATTCCTCCATCGCCGGAATGCTCGCCGGGCATGCGATGATGACCTACCGGGCGTCAAAGGCGGCGCTCAACCAGTTCAGCAAGTCGGCGGCGATTGATCTGGGGCGTTATGGCATCCGGGTGAACTGTCTGGTGCCGGGCCATATCCGCACCCAGCTTTCGTCGTTCCAGCAGGGCGCGGCGGACGACAAGATCGCGCAACTCGACCGCGAGATCGACGCGGTTTACCTGTCCAACCAGATACTCAAGCGGCGCGGCGAGCCTGAGGACTGTGCACAGGCCGCGCTGTTCCTAGCCAGCGACCGGGCGCGGCAGATCACCGGCATTCTGATGCCGGTAGAGGCAGGGGTGACCGCAGGCGATCCGGTCAACCATCTGGCCGACATCATGGATGCCCGCCGCCGGGGTCTGGGCGACTGATCATCGCCGTGGCGACTTGCCACGCGGCATTGATGCGGCACCATGCTCCTCAGGAGAATTGCCATGAATGACTGGACCGGCGGCCTGCCGCTCGACATCGACTACATGTTCCCTTCGCGCCCGGCTGATCCCGAAATGCGCGAGAGTGCATCGGTGTGGATCTTCGAGGAGAACGGCGCCTTCGCCCTGCCGCGCGTCGGTGTCGAGGCACAGGGCGCTGTCTGGGATACCCACCGCTATGACATGAACATCGCTTTCGCCGATGGCCGGGTGCTGCGCGAATCTGCGCATGGCAAGACGATGCCGAGCATTGGTGCTTCGGGACTTGCCGATACGCTCGGCAGCGATGACCTGATCTTCCGCTGTGTCGAACCGTTCAAGCGCTGGGTGGTTTCCTATTCAGGCGAGGCTTGGGCAGGGACGGTTGAGGAACAGATCCGCTCCGAATTTGGTGCCTATGCTGATCCGGGACGTTCAAAGGGGCTGGAAGGCCGCAGCCGCGTGCCGGTCTCGTGGTCAGTCGATCTCGAAATGGTAGCTCCGGCCTGGGTGCAGGATTACCGCGAGGAAAAGCTCGCCGGAATGAGCGAGCGGGAACGCGCCGATGCCGGATCAATGGGCTATGGCTGGCGCACCGAGCATTGCTTTCGTGGGGCAGGTGAACTCACTATTGCTGGGGAGCGCCGCGAATTCGGCTGCCTTGGATCCCGCATTCGCCGCCAGTCAGTGCGGCCCATGGGCGCATTCCGCGGTCATGCCTGGATGGAGGCGGTATTTCCGGATGGACGCGCCTTTGGCTTCATCACTTACCCGCCGTTGCCGGGCGAAGCGCCGGAAGACACTTACAACAACGCCTATGTCTGGACTGGCGAGAAGTTCCTCAGCGGAAAGGTCATTAACCCGCCGTTCCTGCGCCGTGTGATGCCAAGGGGCGATGATTTTTCCTGCCAGATCGAAACGGAAGAAGGCACTTTTGCGATCTCCGGCGAAACAGTGAATGCCACCTTCCACATGGGCAATCCCGGCGTGAACGGCTTCAATAACCAGCAGGGCGGGGTGAGGTTCACTTGGGACGGTCAAACTACCTACGGGATGATCGAGCGGTCGTCTCCGGCGGAGCTGTGCTCGATCATCCTGTAGCGAAGGGGATCAGGCCGACCCCATATAGCGGCCGCCGTTCACGCTGATGGTCTGGCCGGTCATGTAACCGGCTTCCTCGGAAACGAGGAAGGCTGCGGCGGCGGCGATATCCTCGCCTACACCAATGCGGCCAACAGGCAGCGCCGCGCCATAGGCTTCGACCCGACCCGGCTCCTGCATGATCTGCGCGCCTCGCAGCATCGGCGTGTCGATCGATCCCGGCGGGATCATGTTGGCTGTGATGCCATGTTCACCCAGCGCCATGGCGAGGCATTTGGTTAGCCCCAGCAAGCCGCCCTTGGAACTGGTGTAATGTGTCTGCAGGGCAGAGCCGGACTGCACTGACGATGAGGTGATGTTGACGATGCGGCCCCATTTGGCCTCGATCATATCGGGCACGCACTCCTGCGTGACGAGAAACGGTCCCACCAGGTTGATCTTCAGCACCCGCATCAGCAATTCTTCGTCAATATCGAGGAAGTTATTGAACGGAGCAACACCGGCATTGTTGATCAGAATGGCGATCTTGCCGAGCTCGCGACGGGTCTGGTCGGCAGCAGCCTTGATCGTGGCCTTGTCGGAGCAATCTGCCTGAATGGCGATAGCGGTGCCGCCGGCTTCGCGGACCAGGCGGGCGGTTTCCTCTGCGCCTTCGGCATTGATGTCCCAAATGGCGATCTTGGCATCATCCTCAGCAAGGCGAAGCGCCATTGACCGGCCCATGCCCGAGCCTGCGCCAGTGATGACGGCCACGCGGCCACCCAGTGATCGTGTCATAATTTCTGCCTTTTCAAATACGTGACGAGCCGTTGTTTGAACTAGCGTACAGCAGTGGCGGGGGCGCCTGTCAAACCGCTCTGGCGGTTTCAACTATTCGCCGAGAACCCGCCGTATTGTCCACGATGGAAGAGCATGGGGTCAGCCTCGCGATGCGATCCCAGACCGAGGACAAGCCCGGTTACAAACCAGTGGTCGCCGGCATCCTGAACTGCATGAAGCCGGCATTCGATGGATACCATCGTATCGGCGAGAACCGGCAGTCCATGCGCAGAGAGGGTGAAATTGACGCCCTTGAACTTATCCGGTCCCGGCTTTGCCAGTTGCGCACAAAGATCAAGCTGATCCCGGGCAAGAACGTTGACGCAGAAGTGCCCGGAAGCTTCGATCAGCGACCAGGATGCGGAATACTTGCCGGGCAAAAAACCGACAAGAGGCGGGTCAATAGACACCGAAGTGAATGTGCCCACGACCATTCCGACAGGCAAGCCATCTTCCGTCATTGCAGTAATCACCGCGACACCGGTCGGGTAATTCCCCAGCACTTGCCTGAATGCGGCTTGGTCAATGGAAGTGTGTTCCATGCGCTATGGCTCTCCTTGCTGATTTTCCCATGGCTGAAGGCTGCCGCTGTGGCAAGTTGGCAAGGTTCTGCTTGCGCTGAAGTTATGCTTGTGCTGATCACCAGTTCAACAATTAGACCAGTTCCAAAGTGAACACCGGGGATGTGTGACCAAGCCGCTTAAGAACCTTGAGGAAATTGCCGTGATCGGCGGAGGCCTTGCCGGCCTTTCCGCCGCGCGCCAAGCGGCGCGGCTTGGCCGGTTGGTTACCCTGTTTGAGGGCAGCGGTCTTTACGGCGGCCTGGTTGCAACGATTGGCGAAGTGGATGACCTGCCGTTTCCCGGTACATGGTCCGGGCAAGATCTGGCGATGCACCTTTACGAACAGGCGCGCAAAGTCGGCGTTCGGGTGGTCGAATGGCCGGTCGAGAGGATTACCAATGGTGATCGCATTGAACTGATCGACGGCAGCGGCACGGGGTACAAACCGGAAGCTGTCATAATCGCCACCGGCGGCTCACTGCGAAAGCTCGGCGCGCCCGGAGAGGAAGAGTTCGCCGGTCGCGGCGTATCGCATTGCGCGACCTGCGATGGCGGATTTTACGCTGGCAAGCATGTCGTGGTAATCGGTGGCGGCGATGGCGCGGTGCATGAGGCGCTGACCCTTGCCAAGGCGCTCTCGGCTTCGGGGGGCAAGGTCACCATGGTCTGCCGCAGCCCGCTGTCTGCGCGGCGCGAACATATCGACAAACTGGACGCGCGCGACAACGTGCGCTTCGTCTGGGATAGCGAAGTTACCGCGATCACGGGTGAGGGCAAAGTGCAGGCTATTGCCACCCGCGATGTGAAGACGGGCGCGGCCAGCATAATCGCCTGCGATGGTGTGTTCCCGTTCATCGGCATCGAACCGGTAAATCACTTCGCTCCGGCAGCTTTGCTCGGCGCGAGTGGCCATGTCGCAGCCGGGGCCGACCTGCTAACGGCAGACAAGCGCATTTTCGTCGCCGGAGCCGCTCGCAGCGGATTTGGTGGCACAGGAATTGAGGCCATGGCAGAAGGCGTCAGCGCAGCAGAAGCCGCGCACAGGCTTCTGTCGGGCAAGTTGTGAGGTGATGGAAATGGCAAGCATCGAAGGCCAATATCCGGTCGTCTGGCCCTGCGGGGAGAGGCGGCTGAAGGTTCGCAAGCTGGCGCGGCGGCTCGATACCCTGAACGGCAAGACGGTGGCCCAGCTCTGGGACTTTCTCTTCGCCGGTGACGAGATCTATGACGCGCTCGAAATCAAGCTGCGCGAAACCTATCCCGATGTGAAGTTCATCTCCTGGCGCGAATTCGGTTCAACCCACGGATCGAACGAGCGGGAAATTCTCGCCTCGCTGCCCCAGCGCTTCAAGGAGCTTGGGGTTGATGCTGCCATATCGAGTATGGCCTGCTGAGGTTCTTGCACCCCCGCCGTGTTGCGGGCGAGCGAGGCATGTGAAAAAGCCGGAATTCCAACCTCTTCGCTAGTCTGCGAAGGGTTCATGAGCCAAGCCGAGGCCACGCGCGTGGGCTTGGGCTATCCCAACATGCCGGTGGCGACCATCGTCGGTCATCCCGGCGCGCAGTCGATCGCGGAAATCCGCCGTAACGCCATGGAGGTGACCGCTGCCGAGGTGATCGCCAACCTGACCGTGCAGCCCGACGAGGTCGTTCTCCCCGATGAACCGGGTTCGCGTGACATCGCGATTACCGGTACTTTCGAGGAAGTGAACGACTTCTTTTACGAACGCGAATGGAGCGACGGACTGCCGATTGTTCCGCCGACAATCGAGAAGATTCAGGAGTTTCTGAGCTTCACCCATCGCAAGCCGGATGAGACTTTGGGCATTGTCCTGCCCGAAAGCCGGGCCGTGACGATCTGGTCGATCGCCGTCAACGGCGTGATGGCGGGGTGCCGTCCCGAATATATGCCAATCCTCGTTGCGCTGGGTGAGGCGATGGCTGACCCTGACTATGGCGTTGAGCATTCGGGCAACACACCGGGCTCGGAAACGCTGATCATCCTCAACGGACCGATCATCAAGGACCTGAAGTTCAATTACACACAGGGCGTGCTGCGCGATGGCTTCAAGCCCAACACTTCAGTCGGGCGCTTCTGGCGGCTCGCCTTGCGCAACATCGCCGGTTTCCGCCTGCACAAGACTGACAAAGGCTGCTTCGGCAACACCTTCCGCGTCGTGCTCGCTGAAAACGAAGATGCGCTGGCCCGCATTGGTTGGCCCAGCAATGCCGAGGACATGGGCTTCAAGACCGGCGACAATACCGTAACGATCACCCGCATGACCGGCGGCGATGTCATGCCCTCTGTCACCGGCGCAACGCCCGAGGCGATGATGCCTTACCTTGCAGATGGCGTGGCCAAGGAAACCGGCTGGGAAGTCTCATTCACGGTTGGCGGGCTGACCTTCGGTACCCTGCGCCCCGCGCTGGTTCTCAGCCCGATCCTTGCCGAAACCATCGCCAAGGCCGGGTGGAGCAAGGATGACGTCAAGAAGTACCTGTTCGATCACGCCCGCATGCAGGCCGGCCGGGTGGAAACGATGATGAACACCTGGACCGAGTTCAAGATAGGCAGCCTGAAGCATCAGGTCATGCTCGGCCGCCTGCCAAAGGACTTTGCCGAAAGCGATGATCCTGAACGGATGGTGCCTATCGTCACCGGGCCGGACGAATTCATGGTCTTCGTCTCAGGCGACCCGCTGCGCACCAATGCCTATGCATTCGCGCATAACGGCTACCTGGGTTTCCCCGTGGCGAAGAAGATCGTGCTGCCGGATGACTGGGAAAAGCGTATCGGCAAGTCTTGACAGACAAGGGGGTGCACCTGTCTTTGCGGTATGGCTTCACTTCCCTGGCATGACATTGCCCTCGCTCTCTGCATCTTCCTTGGAGCAACGCTCTATTCCAGCGTCGGGCATGGTGGCTCCTCCGCCTATATCGCGATCATGGCGCTGTTTGGCGTGCCTGCCGCGACGATGAAGCCGACGGCGCTGGTGCTCAACGTGATCGTCGCTTCGCTAGGCTCATTCCGCTACATCCGCGCAGGGCAGTTCCGCTGCCGGGTGCTTTGGCCGTTCCTGCTCGGCGCTTTGCCTTTCGCGTTTCTGGGCGGAGCGATCACGCTGCCGGGACATTGGTACAGGCCTGTGGTCGGGGTGATCCTGTGGGTCTCGGCGGCTCGCATGTTGTGGCCGAAGAAGCTTGTGGCAGAGAGCGAAGCATCCGATCCGCCGATCCTGCCAGCTATCGCAGCAGGCGTGGTGATCGGCTTCCTGTCAGGCCTGACTGGCACCGGCGGCGGCATCTTCCTTTCGCCGCTGCTGTTGTTCATGGCATGGGCGACACCCAAACAGACGACTGGCGTGGCCGCGCTTTTCATTCTCGCAGTGTCGATTTCTGGCCTGCTCGGCAACCTGACTTCGCTGAGTTCCCTGCCAGCAAACCTGCCGATGTTTGCCGTGGCAGCACTGGCCGGCGGGCTGGCTGGCACCACGGCAGGAATCCGCTTCCAGTCGGCCATGGTCGTTCGCGCGCTGGGCGTGGTGCTGATCATTGCCGGGGCCAAGCTGATCGGCGTCTATTGAGCCTTATGCGAGGCTATCCCTGAAACGGGCTAGGCGTTTCACTGCCTCGACCAACATCGCCTCTGGCTTGCAATGGCACAGGCGCAGCACTGTCGTGACCGGATTGTCCTCGCAGAGCGCGGAAACCGGGATGGAGGCAACCCGTGCGTCCACCACCGCGCGTTCGGCAAAGTCTGCGTCGCTCAGATTGATGCCCGATGCGGGTAAATCAATGCACGAGAACCACGTTGCGGCGTTCGGCAGCACCGCGAACCCCTGTTCGCTGAGCGCCCGGTTCAGCACTGCGCGCGTTGCCGCCCAACTGTCGCGCCGCTCGGCAATCAGTTCGGGCATGGCAAGCCCTTCGGCCACGGCATATTGCAGGGCAGGGGGTGTGGTGAAGGTGATGAACTGATGGGCCCGGGCCAGCACGCGCGCCACGTCCGGTGCAGCACAGAGCCAGCCGATCTTCCAGCCGGTAACGCCAAAGATCTTGCCCGCCGAGCCAATCTTCACCGCCCGCTCTGCCATGCAGGGGTATGACAGCAACGACCGGTGGGGCTGTCCATCAAACCGCACCGCCTCCCAAACCTCATCGCAAATGGCGAAGAGATCGTGGGTAACGCATAGGTTCGCCAGCATCGCCAGTTCCGCGTCCGAGGCCACGGTGCCGGTGGGGTTGAGTGGATCGTTGAGAATAATCGCCCGGGTGCGCGGGGTAATCTTTGCCTCGATTTCCGGGCGTTCATAGTGCCACTGCGGCGGCTGCAGCGCGACGAAAACCGGAACCCCGCCTGCACGGCGCACCAGCGGGGCATAAGCATCATAGGCGGGGGCAAACAGCAGCACCTCGTCGCCCGGTGCGATAACGGCCAGAATGGCGGCGGTAATCGCCTCTGTCGCGCCCGAAGTAACGATCACATTGTCGCGGGTGAGAGCGAGGCCTTGCGTGGCGCCATACCAGTCCGCCACCGTGTCGCGCAGTTCGGGGACTCCGGCGCTGGGCGGGTATTGGTTCGATCGCTCGCGCAATGCGCGGGCTGCGGCTTCGATCAGGACCGGCGGCCCGGAATCGTCCGGAAAGCCCTGACCCAGATTGATCCTGCTGCCATCGCGGCACAGGGCGGACATATGTTCGAAGATGGTCGTACCCATCTTCGCGTAGATCGGATTGAGGTTCATCGCCGGTCAGGCTTACGCAAAGCTGCCGGAGGAGGGAAGGGGCGAGATCGCGATCGATCCCGCCCCGTTCCGATCAGGCCGCGAAACGCTGTCCGGCATCAAGACGGATCGTCGTGCCGTTCAGGAAGTCATTCTCGACGATCTGCTGCGCCAGCATGGCATATTCGTCAGGATCGCCCATGCGCTTGGGGTTCAGCACCATCGGCCCGAACATTTCCTGCGCCTTGTCCAGCCCCATCCGCTCGTAGGCGAAAGTTGCGAAAGTGCCGGGAGCGATCGCCATCGAACGGATGCCAAGTGGTGCCAGATCGCGCGCCATGTTGAGCGCCATGGCAATGATGCCACCTTTGGCCGCGCCATAGGGAACCTGACCCGGCGTGCCTTCGAAGCCGGCGATCGAGGCCGTATTGACGATCACGCCGCGCTGGTTTGAAGCCAGCGGATCGTTCTTCGCCATGGCCTCTGCGGCGATTGCGCTCATCGTGTAGGCCGAGATCAGGAACACCTGAACCTGCTGGGCAAAGTGTGCGGTCGAAACGCGGCTGCCATCGCGGCCGATCACGCGGCCCCCCTTGTCTGGCGGCGGCGGGCCACCGTGGGTGATGACGGCTGCGCGCAGCGGCGCAAGGCTGACGGCCTTGGCAACGGCGGCTTCCATCGAGGCTTCGTCCATGATGTCGGTGCGGACATAGACCGAACCGTTGCCCAGTTCAGCGGCAAGCGCTTCACCGCGCTCGTCATTGACGTCAGCAATAACCACCTTGGCTCCAAGAGCTGCCAGACGGCGCGCCGTTGCGCCGCCAAACCCGCCTGCGCCGCCTGTGACGATGGCCGAGCCGTTTGAAATATCCATGGGTATGTCCTCAAAAGCAATTGATCCGCGCAATGCGGGCAAAGCCAGCATCGCCTGATGCTGTGCTAGACGATCAGCAAAACACGCGCCACGGGGGCGATAATCTATCGCCACGGCGACCATGCGGGCCCGGCGAATGGCTGATCCATCCGCCGGGCTCAGGCATGACTACTTGATGGTCACTTCCACGCGGCGCGCGGCGGCAGCCGGAACCGAATAGTCGGTCGTGTTCTCGGGCTTGACCAGAGCTACCTGGCCTTCGGCAACCCCGGCCGCGACGATTGACGCCTTCACCGCTTCAGCCCGCTTTTTGGAAAGCGCGGCATTGGCGGCGGCGTTACCTGATGGGTCATTGAAGCCGGATACGGCAAGGCTGCTTCCGGCATGGCTCGCGAGGTAGTCTTTCAGTGCGCCAGACGTGGCGGCAAGCGCGGCGGGAGCCGTTACCTGTCCGGTCACGAAATAGACCTTCACCACCGGCTTTCCGTCACGGCTTTCCACCGTCACACCTTCGCCGGTCGGGATCGCAACGCTGCCTTCCTTTGGCGCGGCAGCAAGATCAGGCACGGCTGCCGAGGCGGAAACTTCTGCAGGCGCGGTGGCTTCAGGTGCTCCAACGCCAACAGCACTGGCATCGTTGCCATCTGCAGGATGGCGCAGGAAGAAATACCAGATGAGCCAGCCAAGCACAAAAAGTCCAAGCAGCCACATCAGCCAACGGGGAAATGTTGCTTCCTTGCTTTCGCCAGTCAGACCGTGAACCGCGCCGGACGCTGCATTGGCCGCAGCGCCGCCGGCGCTGGCCGCAATTGCAGCTGCTCCGGCAGCTGCGGCACCAGCCGCGCCTGCTGCTGCGGTGCCAGCCTTGACTGCCGAATTGGTGACCTCGGCAGCCACGCCGCTTGCGGTATCGGCAGCTTTGCTGACAGCCTCAGCAGCCCCCGATGCGGCAGCGCCCAGCGCGCCAGCGGCAGCACCGGTGACCCCTGCTGCTGTATCAACCGCAGCGCCAGCGGCCTTCTTCACGCCAGTGCCCACAGCCGCAAGGCTGGCGACTGCTGCAGGGGCGGCGGCTGCGGCAGATTTCTTTGGCGGAGCAGGCTTCTTTGCTGCGGTTTTGGGTCCAGCTGCGGCTGCCTTTTTGGCTGCCGTTTTCTTCTCGAACACCGAGAGCAGCCCATAGCTTTCGGCCAGCAAATAATAGACCGTGACCCGGTTTTTGGTGCGATCGGCCTTCATCCGCTCGCCGACTTTTGCAATCGCGGCGTTGAGCACGTCGTCGCTGTGATCAAGCGCCAGCTTCTTCTTGAGGAAATTGTTGCGGACGCGATCCAGCTCTTTCGGATCGGAGAAGGCTACCAGAGATGAGTCCCGCTTTTGCAGGGCAATGCCGCAATAGCGGACAATTCCGGCAATGATCCCGTCATCAGCATCAGGCACATACTTCTTGACGTCTGCTGCCCAGTCTTCGGCCATGACTCTCTCCAATGTATTGGTTGCGACACCGGCTGAGGCCTAACACAGGCGATCAGCGCGCGGGGGAACCTACGCTGGAATTATGTCAGCGCAATATCAATTTGATAGTGCGGCGAAGATTGGCTTGGATACCGGCTCAAGCGGCCAGTTTGAGCTCCATCCGCTCCCACACCTCGACGAGTGCTGTGGTCAGGGCGGTCATCATTGCTTCGGTGTGCTGCGGCCCCGGGGTGAAGCGCAGGCGCTCGGTGCCGCGGGGCACGGTGGGGTAGTTGATCGGCTGCACATAGACACCGTATTCGGCGAGCAGGATGTCGCTGATCTTCTTGGCCTTGACCGGATCGCCGACCATCAGCGGCACGATGTGGGTGGTGCTCTGCATCACCGGCAGACCGGCCTCGGCGAAGCTGGCCTTGAGGAAAGCCGCAGCAGCCTGCTGCCCCTCACGCTCGACCGAGCTGGCTTTCAGGTGGCGCACCGATGCCAGCACGCCAGCGACCAGCACGGGGCTTAAGGACGTGGTGAAGATGAACCCGGGGGCGTAGCTGCGGATCACGTCGATGATCCGGTTGTCGGCG
>CANFXW010000018.1 GCA_947451145.1 Sphingomonadaceae bacterium | reverse complement strand
TTGCGAAAGGCCTTCTCGTCAAACGCTCCGTCGCGAAAAGGAGTCACCAGAGCCGGAATTGAACCGGAAAACATGGACATTATCCTGTCTGTTGGCCCAAGGATGCGGCAGATCGGGGCGATCCGGCTCTATGGGGCTTGGATGTTCAGCGCCTGATAAGGAGTGTTTTACGAAAATGTCCAGCATGGTGAGACGTCAATTTCCCTTCGCCCTGCTGTTTTCGGTCACTTTACCCGTGTTCGTTGGGGCGGTGCCTGCCTTTGCCGAGCCGGTGGTTCAGACATTGCCGCCCGGCTATCAGCCTGCAGGGCCGGTGACGGGCGGCTCGCCAGCCCCCGCGCTCCCTACCCCCACCCGTCCCGCCGCGCCGCTGGTCGTGCCGATGACCGGTCCCGGGGGCGAATGGGACGAGGCGCGAGCGCGATTAAGGCAGAGCGACGCGGGCCAGATGGCGCAGGCGATCGAGCGCTGGAAAGTGCTCAGCCGCACCGACAGCGCCAGCTTTGGCGAATATGCAGGCTTTTTGCTGACCTATCCCGGCTTCCCCTTTGAGGAAAAGCTGCGCCGCAACGCCGAAAAGGCGCTCGAGCGCGAGATGGTGCCGCCCGCGCAACTGGTGTCCTTCTTTGACCGCGACCCGCCGCTGACCAACCCGGCGCTCGCGCGATATGCTCTGGCGCTGGCAGCCGTCGGCCGCGCCGATGCAGTGGCGCGTGCAACTAAAGCATGGCGCGGCGGGGCGATGGGCGATGCCAGTGAAGCCGCGATCGCATCAATGCTCACTGGCAAGCTGACCCCGGCCGATCAGGACGCGCGGATGGACGCGCTGCTCTGGGCCGGGGCGAACGATCAGGCGGCTCGGCAACTGGCCAATGTCTCGCCCGCCGCCCAGCCGGTGTTTGCTGCAAGGCTGGCGGCGCTCACCGGCAACGACCCTGACAACTACGCGATCACCCCGCCCGCCGGAGCCGAGACCGATCCCGGCTGGATCTACAACCGCGCCCGCCAGCTGCGGCGACTGGGAGCGAAGGATGCGGCGGCGAGCCTGCTGGTCAATCGCGGCCCGCTCAGCCGCCTGCCGCTCGATGCCGAAAAGTGGATCGACCTCCATCTCGATGCCGCCAAGGACGCCGACAGCGGCACCGCGATCCGCATCGCCGCCAAGTCTGACGATGGTTTTGCCCCCGGCAGCGACATCAGCCGCCTGAGCTTTGGCCTGCGCGATCAGTACACCTCGCTGATGTGGCTGGGCGCGAGCAAGGCGCTGGCCCAGCCGGGCAATGCCGCCACAGCCGCGCGGCTGTTCTGGCGCTATGGCTCTGCCGCCCGCACCCCTCAGACGCGTTCCAAGGGGTTCTACTGGGCCGGTCGCGCCATGCTGCAGGCAGGCGAAACGGCAGGCGCGACGCAGTATTTCGCTGCGGCCGCCATGTACCCCGACCAGTTCTACGGCATGCTCTCGCTCGAACGGATGGGCAGCCCTCTGCCGCCGCTCGATACCCGCCCCACCGTGATCTCCAGCCGCGACCAGCGGGCGGCCTTCAATGCCCGCCCGATCACGCAGGCGGTGCGCGAGGTCTCGCGCGAGGCCGACTGGCCCACCGCCATCCAGTTCTTCCGCGAGATCTGCGAACAAGCCGATAGCGAAGCCGATCACGTGCTGGTGGCTGAACTCGCCCGCGAGCTGGGGCGCCGCGATATGGGCGTGATCCTCGGCCAGACGGCGCATATCGACGGCCATGGCATCTATCGCCACACCAGCTTCCCGCTGGTCCCCGTGCCCGAGGGTTCGGACTGGACCATGGTTCACGCGATCAGCCGTCAGGAAAGCCAGTTCGCGATGAACGCGGTCAGCCACGCCGGTGCGCGCGGGCTGATGCAGCTGATGCCGGGAACCGCAAGGATGATCGCCGTAAAGATGGGCCTGCCGCTCGATCTTGGCGCGCTGATGAGCGATGCCAGCTATAACATCCGGCTCGGCAACGAGACCTTCCGGCGCAATATGGACTATTACGGCGGCTCATACCCGCTGGCCGTCGCCGCCTATAACGCCGGCCCCGGCAACGTGAACAAATGGCTGCGCGCCAATGGCGACCCGCGCACTGGCGAGGTAAACTGGATCGACTGGATCGAGCGCATCCCCTTCAGCGAAACCCGCGGATACGTGCAGCACGTGCTGGAAAACGCAGTAGTCTATGAGGCGATGAACCCGGACCATGCTAGCTATAAGGGCACCAATCCGCTGAGCCATTTTCTGGGGAAGCGGACGGGGGGGTAAGCGCGCGTGGACCCCACCTCCCCACCCATAACCCCCGCAGGCCTCGCCGCTCTGCGTGCGCGCTATGATCATCTGCTCGGCACCGAGCGGCCCGAGATCACCGCGATTGTCTCGTGGGCGGCCGGCAATGGGGATCGCAGCGAGAACGGCGATTACATCTATGGCCGCAAGCGGATGCGCGAGATTGATCGAGAGTTGGCTTTCCTTGCCAAGCGGATGAAGGCGCTGCGGGTCATCGATCCGGCACAGCAACAGGACAAAAGCCGCGCCTGGTTCGGCGCGACGATTACGATTGCTGATGAGGACGACAACCAGCGCACCGTCACCCTCGTCGGTGATGACGAGCAGGATGCCTCGGCAGGCCTGATCGGCTGGAGCGCCCCGATGGCCCGCGCCCTGCGCGGCGCGGCGGTGGGAGACCTGCGGCGGGTCCGCCTGCCCGGCGGCGAGAAGGAATGGGAAGTGGTGGGGATTTCCTATCCCGCCTAAAGCCAAACTTCGTCCCCGCGTAGAATGTCTGCCTTATTGATAGACATTAGCCGCGCTACCGCAATGCCGCCACAATAGAAGTGCTAGATTGAGGCGCTGATTCGGGGGACTTGGGAAAGATGGACGTGTTTGCAGGCTTCGATCTGGCGCATGCGATAGCAGGCTTCTTCGTCGGCGTGATGGTCGGCCTTACCGGCGTAGGCGGCGGATCGCTGATGACCCCGGTGCTGGTGCTGATCTTCCACCAGAACGTGAAGACCGCTGTGGGCACCGATCTGCTCTATGCCGCGATTACCAAGATCTTTGGTTCGGCCGTCCACCATTCGCGCGCGACCGTGGATTGGCGCATCTTCCGCCTGCTTGCCAGCGGATCGATTCCGGCGGCGCTGCTGACCGTGGTGGCGCTGCAGTATCTCGGCAAGGTGGGAGCCCACACCGAAAAGGTCATCATGATGATTCTTGGCGGCATGCTGCTGGTTACCGCGCTGGCAACGCTGTTCCAGAAGCGGCTGATCAAGTTTGCTGGCGAGCACAACGATCTGAAGCTCAGCCGCGCGCAGGTGCCGACGGTGATCCTCGGCGCGGTGATCGGCGTGCTGGTTTCGATTTCCTCGGTCGGTGCTGGCGCGATTGGCGTTACCGCGCTGCTGATGCTCTATCCGCGCCTGCCGGTCTCAAGGCTGATTGGCACCGATATTGTTCACGCCGTGCCGCTGGCGCTGGTGGCGGGCACCGGCCACTGGATCATCGGCGACGTCAACGGATCGCTGCTAATCAACCTGCTGGCAGGGTCGATTCCGGGCGTAATCATCGGCAGCCTGATGTCCACCCGCGCGCCCGATCACATGCTTCGCCCGGCACTGGCTTTCGTTTTGACCTTGTCGGGACTGAAGCTTCTGACGCAATAGAGGGCAATGCCGAAGCGCCCCGCCCTTATTGCCATCTGCCTGACACTCGCCACCCCGGCACTCGCCCGCGACAGCCTGGGCATTTACGGCGCATGGGGTGCCTTCCGCGACGCCGCCGTGCCGCGCTGCTATGCCATTGCCATGGCCGAACCAAGCAGCCGCGAGCGGCAGTTCCAGCCCTATGCCGATGTGGGTTCGTGGCCCAAGGCAAACGCCCGCGGACAAGTCCATTTTCGCCTGTCGCGCAGCATCGCCGCAAATTCGCGCGTCGTACTGATCATCAGCGGCCAGCGCTTTGAGCTCAGCGCCGGTGGCGGCGATGCCTGGGCTGCCGACAAACGCATGGATGCCGCCGTAGTCGCAGCGATGCGATCAGCCTCGGAAATGACCGTTTCGGCGCGCGACGGGGCTGGCCGCCAGTTCTCCAACACCTATCGCCTCGAAGGCGCGGCGAGCGCGATGGACGCGGCGGCGCTGGGCTGCGCGCAGCTTCGCTAGCCAAATCGGCCTCGCGCCCTTATAGGCGCGGCCATGGCAGACACCGCTCTCATGCAAATCCCCGGCCTCGTTGATCCGGTTCCCGTTCCGCGCGAAGTAACGCCGCGCGCCGATGGCCGGGTCGATCTGCTCGGCCTGCCGAAGAAGGCAATCGCCTCGCTGTTCGAGACGGCAGGGCTTGATGCCAAGGCGGCCAAGCTGCGCGGCAAGCAGGTGTTCCACTGGATATACCATCGCGGCGTCACCGATTTCGAGGCGATGACCGATATCGCCAAGACCATGCGCCCCTGGCTCGCTGAACGTTTCGTCGTCGGGCGGCCCGAGGTCGTTCTCGCCCAGCACAGCGAGGACGGCACCCGCAAGTGGCTGCTGCGCACCGCCGATGGCCACGAATTCGAGATGGTCTTCATCCCCGATGAAACCCGCGGCACGCTGTGCGTTTCCAGTCAGGTCGGCTGCACGCTCAACTGCCGCTTCTGCCACACCGGCACGATGCGGCTGGTCCGCAACCTGACCCCCGGCGAGATCGTCGGGCAGGTCATGCTGGCGCGCGATGCACTGGGCGAATGGCCCAAGGGAAGCATGGCAGGCTTCACCGACGATGATGGCGATGACGATGAAGGCGGAGACTACACCGCCGATGGCCGCCTGCTGACCAACATCGTGATGATGGGCATGGGCGAGCCGCTCTATAACTTCGACAATGTCCGCGATGGCCTGAAGATCGTCATGGACCCCGAAGGCCTTGCGCTGTCCCGCCGCCGGATCACGCTCTCGACCTCGGGCGTGGTGCCGCTGATGGGCCGCGCGGGCGAGGAAATCGGCGTCAATCTCGCCGTTTCACTCCACGCCGTGACCAACGAGATCCGCGACGAGATCGTGCCGATCAACCGCAAGTACCGGATCGAAGAGCTGCTGCAGGCCTGCGCCGACTATCCCAAGGCCTCCAACGCGCGGCGGATCACCTTTGAGTATGTGATGCTGAAGGACAAGAACGACAGCGACGAAGACGCGCACGAGCTGGTCCGGCTGATCAAGAAGTACAAGCTGCCGGCCAAGGTCAACCTGATCCCGTTCAATCCCTGGCCCGGCGCGATCTATGATTGCTCGACGCCAGAGCGGATCAGGCGCTTTTCCGAAATCGTCTTCGGTCTTGGCATCAGCGCCCCGGTCCGTACCCCGCGCGGCCGTGACATCGATGCCGCCTGCGGCCAGCTTAAAACGGCGGCGGCCAAGATGAGCCGGGCAGAACTTGATCGTCTGGCCGAGGAAAAGCAGGCGGCGTTAGGCTAGGAAAAATTACCACAGTCCAGCCGAAATTATCGCATATCATAAATCCGGACTGTTCCTTTTTTTCGACCTTCCGGCTGGAACTATACTGGGGCTATACATTATAAATCCGCTGACATAACTTCACCTGCGAGCAGGGGATTCGTTATGTCGAAAAATTGTACTGTTTTGCTTGGCCTGACCGCCGCTTTCATCAGCACATCGGCCTATGGTCAATCCGCAACAATCAATCCTCCGGCATCTGCTGCAACGGGCGGACAGGCCGATTCGGTGGTGCTCAAGGCCGGCAGCCATGCTGCGGTGATGGGCACGCTGCGCACGGTGCGCCCGATGCAGATCGAAGCCATCCGGACCAATTCCGTTGTCCGGCTGGGCAACAACAAGCTCGATTTCGCGCCGATGCTGCGCAACCCCAAGGCGCTGTTCAACATTGCGCAAAAAATGCGCGCGGTGCCGCAGAATGTCGAAGTGCGATCCGACACGGTTGAGCTGGTTGAGGTGGATCAGGGCATCGTCGTTCACAACTTCCTGAGCTACCGCTTCAAGCCGGGCGCGTGCAGCGATGTGGTGAGGCGGGCCCAGGTGGAATCAACCGGCATCCACTGTTTCACCCAGCAGGATGCCGCGAGCCAGGCTGCCGCTTTTTCCAACCCGCATGATGCCCATTACGTTGCCGATCCCGTGCGACGGTCGCAGGCCATTGCCGCGGCCCAGACCAATGGTGCGAGAATCAGGGCTGACATTGCGCAGCGCGTTGCAAAGATTCGTGGAACTCTGAATGATCAGGCGCGGGCATCAACGCTCAATGCCCGGTTCGGCCCGGGCGCATCGATCAATCTGGCCAAGATGACCGATGATCAACTGGCGCTTGAGTTGCTTAACAGCGGCCAGCAGAAGGTTGAGCAGGTGATGTTCGTTCCGCGCCAGAACGTAACCACGCTAAGCGCCACTGCAGGCCCGAACGGCGTGGTCGCCTGGCAGAAATTCGGTGCCACCTCTTCGCCCGCCCTGATGGATGCCAAGGCCAATCAGGCAACCCAAGTGGCAATAAACAAGGTCGCCGCGACCCCGCCACCGCCCGGCAAGAAAAATTCGATGCTCGTCATGGGCGGGCAGATGACCAATACCAATTCGCAGACGATTGCCACTTCGGCGATCCTCGCCAGCAAAGCCATCAACACCCAACAGGCGCAGCAGACCAACAACAACGTTTCCAACCATGTCGATTGCGTCACCACCGGCCACAATTGCGCCCCGAGCGCTGGCGAACCGGAAAGTGACAAGCCAAAGCCGCCGCCGCCGGTTTACCAGGATGATTTGCCCAACCTCAACGCCAGCCATCCGCTGGACGAAGCGAACTTCCTGACCGGTTTCACCCTGGGCAAGAAATACGAATGGAAACAGCGGGTCGAGGTGACCATCGACTGGTTCTTCGACAGCACCACCTATTACGTCGAAGCCTATGCCGGGTTCGAATATGGCTTTGGCCTGCGCTTCCCGATCCACACGAGCGGCATCTATAACTTCACCCGCCAGAAGGGTAAGGCGACCGCCAACGTCAAGTTTGATTTTGCCGCCTTTGATGGTGATGTGGGGGCCTACCAATCGACCGGCCTGCCTAACGACCAGCTGTTCAAGGGGCAGGAAATCGTCGCGGAACTGGGGGCATTTGCCGGCTTGCGCTATGACCTGCCGCTGGTCGGCTCGGGCGGCATTCCGGTGCAGTACAAAGAGGATTTCACCCAGTATCTGCCCGACCAGTACAAAGGCGGCAACTTCACTCCGCCCTCGCCAGGTCATCCCAATGCGCCGGTCAGCAAATTCTTCGAGAACATCGACCTTTTGGGAGGCAGTGCCAATTTCGGTGTGCTGGGCGCGCAGGTGTTTCCCGGCTTTCAGGTAACACTCCATTCTGACGATCTGCATTTCACTTTGGTCGATGGGCTGAACAAGGGCGCCCAGCCAGTCCAGATCGTCAGCGGCGTAAGCACGCCGATCGCCGTCGATGCCAACACCAGCCAGAGCGTGGTGACAATCAAGGACCCGGTGTACAAGCTCGGCTTCAACATCACGCCGGGGCTCGATGCCCGCGTCTTCGTTGATGTCGGGATCTGGGGCGATCACTGGGACTGGCCACTGTGGTTCCCCCAGATTGCGGTCGATCTGCCGCCGGGCGGGAAAGTCTTCGCCTGCCACGAGAATACCAATTGCTCCAAGACCTATACGCTGACGCCATAGGTGACGTGCAGGCGAATCAGCTTGCCTGATCGACCTCCGAAGAAGGCGGGCTCTGCCTGAGCCGGGCTGGTTTACACTCGTTTCGCCGCATCAAGGCGGCGATTTGTCGCTGCTTGCCAAAAACAACAGGCTGTTCATCGCCGGTTTCGGTTTGTCAGCAAATCATGGCCCCAGTCCAACAAACGGAGGACAGGACCATGAAAAAGACCATCCTCGCCGCCACCCTTGCGGCCATCGCCCTTCCGGCCGTACCGGTCAGCGCCGATCCGCCGCCATGGGCCCCTGCCCACGGCTGGCGCGATCATGAGCGCGACTGGCGTGATCGCGACGAGCGGCGCGACCGCCGGGAATGGCGCGAGCGCGAGGCCTATCGCGAGTATCGCCTCTCGCGCGGCGATCACATCTGGCATGGCCGCGACGGCCGCTATTACTGCCGCCGCAGCGACGGCACGACCGGTCTGGTCGTTGGCGCGGCAGTCGGCGGACTGTTCGGCCGGGCGCTCGATGACGGGCGCGACCGGTCGCTGGGCACGGTGCTCGGCATGGTCGGCGGTGGCCTGCTCGGCCGCTCGATCGACCGCGGCGACCTGCGCTGCCGGTAAGTTTCACAGCCGGGCGCGCAATTTGCCGCGCGCCCGGCACGTTTCGGCCAAGATGGGCTAAAAAAGGGGGAGTCAGGTGCGCTGGAAAGGCATAGAATTCCCCTCACCCCTTCACAAAAGGATCGGGAATGATGCGACACTTGCTGAAAACCCTCGCGATCACAGCCTCCCTCTCGCTGGCCAGCCCGCTGCTCGCCATTGACGCGCCGCCTGCCGCCAGCCCCAGCCCGCAAGTGCAATACGACGAGCAGGGGCGCTATGTGACTCCCCAAGCCGTGGGCGAGAAAGACGAGGTGTGGAAGGACGAGAACGGCCAGTTGCGCTGCAAGCGCAAGAACGGCACCACCGGTCTGGTGATCGGCGCCGTGGTTGGCGGCTTGTTCGGCAACACTGTCTTCGGCGGCGATGCGAAAGCGCTCGGCACGATCCTCGGCGCGGTCGGCGGTGGCCTGCTGGGACGCTCGATCGAAAAGGGTGAGGCCAAGTGCCAGTAGGGCTGGCGATCTAGCCAGCCAGCTTCCCCTGCGCCGAAACCATCGCGACCTTGCCGCCGATCCACACACTGCCATCGGCCTCTGCCGAGCAGAATACCTCGCCATCAGCGCCGGTCTTGCGGCCTTGCGCCGCGACATAGCTGCCGCTCGCCAGTCCGCTGGCGAACAGGTGCATGGCAACCCCGGCGTTGAAGCTTCCGGTCACCGGATCTTCGACAACTTGCCCACGCCCGTTGGCAAAAAAGGTGCGCAGTTCCCAATCGGCGCCTGCCCCCGCAGCGCATGGCCCGGCGATGCCGATGTCCGTGCCCACAGGTGCCCGCGCGGCAGGCCGGGCGGCGAGCACATCGGCATCGGATGCCAACCGCAACAGGCACCAGTTCGGTCCGTTGGCGACGTGGACCGCCTCTACCACCGAGGCTGGATCAGCGCCGGAAACCCGCAGCGCCTCGGCCAGTTCGGCCTCTGACAGTGGGCCGCTGCGGATCAGCGGCGGGGCGCGGAAGGCCAGCCGCTCGCCGTCCTGCCGCACTTCGACGAGGCCGGCTCCGCATTCCTGCACGATCTTTCCCGCCTGCTTCGGCACCCCGCCTGCGGCCAGCCAGGCGTGGGCCGAGCCAAGCGTCGGGTGCCCGGCAAAGGGCAATTCGCCCGCGGGGTAGAATATCCGCACGCGGTAATCGGCAGCGGGATCGCTCGGCGGCAGCAGGAAAGTCGTCTCCGAAAAGCCCAGCCAGCGGGTGAGCGCCAGCATCTGCTCCGCGCTCAAGTGACCCCCGCCGTGCACCACGCCGAGCGGGTTGCCGCTGAGCGGCCCTTTGCAGAAGACATCGACCAGATCGAGATTCACGGCAGAACATCCTTTCTAATGCCTCCTAGGTATGCTCCAATTGCGGCATGAACGCGACCCTTCCCTCAGTCCTGATTACTGGCGCCGCGCGGCGGATTGGTGCCGTGCTGGCGCGGGCCTTTGGCGCGGCGGGCTGGCATGTGGTAATCCACCACGGCTTTTCGCACGATGAAGCAGAGGCACTCGCGAGCTCCCTCCCCTCTGCCGAAGTCGTTCAGTGCGACCTTGCCGATGGCGATGCGGCAGAGGCGATGATCGGGGCACTGGCCGCCCGCCTGCCCGATTGGCGCTGCCTCGTGAACAACGCTTCGGTGTTCCACGAAGACAGCGCCGCCGGGATAGACGCAGGTGTGTTCGCTGAGGCCATGGCGGTCAACGTCGCCGCGCCGGTGCGGATGGCGCAGGCCTTCCTGCGCTCGGCACAAGCCAAGGGCGGGCGGCGGGTGATCCAGTTCACCGACATGAAAGTGGCGAACCCAAACCCGGACTTCTTTTCCTACACCCTGTCGAAGAATGCGGTTGCCGCCTCGGTCCGCACGCTGGCGATGGCAGCGCAGGACGCAGCAGACCGTATCTATGGCCTCGCGCCCGGCGCGATTATGGCGAGCCATGACCAGAAGGAGGAAGAGCATCTTTCCTCGGGCAGGCTGAACCTGCTCCAGCGCCTGACAGCGCCGGAAGAGCTCGCCGATGCCGCGCTGTTCCTGTCTGCGGGCTGGCTGGCGAGCGGCGAGACGCTGTTCGTCGATTCCGGCCAGCACCTGATGGCCCAGCCGCGCGATGTACTTTACCTCGCGCGCGGGCTGACCTAGGCGGCAACCATGCTTGAAGCCCTGCTCACCTCCACCGCCGTCGTCGCCCTTGCCGAGATCGGCGACAAGACCATGTTGCTGGCGATTGTTCTCGCCGCGCGGCTGCGCGCTCCCTGGCAGATCGTTGGCGGCATTCTGGCGGCGACAATAGCCAACCACCTGCTCGCCGCCTTTGTCGGCAGCGAAGTCGCGGGGATCCTCGACGCGCCGTGGTTCCGCATTGCCGTGGCGCTGGGCTTTATCGCCATGGCTGCATGGACGCTGGTGCCCGACAAGCTGGACGATGACGATGGCGAGGCGGTAAAGCAGCGCGGCGGGGCCTTCCTGACCACGCTGGTATCGTTCTTCATCGTCGAAATGGGCGACAAGACGCAGGTCGCGACGATTGCCTTGGGCGCGCACTATCACAACGTCGTCACAGTCGCCGCCGGTACCACGCTGGGCATGATGCTGGTTAACGGCCCTTCGGTCTTCCTTGGTGACGCACTGATGAAGGTCGTCTCGATGAAGCTGGCCCGGACAGTGGCGGCGCTGCTGTTCCTCGTGCTGGGCCTGTGGCAACTCGCTTCGGCGCTCGGCTGGCTCGGCTGAGGACGTTTATCCTTTTCCTTTGCCGCCAAAAGGCTTAGAAAAGCGGGCATGTGGCTGCTCGATAAGATGCTTCGCCCGCTGATCCGCGATGGTCGGCTTGTCATCACCGACCACGATGGAAAGGTCTACGACTACGGCGACCCTGCCACCGATCCTGTGCGCATCCGTTTCACGGACAAGGGTGCTGCTTTCCACATCGCCAAGGACCCCCGCATCGGCGCGGGCGAGGCCTATATGGACGGGCGGCTGGTGGTGGAACCCCCGCACGATATCCGCGACATGATCCTGCTGGTGATGGGTCAGGGCGGCAGCGGCACGGTCAATTCGCGCAACCCTTTGCGCCGCATGGTCGACCGCATCGGATCGCAGATGGACCAGATGAACCATCGCGCCCGCGCCCGCGCCAATGTTGAGCACCACTATGACCTGACCCGCCGGTTCTACGAACTGTTCCTCGATAGCGACCGGCAGTACACGATGGCCTATTTCACCGATCCGGCGAACAGCCTTGAGCAGGCGCAGATCGACAAGAAGGCGCTGGTTGCCGCCAAGCTGCACATGCCTGCCGATGCATCCGGTATGCGGGTGCTCGATATCGGCTCGGGCTGGGGCGGGCTCGGGCTCTATCTCAACCGGATCTACGGCTGCGAAGTGCTCGGCGTCAGCCTCGCCCCCGATCAGGTGAAGTTTGCCAACGAACGCGCCGAGGCGGCGGGCGTGGCCGACAAGGTCAAGTTCCAGTTGATCGACTATCGCGACGTTACCGGCCAGTTTGACCGGATCACCTCCATCGGCATGCTCGAACATGTCGGCGCGCGGTCATATGGCGAATATTTCGGCAAGACGCTCGAGCTGCTGGCCGAAGACGGCGTGATGCTGACCCACACCATCGGCCGCACCGGCCCCAACGGCGCGACCGACAAGTGGAACCGCAAATACATCTTTCCTGGCCACTACCTGCCCGCGGTGAGCGAATTGACCGACGCGCTCGAGCAGACCAGCTGGAAGACCACCGATGTCGAGATCCTGCGCTATCACTACGCCTATACCCTCGCCGAATGGTACCGCCGCGCCACGCTCCACCGCGAGGAAATCGTCGGGCTTTATGACGAGCGCTTCTTCCGCATGTGGCAGTTCTATCTGGCCGGCGCAGAGCAGGGCTTCCGCCGCGGCAGCCTGGTCAATTTTCACATCCAGTCGGTCAAACGCCCCGGCGTCCTGCCGATGACCCGCGATTACATTGCCGAGGAGTTCGCCCGGCTCGGCACGCTGGAGCAGGCACCCGAGTGGCATCTGCAGCAGGCGGCGGAGTAATCAATCGGGATAGGCCGTGTTCATCCGCTCCCAGCTTAACGCGATCAGCGCTTCCAGCACCGCCAGATCAACATCGGCGAGCTTCTTGATGTAAAGGCAGCCTTTGCCGGTGGTGTGCTTGCCCAGCTTCGGCACCAGCTCGGCCGCGCGGCCGGTGCAAAGGCTGACGATCTGCATGGCATAGAGCGTGTGCGCCGCCTTGCGTGGGCTGAAACCGCCCCGGCACATCGTGCCCACGCGCCCGCTCTCGTACTTGTAGGTGTAGCTGCCGTAGCCGATAATGCTGGCCCCCCACATTTGCGGTTCGAACCCGGTGACGCGGCGATAGATCGCATCGATCACCCCCGCTTCCTCGCGCTGCCGGGCATCGGGGAGCGCCGCGATGTAGTCAGCCACGGCTACTTCGCTGGCTTTGGTCTTCAAATCAGCCTTGGCCATCCGCCGCACTCCTCTTGCCGCCAAGCCGCCCTTCGCCTAGGGGCAGCACCGCGTTTAGGTGACTCGAATTCTACACAAAGGTTACGGCAATGAGCGATGCGATCAAGAAGGTGGTTCTGGCCTATTCGGGCGGGCTCGATACCTCCGTGATCCTCAAGTGGCTGCAGGTCACTTACAACTGCGAGGTTGTGACCTTTACCGCCGATCTGGGACAAGGCGAAGAGCTGGAACCGGCGCGCGCCAAGGCCAAGCTGATGGGCGTGCCCGATCACCACATCTATATCGACGATCTGCGCGAGGAATTCGTCCGCGATTTCGTTTTCCCGATGATGCGCGCCAATGCCCGCTATGAGGGTGACTATCTGCTCGGCACCTCGATCGCGCGTCCGCTGATCTCCAAGCGCCTTGTCGAAATCGCGCATGAGACCGGCGCCGATGCTGTCGCCCATGGCGCCACCGGCAAGGGCAACGATCAGGTGCGCTTTGAGCTTTCCGCCTATGCGCTCGATCCCAGCATCAAGGTTATCGCCCCCTGGCGCGAGTGGGAGCTGACCAGCCGCACCGCGCTGATCGCCTGGGCCGAACAGCACCAGATCCCGGTACCCAAGGACAAGCGCGGCGAAAGCCCGTTCAGCACCGACGCCAACCTCCTCCACACCTCGAGCGAGGGCAAAGTGCTCGAAGATCCGTGGGAAGAAACCCCGGACTACGTCTACAGCCGCACGGTCAACCCCGAGGACGCACCGGACCAGCCCGAATATATCACCATCGACTTCGAAAAGGGCGATGGCGTCGCGCTGAACGGTACGGCCATGTCTCCCGCTACCCTGCTCACCGAACTCAACACGCTCGGTCGCAAGCATGGCATCGGACGGCTCGATCTGGTCGAGAACCGCTTCGTCGGCATGAAGAGCCGCGGCATGTATGAAACCCCGGGCGGCGAGATCTATGCCCGCGCCCATCGCGGCATCGAAAGCATCACGCTCGATCGCGGCGCAGCGCACCTCAAGGATGAGCTGATGCCGAAATATGCCGAGCTGATCTACAACGGCTTCTGGTTCGCGCCCGAGCGCGAGATGCTGCAGGCGGCGATCGACCTGAGCCAGGAGAAGGTCTCGGGCACCGTCCGCCTCAAGCTCTACAAGGGCAGCGCATCGGTGGTCGGCCGCAAGAGCCCCAACAGCCTCTACTCGGAACGCCACGTGACCTTCGAGGACGATGCCGGCGCCTATGACCAGAAGGACGCGGCGGGCTTCATCAAGCTGAATGCGCTCCGTTTGCGATTGCTCGCCCAGCGCGACCGCTGAGACAATTTTCGTCGCGACCCGAGTCGCGCCAAAGTTGTCCACCGCGAACCCCCAGTTATCCACCGCCGCTTTTGCGGCCTGTGGATAACTGTACCGATTCAGCCTTGTCCGACTCACTTTGTGGGCGCAGCTTCAAGTCATCGGAAGGGCGCTTCTGACCGGCGAGTGAAGGAATAAACCCCTGAAATCGCAAGGAAAGATGCAAACTGAAGAGACGGCGGCGCAGCCCGCAGCAGTATCGGAAAACACGCCTAGCGAATTCCCCCCGGAATGACCCTGGCGAACCGCAGATGCAGTGTAGAGCGCGCCGACGGATGATTGCTTTCGGGCGATGACAGTAACGGGAAAGGCCTTGGCTTCGGGCAGGGCAGCGAACCGGAACGACAGTCCACGAAGGCATTCACGGAACCGCCAGGCGGGAAAGCGACGGTCGGCAAACTGAACTCAGGTTCAGCCATGCAGATCCCAGCGCCCACCTGACGGGACCGGACGCCGCCGGAAACGGCATGGGCGTGGCAGAGCAGCAGTCGGCAAGCGCGAGCTTTCCTTCAGCAGGCAAAGTCGGCTCAGGCACGGACGGCAGGTGAGGACGGGGCTGGCAGCGATGCCGGCCCCGTTTGCTGTCCGGGGTGCGGCGGGCACTGCATCCCCCCATTCCAATACAGTCATTTCTTCGCCGTCATCCTGAACTCGTTTCAGGATCCATTCCTCCGCACACCCGGAGCTCGGTTGAGAAAGCCGTACCTCACGGTTTGCTGCTCTCCGGCTTGAACTGGACCTGGGGCACGATGGATCCTGAAACAAGTTCAGGATGACGAATAGGGGCGGGTTTCTGAAACCACCTTAACAACGAATCAAAGAGCCCCCCTCGCTACACAGCCGCAGCGATGTAGGACAGCACGTCCACTTGTCCGGCTACTTCGTCAGCTGCCCGCGCATCGCGCCTTTGGGGAAGGCATCGGTGTGGATGTTGACGTAGAAGCCCGCCGGATTTGCCGCGATCGGTTCCAGCTTTTCCTTCTCGACCGCCAGGCACTCGTCGCTGGCCTTGCCGGTCACTTCCAGCGTCACCACCGGCGCGCCATCGGCACCGGCCGCGCCGGTGTGCAGGTGGGCCATCGTCGCTTTCAGCGGCTTGTCAGACCACAGCGAGTAGCAAAAGTCGTTGCTCTCAGGATCCATCGTCACCTTGAAGCCGCCGCTGGCCTTGGCATCGCCGCCAGCGGTTTCGTTCGCGCCGGTGAGTACGGCGGTGAGCGTTACGGGCGCCGCATGGGCGCTCAGTGGTGCCAGCAGGCAGGCAACAGACAAGACAACGCGCAGTTCTCTCATAGCACATCCCCCTCAAACCGCGCCACGCGACTCAGGGGCCGCGTGGCCGGTCAGGGGAAGGCTACACCCGCGGCCCGACCTTCGCCAAGCCGGTTTGCAGGCTCAGTTGCTGCTGAGCGCGAGCGAACCGCCGCCGTCTGTCACTGTCAGCTGCCCACGCACCGCGCCCTTGGGGAAAGAGGCGCTCAGCACGTCGACGTAATAGTCCGACGGATTGGCCATGATGTCCTGCAGAAGCGCGGCGTTGACATAGGCGCAGCTGTCCGATCCGATCTGCAAGTTGACCAGCGGGCGGCCGGGCGCACCGGCAGTGCCTTCGTGGATATGGGCGATGGTCTGGTTGTTCACATTGTGCGTTTCCAGCCGATAGCAGATGCGGCTGTTATCACCGTCGATCGCGGCGACGAAGTCCGCCGTGCCATTGCTATCGCCACCGTTCGGCACCGAGGGGCCATCGAGCGACGAGGCGAGCTGCACGTTGGCGAGATCGGCAAAAGCCGGTGTGGCGGCCAGGGTGAGCGTTGATGCGGCCAGCAGGCACGCTGCGATGGGCTTGGTGTTCATGGAAAGGGGTGCTCCTGTTTTCCAGTCCACTGGGTAAAGCGACCGGAGCGACTAACGGTGGGACGGCATGCCCGCAGACCGGAGGAGGACTCGGAGGGCACCGAAGATACCTCCAGACTGCGAACACGAGGACCATCTGCACCCATCATGCTTAAAGCGCCCCTCAAGCGCGCAGTTAACCCGGAATTGACGATGTTTTTCTGGTTAATGGGGGCGGTTTCCGGGAAGTTGAGGTTGACACAGTTGACACCTTGTCAACCTCGCGTCCAACCACATAACCCTATAGAACAACGCGTTTTTTCAGCCTTTTTCGGGGCCAAATTGACAAGCTGAGAAACGCGGGAAATCACCGCCGACCGCCCCGGCGCTGCGCCCCGCCCTGCCGCTCCAGATAGGCCGCCTCGGCGGTGTACCAGGAATCGCCGCTGTTAAACCGCGACTCCTGACTGCGCGCTTGCTCTTCATCGAGCAGCGGCCAGTTGCGCCCGGGAATGGCCTCGCCCTCCTCCCAGTCGAGCGAGGCGACCTCGATCCGCTCGAGCAGGGCATCAAAGCCTTGCGCCGAATATTCGCGCGCGACCTGCTGGCGACCCAGCTTGAACGGGTTATCGAGCACCCACCGCGCAAGGTTGTTGTCAAACCGCCGCGTCGTCGCGACCAGCTCGCCCTTGTAATAGTGCTGCACCTCGGTGCCGTTGAGCGCCCGATCCATCACCGCATGGGCAAGCTGGTGCATGCCGCACTCCAGCGCGACCTCCCAGCCGAGCGAGAACGGCGAGCCCTGCAGCCGGTTGCGCAGGTTATAGGCAGAGGTGCGGCTCATTCCGACAGCCTTGGCCGCGAGCGCAACCGACTGCGTGGCCGCCAGCTCGCGCAGGAACGTGACCATCTTCGCCCGCGTCCACTCATTGTGACGCGCGGGCCGGCTCTTGGCGGGGAGACTGGCCGGGTGGTTGACGACGGGGGGATTGGAGAGATCGGACATGCGGTTCACCTGTGCGTGGGGGCGAGGGGAACCGGCTCAGTTATAGGAATTTTGCGGTGTAGGAAAATGGTTTGGGGGGCTAGAAAGCATAGATATCTTGGGATCAGCGATTAGTCCAAGTCCATTTCAGCAATAGCGGCAATTGCTTGATCAATAAGGGCGCGCGTTTGACGTTTGTCGATTTTCTCACTTGCATATGACAGTTGACGTGCCTGAAACTCTCGTGGCGCGACGATCATAGCTGTACTTTTTTCTGTTTCTAAGAATTGAACGATAGTCATCGCGGGAGGTGCCTCCAGCGCGCGACTGCGATGAAATTGACCAAGTGGTATAGAGTAATACTGCCCAGCGGTTAAACACTCCTCATCGCGAATTATCGCATTTCCCGTTTGTAGAGTCGGCGATAGTTGCCCGTGACTGCCATCAAAACGCTTTTCAAAAAGCATTTGATGCCCCTCCGGACTTTCGATCCAATCGTAGTTCGCGTTCTGAATGATACCAGTAAGCACAATGCACTCTATCGCAACCGCATGCCGATGGATTGTTAAGTCAGCGCTTTGCAAATAATTTTTGTAGTTCTTCCAGAAGTGTAGATAGATCGGTCCCAATACCGTCCTACCCAACAATAGGCGAAGGAATCCTAAAGCATGGGTAATGCAATAGTGATCATCCGGCACCGTGCCCACGACATCCGTGAGCAAATTTCGGCTAAGTGATTTGTTGTGCAAAGCACTCGACAGTTGTGCAATTTTAGTCACGCCAGGCGGCCTCAATTTAAAAATTACATTTCAATAACTCTTAAAGCTATCCACAAATTCGGCAAAATCACTTTTCGCCAATGCAATATCATTTTCACTTATTTCAATTTGAAAATTATTTTTAAAGAAATTTATTATTTTTTCATCATCTAAATTATCATCTATATTCAATTTTGAATTAATTGAAGTTTTATAATAGCTAAGAATTCTATTTTGCGATTTATAGAAAACGGAATTTTTGCTGAACTTATATACATTAGGGAACTTTTTTCTATTTCTAGAAATATCGTCGTAGTACGAAATATATATGAAATCGTCAATTATTTCATATCTATCTTCAATAGGATCATCAAGGAAATACAATGTAAATGAATCTGACTTCATAAATACAAAACTAGATCCAATAATTGTTTGCAGAACCTGATTTAATAGCAACTTGCGTCCATCGGCATTCGCATTCGGACTACTATCGATCAAATCACTGGCCGCTCTTCTTATTGCAACATCGCTGTTTGGCTTTGTAAGAAATAACGATACTTCAGAAAATCTACCCAATCTCTTGTCAGACAGACGAGATACTGTATACCTTCCGCTAAAACCTCTAAATAAATAAACATTAGATTTAGTAAGGTTTTGTGATACATCAGTGTTAAATTCATTATTTGGAGATGTCGAATCGTTTTCAAATATATTTATCGGGCAAAATTCATCATTGATTTCTCTACTTTTATTTAATGTATTTACTATTGTCGCGTCAACATTTGAATTTACAGATTCAATAAATTCAATGTCGGCATCTCTTTGTATTATGTAAATCTGTATTGCCAAAAATATGCCTGCGGCCAAAATGCTTGCAAATATAGATGAGGCAATATCTAAAATGTCGATTGACTTCATGTAGGCAAAAAATGCAACGCCCACGAATCCGACAATGAAGGTGACTGCGACAGCCAAATTTTTATTGGCAGGCGTTATCCTTTTTTGCGTCGATAAAAAGTCCTTAGACATAGCACCCCATAACTCCAAAGCGCCTAAATTGCGTTATGATCCTCACACAACCTGCGTTGCACAAGCGCATTTGGTGGAGTGAATACGAAGATGCTTAAGGTGACAAGTGCAAAACCCAAACAGCACCTCTGAACTTTTTGCGCCCGCGTCTCTGCGTGGACCAAAGGCCGGGATCACTCGCCTGTGCCCCTCCACCACCTGCGGTGGTCCCGCTGGCGCCTGCGCGCCCTCTTCGAGTCCCCCTGCAGGGAGGATCACCTCCCAAACAAAGCCCCCAAATACCCCCCCGTATAGCTCGCCGGATTCTTCGCCACCTGCTCGGGCCCTTCGACAGGCTCAGGACAGGCTCGTTCCCGGGTCACTTGCCCAGCAACGCTTTCAGATAGTGGCCAGTGAAGCTCTTCGGGTTCGCAGCGACCGCTTCGGGAACGCCCACGGCGACAATCTCGCCGCCGCGCACGCCGCCTTCTGGCCCCAGATCAATCACCCAGTCCGCCGTCTTGATCACGTCGAGGTTGTGTTCGATCACCACCACCGAATTGCCGGTATCGACCAGCCGGTGCAGCACTTCGAGCAGCTTGCGAACGTCCTCAAAATGCAGCCCGGTGGTCGGCTCGTCGAGGATGTAGAGCGTCTGTCCGGTGGCGCGGCGGGAGAGTTCCTTGGCGAGTTTTACCCGCTGCGCCTCGCCGCCTGACAGGGTGGTCGCCTGCTGGCCGACCTTGACGTAGCCGAGGCCGACCTCGTTCAGCATGTGCATCTTGTCGCGGATCGGCGGCACGGCCTTGAAGAACTCCTCGGCGTCCTCGATTGTCATGTCGAGCACGTCGGCGATCGAGTGGCCCTTGAACTTCACCTCGAGCGTTTCACGGTTATAGCGCTTGCCGTTGCACTCCTCACACGTCACGTAAACGTCCGGCAGGAAGTGCATTTCGATCTTGATCAGCCCGTCGCCCTGGCACTTTTCGCAGCGGCCGCCCTTCACATTGAAGCTGAACCGCCCGGCCTTGTACCCGCGCGCGGCGCTTTCCGGCAGGCCTGCGAACCAGTCACGGATCTGGGTGAAGGCGCCGGTGTAGGTCGCGGGGTTGCTCCGCGGGGTGCGGCCGATGGGGCTTTGATCGATCTCGATCACCTTGTCGCACATTTCAAGACCGGTGATCTTGTCATGCGCGCCGGCGATCACCCGCGCGCCGTTGAGCACCCGCGCGGCCCCGGCGTGGAGCGTATCGAGCGTCAGGCTGCTTTTGCCGCTGCCCGATAGGCCGGTGACGCAGGTGAAGGTGCCGAGCGGGAACTCCGCCGTGACGCCGCGCAGGTTGTTGGCCCGCGCGTTATGCACCACGACCTTGTGCCCGTTGCCCTTGCGGCGGGTCTTCGGCACCTCGATCCGGCGCGCGCCGCTGAGGTATTGGCCGGTCAGGCTGTCCGGGCTGGCGAGGATGTCCTCCAGCGTGCCCTGCGCGACGATATGCCCGCCGTGCACGCCCGCGCCGGGGCCGAGATCGACGATGTGATCGGCGTGGCGGATCGCGTCTTCATCGTGCTCCACCACGATCACCGTATTACCGAGATCGCGCAGCCGCTTGAGCGTTTCCAGCAGCCGGTCATTATCGCGCTGGTGCAGGCCGATGCTGGGCTCGTCGAGGACATAGAGCACGCCCGAGAGGCCCGAGCCGATCTGGCTGGCGAGCCGGATGCGCTGGCTCTCGCCGCCCGACAGGGTGCCGCTGGTGCGGTCCAGGTTCAGGTAATCGAGCCCGACGTTGTTGAGGAAGCCCAGCCGCTCGTTGATCTCTTTCAGCACGGCCTTGGCGATCTGGCTCTGCTGGGGGGTGAGCTGGGCATCGAGGGCGAGATACCACTCTACTGCGGCGGCGACCGACATGTGGGTGACGGTTGAGATATCGTGCCCCGCCACCTTGACGCAAAGCGCCTCCGGCTTGAGCCGCTTGCCCTCGCAGGTTTCGCACGGCTGCGCGGTCTGGAACTTGGACAGCTCCTCACGCATCCACGCAGATTCGGTTTGCAACAGGCGGCGATTGAGGTTGCCGATCACGCCTTCAAACGCCTTGTTCACCGTATAGCTCTTGCGGCCATCGGTGAAGGTCAGCGGCACGGCGGTGCCGGCAGTGCCGTGCAGGATGATCACCTTCACCTCGCCCGGCAGATCGGCCCATGGCGTGGTCAGGTCAAAGCCGAAGTGGGTGGCAAGGCTGGTCAGCACCTGCATGTAATAGGGGCTCGGCGGGTTCGACTTGGCCCATGGCACCACCGCCCCCTGCTTCAGGCTCAGCGCCTCATTCGGCACCACCAGCTGCGGATCGAACAGCAGCTTTTCGCCGAGGCCATCACAGGCCGGGCAGGCGCCTTGGGGGGCGTTGAACGAGAACAGGCGCGGCTCGATGGACTCGATGGTGAAGCCTGAGACCGGGCAGGCGAACTTTTCGCTGAAGACGATGCGGTTTGGCGGCAGGCCGGTGCCCTTGAGGCCCGAGGTGCGTGCCTGGCCTTCGACAGGCTCAGGCTGAGCGGAGTCTGTGTTTGTTTCCCCGGATTCAAAACCAAGTTCCGCTCGTCCTGAGCTTGTCGAAGGACCTGCGCCGAGCTCAGCCACAGTCCCGTCCGCGAGATCCAGATAGACCAGCCCCTCAGCCAGCTTCAGCGCCTGCTCAAACGAGTCCGCCAGCCGCGTTTCGATGCCCTCACGCACGGCGATGCGGTCAACCACCACTTCGATGTCATGCTTGAACTTCTTGTCGAGCGCCGGGGCTTCCTCGATGGCGTAGAATTCACCGTCGATCCGCACGCGGGTGTAACCGGCCTTTTGCCACTCGGCCAATTCCTTGCGGTATTCGCCCTTGCGCCCGCGCACCACCGGGGCGAGCAGATAGGCGCGGGTGCCCTCGGGAAGAGCCATCACCCGGTCGACCATCTGGCTAACCGTCTGCGCGGCGATCGGCAGGCCGGTGGCGGGCGAATAGGGAATGCCCACCCGCGCCCAGAGCAGACGCATATAGTCATAGATCTCGGTCACCGTGGCGACGGTCGAGCGCGGATTGCGGCTGGTGGTCTTCTGCTCGATCGAGATGGCGGGAGACAGCCCGTCGATATGCTCGACATCGGGCTTCTGCATCATCTCGAGGAACTGGCGCGCATAGGCCGAAAGGCTCTCGACATAGCGCCGCTGCCCCTCGGCATAGATCGTATCGAAGGCGAGGCTCGACTTGCCCGAGCCGGACAGCCCCGTGATCACCACCAGCGCATCGCGCGGCAGGCTGACATCAAAGCCCTTAAGGTTATGCTCCCGGGCGCCCCGGACGGTAATATGGGTAAGACTCATGGGGCAAGTCTGTTCCAGATTTGTTCGTCAAGGGCAAGGGGGTGGCGGCAATGGTCCGCAAAAGCGTTTCAAGCCCCATCGCCAGTCCGCCCCAATGCTGCGGTGGGGTGCCAACGCCCCGTCGCAAACGCTTTGCCTCGGGCCGGGTCAGGCGGCATTCCCTGTGCAGGGTTCACGGGTAGGGTCGCATCACAATGAGAAGAATTCCGTTCGCGGGCGCGCTGGCGTCCGGGTTGGCTGTCATACTGTCGCTTGTTTCCACCGCAGCGCTGGCTGACGATCCCAACGATCCGGCCATGCGCGATCCGGCTGCGCGGGCGCGGGACCGGGCGATTATCCGGCAGCTCAACCTGCGCGAGCTGGCCCACGTGCAAAAGCGCGATGCGGGCTATGCCGAGGGCTGGCGCGCCTATCGCGAGGCGCAGCAGCGCGGGAACAGCAGCGATGACTATGCCCAGGCGCAGCGGCGCTACCAACGCGAAATGGCCGAATGGCGCCGCGCTGTGGCTGCCTGCCGCGCGGGGGACTATCGGGCCTGCGGGGGGTGAGGCGGGGGAGCCGGATCAGGCTCCCCGCTTTACATCGTTGCCTATTGCTTGATCCCGGCCATTCCACCAACCGCGTTTGCCGGCGCGCCGTTGATTGTTGCGCCAAGATACCAGGCGACACCAAGCTCAAGCGCCTGCGGACCGAAAAATCCGCCGGAAAATCCGCCCGTCACACCTGTTCCCGTGAAGTTTCCGGTGATGGCGTTTGACGAAATCGTCCCGGTTCCGGAATAGGTTCCAAACGGCGTTACAACCGTTCCGTTCGGTTGCAGCGTTCCGGCTATGGTGATCGAAGTTGCAACCGTATTATTTGCGAAATTCGCACTGAACGTGCCGCTGCTGTTGCCGTTCAGGTTGTAATTGCTGTTGCCCTGCGCAAGCGCACCGCCAACGGTGACCGAATAATTTGCCGTCCCGGTGCGAGGCATATCACTCGCCAAAGTCGGCGAGCCGCCATAACCCACGCGGGCGGTTGCATTGTTGGTTACAGTATCAATGTGTCCCCAACTGCCAAATACGGTATAGCTGAGAGGCACACCATTGGCTGACGGCACAGCCAGCAAAAATTGATCCCGGGTTGTGCCGACAACCTTGTTCCAGGTGATACCGGTAGGATTTGGCGGCGGGTTTATGACATCGGCGGGCGTTAGCGTAACGGTCGTGCTGTCCGGCGCCCTGAGCGTGTAGCTGTCTGATGCCGCAGCATAGGAGACGGTAATACCACTGCCAAAGGCCAGCTGTTGCGGCGAAGTAAAGTTGATACCGGGCCCCGTAAGGTACTGAATCCCACCCGTCTGGAATGTGCGATCACCGCTCATATCGGCGATTTTGGTATAGCTGGCCGGCGTCGGCGTCGGGGTGGGCGTTGGCGTTGGCGTGCTGGCTATGCCGCCACCGCCGCTGTCACCGCATCCCGCCAGCACAAAAGCCAGCGCCAGACTGCTTACGAATTTCTTGCTCATTGCCATTACGCGACCCTCTCCAAAGGTTTCAAAACGCGGCGGTGATTCCCAGTTCTCCGCCCAATCGGTTGTAATCATAGAGTTCTATCGTCGAATTGTTACGTTCCCAATGGAGCCTTGCCAAGGGGGCAAACGGCCCGATACGCAAAGACCGGAATGTGCCCGACAGGTTGGCGCTGAAGCGGTTGTCCATGCGGCGGCGCGGGTAGAGGAACAGGCGCTCGTCGGCCTCAAGGTGGCTGTAGCCGATGCTGACAGTCGCCGTGGTGTGGCCGAATTCGCGGAACAGGTAGGCGTTCGCCCCGAGGCTCGCGAGGGCATAGCCCGGGTCTGCCGCCGTATCGCGGCTGGCATTGACCTGCACCCCGCCGCCAAAGCGTGCGGAGAAAGCCCGGTCATAGCTGGCCGAAAGGGTGAAGCTCTCGCCGCTCTGCAGCGCATTGCGGCGGTTGGTGACATGGCCGATCCCGCCTTCGACACGCAGCTGCGCGCGCTTGCCCAAGGGGTGCTGCCAGCTCGCGCTGCCCGATATGGTCGTGGTGTAGGGCTGCATGCCGTACCAGCGCCATGCCGGCCCCACGAGGAAGGCGATCTTGTCACGCCCCGAGCGGTATTCCGGCCCCGCCTGCGCGGATAGGATAAAATCGTTGAAGTCGCTTTCCCGGTAGACGTTGGCACTGCCCGAAAGGCGCATCACCAGCGTGGCGCTTTTGTAGAGCCCGTGCCGCGCCCATGCCGTCCCGTGCAGATCAAGCCCGACACCCGACCTGGCCTTGGCGTTCTGGTCGAGCGTGAAATCGCCGATGATCGTGCCGAGCGTGTCTGATCGCGTGGCGCGGTTGATGTTGCTGTCTGGTGCGAGCGCCACTTCCAGCGAAAAGCCCATCGGCTTGGCAGCGCTGAGCGCCGACTGGTAGAACCGTACCATGCGCTCGACCTCGGGCGGCAGGCCGGAGGCTTGCGCGGCGCGCAGTTCGCGCTCGGCGCTGTTCACATGGCCCATGAAGGCCTGCACCCGCGCCAGCTCCAGCCGCACCCGCGCGGCCTTGGGCTTTTCGTCAAGGATCTGCCGCAGCAGCACGGCGGCATCGGCAAAGCGGCGTTGCCGGTCGGCCAGCATCATCGCGAGGCGAAAGCGCGCCTCGGTCCGAAGCTCAGGATCGGGGTTGGAGGCGAGCGCGCGATAGGCGGCCTCTGCCGTCGGGAAATCGGCGCGGTCACGCGCGGCATCGGCATAGGCGAAAAGCTGCGCGGCGGTGAGCGTGACGCTGGGCGGCGTTGCTTCCTGCGCAGCGGCAGAGCCCGCGAAGGCGAGAGTCATAGCTGCAGCCATCAATACGCCGACTGCAACCCTCACGCGAATCCCCCCACTCTCCGACCCGGGCTTTAACCGGATTTTGCCCTGACAAAAACCAAAAATAGGCGGAATTCAAATTAGTTAACTCGCAGCAGCACTGTTGCAAACAATGTTGCGCGCGGGCGCAATTCCACCAACGGTGCATTCCTCTCGGCAGACAACATTGACTTGCGCGCGCGCAGGATCGACCCAGCCCCATCCGTTTTGCGGCCCTGTCAGGCCGCGCAACGAAAGGGACAGACATGAAGCTTTCCGCAGTTCTCGCCGCCGGCGTTGCCATGGCCGCGTTCACTTTTGCACCCTTGGCTGAAGCCGCTCACGCAAGCGAGGCCGCCCCGGCAGTGGCAGCCGCGACTTCTGGCAGCACCGGGCAATACGGCACCTGGGGCGTTGACCTTTCGACCCGCAACGAAACGGTAAAGCCGGGCGAGGATTTCCAGCTCTTTGCCTCGGGCAAGTGGATCGATGCGACGCAGATCCCGGCCGACCGCGCCGGTGTCGGCAGCTTTCTGGAAGTCTATGAGCGCACGCAGAACAACCTGAAGAGCCTGATCACCGCCGGCAAGGGCAGCAAGTATGGCGATCTCTATGCCAGCTTCATGAACGAGAAGCGGCTGGAAACGCTCGGCCTCAAGCCGCTGATGGCTGACCTTGCCGAGGTCCGCAAGATCACCAGCAAGCGCGATTTCTCGCGCTTCATGGGCACCACCAACGGCCGCTTCGGCATTGCGCCGTTCACCTGGGACGTTGAAGCCGATACCGCTGATCCGGGCATGAATGTGCTGTGGTTCTATCAGGGCGGCATCGGCATGCCCGAGCGTGATTATTACCTGAAAAAGGACTTCGCCAAGCAGCGCGCCGCCTATCGCGCCTATATTGCGCGCACCCTGAAGGCCGTGGGCGACAAGAACGCCGCGGCCAGCGCCAATGCGGTGATGGCCCTTGAAACGGCATTCGCCCAAAAGTCATGGCCCGCCGCCGATCGCCGCGATGTCGACAAGGTCAACAACCCGATGACCACCGCCGAGCTCGCCGCCTATGCCCCGGGCGTTGACTGGGCGGAATTCTGGCAGGGCGCGAAGGTGCCAGACCAGAAGCGCATTGTTGTCGCTGAAAAGAGCGCCGTGCGCGATATCGCCGCGATCTATGCCAAGACGCCGCTTGCCACGCTGAAGGCCTGGCAGATGTTCCACATGGCCGATGGCGCATCGCCATGGCTGAACAAGGCGATGGTCGACAGCCGCTTCCTCTATCGCAAGACGATTACCGGGGTTGCTACCATCCTGCCGCGCTGGAAGCGGGGCGTTGCCATGACCGACAGCTCGCTGGGCGAACTGCTGGGTCAGGACTATGTGAAGGCCTACTTCCCGCCCGCTGCCAAGGCCAAGATGGAAACACTGGTTGCCAACCTGAAACTGGCGATGACCGACCGGATCAACGGCAACGAATGGATGGGCCCGGCAACCAAGGCTGCCGCTGTCGTCAAGCTCAGCCGGATGGACGTGATGGTCGGCTATCCCGACACGTTCCGCGACTATTCGCCGCTAAAGATCGATGCGGGTGACCTTTATGGCAACGTCCAGCGCGCCGCGATGTTCAACACCGCCTACAACATGGACGATCTGGGCAAGCCGGTTGACCGCAAGAAGTGGGCGATGAACCCGCAGACGATCAACGCCTATAACGGCGGGCTCGAAAACAAGATCGTCTTCCCCGCCGGTATCCTTCAGGCACCGTTCTTTGCCATGGGGGCGGATGATGCGGTGAACTATGGCTCGATCGGCGCGGTGATCGGCCACGAGATCAGCCACGGCTTTGACGATCAGGGCCGCAAGATCGACGAAACCGGCAAGGTGCGTGACTGGTGGACCAAGGAAGACAATGACCGCTTCGTCGCCGAGGCCAAGGTGTTTGGCGCGCAGTACGCCAAGTTCGAAGCCGCACCGGGACTGTTCCTCAATCCGGACCTGACCATGGGCGAAAACATCGCCGACTTTGCCGGGATTCAGGTGGCGCTTGATGCCTATCACAAGTCACTGGGTGGCAAGCCCGCTCCGGTGATCGACGGGCTGACCGGCGACCAGCGCTTCTTCCTCGCCTATGCCCAGGCTTGGCGCGAAAAGAACCGCGAAGATGCGATGCGCAGCCAGGTGACCAGCGATCCGCACAGCCCCGGCCGCTTCCGCGTGCTCGGCCCGCTGCCCAATATCGAGGCGTGGTATCAGGCCTTCGGCGTGAAGCCCGGCGACAAGATGTACATCGCCCCGGAGAAGCGCGCGAAGATCTGGTAACTGGCTTACCCATCCTCGTTACTCACTCTTCGTCATCCTGAACTTGTTTCAGGATCCATTTCTCCACACGGCCAGAGCTTTGTGGAGCAGCAAGTGCCTCTCGGTTTGCGTTTATCCTGCTTGCACTGAGCTTGAGGCCCGATGGATCCTGAAACAAGTTCAGGATGACGGGGTTGGACAAGGTCGGGGGTGGGCCTAACCTAAGCCGCCCACAGCGGAACCTGCACCAGCTTCTCGCGTGTTGGCACCAGTGCCCGGATCGCGCGGGCGGGTTGCAGCGCGGCGAGGATCGCGGGGTCGGCCGCATCCATGCCGCCGGTGAAGGCTCCGAAGGCAGGCAGCACCAGCCGGTTGTCGCTCGCCACCGCACAGGGCCGGACGATCTGGCGGCCGCGCACGGTCAGGCGCAGCTTGGGGTGGAAGTGGCCCGAAAGCTCCAGACCCGCCTCACCGGCTTGCGCCTGATGGCGCAGCGCAATGCCGCCGATGTTGAGCTCTTCGACCAGCGCGCCGCCCTCGGCAGGCTGCGCGCCCTCATCGTGGTTGCCGGTGATCCACACCCAGTCGGTCGCCCGGGTGAGCGCCGCGAGCATTCCCGCCGCGTGCGGCTCCAGCCGCGCCGCGCCGCCGGCATCGTGGAACGAATCGCCAAGGCACAGCACCCGCCGCGCGCCGCTTTCACGCAGCGCCAGCGCCACCCGCTCCAGTGTTTCGCGGCTGTCATAGGGCGGGAGCAACTGGCCAAAGCGGGCGAAGAAACTGCCCTTTTCCAGATGCAGATCGGCCACCAGCAGCGCATTTTCGCGCGGCCAGAACAGCGCGCCCGAGCGCAACATACGCCATTCCTGACCTGCGAACGAAAAGGGAACCATGGCTTTTGCTTTACGCGCCCCGCACGATTTGGCAAGCGCGCGCTATGACCGACTGGACCCCCTACACCGCCCGCGCCTCTGCCTGGTTTCAGGACTTGCGCGATATGATTTGCGCCGAGTTCGAAGCGATCGAGCGCGAGGCCGGCTCTGACGCCGGCTTCCAGTACACCCCCTGGAAGCGCAGCGAAGTTGAAGGCGAGCCCACAAGCGACACGGGCGGCGACACTGGCGGCGGCACGCAGGGCCTGATGAAGGGCAAGGTCTTCGAGAAGGTCGGCGTCAACATCTCCACCGTGCGCGGGGGGCTGCAAAAGGACTTTGCCCGAACGATCAACGGCGCGAGTGCAGAGAACAACGCGTTCTCGGCCACGGGGATCTCTCTGGTGGCCCACATGGCCAACCCGCATGTGCCCGCAGTCCACATGAACACGCGGTTCCTGACCACGACCAAGGCATGGTTCGGCGGCGGCGGCGATCTCAATCCGCCGATCCCTTACGAGGAAGACACCGCGCAGTTCCACGCCGCCTACAAGGCCGCCTGCGACGCGCACGGCGCGGATTACTATGACCGGTTCAAGGCTTGGGCCGACGAATACTTCTACATCCCCCACCGCAAGTGCCACCGCGGTGTGGGCGGGATCTTCTATGATCATCTGGAATGCGCTGACGAAGCCCAGTGGGAGGCCAACTTCGCCTTCACGCAAGACGTCGGCCGCGCTTTCCTCGCTTCTTTCCCTGCCATTGTGCGCAAGCGGATGGGCATGGCGCACAGCCCGGCAGAAAAGCTGCAGCAACTCGAATGGCGCGGGCGCTATGCCGAATTCAACCTCGTCTATGATCGCGGTACGCTGTTCGGCCTCAAGACCGGCGGCAACATCGACGCGATATTGATGAGTCTGCCGCCCGAAGCCGTGTGGAGCTGATGCTTTTGCATCCGTGAGCTATTGCCTGCGAGGCTGCTTGCGGGCATCAAGCCGCCAAATGATTCCCGCCTGTAGCATTTCGCGGGACTGAGGAAGAGGGCGGACTGATGAGCGGTTTTGACGAGACTTTCGATTTTGTCGTGGCAGGCAGCGGCGGCGGTTCCATGTGTGCGGCGCTCGTGGCGCGCTCTGCGGGCAAGACCGCGCTGGTGCTGGAAAAGACCGAACTGCTGGGCGGCACCACCTGCAAGTCGGGCGGCGTGATGTGGATCCCGAACAACCCCTTCATGGCCAAGGCCGGCGTGCCGGACAGCCTTGAGGCCGGGACCAAGTACCTCGATGCCGTCGTCGGCGATCATAACGATGCCCCCGGCGCTTCTAAGGCGCGGCGGCAGGCTTTCCTCGAGAACGGCCCGCGCATGCTCGACTTCCTGATGGGTCAGGGCCTGAAATTCTCGCGCATCACTTCGTGGCCGGACTACTACGACGAGGCTCCCGGCGGCTCGGTTCCCGGGCGCACCGTGGTGGCCGATCTGTTTGATGCCAACGAACTGGGTGACAAGGCCGCACTGCTGCGTCCCAACTTCCTGCCGATGCCGGTCTCGCTCGAAGACGCGCTGCAGCTGCCGCATGTCAAGAAATCGTGGCCGGCCAAGAAGGCGCTGGTGCGCATGGGCTTCCGCATCATCCTCTCCAAGCTGACCGGCAAGCGTTATGTCACCGCCGGTGCCGCACTGCAGGGCCGGATGATGAAAGCAGCGATTCAGGCCGGCGTTGATCTGCGCAACAATTCGCCGGTCAAGGAACTGATCGTCGAGGACGGCGCAGTGGTTGGCGTGGTCACCGAAAAGGACGGCAAGCCCTGGCGCGTCGGTGCGCGGCTGGGCGTGCTGGTCAACGCTGGCGGTTTTGCGCTCAACCAGGCGATGCGTGACACCTACATGCCCGGCAGCTCGATCATCAACACCTCGGTGACCGAGGGCGATACCGGCGAGATGATCCAGGAAATGATGCGCCACGGCGCAGCCATTGCCCAGATGGACAGCTTCGTCGGCAGCCCGCTGACTATGCCGCCGGGCGCGGAACACTGGCCGATGAAGCCCGGCGTCCAGGGCGTTACCGCCGCACCGCATGCGATCATGGTTGACCAGACCGGCGTGCGCTACATGAACGAAGGCGGCTCCTACACCGAATACTGCCAGCGCATGATGGAGCGGAACAAGGAAGCTCCGGCGATCCCCAGCTGGGCGATTTTCGACAATCGAGTGATGAAGAACGTGATGATCGCCGGCACCATGCCCGGATCGAAGAAGCCCGACGCCTGGACCGAAAGCGGCTACCTCCACACCGCCGACACCATCGAAGGCCTTGCCGCCTCGCTCAAGATTGATCCCGCCACGCTGCGCGGCACGGTTGACCGCTTCAACGGCTTTGTCGGCCAGAACAACGATGCCGATTTCCACCGCGGCGCGCGCGAATATGACAAGTGGCTGGGCGATCCCTTCCACAAGCCCAACCAGACGCTGGGCGAGATCGCCGAAGGTCCGTTCCACGCCGTGCCGGTGATCCCCGGCGACGTTTCCACGCTGGGCGGCGTTGTCTGCGATGAAAAGGCCCGCGTGCTGCGCGCCGACGGAAAACCGATCAAGGGCCTCTACGCCACCGGCACCTCTGCCGCATCGGTCATGGGCCGCACCAGCCCGGGTTCGGGCGTGAACATCGGGCCGAGCTTCGTCTTCGGCTACCTCGCGGCGAAAGATGCTGTCGCGGCCGGGTGAGCCACCAGAGGGCTGAACGGCGGGGTCAAGGGCAGAAAATTGCCACAAGTAGGTCAACAGACTTGCCCTACCCCCCCTTCGCCCGCCATGTTGCACTGCAATGCTGCGACAGTACGAACTTGTTGAACGCGTTTTAGCGTATGATCCCGATGCAAACGAGGCGCTGCTCAACCGCGCCTACGTTTACACGGTGCAGAAGCACGGCAGCCAGAAGCGGGCGAGCGGCGATCCTTATTTCAGCCATCCGATCGAGGTGGCCGGCCTGATGACCGAGCTCAAGCTCGATCAGGAAACCATCATCACTGCCCTGCTCCACGATACAGTGGAAGATACTCTCGCCACGATCGCCGAAGTGGAAAAGCTGTTCGGGCCTGACGTCGCCCGGCTGGTCGACGGCGTGACCAAGCTCTCCAAGATCGAGGCGATGAGCGACAACGAGCGGGCGGCGGAAAACCTGCGCAAGTTCCTGCTGGCGATGAGCGAGGACATCCGCGTCCTGCTGGTCAAGCTCGCCGACCGGCTGCACAACATGCGCACGCTGCACTTCATCAAGAGCGAGGACAAGCGCCGCCGCATTGCCCACGAAACCATGGATATCTACGCCCCGCTCGCCGAGCGGGTGGGCATGTACGAATATATGCGCGAGATGCAGCTGCTCGCCTTCGAACAGCTTGAGCCCGAGGCCTATGGCCTGATCACCGGGCGGCTGGCGCAGATCCGCTCGACCGGCGGCGGACAGGTGGATTCGATTGCGCTGGCCATCAAGCAGGCGCTGGCCGAAGCAGGTATCCGGGTAGAGGTTTCAGGCCGCGAAAAGCACCCCTATTCGATCTGGAAGAAGATGGCCGAGCGCCACGTTTCCTTTGAGCAGATCACCGACATCATGGCCTTTCGCGTGCTCACCGAAAGCCCCGATGATTGCTATCGCGCGCTGGGGGTGCTGCACCAGACCTGGCAGATGATTCCGGGCCGCTTCAAGGACTATATCTCGACGCCCAAGGCCAACGGCTATCGCTCGCTGCACACGTCGCTCGTGTTCGAAAACGCCATGCGGATGGAGGTGCAGATCCGCACGCGTGACATGCACCGGCTCAACGAATTCGGCCTTGCCGCGCACTGGGCCTACAAGCAGGGCGGGGTCCAGCCTGACGGGCAAGTCGGCTGGCTGCGCGATCTGATCGAGATCGTCGATGCCAGCCACGATGCCGACGAGCTGCTCGAACACACCCGCATGGCGATCTATCAGGACCGCATCTTTGCCTTCAGCCCCAAGGGCGCGCTGCACCAGCTGCCCAAGGGATCGACGCCGATCGACTTTGCCTATGACGTCCACACCGATCTGGGATCGATGGCCGTCGGCGCCAAGATCAACAGCCGCCACATGCCGCTGCGCACGCCGCTCAACAACGGCGACGTGGTGGAGATCATCAAGAGCCGCAAGGCCAGCCCCCAGCTCGCCTGGCTGTCTTTCGTCGTCACCGGCAAGGCGCGCGCCGCGATCCGCCGCGCCGTGCGCGCCAAGGAACGCGAAGAAGTCGCCGCCATCGGCCTCAAACTGTTCGAGGAAATCTCCAACCGCCTGCCCGCCAAGATCGGCAAGAAGGCGATCAAGGAAGCGGTCAAGCGGCTGGGGCTGGAGGACGAGGAGGACCTGATGGTCCGCATCGGCACGGCCAAGATCGATGACCGCGCCGTGCTGGAAGCGCTGGTTCCCGGCAGCACCAAGGGCATGGGCGAGGCCGAGGAATGGCCCAAGCAGGAACGCGCCATCTCGATCATGGGGCTGACCCCGGGCATGGGTTTCCAGCTTGGCGAATGCTGCCATCCGGTGCCGGGTGACCGCATCGTCGGCCTGCGCCGCAAGGGCGAAGGGGTTGAGGTTCACACCATCGATTGCCTGAAACTCGCCGACGGTGTCGATGCCGATTGGCTTGATCTGTCTTGGGGCGAACGCACCACCGGCGCTGTCGGGCGCATCCGCACCGTGCTGCACAACCGGCCGGGCACGCTCGCGGAAGTCACCGGCATCTTCGCCGGCAACCGCGCCAACATCGTCCACCTGCAGATGACCGGGCGCGACGAGCTGTTCGGCACCTATGAAGTGGACCTTGAGGTCAACGATCTTGCCCATCTGGCGCGGATCGTTTCGGCGCTGCGGGCGAGCGATGCCGTGGCCGAGGCTGAGCGGCTCTAGCCTGAAAATTCCGCTGGATTTCCAGATATATTGAGGTAGCCTCCTGCGCGATACGGAGCAGAGGAGCGGGGCAATGGAATCCTATAGCATCGGGCGTGTCTTTTCGCGGGCATTCACTCTGGCGCGGGGGACGCTGGGAAGCGTCGGTCTGCTGCTCTTCGTGGTCCATGTTGTCAGCATGGCAATCCAGTGGTTCTTCCAGCGATCGATGATGGCTAGTGTTACCGCTGCCGATCCCAAAGATCCGCTGGCGGCGCTCTCGATTTTCAGCTCCGGCTGGTATTGGGCGCTCATGCTGGTTTCGATCGTGATGAGCGGCGTGTCGTTCGCCGGATCGATCCACGGCATGCTGAAATTTGCCGATACCGGCCAATCGAGCTTTGCCGATTGCCTGAGCGCCGGGTTCGCCAAGTTCCTGCCGCTCGTTGGCCTGATGATCCTGTGGTACCTCGCCCTGATACCGGCCTTTATCCTGCTGTTCATACCGGGGCTGATCCTGTCGACCATGTGGAGCGCGGCGATCCCGGCTCTGGTCGGCGAAAATCTGGGCGTTTTCGCCAGCTTTGGTCGCAGCCGCGAGCTGACCCGCGGGATGCGGCTGAGCATTTTCGGCACGTGGTTTCTGGTTATGGTCGTGTTCTACATCGTGGTGTTTGGCGTCATCCTGTCGCTGTTGGGGACCAACCTCTCGCAATTTGCGATGCCGACGAACCAGACGCCGCTGCTGATGGCCGTGATGGTGCCGGTCGGAATGCTGCTCGGCCTAGCGATGAATGCACTGCTGACCTCGGTCTATCTCGAAACCGTGCTGGTCAAGGAAGGCGGCCGTTCAGCCCATCTGGTTGACGTTTTCGACTAGGACAGGCTTTCGAACTTCGCCGGCTGCGACAGCAGAAAGGGCAATTCGCTCGAAGCGACGCTCGATTCCTTGCCATTGGCATGGATCAGCGTCACCCGGCCAAGGCCCGCGTTGATCACTACGCCAACGACCGTATCCACCCACGCATGGAGCAGCGCCCGGCTGCGCTCCAGCGCCTCGCCACCGGTCTTCGCATCGCCCGAGGATTCAAGCTCGGCACCGAGTTCGAGCGCGCGGTGGGTGGCCTCTTCGAGTTGGGTTGGTTTGGTCATGGGGTGGGTTTAAAGCAGATTGCAGGTTTGTGGAATGGTCACCGCGCGCTCAGTTTTCACCTTCCCCCGTCATCCTGAACTCGTTTCAGGATCCATCACGCCGAAAGCCCAGTTGGAGCCGGAGAGAGACAAACCGTGAGGCATTTTTGCCAAACAGCGCTTCGGGTTGTTCCGAGAAATGGATCCTGAAACGAGTTCAGGATGACGAAAAAGGGAGAGATCATGTTCAAATTTGGGTTCTTGCATTTTCACGCTATCACCCTCCCATGCGTCTGATCCTCGCCCTGCTCGCGTTGGCACTCGCCGCCCCGCTCCACGCGGAACCACCGGCGGCGGTGGCCGTGGCCTTTGACCGGAGCCACATCCGCCCTGTGCTCGCCGAGGGCCTGGCTGACCGAGTGAGCGGCCGCGCGGTGAGCGCCGATGATCCGGTGCGGATCGCCTCTATTTCCAAGCTGGTGACCACGCTGGGGCTGATGCGGATGGTCGACCGGGGCCAGCTCAATCTTGATCGCGATATCTCGGACTATCTCGGCTGGAAGCTGCGCAACCCGGCCTTCCCGGACAAGGTCATTACGCTCCGCCTGCTGCTATCGCACCGATCGAGCCTGATCGACGGGCCGGACCTCTACATCATCCCGCTGGGCACCAGCCTGCGCCAGCAGCTGAGCGATCCGCGCGTTTGGGATAGCACCCACGCGCCGGGATCGGACTGGTTCCACTATACCAACCTCAACTTCCCGGTGGTCGCCAGCGTGATGGAGGCGGTGAGCAGGACCCGGTTTGACCGGCTGATGAGCCGCCTCGTGCTGAAGCCGCTGAAGCTCGATGCCTGTTTCAACTGGTCGGGCTGTTCCCCCGCCGCCGTGAACCGCGCCGTGGTGCTCTACCGCGCCAGTGGCGAAGTGGCGAAGGACGATCTGAAGGGCAAGGCCCCCTGCCCCGTAGTGACTCCCGAAGGCGCGGCTTGCGATCTTTCCACCTACGCCCCCGGCAGCAATGGCGCGCTGTTCTCGCCGCAAGGAGGCCTCAGGATCTCGATGAAGGCCCTCGCGCGCATCGGACAAGTGCTGGCAAACCGCGGCCAAGGCCTGATCTCGCGCCGCAGCTTTGGCGCCATGACCCGCGCAGCATGGACCTTCACCGGCAGCAACGGCGCGGGCGAGGATGGCGAGGCGAACGGCTTCTTCTGCGCCTATGGCCTCGCGCTCCACCGCATCGGTTCCGGCGGCAGGCCCTGCCACGACGCGCTGTTTGGCGACGGCAAATTGCGGATCGGCCACTCGGGCGATGCCTATGGCCTGAAGGCTGGGCTGTGGGTCGATCCGCGAACCGGCAAGGGGCTGGCCTTCTTCACCAGCGCCGTACCGCCGGGTTCCAAAGCCAAGCGCAGCCAGTTCACCGCCGAGGAAGAGGCACTGGTGGAGCGAATTTCGCGTTAATCTAATACCTCCGTCATCCCCGCGAAAGCGGGGACCCATCTCCAAACCTCGCCGCCTCACACGACACCTCAGGTCAAAAAGCACGTTCGGGAGATGGGTTCCCGCTTTCGCGGGAATGACAGCGGGCTATTTTGGGTAGTTCTAAAGACCAGATTCCGACTAGCCTGCGCCTGCCAATCTGCCATAGCCCCCCTGTGCTCGATACCGCCGATCTCCTCCCCGCGCTCCATTCGACTTTCGGCTTCTCCGCCTTTCGCGGGGTGCAGGAGCAGGTGGTGCGGCGCGTGCTGGCGGGGGAATCGCTGCTGGCGGTGATGCCCACCGGCGCGGGCAAGTCGCTGACCTTCCAGCTGCCCGCCGTGCTGATGAGCGGCACCTGCGTGGTTGTCTCGCCGTTGATCGCCCTGATGCACGACCAGCTGCGCTCGGCCGAGGCCAATGGCGTGCGCGCCGCCAGCCTGACCAGCGCAGACCTTGATCGCGAAGAGACCGTCCGCCGCTTCCGCGCTGGCGAGCTTGATCTGCTCTATGTCGCCCCCGAACGCGCCAGCCAGCCGCATTTCCGCGAGCTGCTGGGCCAAGGCAAGGTCAGCCTCTTCGCCATAGACGAGGCGCATTGCGTTTCCGAATGGGGTCACGATTTCCGCCCCGATTACCGCCTGCTGCGCCCGCTGATGGACGCCTTCCCTTCGGCCCCGCGCATCGCGCTCACTGCCACGGCAGATGCACGCACCCGCGCCGATATCCTGACACAGCTGGGCATGGCGCCGGACGCGATGATCGTCGCCGGGTTTGACCGGCCGAACATCCGCTATGTCATCCAGCACCGGCAGGGCGGGTTCAACCAGCTGCGCGATCTGCTGAAGGCGCAGTGCGGCCCCGGCATCATCTATGCGCCAACGCGCAAGAAGGTGGAGGATCTGGCCGAGCGGCTGGGCGAAGCCACCGGGCGGCGGGTGCTGCCCTATCACGCCGGCCTTTCGCCCGAATTCCGCGCCGCCAATCAGGCTGCATTTGTGGCTTCAGAGGACATGGTGATTGTCGCCACGGTCGCCTTCGGCATGGGCATCGACAAGCCCGACGTGCGCTTTGTCGCCCATGCCGGGGTGCCGAAATCGATCGAATCCTACTATCAGGAAACCGGCCGCGCGGGCCGCGATGGCGATGATGCGACGGCAGTGATGTTCTGGGCGGCGGCGGATTTTGCCCTCGCCCGCGCGCGGCTTGAGGACGTCGACGAAGCGCGCAAGGCAGGCGAGCAAGCGCGGCTCAATGCGCTGGCCGTGCTGGTCGAAACGGGCGAGTGCCGCCGCGCCGTGCTGCTGCGCCACTTCGGCGAAGACCCGCCAGCGGCTTGCGGCAACTGCGACAATTGCCTTGAGGCACCCGGCGTAGCGGACGCCAGCGTGATCGCGCAAAAGCTGCTCTCTGCCGCCTTCCGCACCGGGCAATCGTTCGGCATCGGCCATCTTGAAAAGGTGCTGACCGGCAACAGTGACGAGCGCATCCTGCAACGCGGCCACGACCAGCTTTCGGTTTTCGGCATTGCGAACGAGGAAGAGGCGCGGCTGATCCGTCCCGTCGCGCGGGCGCTGCAGGCGCGCGGCAGCCTGATCGCCAATGAGCACGGCGGGCTGATGCTGGCAGGCGACGCGCGGGCTATCCTGAAGGGCGATATCAGTCTCAATGTCGTGATCCCGCCCGCCAAGCAGGGCCGCCGCAAGCGCGGGACTTCAGACGGCGGCGCCAACCCGGTGAACGATCCGCTGTTCGAGGCGCTCCGCGCACTCCGCCGCGATCTTGCCGCGCAGGCCGGGGTGCCGCCCTATGTGGTGTTCCACGATGCCACCTTGCGCGAAATGGCGCAGCGCCGCCCCGCCTCTATGGAGGAAATGGGCGAGATCTCCGGTGTGGGCGACCGCAAATTGCAGGCCTGGGGTGAGGCGTTTCTGGCGGTTGTGCAGGGGTTTTGAGGTAAATAGGGACAGCCCCCATTGCCCCCTTCCGTCATCCTGAACTTGTTTCAGGATCCATTTCTCCACACAGGCCGAAGCTCAGTTGGGCAGCAAGGCCTCGCGGTTTACTTCCCTCCGGCAAGAACTGGGCTTGCGGCACGATGGATCCTGAAACGAGTTCAGGATGACGGGTCTTTTTTTGGATGGGAAGGGCTAAACCCTAAACCGCAATCCCGTACAACCCCGCCGCATTGGTGCTCAGCACCTTCACCCGCTCCTCATGGGTCAGGTCCGAAATCCGCGCCTCCAGATTGTCGATCGGATAGAGCGAGGTCGGATGCGGGAAGTCGGTTTCGAACAGGCAGTTGTCGACGCCGACCTTGCGGACCATCTCGGCCATGTTCTTGCCCTGCTCGAACCAGAAGCAGCCATAGAAGTTGCTGCGGAAGTATTCCGAAGGCTTCTTCTCGAACCCCTTGGTCTCGGCGATTTCGGCGAGCTGGTAGTCGAGCGCTTCCATCAGGAACGGCACCCAGCCGATACCGCTTTCCACGCTGACGAATTTCAGCCCCTTGAAGCGGTCAAGGATGCCCGAATAGATCAGGTTCGATACCACCGCGCCGTTGTTGAAGAAGATCATCGCACCCGAAATGCCCGAGCGCAGATCACGGGTGAGCGAGGGCCAGCCCTGCTTGCCCATCCAGTCGATCGCGGTTTCGCTGGCGCCGATGTGGAAGTTGACCGGCAGCTTCTTGTCCTCGCAGACCTCCCACAGCGGATACCAGTGCTCGGTGCCGAGATCGGGGATCATGTTCCCGTCCTCGTCCTTGGAGGTATGCGGGTCCGAATTGATGTTGATGCCTTTCAGTCCCATCGCGATGCACCGCTCGGTTTCGATCACCGCCTGTTTGACATCCCACCACGGCAGCAGCGCCATCGGGAACAGCCGCTGGCCGCTCTCTTCCTGAATCTCGGCCATGGCATCGTTGTAAATCTGCACGCAGGCGAGGCGCAGTTCGGGATCGACGCGGGCCGAAGCCTGACCGCCGAAGCCGAGGATGTTGGGATAGACGATCTGGGCATAGATCCCCGCCTCGTCCATCACCTTCAGCCGCTCTTTCACGTCGGAGGAACCGGCGTGGACATCCTCGAACTGCAATTTCAGGAACACGTCGAGATCGCGGACTTTGCCGCCTGCCTTCAGCACCGAGCTGTTGGGATGCGCGCCGGTGCCGATCGACTTGTCGCCATCGATCACCCAGCAGCGCTGGCCGTTCAGCATTTTGACCTGCGGCACCCGGTCCCGGATCGCGGCCGGGGCGCGTTTCACCCACATATCGTGCGGTTCGGTGAGGTGCGTATCGGCGTCGATGATCTTGATGGCCTGCCCGGCCGCCAGACTTTTGGGCACTTGTGCTGTCATCCCGGCCATCCTCTGCTCTTACGCCCTGTTGCTGCGAAGAAGGCTACCGGAACAATAGCAGCGATGAAACAACCGCCCCCCGATCATCGCGCCCCCGATCCAAGCGGCGGCGCAATGCGAGCCCAATCACACAAGTCTGCAAAAAAATGGAGCGGGTGAAGGGAATCGAACCCTCGTATTCAGCTTGGGAAGCTGCTGCTCTACCATTGAGCTACACCCGCATATCAAGCACTTAGATCAATTTCGATATCTAAGTTTACAGCGCAGTTTACACGCTGTTCTGCATGCGCTCGCCGATTGCCATAATTACCTGCGTCTGGTCAACGTAACAACGACGAATGCTACTGACCTGATCAGGCGACCAAGCCATCATCTCTGCTGCCTCCCTGTCAGAGGCTCCAGCGAGTATGAGTTTGGTGCAGAACGTTCCCCGGAGGTCATGAAAGTGCTTCGGGCGGACTTGGCCCGTATCCGCGTAGACGTGAGCAATACCGGCATGGTCGCGAACGCGACCAAAACTGCCGCCAAATCCATCGACGCTCCAAGGCTTGCCAAAGCTGTTGACCAGAACAGTGTTCACACCTTCAGCGCGATGCTTCAGCTTCAATTCGTTTAAGAGGGCATCAAGTGCGGGCAAGCGGGGGATGGTCGCTGTTCTTCGCCGTCCGCGGCTTGCCTTAGCGGCTCTTTTGCTTATCGTTTCCTGACGAACATCGCCCCACGTCAGTGACACAATGTCTGCCCTTCGCAAGCCTGTGAGAGCTGCTAGGCGCACACCGTCGTGCAGGTGTTCCATGTTGAGCGCAATGCTTGCTGCCTCAAATTTCTTCAGGTCGTCGTCAGTCCAGATTATGTCGGCGCGAGACCCGTTTCGGTAAAGTTGAGGAATGCCCTCGGCGACATTGATCGACACTTTGCCGCGCAAGCGAGCAAATTTGAGCAAGGCTCGAAGCACCGATACACCGAAGTCAGCACTCCTCGGTGTTTCTGCTCGAGCGTCCCGCCAAGCAACTACTTTGCTGACCATCCTTGGGTCGCTCCAAATCGTCAGTGGGGTTGCTCCCCATTTGCTCTCGATTTGGTTGAGTGCGGAACCCCAGGTTCGCTTGGTGCTATCACTCAGCCCTTTCCATTCAGGACTGTTTGGACGCCATTCATTGATCGCATCGCCGAGCGTTGGCGGCCCTTTCACTAGAGTGACCCGAGCATCAGCGGCTTCGATAAGTTTGCGCAGCGCTGTCGCACTTAACATTGGGCGTTGCACGCCTTCATGTCGATGAATGCATGGCCCACCGCGGTAGGCATACACATACCATATTGGCGCCTTACCGATCCTCGACTTTTTAACGGTGTGAATTCCCTGAATCACAATCGCCCAGCTGCATCGAGCCGATCAAAATCATTGAGTGCTTCAGGAGGGAGAACGGCACCGCGGATGAGTTCGATGGCGCCACAAGGGTGCAGTTTGATGCCGCCGACCTGTAGCCCCGCACTTTCGCACGCGATTATCGCTCGACGCACCGCCGGCTTGCTGGCATAGGTTGCTGAACTACTCATGCGTGTTTATATACACGCATTATTGCAAACCGCAAGGGGGCTTTGTGCAACCTGAATCAAATTCTAATTTCCCATACGCGGACACTCGCGCGGCCATAATGCTGCGTAGCGCGTTTGACCGAGCACATCGCGAACGGCGGCTTTCGATCCGTATGCTTGCGAAGCAGCTGGACTACAAGCAAGCCACAGTGTTGAGCCACATGGCCTCAGGTCGCGTGGCAATCCCTCTTGAAAGAGCCCCAGATATTGCGCGAGCCGTCGGTATACCTCCAAGCATTTTCTTGGCAGCTGCAGTTGCTCAACGCCTTCCAAAGGAGGATCATTTGCTCCTAGTTGAGCAGGATAGCGCGACCCTCAGCCAGGGACTTGCAGCCGACCTTCAAGTGATTGCCGGCGTCGAATTGGACAGACTGAGCGATGAACACAAGGCCATCCTTAAAGAGGTTGTTTCAGACGCGCACCCTCAAAGAAGATGGCTCTCAGTAGCGGAAGTGCCGATCGTCACGCTTATTAGGCGCCACCGCCCACAATTCTCCCAAGACGGCATTTCTGAGAAAGACCGCAGCGCGATTGAAACGGTGCTCAGTTAACACGCATTGCGTGTTTACAAACACGCTTTTTGTGCTATCAGAAACGCACTTTTTGCAGCAATTGCATGGATAGTCGGTGGGAACCTCCGGTCAATCCAACCGGACGGAGTTCACTTCTATGCCTACCTACCGAGAAGAAGTTTTACGACTTGGCGGTCGGAAACCCTACGAGGACGCCGAAGGTAAGCAGATTTATCTAAACCAGAAAACTGCCTTTTCGTGGCAAGATATTAAAATCGATAGCGATGGAAATCGCCTAGAATCGCCCTTGCTCGAGAGAAAACCATGCTTCGGCCGACCCGAGCGGTTCTTTCGCGGGGAATTGGAACAGGGAAAGGAAGCGATCAACGAATATGGCAATAGAGTGAGGACACTGACAAGGTGTGAGAGATGCCTTGTATCCGATGCCTGCGCTTACACTTGTGATGTAAGGATCAACTCAGACCCAAACGTCATTAGTAAATTCACAGATTGGTCGGATGCGACAAACCAACAAATCGGTAATGCCAAATTTCAAGGCAGTGCAAATTACCGCCTCTGGCATAACTTCTTGCTTGCGATCATTGCTCATGGAGGGTGGTCTAACCTGAATGATGCCCGTGTTAGCGCCAACCAAATCCTCAAGAAAGAAAAGCGCGATGAAGCGCGCAGAGCAAATGCCAAGGCCACGCGAAAAGCTCGCACGCTAAAGCCACATGTGAAACATTCGATCACGTCAGCCCAAAGAAGCGCGTTGCAGAATGAACACGACCGGCGCTTGGAGGTTTTACTGGACCTGCGGAAGCAACGTCTTGTGCCGCGTTGGATTGGAAACCTCTCAATCGAGAGTTGCGAGAGAACAGCTACCGTCTGGATGGCTCGCATGATACTTGAGCGCCTCGGGGCCAAGGCCACAGGCAAAGCCATCGCTTCCTGGCTGGTCTCAAACGGGCTTGCTCAGGATGGCAAGCTGACCTCGCTCTGCACATCTACCTGCCGCACCTTGAATCGTGTGAAAAAGTTGGAAGACGGTCGCGCTGGAACTCCGATCTGGCTTGAGTTTCGTTGGGCTGCATAACGCGCAAACAACCAAGCCCGCCGCCTTTTAACCTGATAATTTTCACCCGCTAAAAATGGGGTGGCGGGTTTTGTTATAATTGCTCAATTGATTCGGGATATTTAGTGATACTAAGTAAGAATCAACCCGAGTGCTTGAACGACCCCCACGGGGTCGGAACAAGCACTCAGTTGCCAGAGCGAAGCGATGGCAACAAAATCAAGCACCAGTGGAAGGGGGGTGGTTATCGCCCTTGCGCTTCGCGCAAGGACAGAGCTCAACTCAGCCTCACTCCATTTCTCTCAGCGTCACTCCGTGACGCTTCGTTTCACTCCGTGACGCTTCGCTCGCTCTGGTTTAGTTTCGAGTAGCTAGGAGCATCCAAAATCTGCGCAGCCCTATCAACGATATCTCGGAGTTCAAAGCGGCTCAACAAACCACTGTTGGATTTTGAGGTGCGCAGCTGAATTCCAGATTGCGTCCTACTCGGCCAAGTGGATGCGTGAGAAGACAAGACGGGGTTGCCCTTGAAGGCGCGGTCGAAGTCTTGCGGGGCGAGTGGATGGGAGTCGGCGATGATGGCGCCTATGGAGACTCACGCCCGCTGCCTCGCCAAGCTGTGCGATGCGGTGGACGTCGGTTCAGCCGAATTGGACGATGCAATCGAGGCCTTGCTTTCAGACAGCTCGCTCCTGACCGTAGACGGCGAAGCGGTTTGGCCTGAAGATGCGATTTGGCTTGATTCCGAGCAGCTTGCCCGACCGTTCGGATCCGCGCTTAACCAAAGCTTGGTCGTCCCGCCAGATGCGGCGACTTCATCCAGCGAGTGGAGACGACGATATCGGCGGATTGATCGACCTCGCCGCTGTCGCTGCCGTTGTCAAATACGAGCAGCAGCGCGGCTGGACACCCGAAGTCCAGCCACACAACAACCCCGGCTACGACGTCGTCTCCATCGGACCCGGAGGAGAACGCCGCTTGATCGAGATAAAGGGGCTGGAGAATGAGTGGACCGAACGCGGCGTGAAATTGTCCCATGTCCAGTTCGGCATGGCCGAGCGGTTTGCCCAGGAATATTGGATATATGTCGTAGAGCGCGCTCGCGACCTTACACACCAGCGTGTCAATGCAATCGCTAATCCATTCCAGAAGGTCGAGGAATACTGGTTCGACGACGCCTGGCGTGCGATTTCGGAAGAATGCGCGGGCGCTCTGGCGCTTAATGTGACTGTGGGTGCAAAGGTCCGCCATCAGTTGTGGGGGATCGGCAAGATCATCGACGTGCAGAAGGGTGGCATTGTGATTAAACTGAAAATCGACTTCGGCTTCGAGGGCGTCAAACTCATTCCGTTCAACTCCAGCATCGAGCTTATCAGCTAATGGCGACATGCATCCCGCCCTCGGAGATCGCGCGATCGGAATCGCACGCTGAGCTAAGCCTGCTGTCCGCCCTAGACGCCCAGCTCTCCGATGAATTCACTGTCTTGCATTCTGTTGCATGGATCTCAAAACCTGCCACGTCCGGTCCGCGCGATGGCGAAAGCGACTTTCTGGTCGTCCATCCTCGCTTCGGCGTTCTTGTGATCGAGGTTAAAGGCGGCCGCGTGGCCCTCGACTATCGAGGCCAGAAATGGATTTCGGTAGACCGGAATGGGATTGAGCACACGATCAAAAACCCGTTCGAACAGGCGAAGCGCGGCAAGTTTGGCATACTCGAGAAACTGCGAGAGAATCCCGCTTGGCAACGTTTGCGGATCAGGCGATTTAATATCGGACACGCGGCCTTCCTCCCGGACGTGGGAGATGGCCAACGCCTCCGCGGTCCCGATGCACCGGGGGAGATTATCGGCGACCGTAATGACATGGAGCGGCTTCGCGATTGGGTTCAGCAGGCGCTGTATTACTGGTCGCAAGGCGAGGACGGACAGTTTGACGAACTCGGCCAGCGGGGCGTCGATGCAATCGTCGCGACGTTTGCGCGCCGCGCCACCACGCGCCCCCTTCTATCGGCGCGCATCCAAGATGAAGAACGCGAGAGGATCGCTCTAACCGTTCGACAAGCACACATCCTAGACATGCTGCAACGCCAACGCCGTGCAATGATTGCCGGCGGCGCGGGAACAGGTAAGACACTGATTGCACTCGACAAGGCGCTCCGCACAGCTGGAGAGGGCATGCGCACGCTCCTTGTCTGCTTTAACCGACCCCTCGCAGATCACCTTCGCGAACAATGCACTAGCGTGCCCAACTTGGACGTCGCGAGCTTCCACCAGGTCTGCAGCGCTTGGATCGCACGAGCCAAGCGAGATATCGGACGAGACCTGCTCGCCGAGGCGCGTCGCGATTATCCACGTGCAAACGAATTCGATCATTTAATGCCGCTTGCACTCGCCAATGCAATAGATCTGTTAGGACCTGACTACGACGCGGTCGTAGTTGACGAGGCTCAAGACTTTGGCGACGACTTCTGGCTTCCCACCGAGATGCTGCTTAAAGACCTTGAGAACGGCTTGCTTTATGTCTTCCTAGACGAGAACCAGGATATCTACCGCCGCTCGGCGGGCATCCCGATACCAGGTGAGCCGATGGTGCTAGACCAGAATTGCCGCAACACTGGCGCGGTGCATCGCATGGCTTACAGACATTACCGCGGCACCGCCGTCACCGCCTCGCCGATCGAAGGCGTGGAGGTGACTGCCTTGTTCGCGAATGGCACCGATTCGCAAGCAAAGTCGATTGGCGCGCTGCTAACACGCCTGATCGTCGACGAACGGCTCTCTGCCCACGACATAGGCGTGCTAATCTGCGACGGAGTTATGAAGGAATTGCACGAGCGTGCACTGCAGGCACTGCCCCTGCCGAAGCCAGTGAAGTTTGGGCGATTGGAGGACTACGGCCCCAACGTTGTAACTGTAGACACTGTCGCGCGCTTCAAGGGACTCGAGCGCGAAGTTGTCATACTCTGGGGCTTAGACAATGCCGATTTGGAGCGTGATCGCGAAACACTTTATGTTGGCATGTCTCGAGCCAAGTCTGCGCTCTATATCTGCGGATCGCGTGATGCATGCTCCCTCATGATCGGCAGAGACCAAGACTGAGACGCATTGCGCATACTTTGCCGCCATAGGTTGTTGAAACATGCGCACATTCAACCGAATTTATTGGTCATGATTGCCCACCCGACACGCACAATCAGAACCGCTACCTCAGTCTGGTCAACAACCAATGAGGTAACACAATGCATCTCTACCGTATCGAGATCATCAGACTGCAACCACTGTTAGTGCTTGCTCAGAACCATGATGACGCCGCTGACATTCTATCGTCAGCACTCATCAATGGATTGGGAAATCGGCCTGATGCCGACTTCGACGTAACTCACCTCAACCGCAACGAGTTGGACCGCGCGCCACCCAAAGATTGGATCAAAGCGGGTTATCGCGGGATTGCATGGTCCGTCGACGGAGATAGAGCATGGGAATTCCAGCACACGGTGTTGAAGAAACCGGACTCACCCTGAGCCCAGGTCGGCTAGTTTGATCGCCCGCTACAGATGGTCGCCGATCGGCACCAAATGTAGCGGGTTATCGATATGAGCAAAAGAGAGACGTCCTAGCTATTTAACCGTCTTTCCATCAGGGTGTTGCCAATCGGTTGGCCCGCGAGAACCGGGAAGCCTTCCATATGAAACTCTGCTTTGACTACCACTTTAGAGGTGCGGTCAGATTAGAGTTGTTTGCTGAATATACTCAGCGGGTTGGCCTCCACCCCAAAGACACCAACCATATTGTTGCAGCGCCAAGTCCAAGTTGCGTGCCTACATAGATTTGAGTTGCACATGCTTCTCGCCAGCCGTCAGCGCTTGGATGGATGAAATTCTGATCAACGAACGGCGCCCCAGCTTCACCCTCTCGAGCTGTCCATCATTGATCATGCGGTAGATTGTCGATCGGCCAATCCCAAGTGCGCCGCAGGTTTCTTTTATCGAAGCAAATATACGTTCCATTGCCATCACTCCTTTGTTGTGGCTCAAGAAACCTGAGGGCGGCTTGCCGCCATGCCAAATGCGCATTCCTGTGAGGCCGGCAAGTAAGTCTCGTTCGACGAACCGGCCTTCTGCCGCTAATCTTTCTGCACGCTGGCAATTCGAGTCCTCGTTTGGGACTCGAACCGATTCGCCCCTGGCAACGCCTCAGAGGCACAGTGACCATGGAGCGGCTGACCTAAGCCAATCCGTCCATATCACTGATATTGTTGAAAAATGGTGCCCAGAAGAGGACTCGAACCTCCACGCCCTTGCGAGCGCCAGCACCTGAAGCTGGTGCGTCTACCAATTCCGCCATCTGGGCACGGGCACAGTGCAAGAGCGCACTACGCTGGGTAGGAGCGGGCCGATAGCGGGCGGTGGGGGCACCTGTCAACGACTAGGTTGGATTAACATGATCCTAGCTATGCGGATTGTGGGGAATTGCAGTCGGAGAAAGGACTTGCGCCGGCGCTGGAACATTGTTCCTCTGCCGATTGCCGCAGCAGAAATCCTTTTTGTTGGCTCTCCAAGGTCAGACAGCCCAAGCGAGAACGGCAGTCATTTCAGGGCGACCCAGACCTCAAAAAGTTTTACAGCCAATTCGTAAGCTATTGATTTTAAATGAAGTGAAAATCGATAGTTTTACACTGCAAGCCGCAGAAATCTGCGAATGTCGCCAGCTTGGGAAGCTGCTGCTCTACCATTGAGCTACACCCGCATCGGCCTTGGACGGGCTCCCGAGGGGGCCGGTCCGGCAAGAGCGGGGCGATTGCCACAATCGCTCGGGGTGGGTCAACCTAAGATCGGCCCCGCAGGAGCGTGAAATGGGCGCAAGGCAGATTCTGCCTCGCCAAACGTGTGCAAATGCGCGAAGGGCGCGGCGATGAGCTGTCTGGTGCGCCCCCATCTTGCCTGCGCCTTGCCCGCGCTGCTTGTCGCCGTGCCGGGTCAGGCATGGGCGAAGAGCGACACCCATTACTGGGCGAGCTCGAGCATCAGCGTGAAGCTGAACGACAAGATCGTGCTGACCAATGATTCGAGCGTGCGATCAAGCGATGCCAAGGGGCTCTATCAGGCGATCAACCACTTCATGATCGGCTACAAAGCCAACAAGCACATTACGCTGACTTTAGGTTACACCAGCGATTTCCAGCATTCGCACGGCACATTTGTGACCACGGAAAACCGCTTTCGCCAGCAGATCGCCAGCGATCAACTGGTGATGATCGGCAAGGCCAAGCTCAGCGGCAAGCTGCGGCTGGAGGAGCGCTGGCGCGACGGCTTTGCCGGAACCGGCTGGCGGCTGGTGCCCAGCACCCGGCTGGCGATTCCGCTGAGCAAGAAGCTGACGCTCAACCTGTCGGAAGATGTGTTCTTCGATCTCAACACCACCGGCTTCCAGAAAACCTCCGGGCTTGATCGCACACGAACGGCCGTTTCGCTCGGCATGCCGCTGGTCAAACATGTCTCGCTGGAGCTCGGCTATATGCATCAGCACGGCTTCGTCCGTGCCGCCGAGGATACCGACGATCACGTGATGACGGCCAAGGTCATCGCCGCGTTCTGAAGGCTATTTAGCCCAGAGAATCCAGCACATAACCGAGCGAGCGCACCGTCCGCAGCGGATCGGGTGCGCCGTGGGCGATGAGCGCGCGGCGCAGGCGGCCGATCCAGACATCGACTGTCCGCTCGTCAATCCCCTGCGCGTGCTTGCCCAGCCGGTCGATCAAAGCCTGCCGCGAAAAGACCTGGTCGGGGTTTTCGAGGAAGTGGACCAGCAGGCGGAATTCGTTGGGGCGCAGCGGCACGACCTTGCCCTCGATCCGCACCTGATAGGCGGCGAGATCGACGGTGACGACGCCGTGGACATAACGTTGGCGGGTGGGCGCTTCCTCGCGCGAAATCGCCTCGATGCGCTCGAACAGGCGGGTGGAGTCGAGCGGTCCGACAAGGTAATCGTCGGCACCGGCCTGCAACGCGCGGCGGCGTGCCTCGGCATCGGGCTCTTCAAGGATCATCGTCAGATGCGCAGCCCGCGTCGCTTCGGCTTCGCGCAGGCGACGGCAGAGTTCCAGACCCGAAAGATTGGGACAGAGCCAGTCGATAAAACCCCAGACCTTGCCGGTGAACGATATGTCCGGCGGGGAATCGTCAATCGGGATCACCCGCCAGGCCGGATGGCGCATGGCGATATCGGCCAGCAGGCCGGCCGGCGGAGAGGTGATCAGGAGTGTGTTGGACGTTTCCATAAACCGGGCACTGAAATTGGAGGGCTGACTTGCTGCCATGCACGCACATTTTGACGATTGCATGACGATGAAATGTCAGTTCGATGAAGCTGGTACACTGCAAATGGCCTTGTCGCATTCATGTCACAGTAAACTGCGTGAATTTATCAAGGGATAGGCCTAGTATCTCTGACTGAACCGGAGGAGAAAACGATGAAGGCATTGGGGAAGGCATTCCGGATTGCATTGGCAACCGCTCCGTTCCTCCTGGCGCTGGCCAGCCCGGCGCATGCTGAAAAGCTGTCATTCGACCACCGCCTCTACCCGCCGCTGAAAGAAGTGCTCGATTCGGGCAACCAGGACATGGTGCTGTTTGACTCCAGCAACCCGCGCTACATCATCGATCGCATCGCCATTACGGGAAAGTCGGCCAAGCAGTGGACCGAGGCGCTGGAAATCATTGCCCGTACCCCGATGCGCGACATGAAAACCGCGGCCGACTGGATGGCCGAACTGCGCGCCAAGGCCGATCCCAAATGCGCCTATGATGCGAAGATCATCGCTCAAGACGATATCTCCATCACCTTTGAGCGTCGCATGACAGATTGTCCGGACGAACGCGCGCCAATCGCAATATACCGGATCATCGCCAGCAAGCGCTCGCTGTTCCTGCTCGCCGTGCTGGAAAAGGCAGAACCCAGCGCCGAAGCGCGCAAGCAATGGCTCGATCTGCTGGCCTCTGCCCATCTGGAATGACTATTGTGTGACATATTGCTGTCATATTACTGTCGTCAAATCTACGCAATAGCGACATGAACCATGCCTAGTGCGGTTCCCGAAGCCGGGGTGGCAGGGCGATTCGTGTGCCTGAACCAGTCCGGCGTCAGCCAACGAAACTGACTCAGGGACTTTTATTTCATGATCCGCGTAATCAACCCGTCGACTGCTTCGTTCAGCGCGCTCGCTCTCGCACTTGCTTTTGGCAACGCCGGCACCGCATCCGCAGCGATGACCGTTTCCGAAACGGCCGTAACTGTTGACGCTGCCGCAGAGCCGGCTCCGGCAGAAGACACCACCGCACAGAACGGCAAGGACTCGGGCCTCACCGAAATCGTCGTGACCGCAACCAAGCGCGAAACCAACCTACAGAAGACGCCGATCGCTATCTCGGTGCTCGGTGCCGACATGGTCGAAAAGCGCCACGTCCAGAGCCTGATCGATCTTGCTGACGGCGGCGTTCCCTCGCTGCGCGTCGCCACCTTCGAAGCCCGCCAGTCGGCCCTGACCGTCGGTATCCGCGGCATCGTTCCTTTCGACCAGAACCAGGTCGCGCGCGAACCGGGCGTTGGCGTCTATGTTGACGGCATCTATCTCGGCCGCTCACAGGGCCTCAATGCCGCCCTGTTCGACGTGCAGCGCATCGAAGTTCTGCGCGGACCGCAGGGCACCTTGTTCGGTCGTAACACCGAAGGCGGCGCGCTCAGCATCGTGACCAAGGCACCTACCGGCGAATTCGGTGGCCGCGTGAGCGCAGGCCTGGGCAACTTCGGCGCCTATGACGGCGAATTCCACATCGACCTTCCGGCGGTTTCCAACTTCGCCATCAAGCTCGATGGCGTGCTCGATCATCAGGGTGCCACCACGGCGAACCCCGCCACCGGCCAGTATGGCTGGAACTTCCACAACCGCGTTGGCGGACGCATCGCTGGCCGCTGGACTCCGGTTGACGGGCTGACCGTGGACCTCAGCTATGACCAGGCGAAGGACGAAAACACCCCGTTCTATAGCCAGCTGATCAACTACAACCCGCAGAACCTGCCGGTAGGCAGCTATTCGGGCACGACGCTGGTTTGCCCGACTTCGGCAACCTGTATCGCTCCGCTGGCTCCGCTGGTGAAGGTGAGCAGCAGCTTCATGTCGCAGGCCGATCTCGGCGTGGTGCAGCAGCCCAGCGTTGACGAGACGCACGGCTTCAGCAGCACGATCAAGTACAAGCTGGCCCCGGGCTTTGAACTGCGCTCGATCACCTCATGGCGCGGCGTTGAAACCCACCAGTGGGACGGTTCGGCCGGTGCCCACCGTACGGTCTTCGTGCCTAACGGCCAGTTTGGCCGCTACAGCCTTTCGGAACTGTACCAGCACCAGTTCAGCCAGGAAGTGCAGCTCGTCGGCAGCCTGCCGAACATCGATTTCGTGCTTGGCGGCTACTACTTCAACGAGCACGCGACCGAGCGCGCAGCAACGCCGAACCCGCTGCAGTGGAACGCCACCGGCACCGCCTATACTTTCGTAAATCAGGTAGCCCCCAACCCGACCGGAGCGATCACCTCGTCCAACCAGGGCTGGGACCGCGCATACTGGTTCGTCCAGCGGGACAGCAACGCGGTTGGCAAAAGCCTTGGCTTCTTCGGTCAGGCGACCTGGACCCCGATCGAAGTGCTGCACCTTACAGTCGGTGGGCGCTACACGCATGAAACCCGCGTTGGCGCGCTGACCGTGATCAACAACGCACCTTTCGCGCTTGGCGCGCTGAACTATTCCAACAACCGCTTTGACCCGATGGTCACGCTGGCCTGGGATGCGGCTGACGGGATCAACCTCTATGCCAAGTACTCGACAGGCTTCCGCTCCGGCGGCGCCAACTCGCGCTCGGCAACCTTCCGCCAGTTCGCTCCGGAAGCGGTGAAGGCTTACGAAATCGGCGCGAAGACCGATTTCCTTGATCACCACGTTCGCCTGAACATGGCCGCCTACATCATGGATCGCAAGAATACGCAGATCGACTTCGACTATGTCGAAACCAACGCTGCCTCGCCGTTCTTCAACAAGCACACTGAAGAAACCGCCAATGCTCCGGGCAATTCGCGGATCAAGGGCTTTGAAGCCGAACTCACCGTGAAGCCAGTTGACGGCCTGACGCTGGGCGCTTCCTATGCCTACACCGACGTGAAGGTTCCGCTCACGCCGAACCCGCTGGCCGGTCCGCTGTTCGGTCAGCTGACGCAGGTTTACACCGTGTTCACACCGAAGAACGCCGTTTCCGGCTCGGCCGACTATGAGATGCAGGTAAGCGACAACGGCATGGCCTTGCACCTGCACATGGACGCCAACTATTCCGATCCGGTTTACAGCTTCCAGGCCGAAAACGTGCTGACCGACAAGAGCTTCATCGTGAATGCCAGCCTTGCTCTGGCCGACATTCCGCTCGGCGCGAGCGGCAACAAGGCCTCGATCAACGTCTGGACCCGCAACCTGTTCAACGAGCACCACATCTATCGCCGCTCGAACGCCAACGGCGCGGTTCTGGGTGACTATGCCAACTTCAACGCACCGCGCACATTCGGTGTTTCGGGCACGATTAAGTTCTGATTGTCCGGAACCGTGATGAAATGAGGGAGGGGAGGCTTCGGCCTCCCCTCTTTTTTGTGCCGGCTACAGCGAGAGCTTCACGCCCGCCCAGACAGTGCGGGGTGCGCCGAGGTCGGTTGATCCGCCTTGATTTCGGGTGACAACCTGCTCGTCCGTCAGGTTCTCGCCGCGCAAGACCAATGCAATGCCCCGCGCCAGCGGCACTTCGGCATAGGCCCCGAGCGTGGTTGCGGCGGGCAGGGAATCGACCTGCAGATCATCCTCATACTGCGCGCCGGTGTGGCGAAGCGTCAGCGCGAAGGTCCATTGGTCAGCCGGTTGCCAGATGGCCGAAGCGCTGGCGGAAAACTTTGCCGTTTGCGCCGGGCGCATGCCGTTGAGCGCTGCCGAGGTACCGCTCGCCTCCACTGTGGCATCGGTAAAGGCCAGCGCGCCGCGCAGGTGGACATTGCCAAACCCGGCCCGCGCCGAAAGCTCGATTCCCTTCGCGTGAACCGCATCGACATTGCGCCGCTCGCGCAGGTTGGTGCCGATCGTGACATTGGCGATGGCCTGCCCGATCCGGTTGTCGAACAGGGTGACACCAAAGTTCAGCTTCGATTCCGGAAGCCAGACCAGCCCGGCCTCGAAACCGAGCAACCGCTCGTTACCGAGCGCTGCATTGGCCCGTGTCGTCACCGGAAACACTGTGAATGGGCGATATAGCTCGTTGAGCGTCGGCAGTCGCTCGCCCGAATAGGCGGCAGCGAACAGCGCTAGCGTCTCCGTCGGCTTGTAATCTGCCCGGGCGCGCCAGCTGGCCTGCCAGCCCGAGCGATCAGTGAAGTGATTGTCTGCGGTTACCGCACCCGCCGCGCCGGTTTCGCGGAAGAAGCCGTCCGACTGGCTCCACCGGTCAGCGCGGACGCCGCCCGCCAGCGTAAGGCTGCCGATCTTCCATTCGTCCTGCAGGCTGAGCCCGAGCACCACTTGCGCGCCACCGGCACTGCGCCAGGAAGTCGCCAGACCGGTGACCGCGCTATAGGGAGCCTCCTGCGTCTCGCCCGAGCCGCGCCGCCATGTCAGGCCCAGCTTCAGCTCATGCCCGTGCCCCAGCGGCGGCTGCACCTGCAGCTTCGCGCCCATCCCCGTCGCCGGCGTGCCATACTGGTCGAGCGTCTTGCGGAAGCTGGTCGACGAGATCACCACGTTTGTGAAATCGCGCGCCTGAATCCAGGCGAGCGCATCAACTTTCCAGGGCCCTGTGGTGACCAGCCGGACTGATGCATCCTCACCGCGCGCGGAGCTGTTGGCCCCGGCGAAGCGCAGGGTGCGGCGATCATCATAAACCAGCCCACGCACCTGCAATTCGGCCTGCGGGGCCAGCGGCACTTGCGTCCGCACGGCCGCAGACCAGCTGGCATAGGCCGCCGGAACGCTCGCCGGAACGCGCTGGCTGAGCGGTGTGGTCCAGAAACCGGGGCCGCGATCCCAACGGCCGGATAACCACGCATGGCCCGCGCCAAGCCGCGTAGAAATGCCGCCCGAAAGCTCGCTATCGCCACGATCATCGACCAGCGCCCGCGCGGTGAAGCGCTCGTTCTGGTCAAAGCTGGCGCTGGTCAGCTCGATGGTGCCCGCCACCGCGCCTTCGCTGAAAGCCCCTGCGCCGCCGCCGTTCCACACCGCCATCCGTCCCAGCCGCTCGGGCACCAGCGCCGAAAGCGGTACCGAGCCGAAGAACGGATCGGTCATCGGCACGCCGTCAAGCAGCACAGCGGTGCGGCTCGACGCATTGCCGCCCAGTGCGCGCAGGCTGATGCCCTGCGCCGTCGGGTTTGACGAGCGACTGTCTGACCGGCGGAATTGCTGGAGCCCGGGGACAGTGCCGAGCAGGTCCTCAATCCGTCCCGAGGGCGCCAGCGCATGCTGCTCATCCAGCCGGGTGACGCGCAGCGGCTGCTGGTAATAGGCCGATGCCTGCCCGGTAACCACGATCGGCTGATCCTCGGCAAGGGCCGGGGTGGAAAGGGCAGCGGGCAGGAGCAGAAGGCGACGCATGGCGCGGCTCTACACGATCCTCCCCGGTACGGGGAGGGGTACCATGCGCTTCGATTTATTCCGTCGTCCCGGGCTTGACCCGGGACCGCTGGCCATCCTGCGCCACGTCGCCACCGGTCCCGGGTCAAGCCCGGGACGACGCTATTTCAGCACCCTAGGCGCACCCATCCCCATGAACTTCGCCAGGTTCATATGCAGGCTGGGGATCGCGCGCTCGCGGTAGGGGTTTGGCCGGGTGCCCCTGAAACCACCGCTCTTCATGCCCTGCTGGACTGCGGCCATATTGTCGAAATCCTGTTGCAGCACCGGCGGCCAGTCCTGCGGCTCGACATATTCCCAGTCCGTCTCGGGCGCTTCACCTTCGGGGTAGAGCTGGAACACAGCGGCTTCGAAATAGCACTTGTTCGGATCATCACCATAGGGCCGCGCCATGTAGCAGAGCATGTTGTTGACCGCGTGGCCGATCTGGAAATTGGGGAATATCTGCCAAGCCGTGCCAGCCTGCGCGGTATGGCTGCTCGGGACTTCGGGCCAGACGACGCCGTTGTCCGCGTCGATCTGTTTCGAGCGGGTGATCCAGTAGCCCAGCACCTCGGCATTGGGCGTGCCTTCGGGCAGATCATCGACGAGCCGGTTGGCAACATCGACCATGGTCTGCGTGGTGTTGGTGTTCGCTGCCGCCCAGGTGTAATTCTGCATCTGCGCCGTGGTCACGCGGGCATCGCCGGTGCCGACGCGCAACTTTCCGGCGTTTTCTTCCATATCCTTGGGCGCGTCATAGCCGATGTTGGAATGGAGGCCGTGGTTGCGAGCCCAGCCGGGAAAGTCCCCGAATTCCATGAATTCGGGATGGGTGCTCGGCACGTGATAGGTTTCGTTGAAGGCTTCGAGCGCGACCTTCCAGTTGCAATCGAACACGACAAACTTGCGCCAGCGATAGCGCATGTTCTCCAGTTGATAGGGATCGAGCATCGAGGCGGCGGGCTCGAGATAGTCACGCAATGATCCGCAGTCCGGATCAAGGTTGATCCACACCCAGCCGCCCCAGGTGTCGCAGGCTACTGGTCCGAGGTTGATGTCCTCGTCATGCAGCTTGCCCTGCCAGTGCTCGCGCTCGGGCACATGGGTGCAGGTGCCCTTGTTGCTGAAGGTCCAGCCGTGGAAGCCGCAGACGAAGTTCTTCTTGAGCCCCCGCGCATTGCGCTTGCCCTTGGGTGTATCGACCAGACGGCGGCCGCGGTGGGTGCAGACATTCCAGTGGGCGCTATATTCGTTTTCGCCGGTGCGGGTCACCAGCACCGAGTCATCGAGTATGTCGAAGGTGATGAAGCTGCCCACCTCTGGCAGGTCTTCCAGACGGCCGGCCTGCAGCCATGTCTTGCGCCACAGGCGGTCCCGCTCAAGGCGGACATAGTCGGCCGAGATATAGGCCTCGACGCCGACGGTAACCGGTGCTTCGAGATCCTGTGCCGTTTCGACGATGTTGCCGATGTCTGCCACTGCACTCCCCTTCGGTGTTTTCGCGGAATTATTGCCCGCTGGTTATCATGAAAGCCGGGTGCATCAAATCGCCACAGCGGCGGCGCGCGCTTATCCCTCGGGCGATGCCACGCCTGCCGAAAGCCATGGACTTGGGCCGCCGATCAGCCCCAAATGGCGGGCAAGAATTTGGGAGAACGGCCATGAGCGACGAAACCAGCGCCGAAATCGCAGCAGCCCGCAAGGACTGGAAGACCGAGCACATGGAGATGTACATCGGCTCCGGCGGCACGCAGGGCCATATCATGGACGTGACGGCGGTGAACGGCCCGGTGCTCGGCACCCACTGCCTGATCCGTTTCAAGGGGCGCAAGTCCGGCAAGACCATCATCACGCCGCTGTGCTACACACTGGTCAATGGTGAAGTGACGATCTGCGCCTCCAAAGGCGGGGCCGACCACCATCCCAACTGGTACCTCAACCTGATCGCCGACCCCCGCGTCGATTTCCAGATCGCTACGCAAGCCTGGCGCGGCATCTGGCGCGAGCCGGTGGGAGCCGAGCGCGAACAGGCGTGGACGGCGATGTCCGGCAATTTCAATTTCTACCGCGACTATCAGGCCTCAACCACCCGCGTGCTGCCATTGGTGATGATGCAGGCGGTGGAGGCAATTCCGCTGTTCGAGCTGCCTGCATGATCTGGAGGCAAGGATGACTGGCCTGAGCTTCGGCTACCTCTACGATTTCCGCAATCCCGATCAGTGGAAGCGCGATTGGCACGAGCTTTATGAGGAAACCATAGCGCTCGCCGCGTGGAGCGAAGGCGTGGGTTTCAACGCCGCATGGGTGCCCGAGCACCATCTGGCGAGCGACAGCTATGTCTCCTCGCCGCTGATCGCGCTGGCGGCGATTGCCGCGCGGACCAAGACCATCCGGCTGGGCAGCGCCATTGCGCTCGCCCCGCTCTATCACCCCTATCGCTTTGCCGCTGACTGCGTTGCGCTCGATATCCTGTCGAACGGGCGAGCAGAAATGGCGCTGGCGATCGGATACCGGCGGCGCGAATACGAAGCCTTTGGCCTCGACTTCACCAAACGCGGCGCGCGGTTTGACGAGTTTCTAGAGGTCGCCACCCGGTTGTGGTCAGGTGAGACAGTCGATTTTGCCGGGGAGCATTACCAGCTGAACGGCGCAAAGCTCATGCCGCCTGCGCCGCGCGGGCACATACCGCTGCACATCGGCGGTTTCGCGCCCAAGGCACTCGCCCGCGTGGCGCGTTTTGGTGACGGCTATTTCGGCGATCCCGGGGCTGCGGCGGGCTATATTGACCAGCTCGCCAAGGCCGGAAAGGATCCGGCGACTGCGCGCGTAACCGCGACGACCCTGTTCATGGTTGTGGCCGAAGACCAGGCCGCGGCGATGGATGAGCTCGCGCCCTATTTCCACCACGTCAACAACACCTATGCCGAGTTCAACAATGAGGACAAAGCTATCGGCATGGATGGCCCCGGAATGCAGGCAATGAGCCTTGATGACTACAAGGCCAGCGGCATGCTCGACATCATGATGCCCGACGAAGCGATCGCCCGCTTCCGCGCCATGCAGGCCAAAACCCCGGCGCTGGAACACCTGATGTTCATGCGCCCGCCGGGCCTCAGCGCCGAGCGATTCAAGGCCTATGCCCAGCTCTTTGCCGAAAAGGTGATGCCGGCCTTCGCCTGAGGCCGCATAGCTTTTCTCCCACCCAAACCCGTCCATGCTGAGCTTGTCGAAGCATTGTACTTCACTTGATGCGGTTGCGCGCAGCCCAAGAAAAAAGGCAGTCCTTCGACAAGCTCAGGACGGACGGATTTTTGTACATTTTTGAGTGTGGGTGACGTAACTGTCGTGCATGACCGAAGCGCAATACCTCGATGGCCGCCTGCTGCTCGCCATGCCCGGCATGGGCGATCCGCGTTTCAACCACGCGGTGATCGCGCTGACGCAGCACAATGCCAGCGGCGCATTCGGCATCGGCATCGGTGAGATTGCGAATGGCACCAGCTTTCACGAGCTGCTCGATGACTTGGATATCGACCCCGGCGATACCGCCGATTGCCCGGTGCACTTGGGCGGCCCGGTAGAGCCGTCGCGCGGGTTCGTGCTGCACTCACCCGATTGGCGCGAAGAACAATCGATGGAAGCGGGGCCGTTCGGCCTGCTCTCAGGCAGCCTCGAAGTGCTGCGCGCCATCACCGAAGGGCGCGGGCCAAAGCGCTGGCTGATGGCGCTGGGCTATGCCGGCTGGGGCCCGGGCCAGCTTGACGAGGAAATGCGCTTCCACGGCTGGTACGCCGCCCAGTTCCATGAACCAGTGGTGTGGAATACGCCTGCGGAATCGCGCTGGACCGCAGCATGGCGCGCGGAAGGTATCGATCCGGCACTGCTGGTGGGCCAGACCGGGAGGGCGTAAAGCTAAACGATCCTCTCCATTTTCACGAAGTGCAAATGGGGAGGGGGACCGCGCCGAAGGCGTGGTGGAGGGGATTTTCGCGCCCGTAGAAAACCCCTCCGTCAGTGCTTCGCACTGCCACCTCCCCATTTGTGCTTCGCAAAAATGGAGAGGGTCTTCTCGGGCCTAAAGCCCCAGCTCCCCCAGCACTGCGTCATTATCCTCACCCAGCCTCGGCGAGGGGCCCTGCACCTTGCCCGGTGTCGCCGAGAACCACACCGGCACGCCGGGATAGGTGATCTCGCCGACCGGGCTATCCACCTTCTCGAAAAAGCCGATGGCGTTGAGGTGCTCGTTCTCGAACAGCTCGTCGGTGGAACGCAGCGGCGAGGCGGGGATATTCAGCTCGCGCAGCAGGTCGAGCCATTCCTGCGTGGTGCGGGTGGCGAAGGTTTCCGCCAGCAGGCCATAGACCCGGCCAATCTGCTTGGCGCGCAGTTCCAGCGTGGCGAATTCGGGGCAGTTCCACTCTGGCTGTACGCTCTCGGTAAAAGCGTCCCAGTGCTTGTCGTTATAGACCAGCGCCGCGACATAGCCGTCCCTGGTCTTGTAGGGCCTGCGGTTGCGCTCCACCGCGCGGTGATAATTCGCTGGCCCCAGCGGCGGATTGAACAGGCGGCCATTGGCGTGCTCGACCAGCATGAACGAGGACATCGCCTCGAACATGGTGACCTCAACCTCTTGCCCCTCGCCGGTGCGCTCGCGGTGGAACAGCGCCATCATCGTCGCATAGAGCGCGTGGAGCCCCGCCACCTTGTCGGCCATGATCGTCGCAACGAAGCCGGGCTCGCCGTTCATCAGCCCCTGCACGTGGGTGATGCCGCATTCAGCCTGGATCGTATCGTCATAGGCGGGCTGGTCCGCTTCCGGCCCGCGCCGCGAATAGCCATAGCAGTTGGTGTAAATGATGTCGGGCCGCAGCGCCTTTACCGCCGCATAGGAAAAGCCCAGCTTGTCGATCGCCTTGGCCCGCATCGAATGGATGAACACGTCCGCAGTGGCGACGAGGCGGCGCAGGGCTTCCTTGTCTTTCTCCTGCCGCAGATCGAGCATCACGCTCTTCTTGCCGCGGTTCACATTGACATAGATGCCGCCCATGCCCTCGGCTGGCCCGGCAGAAATCCAGCGCGTATTGTCCCCCGCTGGCGGCTCCACCTTGATCACGTCCGCGCCCATGTCGGCCATGATCTGCGTGGCATAGGGGCCGAAGACCACCGAGGTCAGGTCAATCACGCGAATGCCTGCGAGCGGTCCGGTCTTTGGCGAAGCTGCGGTCATCAAAACACTCCTGAAGCTGCCGCGCGGCTAGCCTATTTGCCCGCCCTTATCCATTCGCCCAGCCGATATTGCCAGAGCCTGCGATTGTGGCAATGTGCAGTGCCTGCTAGCCGCCGCGTCAATTCATCCAAGGAGCGCCCCCGTGGACTTTGCCTTTTCCGACGACCAGCAGACGATCCGCGAAGCGGTGCTGCAGCATTGCTCGGCCTTCAGCGACGATTACTGGCTTGAGCATGATCGTTCGGGCGAATGGCCGGTGGAGTTCCACAAGGTGATGGCTGAATCCGGCTGGCTGGGCATTGCCATGCCGGAATCGGTTGGCGGTGCCGGGCTTGGCATTACCGAAGCGGCGATCATGATGCAGGCCGTGGCCGAAAGCGGCGGCGGCATGACGGCGGCATCAGCGATCCACGGCCCGGTATTCGGGCTGGAGCCGGTCCACCTGTTCGGCACCGAAGAGCAGCAGCAACGCATGATCCCGCCGATCATCTCGGGCGAGAAGAAGATGTGCTTTGCCGTGACCGAGCCCAACACCGGCCTTGATACCACCAGCCTGAAAACCCGCGCGACCAAGGTTGACGGCGGCTACCTGCTCAACGGCGAGAAGATCTGGATCACCAACGCCCACGTTGCCGATTACATGCTGATCATCGCCCGCACCACCGCGCTGGAAGATGTGAAGAAGAAGACCGAAGGCCTGACCCTGTTCTACACCAGGCTCGACCGCAGCAAGGTTGAGGCGCGCATCATCCCCAAGATGGGCCGCCATGCCGTCGGTTCGAACATGCTGTTCATCACCGATCTGTTCGTGCCCGAGGAAGACCGGATCGGTGCCGAGGGTCAGGGCTTCAAGATCCTGCTGCAGGGCCTTAATCCCGAGCGCGTTCTGCTCGGCGCGGAGGCCGTCGGGCTTGGCAAGGTCGCTATCGCCCGCGCATCGAAATATGCGCAGGAGCGGATCGTCTTTGGCCGTCCGATTGGCCAGAATCAGGGCATCCAGCATCCGCTCGCCAAGGCGTGGATGCAGCTCGCCGCCGCAGAGCTTATGGTGTGGAAAGCCGCCAGCCTGTTCGATGCCGGCAAGGAATGCGGCGTTGAAGCGAACAGCGCCAAGTTCCTCGCCGCAGAGGCCGGCTATGAGGCCTGCCAGACGGCACTGATGTCGATGGGCGGCATGGGCTATGCGCAGGAATACCACGTCGAGCGCTACTTGCGCGAAGTGCTGATCCCGCGCATCGCCCCGGTCAGCCCGCACCAGATCATGAACTTCATCGCCGAGCGCGTGCTCGAGCTGCCGAAGTCGTATTAAACCAACAGGAAGAGAACATGCACCACGCCCCCGCAACCGCCCGCTCATGGCTCTTCGCCCCCGGCGACAGCGAGAAGAAGATGACCAAGGCGATGGAAGGCAGCGCCGACATCGTGCTGATCGATCTGGAAGACGCCGTCGCGCCCGAGAGCAAGGCGGCGGCCAGGCCAATGGTCCACGATTTCATCGCCGCGAACCCTGAACAGCGCCACCGCCTGTGGGTGCGGATCAATCCGTTTGACGGCCCCTATACCCTCGCCGATCTCGCAGCGATCATGCCTGCAAACCCCGGCGGGATCATGCTGCCCAAGGTCTATGGACGGCAGGAAGTCGAAAAGCTCGATCACTGCCTCTCGGCACTCGAAGTGGCGAACGGGATCGAAGAGGGCTCGACCCCGGTGATCGTGCTGATCACCGAAACCGCCGAAGCCATGTTCCACACCGGCGATTACAAGGGCGCGCCGCGGGTTGTCGCGCTGACATGGGGCGCGGAAGATCTTGCCGACTCGATCGGCGCGCAGTCGAACAAGGACGAGAGCGGCGCCTATACCTTCACCTATGAACTCGCGCGCAGCATGACCGTGCTGGGAGCGGCAACCGCCGGCGTTACCGCCATCGAAACGATCAGCGCCGATTTCCGCGATCTCGAAGCCCTGCGCCTGCGCGCCACCCGCGTGCGCCGCGATGGCTTCAAGGGCATGATGGCGATCCACCCGGCGCAGGTCGATGTGATCAACGATGCCTTCACCCCAAGCGAGGCAGAGATTGCCGAAGCGCAAGAGATCGTCGACGTGTTCGCCGCCAATCCCGGGGTTGGCGCCATCGGCTTCAAGGGCGCGATGCTCGACCGCCCCTACCTCAGCCGCGCCCAGCAACTGCTGAGGCAAGTGGGCAAGCTGTGACGGTTCACGTAACCCCCGAAACGCTCGATCTTCGCCAGTTCCTCAAACCCGGCGATCATATCGTCTTCGGGCAGGCCTGCGGTGAACCGGTCACGCTGGTCGAGGCGTTGATCGAGCAGGGGCAGCACATCGGCGGCCTTTCTGCCTTCATCGCCACCAGCTTTTCCGGCCTGTTCACGCCAGAGAGCGCCGCCAGCTTCCGCCTCTCCTCGATGGGCGCAATCGGCGCGCTACGCTCGATGACCAAGGTCCATGCTCTCGACGTCATCCCGGTCCACGTCAGCCAGGTCGCGCCTCTGATTGCCGCCGGGATCATGCCCTGCGATGTCGCGATGATTCAGGTCAGCCCGGCCGATGCCGACGGCAATCATTCCTGCGGCCTGATCAGCGACTATGTCCGCGCCGCCGTCGACAAGGCGCGGGTGGTGATCGCCGAGGTCAACGAGGCCGTGCCCTACACCCACGGCGAACTGATCCCCGCCTCGGCCATCGATGTGGCGGTCAAGGTTTCGCGCCAGCCGGTGGAAGTCGCCCCCACCAAGATCGGCGAGACCGACGAAGGCATTGCCCGCCACTGCGCCGAGTTTATCGGTGATGGCTCGGTGATCCAGACCGGCGTCGGCGCGGTGCCCGATGCAATCCTGCGCCTGCTGGGGGATCGCAAGGATCTGGGCGTCCATTCGGGCATGCTCGGCGACGGGCTGGTCGATCTGATCGAGGCCGGGGTTGTCACCAATGCCCGCAAGGAGATCGATCCGGGCGTAACCATCAACGGCGCGCTGATCGGCACGCGGCGGCTTTACCAGTTCTGTGATCGCAACCCGGCAGTGCGGATGACGCCGACCAGTTATACCCACGACGCCGCCGTGCTCGGCCAGCTATCCCGGCTGGTGACGCTCAACTCCGCGCTGGAAGTGGACCTTACCGGACAGGTCAATGCCGAGCAGAGCGGCTCTGCCTATATGGGCGGAACCGGCGGACAGGTCGACTTCGTTCGCGCCGGTGCGCGCTCGCCCGGCGGGGCCTCGCTGATGGTGCTCGCTGCCACGGCCAAGGGCGGCACGCTGAGCAAGATCGTGCCCGCCCTCTCCGGCCCGGTCACCACGGCGCGGACCGAGGTGGATGTGGTCGTCACCGAACTCGGCGCGGCTGAGCTCAAGGGCCAGTCGCTGGCGACACGCACCCGCCGCCTGATCGCCATTGCCCATCCCGATTTCCGCGAGGACCTCAGCCGCGCCGCGCACGAAATCCAAACGAGAGGGTTCTGATATGACCGATGCCGTCCTCTATTCGCACCCTGAACCGGGCATAGCGCTCATCACCATCAATCGCGCCGAGCAGCGCAACTGTCTGAGCCTTGAAGTGCGCGAGGGACTGCGTGCTGCCTGGGCCCGGTTCGAGGCCGATGATTCCGCGCGAATCGCCATTCTCACCGGTGCGGGCGAAAAGGCCTTTTGCGCCGGTGGCGATCTGAAAGAGATGGTCGAAAAGCAGCTGAAAGTGCCGCCGCGCGACATGTTCCCGGTGCCCTACGAGAACATGCAGCTGTCCAAGCCGACCATTGCGGCGGTAAACGGCGTGGCCTTTGCGGGTGGCTGGATGATCGCGCAGGCCTGTGATCTGTGTGTCGCTAGCACATCCGCCAAATTTGCCATTACCGAGGTCAAGGTCGGGCGCGGCAGCCCTTGGGCATCGCCGCTGATCCACATGATCCCGCAGCGGATCTATATGGAGATCGTGCTCACCGGAAAGCCCGTCACGGCGCAGCGCGCCTACGAAATCGGCCTCGTCAACCGCCTCGCCGAGCCTGAAGCGCTGATGGAATGCGCGCTGGAACTGGCGCGCGAAGTGCTCGAAGGCGCGCCGCTCTCGGTTGAGGCGGCCCGGAATACCGTGATGCTCTCCACCGAAATGGGCCGCGCCGCCGCGCTGGAAGCGGCCTGGGCCGCACACGAAAAATGTTACAATTCTGACGACGCGCAGGAAGGCCCTTTGGCTTTCTCCGAGAAGCGCAAGCCGGTATGGCGGGGGCACTAGTCAGGCGTGTTTTCGGTGCGATAGGATCAAGCGGCCATGGGAAAATTTCTGCGTGCTGGCCTGCTGATCCTCGGCCTGATGGCGGGTGGCACAGCCCAGGCCAAGGCGTCACACGCCACCATTGCCCTCACCTTTGACGACTTGCCCGCGCTGACGATCCTCAACGACCAGCCCTATATCAACTACCTCAATGCCACGATTCTGCGCGGGTTGAAGCGTCACCACATTCCGGCGACCGCTTTTGTGAACCAGGGCAAGCTTGGCGAAAAAGATCGTGCCCAGCAGATCACGGTCTTGAAAAGCTGGCTGGCGGCCGGGATGGACCTGGGCAACCACACCTATTCGCATGAATCGCCCAACCAGCTGGGTGCCGAGGGCTATATCGCCGATATTGAGCGCGGGGAGCCGGTGATCCGCGATCTGCTGGCGGCGCGGCACCGGCGCATTGTCTGGTTTCGCCATCCCTTTCTAGAGACCGGAACACCCGCAGCGGTGAAGACCGAAATCGACAAATGGCTTCACGCGCACGGCTATCGCATTGCGCCGGTAACGATCGACGCCGATGACTGGGAATTCGCCGAGCCCTATGACTATGCCATCGCCCGTCACGACGAGGCTCGGCGCAAGAGCATCCGCGAACAGTACCTTGCCTATACCACAGAGGCGATCCGCTGGTATCGCCACGCCGCGCATAATCTGTTCGGGCGGGACATCGCCTATGTCATGCTGCTGCACGCAACCCGCCTCAATGCCGACTGCATCGATGATCTGGCTGCCCTGCTGAAGCGTGAAAATCTGAAGCCTGTCAGCCTCGCAACGGCCGTGCGCGATCCGGCCTACCGGACCCGTGATCCCTATTCAGGCAAGGACGGCATCGAATGGCAGGAGCGCTGGTCGATGGAACTGCACAAGCCGCTGCCCTGGGACAGCTTTCCCGACGTGCCGAAGGATATCGAGCTTGAATATGACAAGGTCGATCGGGATCGCTGACGGGGCGGAAGCCTAGCCCTCTGCCCCCCGCGCCATGCCAAAGCTGTAGGTCAGGTGGTCGACATGGCCATGCAGTCCGAACACCTTGGCATCGGCCTTGTCGCGGATCGTGCCGATTGCGGCGCCTACGTCATCGACTGACCATGCGGGCTGGTAGACCCCCTTGGTCTCACCGATATACATCTCGGCCATGCGCCCGGCGACTGCGGCATAGATTTCGCCCGAGACCGAGCAGTTCTCATGCGCCAGCCAGCCGACCATCGGCGCGACCAGTTCGGGGCCCATCGGCGGGTAGAGCGAGGTATCAAGACCCTCGGCCATGCGGGTGACGGCAGCGGGGACGATGACGTTTGACTTCACCCCGTGCGCCTCACCTTCCAGCGCGATCACGTTGTTCAGGCCGATCATGCCCGACTTGGCCATGGCGTAATTCACGCAAGCATTGTTGCCATAGACCCCGCCGATCGAGCTGGTCAGCACGACCCGGCCATAACCGGCATCGCACATTGGCCCCATCGCCGCGCGCACCACATGGAACGCGCCCTTGAGGTGGACATCGAGCACGGCGTTCAGGTCTTCGTCGGAAAGCTCGCGGATCGTGCCATAGCGGACGTTGCCCGCGTTATGGATCAGCACGTCGATCCGGCCCCAGGCGTCGAGCGCGCACCTAACAATCGCGCGGCCGCCCCCGGGCGTGGCGACGCTGTCGGTGTTGGCAATGGCCTCGCCGCCTGCCGCCTTGATGGCATCGACCACTTCTTGGGCTGGCCCTTCGTCGGCCCCCTCGCCCTTGATCACGCTGCCGTTGTCATTGACCACGACCTTGCAGCCGAGGCTCCCGAGGAGCTCCGCATAGGCCCGCCCCAGCCCGCGCCCGCCGCCAGTGATCACGGCCACCCGGCCATCGAAACGTAACTGTGCCATTGCTCTCTCCTAAAGCAATCACCACCCACTTCCTCGCCATTGCGAGTCGCGAAGCGACGAAGCAATCAAGAGCGTCATGCACAAACGCTCTTGATTGCCGCGCTACGCTCGCAATGACGAATGGTGAAGTTGAGATCGCGCCAATCCTAACGCTCAAGCGATGATCGCCCGGCGGCAGAACTCCCAGATGTCTTCGGCGAGGCGGGTGCGGCGGGCGGGGTCTGGCGCTTGGCCCTCTTCAGCGAGCAGCTCGGTGTGCACCGTGTTGGACACCGTGTTGTAAACCAGCATCGCCAGCCGGTCAGCATCAGCCTTGCGCACACGGCCCGTGGCCATGCCGTCGCTTAGCTGGCGGGCGATCAGATCGAGCAGCGGATCGAGCGCCGCCTGCAGGTCTGCCGGGCGGCTCTCGGCGAGCCGCATATGCTCGCGGCTGAGCGCAGCGCCGCGCCGGTCACGCTGCACATCGACGCCCTCGCCCAGATAGCCGCGCCCCAGCACGATGGCGGTGACGATATAACGCAGGCGCTCGAGCGGATCGGGCAGTTGCCGCTCGGCCTCGCTTTCGAAATAGCGCGCGGCATATTCCAGCGTCTGCTTGAACACTGCCAGAACCAGATCGTCCTTGCCCGAAAAGCTCTCGTAAAAGGCGCGGCGGGCAAGGCCGGTGCGCTCCAGAACGGCGCGAATGGTCAGCCCGTCGAGCCCCTGCTCGGCCAGCATGTCATAGGCCGCATCGACCAGCATTTTGGCGCGATCTGGCTTTGAGAACGACATTCTCATTGACTCCGGGAGCGGCATGTTCTACCCAAACGAGAACACCGTTCTCATTTAGCTGAAGTCTTTGTGGAGAGTCAAGTCAATGCCATCCGTAACCTATGTTGAAGCCAATGGAGCCAGCCACACCGTTGATGTTGCGGTGGGCGAAAACGTGATGCGCGGCGCGCTTTATAACGGCATCGAAGGCATTGCCGGTGAATGCGGCGGCGCGGCTTCCTGCGCCACCTGCCACTGCTATGTCGATCCGGCCTGGACCGAAAAGGTCGGCGGCCCGGCAGATGAAGTGGAAGAGGAACTGCTGGAGGCAACCGCCTGCCCGCCGACTTCGGCCAGCCGTCTTTCGTGCCAGATCATCATGAGCGACGCGCTCGATGGCCTGATCGTCCACCTGCCCGAGCGTCAATTTTGAATGTCTGACCCGAAACTCCGTTTCGGGTAGAGCGGCACCGGCCCGCTCCCCCGCCCGACCACCCATAGGGTAACCTGGAATTGGGTGGTCGG